>DDHX01000048.1:0-60636 GCA_002338255.1 Ruminococcaceae bacterium UBA1865 | reverse complement strand
AAAATGGTATTAAAAAAGCACACTTTCTGAATTGAAAGTGTGCTTAATATTTAGATTTACCTTTGTCATGAATCTTGCAATAACGGTTTGTTCTATAACCGTTATGTTGACTGACTAAAATGCTTTTGGGGTCTAATAAAAAATCGCTATCTTGAATTGTTCGTTACTGGTCTTATACGAAGTTCAGCAGCTTATCCAGCTTTACGTCATAAACAAACTGCGAAGTTTAGGAACCGGTGCCTACAAGTTTGAAGCAAATGCTCTTTGGCTTGACATGCAGCTGTTTCGTATCTCTGCTATTTTCTTACATTAAATCCGCGCAGATATTGCTCCGGCCACTGATATTTGACGTCCAAATTACGGGCTGTGTGTAGCACCCAATAGGGGTCGCGTAGAAGTTCACGGCCCAGCGCAACTAAATCCGCGCGCCCTTCACCCAGGATTCCTTCCACCTGAGGTGGGTCGGTGATCAGACCGACTGTAATTGTAGGAAGGCTCGATGCCTGTTTTAGCTCTTCAGCGGCTTTTACCTGATAGCCGGGATAAAGGGCCGGCGGTGGTGTTGATACAACTCCACCCGTGCTTACGTCCAGCACATCAATATATGGCTTCACCAACTCAATAATTTTAGCCATTTCCACTGGATGCAGGCCTTCTGGTTCGTAATCCTCGGCGGATACACGCAGCAAAACAGGTTTATCGTCAGGCCAAACCTCATGTATCGCCTGCAGCGTTTCAATCAGTATACGGCTGCGATTTTCAGTTGAGCCGCCATAACTGTCTGTGCGGTGATTGGTGAGCGGTGAAAGAAACTCGCTGATCAGATAGCCATGGGCTCCATGGAGTTCAATGGCGTCAAATCCGATTTCAGCTGCCCTTGCAGCCGAGCTCCGGAATGCAAGGATAGTATCACGGATATCCTCTTCCGTCATCTCATGAGGCATGGGGGAACCCTCTTCGAATCGAATGGAGCTGGGTGCGAAAATTGTTTTTTCCCGCGCTGTGCATTTACGGCCCGCGTGATTGAGCTGAATCGCCATTTTGGCCCCCTGCTTCTGACAGGCAGTGACGATTGGTGCAAGCGCCCTTGCCTGTTCATCATTCCAAAGGCCCAGGCAATGGTCGGAAATGCGGCCCCATGGAAGGATGCCGGTGGCCTCCATAATAATCAGCCCCACTCCGCCAACGGCACGGGAAGTATAGTGGGTAAAGTGAAAATCATTTGGCATACCATCTGTTTCGGAACTGTACATACACATGGGAGGCATAACGATCCGGTTGCGCAGAGTCATGCTTTTTACTGTAAGTGCTTTGAATAAATACATAAGACATTCTCCCTTCTATCATAGCTTTCGACAAAACGGCCAGCTTGGTATCGTTTGATTATATCACGATCATGTATGCGTTATATGGATAATGCGACACTCAAAATAGTAAATGAAATGCTCATTATGCTCAAAACGTGCATTTACTGTATTTTTTAATAAAACAAAAGTAGATAATTGTTACTATACCCACTATACATAAAAGTAGCGACACGGTATTTGCAAATGCAGTATTTAGCATATAATCACTCTCAGAGAAGCTCCCGGTATTAAACATAAAACATATTCTCGCGAGTTTAGTAATCAGTTGCTGGGTCATAGAAATTACCACTAAAGAAATAATGCCCAAAATCATTTCGATGGAACCAATTATTAAACCTGTCTTTTTCATTATATAACCCTCCTGTTATATAAATAATTGGATTTTGCCCCCATTGAACGTCATAAAAAACTGCGAAGTTCAAAACAAAGGGGAGACAGCGCAATGTCTTAAACTGTGGAGTTAGACGGGAGGACGGAAATACTTTTTTTTACAAAAGTCAGTAATGTTTGTTTCTCGCTTTGCGGTATCCACTCACGCAGTCTTGCGGCAGCAATTGGCATTTCCCACACCCTGATTTTTTCTATTGATACTCCAGTCGCTTTTAAGTATTCTTTAAGATAACCTCTATATATTTTATTAATTACATTTTTTGAAATCAGATTTATAAAACGAGGGGCTCTTGGAATTTCACTATATCGCAAAATGATACTCGTTCGCGCTATATCGGATAAACCATCCCCCTTACATCCTGTCATCCAGTCAATAACATGGTATTGACCATTTGAAACCATAATATTACCTGGATGAAAATCGAAATGGCAAAGTTTGTTTCCATCAGGAAGAGTATCTATATATTGGTATATTTGCTGCTTCTCCTCATTGGAAAGCAACGGAGAAGCCTTAATATCCCGTTTCAGTTTAGCTTTTACGGTCGGCAGTTTAAACTCAACCGGCTTTTGTATATTGATATGGCACTGCGCCAACAAGCGAGAATATTTACTAAATGTCCAAGGCTTTGATAGCATTTCCTTCAACATGGTTGTTCCCTGAATCCGTTCATACACTGCACCGACTCTATTGCCAATATGAACGATTTCAAAAGGTTTGGGGGCGATATGCAACAGCTCGTATACGTTTTTCGTCATACGAAGCTCATCTTCGCATAAAGTCTCCGGTAAGCCTTGACGGTATAGTTTCAAAATTTTATCTGTTTCCCACTCATATATCTCCGCGGTATTACCTTGAGATAAAAACCGCCCTTTTTCCCCCATATGCTTATCCTCCCAATCATATTGTGCAAATCGATAAAAAGCCGTTATACAACAGGCATTATGTAAATTTACCAGTCGCGCAAATGAACTTGGTAACTTCTTCGTCTCCCCATAACTGAGCAGCCAAATTCAAATCGATATTACTCCACTTTGAAAAGCTGATCCGTTTTGTTTCCATAAAAAAGTCTCACATTTTACCCCCATGTTATGCGAAGTAGCCATATAAGTCTTAAATAGATTAAAAATAGACGCTGTGTTTTCCGGCATAAGAGAATAAGAGCATACAACATAATACTGCTTTGGATTTTTGGAGTTTACCTTTGGTACTTCATGTTTTAAAGAAGTCAATAGCCCCGAAAATGGAGAGTTAATATAATGACTATTCCATATATTCTTTCGCGAGTGAAACATACTCGGCGGCATTACTTCGAATATCCTCTATTTCTTCGACAGTAAGCTCGCGTTTGACTTTGGCCGGGCTGCCCATAACCATACTGTTGTCAGGGATGACCGTTCGCGGTGTAAGCAGAGCGCCCGCGGCGATAAGGCAGTTCTTGCCTACAGTTGATTCATTGAGCAAAATAGCCCCCATTCCGATGAGGGAGCCATCTCCAACCGTGCAGCTGTGCAGGATGGCGTTATGCCCGATGGTGACATTTTCGCCGACCACAAGCTCCATTCCTATTTCGCAATGGAGCGTGGAGTTGTCCTGCACATTGGAGTTTTTACCCACCGTAATTTTAGCCATATCTCCACGCAGCACGGCATTGTACCAGACGCTTACATTTTCCCTGAGTTCCACATCGCCGATGACCTGTGCACCCGGTACGATCATAACGCCGGGAGCAATTTGGGGAGTCATCCCCTTGAAAGCTTGTTCCATCTTGCAATTCCTTTCCATACATGGATATTACGTTCCAACATTTTGTTAATGTAAATCCATGCTCTCTTCAAGTTCCGGATCCTGTTCCATTTGTTCGTCGAGTTCCGAAATCTTTTGCTTTAGCTGTAAATTCTCCTGCTGTAGTAGTTTGTTTTCATGTTCCAGCAATGCATTTTGATTTTGCAATTCCACCATTACCTAAGAAAAAGCGGATAGGGCAGTAATGTTTTGTTCTGACCACTTAAAGTAGTATTCGTAAGATTTCCTATCTTACAGTCTAAGTTAGCTTGCTTAACATTCAAGTCTTTAAGAATTGTTTATTCCATGGATTTTTGTTGTACAATCAGGGTAGTATCTAGTTTATTGTAGCCCTTCCAATATGGATAATACAAATTTAAAATGTATGATTGTTCAATTGTACTCGCTTTAATTTATATCTTAAATTAAAGCGTTTATAAGCTACCTTATAAACAAATTTCCATAAGCTCTTTTTGTCTATTCAGCAAAATGGTTAGTGTATTTTCCATATAATAATTAAAATCAATTGGGTAATTTTGAGAATAATAATATTCATAATAATTTGGAACGCCACTTCTTTTTTGATTATCAAGCAATTCCCATTCTATAACATACTGCATATATGGCTTGAAACATTCGGGGATTTTTGACTGATATATTAGATGCTGATTATTTTGAATGATTTCTAATATCCTTGCTTGTATTGGTATATTATATGTATCAATAAAGTGCATCCATATTTTTTGCTTATCGTCAGGTAAATCAGAAATCTTTTTCTGTTCCAAAAGGGAAATAATATTTTCACCCAGTTGGTATTTAATTGTCCTTAGCCTTAAGTCTTGTTCACGTAAAAGCTCAGCAATTGGACCATAGAATTTTGAAATTTGGTTATCTAACATTTTTTTTCCCCATTGAGCGCATAGTAACTTTTTTTCAAATTCTTGCTGTCGATTTGTAGTCTTCACAGATTGTTTATAAGGAATAAACCACCCAAATACGACAAGTAACAATCCGATTACTGCAATTGATAATTCTATTATTTTTTCAATCTCATCAAAAGTTAAATTCATAAATAAGCTCCTTTCCATACACCTGTATTTGGGGATTATACTCACATTGGATGTCATAAGCATGATGCGAGTTCTAAAAGTTTTTTAAACTTTGAATTGGTATTAGACAAGTACTAAATTTATTTTATCACTGCCGGTCATTGATTACAATCTTATTTCTCCATAATGAATGAACGAAGGACCGCCTCGGCGATATGCCGAAACGGTCCCGATTTATAAATAAAATCAATCAGTAGATGTAATGAATGCTATCCTTGCATTTCTAAAAGATTTTACAGTTCTGCTCATCTCCACCATCGACATTCGCACTGTAGAAAATAGGCGGATTTTTTAGCCCGTTATTCACCAGAGACTGCGTAGTTGCCGCAGCAATGGAATTAATAACACAAGGATACGAGAAGACGCGACCTGAGTAATGGCAGTGGCTGGTTTGACATTAATTTTTTCTAACACTTGAATACCTCGTGATATATTGATGACTGGAGTATACTCCATAATGTGCAGCTCAAAGTGTAGGTAGACAACATATTGCGCTCATAAAATGCCGAATGCGCACATCACCTTTTTAAAACTCGTCCGAATCAAACACCCGAATACCTTTGCAAATAAGCTCCCTTGCAAATAATCCCTGGCCCTGAACAAGAGTACCGGAAAAACTGCCGTCATATATTTGGTGCACTCCGCAAGTTGGACTTCTCGACTGCAAAACGGCAAAATCTATCTGCTCGTTTTTAATTTTTTCGAGTGCAAGAGCAACGCCATTGCGAAAGTCCTCATCAACATCATTGCCTTTATTATCAACAACTTTTCCGTTTACTATTTCTGCGCAGTTTCGCGGAGTTCCTAATCCGGCCAGCATTTCCGGGCAAATCATGATAATTTCCCTGTTGGCCAAAAATGCGGATACTCTTGGATTGTAGTTGCTTTTGCCGTTATATTTGCAATTTTCACCCATTATGCATGCACTAACAAGTACCTTCAAAATAGAGCCCTCCATAACATAGATAAATAGCCGATATTTGAGCAACATCTTATGCTTAATATTATAAATCATTGGATTGTATTCCCCATTATATGTCTTAAGCATAATCAAAAGCTCAAAACGAAGGGGAGACGACACAATGTGCTCACTAACCGAAGAAAAGCACGGTTATTCGTCCTGTTCTTTTTCGTCTAACTGTTTCTTGATTTTTGCCTGTTTTTTGTTGTTTAAATAATTAAGGCAAGACAGTACAACAAAAGCCAAAACGGTTGCGCTGATAAAAGTAACTGCCAACACGGCGATAAAATAACCGATACCATCTTTGTTGTATTTTTCTGCATACTGCGTATAGTTCAAAACACCGTTAATAGATGTTACTACAATTCCGGTCACTATACAGTTCACAAAAGTAATAATCTTAGCCCGTTTTCCATCGCTGTATAAGTTAAGTCCCAAGGTTAGGTACCGTATTATCACATAAAGGGACATTCCGAAGAAACATATTAACTCTACGGCGTACTGCCCAAATGGAGCTTTCAGTAGGAACTGCTGTACGAGTATTGAACAAAGAAGCACAATCATTAAAATGCCATATGCTTCACTATTTATTTTACGCCGTTGCGCAACAACTCTTTCATCTTGCGAATTTTGTTTTTTCATTTCGATTCCTCCCAAAATAAGTCATTTAATGTTTTGCCAAGTTCTTTACAAATTGCTATACAAAGGTTAAGCGTGGGGTTATAATCGCCGGATTCTATCAGCCCGATAGTTTGTCGGGTAACGCCCACGGCTCTTGCCAAATCCTCCTGATTCATATCAACTTCCATTCGGGCGATTTTCATTCTTTTGTTTTTCATGAAATACCCCCTTTCATAGTCACAGTATACATCATACATTGCATTATGTCAATTATATATTGCATTTATAGCTGCTGAATTTTCATTTTAACCAATTGTTATATCATAAAATCCCACAGGAGCAATTCTAAAGACTCCTATGGGGTATATGTTACTTTTAGAAAACATAAACTCCCGGTTGCGCTTCTACAGCGCAACCGGGACATAGCCATGTGATTTACTTTCGTCAATTATATAAATAATTAGATTATGCCCATTCATCAAGCCATTGTTCTTTGGTAATACAGGTAATGTGTTCTGTTCTGGTATCTTGCATAAGCGGCCATTCCTTATTTGATTCCGTATGATGATATTTGAATCCACACTTTTCCTGTACACGCTTTGATTTTTGATTACCGTCAAAATATCCGCACCAGATTTTCAAAATACCGATTTTTTCAAAAGCATATTTCATAAGTCTTTCTACTGCTTCAGGCACCATGCCTTTTCCCCAGTATGGCACCCCAATCCAGTATCCGATTTCTGCTTCATCATACCCGATGTCAAGATTACTTTTATCTCCGATCATAAGCCCTATACTTCCTATTGCTTTTCCTTCTCCTTTTTGAACAATCGCATATATTTCATCAGCAGAGAGAACATCTTTGATAATCTGCCGACTGTTTTCTACACTGGTATGAACAGGCCAACCTGCAATGGGCCCCACACGTAAATCTTTTGCAAATTCATATAAACTTTCAGCATCGCTTTCGCTCCATGGACGGAGTATAAGTCTTTCTGTTTCCAATATCATTGGATTAATTCCTTTCTAATTTAGTTTTATTGCCATCAGACCGTAATCATCAACATTATGCAAAACTCATTTTGCTTTTCTGATACAAATCTGAAATACGTATCATGAATCATAAAAATTTCGATTATCTTACCAGCTTCCTGTATCCTCAAATTTTCGCACCATGGCTTCTGCGTCCTGAATAATTTTTACATCGTAGTTTGTATAAGCGAGTAGTTTCACAGCATTAGTGGTCTTGGAAGGTCCAGGTTTAATCAGATAATCAAAAATAATCTCGTTATTGGTGATTTGTTCACTGAAATGGTAGTTTTCAAATTCATTTTTTAATATTTGTGTAAGTTCGCTATCGTGCGAAGCAACCAAACAAATGCTGTTTTGCTGATGTAAATACCGCAGAACTGCCGTCGAAGCCGCAATTCGTTCTATTGTGTTGGTCCCTTTTAAAATTTCATCAATAAAACATAAGCAAGTCGTAACCTTAACACGGTCCAGTACGCGTTTTAGCGACTTAATCTCTGCAACGAAATAGCTGTCACCGGCAAGTAAATTATCTCGCATCGCCATTGAAGTAAGGACTAACCCCTTAGGAGCCTGATACACCCGCGCTGTGCAGGTGTTCAATGCCATTGCTAAAATACCGTTAACCGCAACCGCTTTAATAAAAGTGGATTTTCCGGAAGCGTTGGAACCGGTTATGAGGCTGTCTCCTGCAAACAGTACACTGTTCGCAACCGCATTATGCAATAGTGGATGATATAATTCCTGTAAATTTAGCTGCATATTCTGTATATAATGCGGTTTGCTGTAAAATGGCAGGCTCTTTCGGAAAGAGAGAACGGCAATCGCAACATCCAGTTCAGCGACCTCCTCGCATATTTCACGGCATGATTCCTTGTTTGCCGAAATAAGGCGAATCGATTTATTGTAATTGAGTATTTCATGAAGTGTTACCATGCGTACGTATTCTGCAAAAACATCCATATCACTCACAGCAGACCGATTTTGCATAGATCCTGAAACAGCGCCGTTTAAGCCGTGCAAAACGGATAGCCGCTTTGATATGCTTTGCTGTAATTCTGAAAGACCTTCGCCTTTCATTTTACAAATCTTTTGGCAACACCAAAGCACACCGGAAAAATAGCGCACAGCGGGAAGTTGTTGCGCTATTTTACGTTTCGCGAAATAGCTGATTAAAATATTAAAGCAAATAGAACCTATGATGCAAGCTGTTCCCAGCGCATAGCTAAGAGGAAACAGTAAGAGGGAAACAATGGGCAGCAAAGCAAATATTTTGTAAATCCAATCATGGTCTAATCTGTATACTTCTGGACTGCTAATGAACTCAATTAAGCCATTGTAATTACTTTTACCAACCTTTTGCAAATAAATCTGTATTTGTTGGCGAAGCACAGGCTCATGTTCAAGGTATTCCATCAATACTTCCCGGATACTTAATTTCTCATCATTTGAGTGCATATGCAAACTGATATACAGGTATTCCTCACCAAGGGAGGATTGACAGTTATTGATACGGGCGAACACTTCGTTCATATCGAGGTCATTCCATGTAATATCGTCAATCGTTTGGGATACATCCTTATCCGTACAGTATTTCCAAGGCCTTGAAATACTGTCAAATTCCAAATCGATGTTATCCGGCACTTGACCAAACTGTTCTGAAATTTTCCTTTGCAGTTTTTTTTGTTGGGAATGTATGGACTGAACCATCATGACAACGGCAATAAGTGTAAAAGTGGCTACAATTACTCCGATGATATAACCATCCAAAGCATTCAACCTCCTCGTTATCATAAACATAATGTCTGTGCTTATATAGTACCAATGAGAATGTGCGCTTGCAAATCAAATACAACTCCAATATGAATCATGCGAACCTCAGATTATGCTCATAATTCTTGCCACGAGTTTGGGTGCGACAAGTTTTCAGGAATCTTTGTGTTTGAATTTCCTTTTGCAGAATTGATTTGCATTTGTGTCAAAAAGGCACATCCGCTTAAATCGGTATTTTTTATGTTTGTATCACGCATATCAGCACCTAAAAAATTTGTTCCCTGTAAACTACAACCCTCAAGATTTGCCGCAATCATCAATGACATACTAAAGTCTCTGCCATCAAGATCTTCTTTTTTGAAGTTTGTTCCAAAATAATCGTAACTTAGCGTTTTATGGGTAGAATCAGATGCTATCATGCCGCTTACCTGCTTAAGCGCCTGATTCACTTGTAGTCTGTATTTCTCAATATCTAAATGCAAAATTTCATCTGGAGACTGATTGGTCATTTGCTGATTTTCAAAAATAAGCGCATCAATATCTGATTTTAAATGATCATCCGAAATAAAAGACGATGCCTCAATTAAGTACCACAACATTTGATGTAGCTGAAATACAATTAAGAAAACATCAAAGATTTCATTTGCTTGCCCCGGATTTGTTTTCCAGTCCCTATTTGGGTAATAAATTTGGGTCGTTTTTTGCCCGGCACCGAAGCAGTCATAGGCTAAACATCCCCTCATGTTTTTTCTTACCAAGTTAGAGTGAATTGCACAACGAAAATCCGGCATCAAGTTCTTGCAAGGTGTTCCGGCTTCTTTATTTGCAGGAAAACCATCCGTTTTCATACAGTATAAAGCAACACAGCACAACCCGCTACATTTCTCACAATCTATCTTAAGTGTTGATGCCAAATCAGCATATTTATTGTCTTTTATATTCCTAATAGCAATTCCACCTCCTGAAGATTGTTTGAATAATTCATACACATCCGGCGCCTGTCCCCGGTTTAGCGGGTCAGTGAGCAGTTGACTAATGGATTCCTGATTTTAAAAAGACCTTTGAATTTTGCTTTCCCTTGCTGTAGCACAGGAAGAGAAGTGGGGAATAAAGTTGAGCACCGTGCTCCAATCAAGCGTCCGATCTGGAAAAGGCATTTTTCATCTGGCTGCTCAGCTCGAAGAGGACCTTGTTCAGGGTATAGGCGGTTTCTTCTTTCAACATGTCCGCGATTTCCTGATTGGCGTGTTCCCGAAGAGCAGCCCGTTTTGCTATATCCGCTTCCCGCCGGAGCTTTTCATCATATTGGCCGATCAGCGCATGTCCTTTGGAATGTACTGCAAGCTGATATCGCTCAATATGAAATACTGATTTACCGTAAGATGCATCCGCCATAGCGGCAATCATGCGGCTGGACCAGTAGAAATTTTCGGTTGAAATTTCCTTTGTTGTATTGGAAATATAATCCGGTGTTACGGATACATTGGCATAAAAAGGTGTCAGTACATTGAAAGCGTTGGATGCAAAGGCGATCCATTCCACCACGCGGAACTCCTCCGGGACGTCCGGGCGCATCTGGATCAAAGCCATAAAGTCATTCCGGTTGATGCCGATTGGGCGGAAAATGCCTTTCATGGTTGAATCGCCATGGCCTTCATAGGGATCATACGGCGTTCCCTGATAATGAGAGGATAGCGCATATTTTACATCCTCCGGCGTGATCTTCTTCTCCGGCACCATGCACCAGGGCAGATCATCGGAACGGGGCGTGAAATCCGCATTCGGGCCGTCCCATACTTTGGTGCGGGGGTTAAAATACCGCAGCATGAACCAGGCGCGCGGCGTATTGTAAACATGATCCGCATCATCATGACTTCCAAAAGACTCTCTCGGATTAAAGTCTCCGTTCAGCGAAAGATCCAAATGGTTCCCCTTAATGAACTCCTTCATATCGGCTGAACACATATGGTTTTTCTTTTCGGTAAGTGCATCCTTTAGATCAAAACGGTCAAGTCCCAGCTGATTCGGCATTACGACATAAACATCATCCGGGACCTTTCTGGCAATCCAGTGATGGCCGCCGACGGTCTCCAGCCACCAGATTTCATTGACATCCTGAAAGGCAATGCCGTTCATTTCATAGGTACCATATTTTTCCAGCAGGCTGCCCAGCCTCTCAACGCCTTCACGAGCACTGTGAACATAAGGTAGTACAATATAAACGATATCCTCCTCACCAATGCCGCCGGCAGTTTCAGGCTGCCCGGCCTGTGCCGGATGATACTCGACCAGCGGATCCGCCCCCAACACCCTCGGGTTAGAAGTAATCGTTTCCGTGGCTGTCATTCCGACATTTGCCTCATTCACGCCGCTGGCAGCCCAGATGCCCTCGCCTTCTACGGCATTCGGCACTGCCGTAAACCGCATGGGATTTTGGGGCAGTTCGATCGTCACATGGGAAAGTACGGATTTGTAGGTTGCGGACTGCTCCTCGGGATGAATCGTTACGAATTTTTTAGCGGTAAAATGACCGGAACCCGAATCATCGTTTCGGGCGATCATGGTAGAACCGTCATAGGATGCTTTTTTTCCAACCAGAATAGTTGTACAAGCCATAAGTATATCCTCGCCATTTGTAAAGTAGTAGTGTTTAAAGCCCCTCTCCAAGGGCTATATGCTTCATGTTCTTTAGAATCTTGATCAGCTGTTGCTCACTGATCCGTTTCTTTATGCGAATACGCTACCTGTATTTTATCATATTGCAACTAACTTTTCTATTGCGATGCTAATCACAGATGGATAACATTTATCCATCTATTCGGTCAGCGTAATGCCTTTATGATATTTTTTATTGTGTAAATAATGGGGTTACACTCCCATATCATAAATACAAGGCGAAGTTTGGAAAGTTAATTTTATTTAATTTGATTTGCGTTTCGTATGCTTATTAAAAAGCTCAACAAGCAAATAAATCATATATAACGGAGCTGAAAACGGATTCGCCATCGCGGCAATCGCATTTATATTATTTATTTGTTCCGTGCCATCGTTCACCATATAAGTTCGTGTGGAAGACGGTCCCTTAATGCCCATTTCGTCCAAATCAATATGACCATCTTTTATTATAATCGTGTCAGTTATTTCTAAAATCATGTCTTGAATATGCTTTTCCAAAGATTCAAAACCGTTTATTAACTTTTTATTGTAATTAAGAAACGGGTCTTGTTTGGCCTGACTGATTATTTGTACTTCGTCCAAAGCACTTTCTATAATAAGCAAATGATCAGCCCAACACTGATTGATTGCAAAAAGCTCAATTGCTTTTTGTGCACGCATGAACTCGTTTTCAGATACCTGTGCTATCAGTTCCTGAGCCCTTGTCGGATTCACTTTTTCCAGAACAGAAAGGGTATCGTTGCCATATAATATCTTTTCACGTTTTTTATGCACGATTTTTCTTTGATCCTCGGCGACACAGGAGTACTTTGAAAGCGTTAGTTTTGCGTCGAATGTCTGTCCTTGCGCGACTTTTTGTATATGTACAACGGCACGGCCGATTGCTGAACTTTGAAGTGGCTCACTCTGCTCTAAATTTTTAATCTTATCTGGAATACAGTCACTAATACGATATTTCAATAATAAATCGTCTTCCAAACTGATGAAAAACCGACTCTCACCCGGGTCTCCCTGCCTGCCGGCACGTCCTCTCAACTGATTATCAATTCGAACACTTTCATACCGGTTGGTTCCTATAACATAAAGACCGCCCAGTGAACAAACTTTTTCGCATTCTGTTGCTTCTTTACCGCCGAGCCGGATATCCACACCGCGTCCCGCCATATTTGTCGAAATTGTAACTGCATTGAGTTTTCCCGCATTCGCGATAATTTCCGCTTCCTCAGCATCGTTTTTCGCATTCAGCACACAGATGTCTTGAACGTGTGGTCTGAGCATATCCGCAAGATATTCAGATTCTTCTATTGAACATGTTCCTACAAGGATAGGTCTGCCGGTTGCATGTACTTTTATAATTTCTTCGACAACAGCATGGTATTTTGCTTGCTTATGTGTAAAAATGACATCCGGATGGTCAACCCTGATACAAGGCTTGTTCGAGGGAATGACGGTGACTACTTTGTTGTAAAACTCATTAAACTCAGTAGCCGCAGGGCAGGCTGTTCCTGTCATACCGCAAAGGTTAGGATAAAACTGCAGAAAATCCTGAAGCGTAATACGGTTCATAACAATTCCCTGAGGCTTTGGGGTTAGTCCTTCTTTTATTTCCACCGCGGCCTGCAATCCGTCGGGCCATTGACGGTCCTTCATGATACGCCCTGTGAATTCATCGACAAGCAATACATCGCCATTCCGGACGATATAATTGACATCCTTTTTGAGAAGAAATACGGCTTGTAACATTACATTTATTTTTGTTAACGTGTCAAGATTTTTCGATTCATACAGATTACCCACCAGCAGTTGTTCTTCAATAAAAGCAGCGCCGGATTCTGTTAATGAAATATTGTTCGCATATTCATCCATAATAAAATGAGAATCATTTTGTAGTTCTGAAACAACGGTAAAAATTTTTTTATCTATCGTTATCTGTGCGGGTATATCACCGGCAATCACAAGAGGAATTCGTGCTTCATCGATTAAAATTGAATCCGCTTCATCTATAATTGCAAAATAAAAGGGACGCTGCACAATGTCGTCCTTTTCATAAGCTAAAAAGCTACGCAAATAATCAAATCCCGCTTCCTTTGCTGTGAGATAGGTAACATCTGCATTATATGCTTCTTTACGCTCCGTTTTATTCATGCTCTCATTGATATAGTGCACCGATAAACCCAGAAAGTCATACACAGGCTTCATCCATAGTGCATCCCTTTTAGCCAAATAGTCATTGAAGGTTAAAACGTGTACGCCTTTGCCCGATAATGCACCTAAATAGGCAACAAAAACTGCAACTAAGGTTTTGCCTTCCCCGGTTGGCAGTTCAATGATTCGTCCTGCCGTCATTGCAGCAGCAGCCAATAGTTGAACATCAAATGGAGTGATACCCAAGGTACGCTTCACCGCTTCAACCACGATTGCAAAGGCTTCTGGTATTAGCTGTTGCGTTTGATCAATGGATTTTGCGCGCACCTTTAGAACTTTTGTCATAGCTCTTATTTGGGTATCATCATAGCCTGACATATTTTTTGTCTTTATTTCTAAAAGTGTTTGTCTAAACGATTTTAAGTTATTATCAATATTTTTTCTATTCACCATTGTTATAGCCTCTTTTGACTTTCCTGACTAACTTTTCATCAATATTTCCGCCTTAAGTTAAGTAAAGATTCTATTATGGACTTGAAAAAATTACGTGATGAATTCGGTTACTGGGCACTGGTATACTGTGAGGGTTTGATCGTGCTCTGAGTTTTTGATAATAACCATAATTGAGGTTGAAAATGAAGGGGGACGACACATTGTGCTCATAATAAAAAATTCTGGTTATTCCAAATTGTTCATTAATATGTCAATACCTCATGACCTGTTTCGGTTACCAACACTGTCTTTTCCCATTGTGCAGAAGGCTTCCCATCAGCAGTGCGAACGGTCCAATTATCGCCTTTATCTGTTACTATATTGGATTGACCCATATTTATCATAGGCTCTACCGTAAAAACAAGTCCCGGAACTAAGAGCATTCCTGTCCCTTGCTGTGTCACATAACCGACCCAAGGATCTTCGTGAAATTGCAAACCAATACCGTGACCTCCGATTTCCCGAACAACAGAATATCCATTTTTCCTTGCATGGTCATGAACCGCTTGCCCAACATTTCCAAGAAATCCCCACGGCTGTACTTGCTCAATGCCCAGATCCACACATTCTTTCGCAACATCAACCAGTTTTTGCTTCTCGGCGGAAACAGCACCCACGCAAAACATGCGCGAAGAATCAGAAAAAAAGCCGTTGTAAATTGTAGACACATCCACATTTGCAATATCGCCGTTTCGCAGAAATACACGATCAGAGGGAATACCATGGCATACAACATCATTAATAGAGATACAAACGCTCTTAGGGTATCCTTCGTAATGAAGGTCCGCCGGAATGCCCCCGAGCTCCTTGGTCTTTTCAAAAATGAGCCGATCAAGTTCTTCCGTGGTTACCCCATCAACTACATAATCCCCGATGAAATCCAGTACAGCGATGTTTCGCTTGCTGCTTTCCCGGATACCTTCAATCTGCTGATTTGTCTTTAGTAAATTTCGATGGGGTACTTCATATCCATTTAAGCAATGGATTTCCATTTGGTCATCGATAAGGGCATGGCATTTCTTGTATTTTCGACCGCTGCCACACCAGCAGAGATCATTTCTTCCAAGTTTATCAGACATTTTTTTCTCCTCGCATTTACAGACTCGGAGGGAGCAATTCGCCCTACGTGCTAAGTGAGCCAAGAGAAACAGTGCAAGCTTTCCGAAATTGCCGTGGCGAACATTGAAACGCTTGTGAAAAAGCTCTTGCAAACGCTTCAGATGACGAGTACCCATATCGAAAAGCAATGTCGGTTATTCTGTTATTGGTTATACAAAGATCATGAGCGGCAGCCTTTAATTTACATCGAGCAAGAAATTGTTTATACGTCATACCCATGTACTCCCGAAATTTTGTAGAGCAGTAATATGGTGAATAACCAACATATGATGACATCTCTTGCAGGCTTGGGCTTTCCGCTATGTTGTTTTCTACCCACTTCGCCATGGCTTCCATTGTTTGCACGGACATTTGCTTCACTCCTTTCTCCAGTATATCAATTCTTACAGACGATTACCTGATATAACTTGCACATATGAAAGAAGGTGCCAATAGCCTCGTAATTTGACTCCAACAGGGTAATAAAATGCTCATAATATAAATGATTTGTTATGCTATTAGAATATCAAAAATAGAATGGGCAGCGTACATATTCAATAATATGGGATTTATCCTCCTAATCCTCTCGCTTGCCTGTCCATATCTTCAATTATAATATCATGGATTTCTCCCTTTGAGGCACAGTATTCCAACACGTTCCATGGCTCGTTCGTATGAAAATGAATTTTAATCAATGCGTCATCGCCGACAGCGATCAAGCAATCTCCCTTGAAATTGGCTATAAAATAATCATGAATAATGTCCTCGTCTAATCCAGTGCCTTCAATCAATAACTGTGTATCATACCTAAATTCAATCATGTAAGTGTCCTTTCATATTCAGATTTAGCGATTTGTAGCATACCCGCAAGTATGTCATATAAATTAATTTTCTATTTTCCTTGCATTCAATAGAGAATTAATAAGTCTATAGTGAATACCCCATATAATTAGAAAAGCTTTATAAGCTTATTTAGAATTTCAGAATAGTGTGTATCCGTTATTCCGAAATCTTTGCTCTTATACGTCCATACCGCTCTGGATATTCCATATTCTTCAAAAACACTGTTAATATCTGAATACCAGTTAACCGTTGAAGAAAGAGAGGCTCTGTCAATAACTCCGTATTCACCGCAGTAAAGTGCAGTGTTACGCTCTTCTGCCGTTCTAATGGCATCAGCAAATGCAGCTTTCATAAATTCTTTACCGATTTTTTCACAACCTAAAATATTGTAAATATCACGATGCATAGAAGGAAGAAACTTGTCTGTTTTTTCAACAAAGGAATTACAATCGTCCGGATATTCCGTTGAGAAATCCACAGGCATTTTTTCTACCCAGTATGCTGATTGATGGGTGAAAATTAAAGGTTCATAAAAATGAAAGGTATATATTGTGTTTTCGTCATAAGGCTCATCAAGCTTGCTAACCCAGAGCACGCTGTTGTTTCGTACGCCGCCGACCAGTATTTTTGTAACGGGAGCATGTTCCCTTATTGCAGGAATCGTTCTTCTTACGATATCGTTCCAAATATCAGCGACATTTTCATCCACTACTTCGTTCAAAAGTTCAAACGAGAGCCTGTTATTATATTCTCCATAGCGCCGCGACAATTCTTCCCACAGAGATATGAATTTATCTTGAAGTAAAGTACTCCTAAAAAAATCATCCGCTTTTTCGTCAAAAGAAAAGCCGACTGTTTTATGTAGATCTAAAATCATATTCAACTTATATTTCCCACACCACTCAAGACAGCGGTCAATATATGCAAAGCCTTCTTCAATATTATTGCCTTCATCGGTTCTCACGAGCTCATAATCTATCGGAAGCCTTATGTGATCAAGTCCCCATTCCGAAATACGCCTTATGTCGTTTTCTCTTATAAAAGAATCGTAATGCTCTCTGTTGTTTTCACATTGAGAAAGCCAGCCTCCAAGGTTGATACCTCTTTGGTATCCTGTGAATATATTCATATATTTTGCCTCCATTTTCACACTTATATTTTTGGGAAAGGAAGGTGCGATGCAATTTCGATAATCTTAACAATCGACATGGTTTGGAAGTTGGGGTTCAAGAGTCCAAAGGTGTACCGATTTCTAATTAGCACTGCGGGGGCAAGGACGATTGTTATTATCGGGGATATGTCTTTTATTTCACAAAGCTTGTGCCACAAATTTTACAACAGGTATCATTTTGATTTACTTCTCTATTACCGCATACTTGACATTCATATTTATTTTCACTGATTTTTACCTTTTGGGTTTGTTCTCTCTTATAATATGCGTTTAATTTTTTATCCTGGTGCAATTCAATTGCAAGAAAGATACCAAACCCCATAAGAATAGTAACCCCCAAGAAAAAAGAAATGCTTGATATGGTAGTAAGCACGTTGATTTTTAAAGGAAATATCATGATACCGAAAGGGATCATAAAGGCGAATATAGTTCCAGTCAATATTATTTTTCCGCCGTACGAAATTGAATTAATCTTTTTCATAAGTTACAACAAAGCAAAGAATGTAACTGGCTGTCCATAAAATCACGGCCATCGTAAATTTTGAAAGGATTACTACACTGCGTGGAAGTCCTTTTGTCAGTATATTGATAAGTGTACCATGAGAAAACTCATTTGCCATGATTCCGCTAAATAAAACGACAAGAACGATTAGCCCCAATTGCGGTACATTCTTGAAAAACTGTGTCCACGAATCCATAGCGGTTGGTTCTGGAATGGTGATTTTCATCCCCTCCGGCATAAATGACGCAGCCAGTTGAGGTGTTATTTTTGCTGTAATCGGATTCATCATTCCAAGTAATAAAAACACGGCTGCCATAATCAGCAGCTTGTAAGTGCGAATAGCTTCACAAAACTCTTTGTTGGTGAATGCGAAATATGATCTCATTTGACCACCTCCATGAAAAGACTTTCGAGCGTCGGTTCCTGCACTTCGAATTTTACAGGAAGAAGGTGATTTTCTGCGAGTGTTGCAATGACCGCCGACTCTGCCTTTTCAAGGCTACGGGTATGAATAATAAGGCTCGAATCCGTATTCTCAGCATTTGTCAAAAGTGGGATTATCTGAGGGAATGATGAAAATTGTTCCTTATCGGCTTGCGATGAAAATTCAATCAGCAGTCCATCCCGCTTATGTTGTTCTCTAATGTCCGACAGGGTACCGCAAAGAGCCAGTTTACCGTTATGCAGTACAGCGATACGATCGCAAATTCGCTCCACATCTGAAAGGATATGTGTGGAGAAAACAACGGTGGTTTTCCCCTTGACCTGACAAAGAATATCAAGGATTTCCTTTCTGCCAATAGGATCAAGCGCTGAGGTTGGCTCATCGCAAACAAGGAGCTTGGGCTCGTTGAGTAGGGCCTGTGCGATGCCGAGCCTTTGCTTCATACCACGGGAGAAGCCTCCAATCTTCTTGTTCACCTTGTCAAGTCCCACAAGCAACAGAAGCTCTTCGCTTCTACACTTGATTTTCTGATCAGACAGTCCTGTGATTTTGCCACACAGCTTCAAGTATTCAAATGGCCTCATATAGCTGTAAAATTCAGGAACATCAGGCAGATATCCGATATATCGATTGGTCTTTGTCTGTCCATATGTAACTGTCTCTCCGCATACTTTAATACTACCACTTTCAGGCTTAAGCAGTCCAAGAATCATTTTCATTGTGGTGGTTTTACCGGCGCCGTTTTGGCCAAGAAAGCCAAAAACAGCATGTTCCGGCACAATGAAGGATAAATCGTCAATGATTTTGTGTGTGCCGAAACTCTTTGATAAATGCTCTATGCAAAGAGTGTCCATCATTCTTCACCTCTGCCAAAAACGAAGTAAACAACTGGACCGATGATTTGAACTATAAGAACAATCACAATCCACATCACCTTATTCCCGAAGCGATAGACCGGGTGTTTTAATACATGTACTAATGCAGTAATAGCCAATGCCAATTCAATGATAATAACAGGAATTAAAAACGGTAGATATTCCATCAGTATGTCCATATCAATAATCTCCTAATTTTGCTTTCATTATTTCCATGATGCTCTTGAACCTTGGCTGGTCCGCAAATGCTGCAAACGCGGGGTTTTGGTTGATTGCCTGGAGTATGCTTCTTTTAATCACTTTTTCATCACGAGGGGCCTGATTTCCCAAATCAAACTCGGCGAACCAATTATCAATACGGTCAAAAAACTTATCACCATGTAGCGTAATTGGAAATGCATCGGATGTGCATACGCTTGAATACTTCTTTATCATATCCAGCGCTTTTTCTTGATTGTTCTGTATTGCATATCCTTGTGCTGCCGCTAAATATATCTGCAGCATAACGCCCACATTAAGTATATCTAAATCAAAAGTTTCAGCTACGGAAATCGCACGGTGCAATATATTTTCAAACCGTTCCGGGTCATCCTGATTCAATATTAGATAGCTCGAAAAAATTCCGGTCATCTCAATCAAATGATGATATATGCCAGTCTGTAATACTTCTTTTGCTTTTTCTAAATTCCCTGTCATCTGATAGGCGCTTGCCAATACGGATTCATTTGATGATGCAGGTTGCATAAGGCCGTCTAATAATTCCAGGACAGCCTCCGGCTGCTGCGACATTAGACAGCAGACTGCTTCAAGGGAATTTGCCTCATTTATCATTCGCACATTCTCACTCTCCGCTTTGATTCTCCGGCATAAGTCAATTGTTTCTTGAAGAATGGCGTCTTGTACATCCTTCTCCCTGGCAAGCATATAATGGTTCAAAAAAAGTGCAGCCATCTGCAGTAAAAGAGGAAAACAGGAATAATATTTCTTGATAATTTCATGACACTCGTTCAGCACCTCATCGAAAGGTCTGCTGCTGAATTCACCAGTCAACTTACAATATAGCTTTCGAATGGCCTCTTTCGTCATTTGCGGCGAATAACCAATCAGCTCATCAATACTAATGTTAAAATATGTTGCGAGCTGCGGAAGAAAGGTAATATCAGGATAGCTTTGTCCGGTTTCCCACTTGGAAACAGACGCCTTTGATACGCCGATATATGCAGCAAGCACATCCTGCGTAATGGATTTTTCTTTACGCTTAGCAATAAGCGTTTTCGCAATGTTAATCTCTTTCATACGATCACCTCAACTGTAATTATACGATTTTAAAATTAGATATCAATGGATTCATAGGTGATATTGGGCGATTAAGTCAACCTATAAGCAACAATTTGTGAAAAAACGATCAAAGCGCCGGGGGAGTACTTTCACCATCCGGAAAAACAAATGGTTTGTCCCATGGATGTTGACACGGCATGTCCACTTTGTCGGGCAAGCTCGGGTTGTGATATGCCGACTTTAATTTGCATTTCGCGAATTTTGTCGCTTGACATTATGTACTTTCCTTTCGATATATGATAAAATTATTAAGTCTATTCAAGCATGGTCAGCCATATAAAACCATGGAAGAGAAAATATAATTACAACGATAGAATAGCTTTTTGCTGGCGAACTTTAAAAACACGGGTTTTGTTTTCACCGCTTGGTTTATTATTTTCAAATCTTTAAGATTGGTGCTGTGTAAAGCCCTTCAATAGCGAATACTGCTATATCAAGTCAGTGAAGAAAGGCAGATTCTATTTCTATTCGAATTTTAAATAGAGAGTCATTTTAACTTGATATAGTTGAAATTTAACGCGAAAAGGGGGCTAAACTGCATTGAATCCATATCGTGACGATTTCCCGATTTTAAATGAACAAATAAACGGGAAAAATCTTGTTTATCTTGATAATGCTGCCACAACACAAAAGCCGGTTTCTGTCCTTCAAGCGGTAGATGAATATTACCATACGTTTAATGCCAATCCACGTCGCGGGCTTTATCAACTCAGTGTAAGAGCTACGGAAGCATATGAAAATGCACGCCATGCGGTGAAAGAATTCATTGGGGCGCAAGAGGACGGAGAAGTCATTTTTACACGGAATGCTACAGAAGCGCTGAACCTTATCGCTTACAGCTACGGCCTTCCGTTCCTGCAGGAAGGAGACGAGATTGCCTTACCTGTATCGGAACATCACAGCAACCTTGTACCTTGGCAGATGGTAGCAAGGGCAAAGGGCGTAAAATTAAATTTTCTTTATCCTGATGAGTTCGGATGTATCACTGATGCTGAAATTGAAAGCAAGATCACGTCAAAGACCAAAATTGTGGCCTTTGCGCATGTCTCCAATGTTCTGGGCACGGTGAATCCGGTTGAAAAGATTGTTCAAAAAGCGCATAGAGTCGGTGCGGTAACTGTTTTAGACTGTGCGCAGAGCATCCCGCACTATTCCATAAATGTGAAAAGTCTTGATGTAGATTTTATCGCGTTTTCCGGGCATAAAATGCTTGCGCCGATGGGAATTGGAGTTTTGTACGGAAAACGGGAACTACTGGGCAAAATGCCGCCCTTTCTGATGGGCGGTGAAATGATAGAATATGTTTATGAACAGAATTCTATTTTCGCCCCTTCTCCTCAAAAATTCGAAGCTGGAACGCAAAATGTCGGAGGTGCAATTGGCTTGGATCGTGCAATCCGGTATCTGAATCAGGTTGGTTATGAAACAATCGGAAAAATTGAATCTGAGCTAACGGCGTATGCACTGAAAGGACTTGGAGAGATACCGCATGTTGCCGTTTACGGTAACGCAAGCAATACACAAGAACGCTGCGGCGTGATTTCATTTAACTTGAAAGAGGTTCATCCGCATGATGTTTCCTCTATCCTTGATTTGGATGGCATAGCGATCCGGGCAGGTCATCATTGCGCACAGCCGTTGATGAAGTATCTGGGTGTATCTGCCACATGCAGAATAAGCTTATCTTTTTATAATACAAAAGAAGATATTGATATATTCCTTACAAGTCTTAAAAAAGTTAGGGGATGGCTTGGCTATGAGGATTGAACAGATTTACACAAAATTACTGGCTGAACACAGCCATTCAAATCGAAATAAGCATCATATTGAAAATCCTACAACTGTGCTGAAAGGGATTAATCCGAGCTGCGGCGATGAAATAGAGTTGGAACTGCGGGAAAAAGAGGGAGTGATTGAGGATGCTGCATTTACCGGGATTGGCTGTGCATTTTCTCAGGCATCCGCATCCGTTATGATTGATTTGATCAAAGGAAAAACAACGGACGCAGCTCTGAAAATAGCCGATGTTTTTTTGCGCATGATTACGAATAAAATTACCGACGGAGAGCAACTTGCGGTATTGGGCACAGCCTTAGCCTTTCGGGATATTTCACACATGCCGGCTCGCGTGAAATGCGCTGTGCTTCCTTGGAATACGCTTGAAAGCGCCCTTAATAACGAGGGAGACGAGCTTAATCGAGATCCGTGATGCATGACCAATTTATAAAAAAGCTGTATTTACTCAATGATATAGTAATGATGAAGCAATCTCATTTCTATCATTTTGATGGAGGTGCCACATGAAAATTGAAGGCCTTCATGAGAAGGAACTGTTTGAAAAAGAATTTCCTTTTCGCTTACTTGTTAATCAGGACATTAATTTTAACTATCCTGCACATTGGCATAACGCAATTGAATTGATTTATGTGCTTGAAAATGAGTTCGTTGTATTTGTAAATTCCAAGAAATATGAATTGAAAGAAAAGGATATTTTCTTTGTTCCCAGTGGAGATATTCATGAATTTCAAAGTGAGACGCCAACCGGAACGCGGATCTTTATTAATTTCGAACTTTCCAGCCTCAATTTTTACGGTGACGCAGATCGAATTCGTACCCAATTATGCGATGTACGGCTGATCACCCCGAATGATGGTGTTTTGTATTCACAGATTGAGAGCGAGATTTCAAAAGTATTGCAGGAGATTAAAGATGGGGGAAGTGTAAATCAGCTATACTATACTGCACGCGTAATCGATATTCTTGTACTGCTGTGCAGAAATACTCCATCCAAAATAAATATTGAAAATATGGAAAACAGCAAGGGTAAAAGTTGGGGACTTAATAAAATCAGCAAATCATTTGAGTTTATCGAAAAGAATTACTGTGAGGATATTCATCTGAAAGATTTTGCTCAGGCTGTTGGTTTCAGCGAATATTATTTTTCACGTCTCTTTAAGGAAATTACCGAAAAAAGTTTTCATCAGTATCTGAATGAATATCGTATTAAGAAAGCTGAAATCCTATTGGCGGATTCAAACTACACGGTTTCTGAAGCTGCATATGCCACTGGGTTCAGCAGTATTACCACGTTTGACCGACTTTTTAAAAAAGTGNNAAAAAAAAAAAAAAAAGGACAAAAAAAAACTGGTTTTTTTTTTTTTTTTCTTTTGTGTTTTTTTTTTTTTTTAAAAAAAAAAAAAACGGATGCTCCCCTCAGGAGTTCCGGAAGCTGCACGTTGGCCATTAGTAAAAACTTAACGATACATATTAAAAGGGAACAACATCCCCACTCTTAGCGGCATGTTATTCCATTTCCAATCGCATATTTACCAAAACGAACCACTGCCGGCGTTAGCCGGCAGTGGTTCGTTTATGAAGAGGAGATCTTATAATCATAAAAACGTAGGAGATTCGCACGCAATTCAGCGCTGCATCTCCTGCGGAGAACCGGTTACGTTGAAGTCTGCCGATAATACAGGAATACCCGTTAGTTCTTCGCTGCGTTCATCCGGCTGACTACTACCGATATAAATGCGGAATTTTCCCGGTTCCAGTATGCAATTTCCATTTTCATCAATCAGTGCCATCTGACGTGCAGTAATTGTAAAATGAAGATTGGCTGTTTCACCCGGCTTCAAAAATACCCGTTTTATTCCGGCCAGCTGCCATTTTGGTGTACGCACACAGGCTTCGAGATCCTGCAAGTAGAGTTGCACAATTTCATCCGATGCCACTTTTCCTGTATTCTTAACCTGACTTTGTACTTCAATGTCGCTGCCTGATAGAATGGCAGATTCACTTAAAACAGGGCGCTCATATTGGAACCGTGTGTAAGACAGTCCATAACCGAATGGATAAAGCGGTTTTGTTTTCATAAAGCGGTAGGTTCGGTTTTCCATTGAATAGTCATGAAAGTCCGGCAAATCTTGTTCCGAGCGGTAAAAAGTAATGGGAAGTCTTCCGCTGGGTGAATAGTCACCGAACAGGAGCGAGGCGACAGCGCGCCCTCCCTGTCCGCCCGGATACCATGCCTGCACAATGGCCTGAGAAAATTCATCTGCCCAGTTTACCGCAAGAGCACTGCCTGCAAACAGAACGAGTACGACAGGCTTCCCGGTTTCGATTACGGCTTCCAACAGTTCCTGCTGTGTGCCGGGAAGAGCAAGATTGGGTTTATCCCCAGAGGCAAATTCGTTGCCTGTATCGCCGTCTTCCCCTTCCAACCCGGCATCAAGGCCAAGGCATAGAATTGTAACGTCAGCCCGTTCTGCGGCAGAGACAGCTTCCGTCAGCCGATCGTATTTTTGCGATAGGCCGCTCATGCTGTTTTTAAAAAGATGGCAGCCTTCTGCGTAATAAATCCTTGTGTCTTGACCGGCAGCCTCCCGTACTCCTTCAAGCACAGTAAGATACTCTGACGCGGTTCCACAATAATTGCCCTCAAGCGCAGCGCGGCTGTTGGCATTTGGCCCAATGACCGCAATTGATTTCAGCGTTTCCCGGTTAAGCGGCAGAAATCCATCTTTATTGCGCAGTAAAACGAGTGATTTCTCTGCAACCTCGAGCGCAACGCGCCGATGTTCCTCACAATCATTTTTTTCATATGGAATCGAAGCATATGGCACTTTTTTCGGATTATCGAACATGCCAAGCCGCATACGCAGCAGCATCAAACGAATGACTGAAGTTTCGATTTCCTGTTCTCCGACCAAACCCTTTTGATATCCCTTCAAAAGGCTGGCGTAAGCACAGCCGCAGTTGAGATCACAGCCGTTTTTCACTGCAAGTGCCGCAGATTCTTCAATACTGTTAGTCACCTTGTGATTCTCGTTAAAATCTTTAATAGCCCAGCAATCGGAAGTCACATACCCATCAAATTTCAATTCGTCACGCAAAATATCTATCAGAAGTGTTTTACTCCCACAGCAGGGCTCGCTGTTGATCATATTATAGGCTCCCATAACCCCGGCGACCTTTGCTTCCTGAATTGCCGCTTCAAATGCAGGAAGATACGTTTCCCACAGATCTTTTTTAGAAACAACCGCATTGAATTCATGGCGCTCGGCTTCCGGACCACTGTGTGCTGCAAAATGTTTTGCGCAGGCGGCCGCTTTTAGATATTTCTTATCCTTGCCTTGAATTCCCTGAACGAAGGCTACTGCCAGCCTGGATGTTAAATAGGGATCTTCTCCGTAAGTTTCCTGACCACGTCCCCAACGGGGATCGCGATCAATATTAACGGTTGGAGACCAGAAGGTAAGTCCTTTATAGATGTCATGATCTCCTTTTCGCTGAAATTCGTGGTATTTTGCCCTTCCTTCGGTAGATATGATGTCTGCTACCTTTTCAATCAGTTCCGGATCATACGTAGCAGCCATTCCGATGGCTTGCGGAAACATGGTGGAAACCCCTGCGCGTGCAACACCATGCAGAGCCTCACACCACCAGTTGTAACTTGGAACGCCGAGCCTTTCAATTTCAGGTGCCTCGTACTGCATCTGAGATATTTTTTCCTCCAGAGTCATGCGCGAAACAAGGTCACGCGCTCTGTCTTCAAAGCTTAACTGTTCATTTCTATAATCCGGTAAATTGGTCATTGAATAGTCCTCCATAAAATTGCGTTTATTGAATATGGTATGCTTTATCTGTTACAAAAAATGATGTGATACTATTATTCAAACGTTCTGATGAACTAACTATTATCTTATCGTTTTGCCTTTTAGAAGTCTTATCAATCCTTGCTCAATATTGGTCATTTCTTGCTATGATAAGGAAAGCATATTGAAAAATGAAATGATTATCATATAATGTGATTAGATTAAAAGCCACAACAATTATTGCAAAATGTGTTAATTTTTATGATATATATTAATGTTTGTTCTTATCATGAAAGCTAATCCAGAAAATTTTGGAAATAATTTGTAATATTAGAGCAAAAAATGATTACATAAATTAAAGACATACATTTTGATTTTATTGCTGAATATTCAACAAACGAACCATGCCTGAATTTTTTTTGAATAATTTTACCACTGTGGTAAGTTATAATAAGTCATAAGGAGAAGATGTATTATGAAAAGCAAACGCATACTGGCAGGTGTACTCAGCGCAGCTCTGTTGATATCATCCTTTACGGCATGTGCCGGTTCAAGCAGTTCACAGGGAGGTGCAGCAAATACTCCGACTAATTCTGCCGCAGGAGGAAGTGCAGCAGCACCTGTAAAGCTGACATTTTCATTCTGGGATGATCCCGCCACCAGCACGGATTTGATGACAAAACTATATGATCAGGGAATTAAATCATTCAACGCATCTCACAAAGATATTCAGGTTGAAATGCAGTCCACGACATTGGAGCAATATTACCCTAAATTGAATACCCAGGCTGCAGCAAACACCATGCCGGACTTAGTGATAACCGCAGGTGCCGGTAAGATGAAAACATATGTCGACGGCGGCCGGTACATAGATTTGACGCCTTATTTGGATAAAGATGCAGCTTGGAAAAATTCTTTCAATCAAAGCAGTTTCAGTTTGGTAAAGTTTGGCGAAAAAGTTTATGGTATTCCGCTGAACGAAGCCGCAGGCTGCGTATTCTATAACACGGAGATCTTCGAAAAAAACAATCTGAAAGCCCCAACTACGTGGAGTGAATTTTTAGATGTCTGCGATAAATTGAAAAAATCCGGCGTATATCCTCTTGCAATCAGCGGTCATGACACATGGGCAATCGCGGTTTTGTCAGCCTATCTTTCCAACAGACTCGGCGGCAATGATCCCCTTCAAGCAATAGCAGACGGTAAGGGAGACTGGACTGATTCTTCCTTTGTAACAGCGGGAGAAAAAGTAAAAGAGCTGTACGACAAAGGATATGTTCAGCCCAGTTCATTGGGTGATTCCGAAGACCAGGCAGCTGCTTATATGAAGAGCGGCCAGGCGGCAATGATGGTGATGGGAAGCTGGCTGATTGGTCAGTTGAACGGTTCCGATTCAAAAGTAAAAGGCAAAATTGGCGTGTGTACATTCCCGAAAGTTGAAAGCGGCAAAGGTGACGCAAATATGTGGCTTGCTAAAACGGATAACGTCGCGATTTCCAACAATTGCAAAAATCCAGAGGCAGCCATTGAATTTTTGAAATACCTGACAAGCGACGATTTTGAAAAACAAACAGCAGAAATTGCAGGTAAAATTCCAACGACTACTGTCAAAATTGACCTTGCCAAGGCCCCAAAAGAATTTGGATTTATTTCAGACTGCATGAAAACGTCTACCGGAATGTTCACATTTTATGATGAAGCACTTGGCGCAAAAATCGGTGATGAATACAACAACACAATGGGAGCCATTGTTTCAGGCACCAGCTCTTCCAAAGATGCTTTTGCAGCACTACAAAAATATACGCAAAGCAACCGATAATATGAAATAAAAGTCGAATGACAACAAACAAGGTTATGAAAAAATTCTTAACCTTGTTTGTTGTCCAAATAATAGTATGAATTTGATATCTGTTTATGGGGGTAGCTATGGATAAACTACTACGCAACAAAAAAATGATTGCAATATTTGTTGGCCCGGCAATCATTTTATTTGTTTTATTTTTACTCGTACCGATTATTATTGCATGTGGACTGAGCCTGTTCTCTTGGGATGCACTGTCCCTCCCTAAATTTGTTGGTCTCAATCAATATATTAGAATGTTTACTTTAGACACTACATTTATTGTCGCGTTAAAGAACACTTTGTTTTTTCTGGTTACTTCTTTGATAAGCCAATCATTGCTGGGTTTAATTATTGCAATCGCTTTAACAAACTTACCTAAGTTCAGTAATGTTTTTAAAAATATTTTTTATATGCCAGCAGTTTTGTCGTCCGCCGCAGTAGGCTTGACATGGGCTTGCATATTTAATCCTACAATGGGCGCATTAAACAATCTGTTAAAAGCGCTTGGCCTTGCAAATTTACAGCATCTGTGGCTGGTAGACCCAAAGTCCGCCATGTGGTGTATTGCTTTTGTTTGTCTGTGGGAATTCACAGGCAGTACGATGATTTTATACATGGCTGCAATTCAAGGGATTCCGGGTTCCCTATACGAAGCGTCCTATATTGATGGAGCAAGCAAAATAACATGTATTTGGAATATCACTTTACCGCTGATCAAGCCGATGATTAAAACCAGCATCATACTGAACAGTATTGGTTCATTAAAATTCTTTGATTTGATTTACACCATGACTTACGGCGGGCCAAACCATCAGACGGAGGTTATCGCATCTCACTTGTATCACCGCTCCTTTCAAATGTTCGAATATGGATATGGCGATGCTCTTTCTGTGATTCTTTTGATTTTGTGTGTCCTTACTACGCTTATCGTCAATAAGTGCATAAAAACAGAAAATTATGAAATGTGAGAGGAGGAAGAACATGAACGATACGATAGCTTCAACATCTAATAAAAATAAAAGACCTATTAAAATCAGCCAAACCATTGTTTACATTCTTTTGACTCTTTTTGCGCTGATCTGCCTCTTTCCAATAGCCTGGGTGCTTTTTGCTTCATTCAAAGACAATACATCGCTTCTCACGAAACCTTGGGAATTGCCTAATCCGATTCAGTTTCAAAACTATACGGTAGCATGGGTAAGCGGAAAAATTGGGCATTATTTTGTAAACTCCCTGGTCGTAAGCGGAGCTACATTACTGCTGAACCTTATTTTTAGTTCAATGGCGGCATATGCAATCAGCAGGATGAAGTGGAAATTGTCAAAAGTAGTAATGAATATTTTCCTCTTAGGAATGATGGTTCCTATTCATGCCACACTGATTCCACTGTACTTAATTTTTTCTAAAATTGGCTTAATTAATTCAATGATTGGACTGATTATTCCTTATATGGTTTTTGCATTTCCTACGACAATTTATATTTTGAGCAGTTTCTTTTCTTCTTTACCGCGGGACATTGAAGAAGCTGCCGTCATAGACGGATGCACTTTATGGGACGTATTTTTGAAGATTATTCTTCCAATTTCCACACCCGGCCTGTTTACAGTATCAATTTTTGGCTTCGTTGCTTCATGGAACGAACTTTTGGTGGCTATGATTTTTACAACGGGCGATAACGCGAAAACATTACCGGTTGGACTGACCAACTTTGTTGGTACATACTCGACTAACTATGCGCCCATGCTGGCGGCAATCGTTTTGGCAATGATACCGACAATTTTAATTTACTGCATGTTCAGTAATAAAATTATTGGGGGAATGACAGCCGGTGCTGTAAAAGGGTAAGAAAGTATGGAGGCATTCTCAAAAATAGCCGTCTCCGAAAGGATTGGCGGCTTTTGTCATACTATGATATATTAAAGTCAAACAAGAAATGTCAAGACAGTGGAGAAATCGAAATGATTACATTAAAAAATCCTATTTTATCAGGTTTTTACCCCGATCCTTCCATCTGCAGAGTTGACAAAGAATACTATTTAGTAAATTCAACTTTTTGCTATTTTCCGGCAATTCCAATCTTTCACAGTCGTGACCTGGTCCACTGGGAACAAATCGGCAATGTCTTAAATCAAAATTCGCAGGTGGATCTTAGTGGATGCGAACATTCCGGTGGAATTTTCGCACCCACAATCAGATGGCATGACAGCACTTTTTATCTGATTACCACCAATATGTCACATGGGGGAACATTTATCGTAACTGCGCAGAGTCCTTACGGTCCTTGGTCAGAGCCGCATTTTATTGCCGGGACTGACGGGATGGACCCAAGCTTGTTTTTTGATTCTGATGGCAGGGTGTTTTATGTGGGAACCCGACCAAATTCAGGTGGCGTAAGATATTTTGGCGATTGGGAAATATGGATTTGCGAAATCAATCTGCAAAAGATGGAACTGGTAGGAAAAGATACTGTGATATGGCGCGGTGCTTTGCGGGGTGCGGCATGGCCCGAAGGGCCGCATCTTTACAAACACGGTCTCTATTATTATTTATTAAGCGCAGAAGGAGGAACGGAGTTCTTCCACGCTGTCGTAATTGCACGCAGTGAGTGCATCACAGGTCCTTACGAGGGCAATCCGGCTAACCCGATTCTTACACACCGCCACTTAGGCAGAAACAGCACAATTGTCAACGTAGGGCATGGGGATTTAGTAGACACACCTGACGGAACCTGGTTTATGGTTCTTCTCGGTTCACGGCCCTGCGAAGGATATACCAATATGGGACGTGAGACATTTTTGGCTTCTGTAGAATGGCAAAATGAGTGGCCGATTGTAAACCCTGGCTACGGAAGAGTAGAAGAAATTCAGACAATCAATATGAGCGATTGTCCTTTGCCTCCTCAGCCGTGCTGTGATCATTTTGAAGGGGAGTACTTAAACAACCAATGGATGTTTTTGCGTAACCCTACTGCCAATCTTTATTCACTTTCAGAACGTAAAGGCTTTTTAAGACTATTTTTAAAACCGCAAACTCTTTCCGGTTTAGATAATCCAGCTTTTCTTGGCGTACGTCAGAGACATCAAAATTATCTTGTTGAAACAAAAATGGAATTTACTCCTCATTGTGATGGGGAGACATCCGGTTTGGCAGTAGTTCAAAACAATCATTACAATATTAGATTTGAGAAAGCCCTTCAAAATGGAAAAGCAGTGGTGCAAATTGTGCAGAGAATCAATAATAAGGAAAAGATAATAGCGCAGGAGCCGTTCAGTGGAGATATGCTGTATCTTAAAATTGTGGAGCACAGAAGAATAATTCGTTTTTTTTACGGGGAATCAGCGGATACACAACAGCTTATGTTTGATTCTCTGGATTCAAAGATGCTAAGTACAGAAATTGCCGGCGGCTTTGTTGGTTGCTGCATTGGCCTGTTTGCAACAAGTAACGGAAAGAAATCGGATGGTTATTCTGACTTTGAGTGGTTTGAATATGTTCCTGCTGATGAATAACAAATTGGATGTCATGGAATAATTGTTTCCACCGAGACGCTCGGAACAATATCTGTTGTGGCTGCCCGGTGGGTATCGCGGTCAAGGTGTTCCACAGTACAGGATGCATCCTTAAACGGGGGGTTACAGTAAACCACCCGTTTTTTTATTGCACAGATTCAGCAGAGATTGGTTAGCTATTACCACGTTCAAAGTTTGTCTGAACTGTGAAGTAAAATGACAGCGGCACAAGCTGATGTTGACATTCTTTGTAACCACATCACTGACAAAAATTTTTCTATATGATATATTTAAAAATACAACTACTAATAAGAGGGTTTAGAGTCATTACTGAAGAATTCCAGACTGCGAGGCCTATTCTACAAGAAATTATTGATCAGGATGTGAAAAGGTGCAAAAAAAATATGGAAGAAAGCTTTATTCATTATCAGAGTTTTATCGAATTCTGTATTTAGGACTACGCACAGTCAAATATATGTCGCACGCGAAAAAGGTTGGCATCATAAACACTCAATTCGTGGAAAGAATCATGCTTGCGGTAACCGAAGTCAATCAGTGCCCGCTATGTTCATATGGTCACACAAAGATGGCTCTTGAAGCAGGCATGAGCATTGAGGAAATTCAGAATTTGCTTTCGCACAGTTTGGACACTGTTCCCAATGATGAGATAACCGCAATTCTGTTTGCTCAACATTATGCGGATAGTCGCGCAAATTCTTCGATGGAAGCGTGGAAACGTTTGGTTGATACTTATGGTGAAGCAAAGGCAAAGGGAATTTTGGGTGCCATCCGAATGATTATGATTGGCAACACTTTTGGGATAGTGCTGAGTTCGTTAAAGGGCCGTCTTAGTGGAAAACCAGACCCGAGAAGTAACCTACTTTATGAGATATCCATGCTTATCGTTTTTATTCCATTTCTTCTTGTTGCCTTGATTCATGCCTTCATCTCAGACTTGCTCAAACTCTCGATTATAAGCCAATAAGTATAGCAAAACACAGTATCAAAGTCAGCATATATGCGATATTTTATTTGTATCTTACTTATTGCTTTCCACATTGTCATTTTAACATACGGTCGGCTTTTATTCATCGCAGTAAATAAAAGCCGACCGTTGTTTTATGTGCGAAATCATAAAAAACCAAACGGGTGCCATTTGAGATATGGCGCACGTTTGGTTTCAATCAATTCCCTTACACTAACAGGTCCTTTGTAATCTGTTTGCATAATTGGGATTCATATAATCAATTATACTGATATACTGACAATTAGTTTTTGAGCTTTTTCCCACCAACTCCGGCGATGATGGCCTGAAGAACGATGAAGAAGCAGAGAAGTGCAGAGAGAACGATTCTGACCCACCAACTGGAAAGCGTGCCCTGTGTGGTAATCAGGCTCCCAATGGTACCTTTGATGAGCACACCGAACAGGGTTCCAACCACAGTGCCAACGCCGCCGGAAAGCAGCGTGCCGCCGATGACTGCCGCGGAAATGGCATCCATTTCAAGTCCCTTTGCCTGTTCTACAAATCCTGCGCAGCTGTTCAGGAAGAACAGAAATCCGCCGAGCCCGGCCAGCAGTCCGTCCAGAACATAGGCCAGCATTTTCACCTTGCGTACATTCAAACCCATCATGAGGGCGCTTTGTTGGTTGCCGCCAATGGCGTATAGCTCACGACCAAAATTGGAACGCCGCAGCATGACCGAGATGATAACCACGACAATGAGTGCGACAATGACTGTTGGATAAATGTAAGCGGGAATAAATGCGCCGTTCTTATTCGTATACCCGAAGGGAAGGTTGAACTTTGCGTTAGCCCATTGCAGGAACTGCGGGTTTTTCACCGCAATCATCTGTGTGCTGACTACGGCCGTCATGCCTCGCCCGAAGAACAGTCCCGCCAGCGTGACGATAAACGGCTGAATGTTAAGGTACGAGATCAGGTAACCCTGTACCACGCCAAATGCAAGTCCGATGAGCAGCGCGGAAAGCAACGCCATGGTGCCATTCATGCCCTTATTTTCCATTAAATCCGCCGCTACCATACACACCAGTGCCGTCACAGAACCGACGGAAATATCAATCCCACCGGTGATCATCACAATGGTCATTCCACAGCCTATGACGATCAATCCCGCGTTGGAAATGAACAGATTCATAAACATCTGCGGCTTTGCAAAGCCTTTGCTTGAAAATACAACCATGCCGATGGAATACATCACAACGAAAAGCAGAATTGTAATCATGAGAAGAAAAGCGACCGCACTCAACTTTTTTTTCTTTTTTGTCTGGGTTGATTTATCCAGCATTGACGGTCACCGCCTTTCCATGGCGCATAGTCCGAACCTTCTTCTGGAAAGTCGGGCTTTGAAGGACTACGATGATGATGACAACAATCGCTTTGTAGACCGGAAGCTGATCCGCCGAAACCTTCATGGCATAGAGGGTCGTCGTCAGCGCCTGAATGGTATAGGCACCAATAACGGAGCCCATCAGGTTGAACTTGCCGCCGCCAAGGCTGTTGCCGCCGAGCGCTACCGCAAGGATAGCGTCCATTTCAAGGTTGAGGCCGATATTGTTCGCATCAGCCGAATAAATGCGGCTGGAAGCGACCACGCCCGCTACACCGGAGAGCAGCCCGAGAATCACATAAGCCAAAAATTTGATGCGGGTGCTGTTCAGACCCACCATGCGCGAAGCCGACCCGTTAATGCCCACGCTCTCTATGTACAGGCCGAGCGCCGTCTTTTTCAAAATCAGGTTAACCACGATTACTACACCGATGGCAATGAAAACTGGCGTCGGTATAAGGCATGCGTCAATGTATCCGCCCATTACCTTGTAGGAATCGACGCGCACATAAGTAATCTGTCCTTTGGTTACCAGTTGGGCAATGCCGCGGCCCGCCGTAAAAAGAATGAGGGTGGCGACCATGGGTTGAATGCCCAGAACAGAGACGAGGAATCCGTTAAAAGCACCACAGAGTGCAGACGCGGCCAGCGCCGCGAGAATTGCAATGGCCATGGGAGCCATTAGCTGATTTGTACTTACTGCACCGCCGGAAAGTATCTGGCAGCAGATGCCCGCCGCCACAGCCATTACTGCGCCCACGCTAATATCCTGGCCGCCGGAGGCCGCCGTTACCAGCGTCATACCCACCGCAAGGATGACAAGCTCGGAGGCGCGGTTGATAATGTCGATCAAATATCCGTACAGTACCCCGTTGTTAATGGATATTGCAAAGAAATTCGGAGTTTGAATCACATTGACAAGAAGTACCAGTAAAAGACATACAATCGGCATAAAAAAGCGTGAGTGTGCTAACTTTTTCCAATCGAGCCCTGTCTTTGTATTCATACGTTTGCGCCTCCTTTCTCGTCGGCCGCTTCCGTCGCGGTCTTGCCGGACTGATTCCCGGCGATGGTTTGCATAATATACGCCTGTGTGAGTTCTTCACCCGTCAACTCGCCCACCATTTTACCGTCGCGCAACACTGCGATGTGTGAGCAGGTGCGCAGCATCTCATCTATTTCGGACGAAATGAAGGTAATTGTCTTGCCTTCGTCTGCCATTTTCAGCACCAACTTTTGAATTTCCATCTTGGTGCCAATGTCGATACCGCGTGTCGGTTCGTCAAGAATCAAATAATCAGGGTTAGTCAGCAGCCAACGGCCGAGGATAACCTTCTGCTGATTTCCTCCGGAAAGACTGCCAACAGGTTTTTCACGGTCCGGTGTTTTGATTTCCAGTAGGTCAATGAACCGGTCAGCCGCCTCGTCCATTTCTTTTCGGCTCATTAGGTGGAACAACCCCCGCTTTGCCTGTAGGGCGAGGATGATATTTTCCTTCACGGAAAGATCTGCGATGATTCCATCTTTCTTTCGGTCTTCCGGCAGATAGGCCATGCCGTTTTTCATGGCGTCCAGCGGTTTTGTGATATTAACCGCCTTACCTTTCACCTTCAGTGTTCCTCCTGTGGGCCGGTCAGCCCCGTAAATAGTACGCACCAGTTCGGAACGGCCAGAGCCGAGAAGGCCTGTTAGGCCGATGACTTCGCCTTTGTTGATGGTCAGGTTGAAGGGCTTGATGGTACCTGCGTGGGTCAGACCCCGTGCCTCGATGACAGGTTCCACGGGTCCTTCCGAGCCTTTTCGTTCGCTCTTGATATCGGCGAGATCGTCGAATTCTTTGCCAAGCATTTTGGCCACGAGCTCTACTCGCGGCAAGGTTTCTATTTCATATTCGCCCACCAGCTCACCGTTGCGCAGCACAGTGATGCGGTTACACACCTCGTAGACTTGTTCCAGAAAATGTGTGACAAAAATAATGCCGACGCCTTCGTCCCGGAGTTTTTTCATGAGGGTGAACAGCTTTGCCACCTCTTCATCGTCCAGTGATGAAGTCGGTTCGTCCAGTATGAGTACGCGGCACTGCATATCAACCGCACGCGCGATGGCAATCATCTGCTGAATGGCCAGCGAACAATCTCCCAGCGGTTTTTTCGGTTCCGCGCTGATGTCGAGGTTTTTAAGAATATTCGTAGATTTCTGGTTGATGGTTTTCCAGTCAATAAGACCATATTTTTTCGGCTGGCGCCCAATGAATAGATTTTCCGCAACCGTCAGATTCGGGCAAAGATTTACTTCCTGATATACCGTGCTGATGCCGTTGGCCTGCGCTTCCTGCGGAGAACGATTGACAATGGGATGGTCAACGCTGTCCATCCTGATCTCTCCACTTTCCAACCCATAAACACCTGTTAAGACCTTGATGAGCGTCGACTTTCCCGCGCCGTTTTCGCCCATTAATGCGTGAATTTCTCCCCCACGTAGGGAAAAGTCCACATTTGAGAGAGCCCGCACGCCCGGGAAAGTCTTATTGATTCCCCTCATGGATAATAACAAACCGTCACTCATTCTGTGCACCTGCCTTTGTTTGTTGTCTGATTCTGGCATACAACGCACCTGCTGATAAAAAAGGAATGGCGTGACACTGTTTAAAAACGTCTGCAGTATCACACCATTCTTCCATTCTGTTCTTCCGGGGAACAGTGGGATTTTCTTCAGCTGCTTTACCTGCGTTGATGGCGTCCCTCCGGTTTGGAGCTGATTAATATGCTCTCTTGCTGAGAACTTCCTGTGTCAGTTTGGTTACGTTGAAATCCTGACTGCTAACAGTAACTTTGGCAACTGTTGGGTCGGCGCTGAACATTTCTTCGTCGACATAAGCTTTCTTGTCTACTGTGCTGCCGGATTTGAGGGCGTCTATAATCTTAAGTACACGGGGGCCATGAAGCGGGTTGCACTCTGTGTCCAGCGTGATCTTCCCACTCAGTGTGTCTGTAAGGCCGGCTTTTGTGCAGTCGAACGACATGACCATGACCTGGCCGTTCTTGATGTCGGGGCCTACTGTTTTACCGGCGGCGGTCAGAGCGTCAATGGCACCGAACGCTTCGTTATCGTTCTCGCAGTAAACTACGTTGAGCTTCGGGTACTGTTTGATGAAAGACTCCATAACTTCCTGACCTTTGGCCTGAGTGAACTCGCCGGATTCTTTCGCCATGAGGTCCCAGCCATTTGCCTTGACTGCCTCTTCCAAACCCTCCGTGCGTCCGATTTGAGCGGAAGCGCCGATGGTACCCTGAATGTCAACTATGTGCAGGTCGGAATCCTTCAGACCTTTGGCAGTGACAAAACTTTTTAGCCAGGCAGCCGCCTTTTGGCCTTCCAGCTTAAAGTTGGAGCCGACCCATGCGGTGTAAAGGCTCTCGTCGGAAACTTTTACCATACGGTCTACGATAATAACCGGAATCTTAGCATCTTTCGCTTCTTTCAGCACGGTGTCCCAGCCTGTTTCGGTAACAGGTGCCAGAACGATGTAGTTGACTTCCTGCTGAATAAAATTGCGAATTGCGGTGATCTGATTTTCCTGTTTTTGCTGTGCATCGTCGAACACAAGGCTATACCCGCTGCCTGTGCCGAATGTGCCCTTCATGGATGCAGTGTTTGCCGTTCTCCAGTCTGACTCCGCACCCACCTGCGAGAAGCCGACCGTAATTGTTTTACCATCAGCCGTCGCCGTGCTGACTGTACCACTGTCTGACACCGCCGCGGCACTTGCTGCCGATGCGTTGGTTTTGGTCGTTGTGTTACCTGCACAGGCTGTCAAAGAGACAATCAATGCCGATGCCAAAATAACAGATAACCATTTCTTTTTCATACTACAAAATCCTCCTTTTTAGATTAGGTTTGGTTTTCGATGCTTTTATGATAAATTAAAATCGCACAAATTCCCATAGATTAATTTATTAGTTTTGTATCATTTCTTCTCAACTTCTTATAAATTATTTGTCTATTGAAAAAAAAAGCGGACGAAGTTGGATTTCTTCCACCTTTCATTCGCTTTTTTCCGAAAACCTTCAGGTTGGCAGTCAACTGCCGTCCGTCTCAGAATTATTATATCTTTTTGCCGGAATCAGGACTGTTACAGTGGTGCCTGCGCCATAGGTGCTTTCCACCTCAATACCATACTGCGGGCCGTAGTTCAGACGAATCCGTTCATTCACATTCAGCAGGCCAATGCCGTGAATATTATCGGCCGCGGTTTCTGTGCGGCCGGAAATTCTGTTGCGCAGATCGTCAAGCTCTGCGGACGTCATTCCTACACCATCGTCCGAAACGGTGAATTCTATCTCCTGTTTGTCCGTCATGCGCGCGGAAACGCAGATAACCCCTTTGCAACGCTTGTTCTTTATGCCGTGGTAAAGCGCGTTCTCCACAATTGGTTGCAGCGTCAACTTCAGGGTAGTGTACAGGTATAGCTCCTCCGGGAAACAGACGCGGTAATCCAAAATATCCTGGTAGCGGAATTTTTGTATTTGCAGGTAGCTGCGCACATGAAGTTCTTCTTCCTCCACGGTAATATAATCTCTTCCCTGACTGAGCGTGGTGCGAAAGAAATCCGACAGGCTGGTGACCATGGAGACCACCTGTCCCTTTTCTTCCGCCTCTGCCAGCCACACAATGGTATCGAGCGTATTGTAAAGGAAATGTGGATTAATCTGCGCTTGCAAAAGTTTCAACTCGGTTTTTCGCTGATTTACCTGCTCCATGCGGGTGTTTTCTACTAATTCCCCGATTTGCTCGGTCATGCTATTGAAGCTGTCATTTAAGGTTTGAATTTCATCGGTACTTCCGGTTCTTACACGCGTCTCAAAGTTACCGTGTGCCACCTGCCTTGTCAGGGCGCACAGATTCCCCAACGGAATGGAGATGTTTCGCACCATGTTCCGGATGAGGAGCACAGACCACACCAGAGCCGCGGCAAACACAATGAATGTGAGGGTGACGGCTTGATTTTTTTTTGCCTGCAGTTCGGTTCGCACAGTTTCCATTTCTGTGACCTCGTAAAAAATGTATTCCTGTGTGTTCTCCAGCACAAGTTCCGTCACGTTGCGGATGTCAAGGTCGAGCATCTGGCTGTTCTCGTTGTACTTTCCGCCGCGGGATATATTGTCGTCAATTGTTTGCGTATATTTTCTAAGGTTGGTCAGCATTCTGATGGTTGACTCGATACGACGCTCGTTTTCCTGCCCGGTAGTGCTGCCTCGCAAAGAGCGGTAACGCTGCGTGACCCCATCCAGCATGATGTATGGATCCTGTAAACCCAGTTTTTGCGCGGAGTCCTTCGCGTTCACTGAAGAAATAATCATGCGGTACAAAACGTAGTCGTAGTCTTTTTTGAATTCAATGTTATAGCTGTTCGCCACCGTGATGTTTCGCACAATTTTATCGTAGGAATTTGTTAGCTTGATCAGGCTCGTGGTGAGGTAAGCCCCCAAGACCACAAAAGGAACGAGGATGCCGAACGACAAAATGTAGAGACGGCTGCGAATGGAATGCTTTCTTGACTGTTTCATCGTTTCTCCCTGTATTCTCTCGGCGAACAGTTGTTGATCTTCCGGAACAGATAACTGAAATAGTGCGGATCCTGATAGCCTACACGGTAAGCGATTTCAGAGGTTTTAATGTTGTTGCAGCGGAGCATCTCCCTGGCCTTTTCCATGCGCAGGTCTGTCAGGTATTCAATGAAAGTGCCGCCGGTTTCCTGCGAAAAAATCGTGCTGAAATGATTTGGGCTTAGATTGACACTCTGGGCGGTCGTATTCAAGGAAATCTCCTCGTTGGCGTAATTTTTGCTGATGTACTCTTTGGCATCCTCTATGAGCCTGCCATAACGCTTGGTTGCTTTATAGTCGCGCACCACGAGGGTTTGGCTGATGATTTTTGCCATGCAAGCTTTTGCCTGTTGCACCGAAGATAGCGCAGAGGATATTGCGTTGATGTCACCGATTTGTTCCCGAATATTTTCCTCACTGTACCCGATCTCCCGAAGAAATGCCACCGCGCAGAGATAAAGATCCATGGTGGCATATTGCCGAAACATCATGGAAGCAAGGTTGGGTTCTCCTAATTGAACGAAAAAATTTGCTGTGAAAGCGGGGCCTTCCGAGAGCAAGCCATTCCGTAAAAAATTACGCACAACATTTCGGTCGAGCTCACTGACATTTATTTCCATACTGTTTTGCTGGGAGTCGTCAACTACTTTGAAGCTCTCAGACTCATCGTAACGAACAATGCGATTCTTTTGCCCGAGATAACGGTAAGCAAACACCCGCCTTGCACCGTAGAATGACTCTGCAATTTCTTTTGGCCGATGAGTCGGGCTGCCAATTGCCGCGAAATACTGCAATTCCCCCACAGTTTCTCGCAGACTGCCCAGTAGACTCAGCAAATCCTCGGTGCTTTTTTCCAGTTCAGTATCTGAATCCGACTTAATTAAGAACGCAAGCCCCTCCACGCCGCGCGGAAAGATATCCACGCGCGGCAGCTCTTTTTCTCTTTTTTGAAGTGCCTCCATGAATTGTACTACTTTGCCGGAGTAACACATCATTTCTTCATTCTGCGCCGCGTCGTTCACCTCATACAGAACAATGCGGAAACAGCTTGCCGCGAAATCTATGTTCTGACTCTGCCCTTTGAAAATAATATCAGCGGAGGAAAGCTGCCCTGAAATTACTTCGTCTAAGTATTTGCTCCTCGCAAGGTCTTCGTTCTCTTTCATCTCATCTTCAAACCGGCGCAGGTTCTCCTCTTTTTTTCGCTCCTCACGGATAACATCCGCCACGTGACACACAGCTTCCAGCAACTTTTCCGACGAAATCGGCTTCAACAGGTAATCGGTAACACCAATATTGATGGCCTGCTTTGCGTAATCGAAATCACCGTAACCCGAAAGAATAACAATCTTTGTTTTGGGGAGCTCTTTCCGAATGAGGCGAGAGAGATCCAAGCCATCCATAAACGGCATCTTTATGTCTGTAATCACAATATCCGGCTTCAGCTTCTGAATCAGCGGATAGGCCAGCTCTCCATCTGCCGCTTCGCCCAAGAATTTGATGTTGCTGCCGACCCAATCAACATTTTTCTTCATACCTTCACGGACTATAAATTCATCTTCCACTAAGAATACACTGATCATTTTCTCACCCATTTCATCTGTATTAACTTAAAGTATAGCACCGCGCAGAAGAATAAAATGTTCTATTAAAAGCGGACAAATTAAAAATTAAAATCTTACAAAAACATAAGTCTTTGAATTTTCGCTCGCTTATATTTTCACTTAAGATTTGTTTCAACTATCTTCTTGCTCAAGCACAGATTAGAATTTAATCTTTACTATTCTATTGTCAGAGATTATAATAAATCTGATAATTAGGCGGTGGTATTATGAAAATATGTATTGTGAATTCCGGAATCGTCAGCAAAAAATAGTTTTAGAATAAGGAGAATGATTATGACTTTTCCGGCAGATGAAATATATCCACGAAATGACCATGAATCCGTTTATTTGAAAAATGTAATTAAAGATCCAAATATCATGATTGGTGATTATACGTTTTATAACGATTATGTGAATGACCCGACACAATTTGAAAGAAACAATGTTCTCTATCACTATCCTGTAAATCATGATAAACTGGTGATTGGAAAGTTTTGCTCCATTGCTTGCGGAGCCAAGTTCATTTTTACAAGTGCTAATCATGCATTAAAATCTTTTTCTACCTACCCGTTTCCCATCTTCGCGAGTGAGTGGGGATTGGACTGGAAGAACGTGACAGACGCATGGGATAACAAAGGCGATATCATAGTCGGCAACGATGTCTGGATTGGATATGAAGCTGTCATTATGCAGGGAGTGCATATCGGCGACGGTGCAGTTATAGGGACCAGAGCGGTTGTTACAAAAGATGTCCCACCGTATACCGTTGTGGGTGGCGTTCCCGCAAAAGAGATCAGAAAAAGATTTAGTCCCGAAACGATTGAAGTATTACACCAATTGCAGTGGTGGAATTGGCCCTATGAGAAGATTCAAGAGCGTTTGTCGGATATCATGAGCGGGAATATTGAAAAATTGCAAAAGTAAACGCATTATAATATGATAGGCACGGCGCTCTGGAAACAGGGCGCTTTTTTAATTGTGTAGAGTACCAATTCTATACAAAAAAATATTGAACTACGCATTATCATTATTTGAATGACTGCGGATTTGTTTCAGATATGTATCAACTTGTTTTGGCTTTTTCAAAACGAGGAATTTGTCTTCATACAAAGATGCGATTTGTCTATAATGACCGCGTATCTTTTTTGTTCTTCCTTCATGCAAAATCCACCAGATAAATTCCCAATCCATTTTTTCTGTACAGCCGGTTGCCATACTCTCACGAGTTTTATTTTTGTTCTTGAAATATCTTTTTAGGACTCTAAAAAAGCAAATTCTGCGCGGAAAATTTAAAAGTATAATTTTATCAGCTTGTTCAAGTCGTTCTTTCTGTAAAAACTTGTTGTAATTACCGTCAATCACCCATGACTCGTTCTGCTGCATAAAACTGAGGACGATAGAACGCCCCTCATCATGATTACGTTCTACCCAGTTGGGTAAAAATTGAACGGTATCGAGAAACAGCGCAGGAGCTTTGTAATAATCCTCCAATTGTCTGGCCAGCGTTGATTTGCCACTGCCACTATAACCGAGTATAGCAATCTTCATATTTCCCTCAAAAAAATACTAATTTAGCATAATGTATTTTAAGTTAGCTTTCTTTATCTTTGAAGTTTAGTGGTTTACCAAACCACTAAACAAAAAGAATACTCCCTACGGACTTTTTAATTATTTTACTACAGAATGATTCCGTTTGCAATTCCGTCTCCGGTTATTCTTCAAAAAGGGTGCAGGAGAATCCAAAGCAATTCTCCTGCACCCTTTTTGTGTTGATTTTATTTTGCTGATTTTGGGGATTGTTTGATCGGCCGAGCCGCTAAGCAGGGCTTATTAATATGCGCGTACGCTTTGTTTCATTGAGCAAGAGACGAGTCGGACAGCCGCGGTTTGCTGCAGAATGGAGCGGAACAGCTGCTGACAAATTGCAGAGAAATCGGGGCCTCGACAGTCTTGCGAAGAGCAGTCTCGCCCCAACTAAAGTTGCTGTTCCTTAATTGAAATGAAGCTACCCGAAAGGGCAGCTTCATATAGTTGAAAAGTCCAGCTATGGTTGGGCTTTTCTGCGTAAGAAAGGTAAAATATAATTACTTTAGACTGATATTGTTTTGCAGAAAAGATGTCACCGTGCCGGAATACGTTAGGTCCAATTTATGCATTGCTCTGGTACATGCAATGTACAGCATACTTTTGTCTAAATCCGTATGATAGGTTTCTGCGCAGGCAAATGGAACAATGACTTGATCAAACTCCAGCCCTTTTGCGATAAATGCGGGCGTAATGATGATTCCATTTTTGAACTCTTTGCTTTCACCGTCTAATAAGCTTATATTATTTCCCGTGCCTTTAAAAGCTTCATATATTTCATTAGCCTGCGATTGTGTCTTGCAAATAATACCGAATGAACCGTAATTCGATTCCAAGAAATGGCTGATGCTGTTTTTGATTTCGATAAACTCTTCTTTTTTGTCAGCACACTGAGTTATGGTAGGTTCTTCTCCGTGCCGCTCAATAGGGATTAGTTTTTTATTTTTTTGTATTTTTTGAGCAAAATTGGTGATTTCAAACGTAGAGCGGTAGCTTTTACACAGTTCCACGCAATCTGCTTCTGTAAAAATTTTATTTATTTCTTCAAGCGAAGAAGAGCTATAGGGGTTAACAGACTGACTGCTGTCTCCTAAAATGGTCATTTTACATTTAAATAGTTTGGATAGTACGGCATATTGTATTGGCGTATAATCCTGCATTTCATCCACTAACAAATGCTTTACATAATAATAACTTTCCGTTCCGTCGAAAAATATTTTCAAATACACAAACGGAAAAACGTCTGCAAATTCGAGCGTTTCTTTTTGTTTTAACTGAAATAGTTCAGGCTTTCCGATATGGTTATAAAAATCCTCATATAAGGACAATGCATCCTTGAATTTAAACATTTTTAGAATATCAGACTTAATTTTCTTTGAAACATATGACCTTAACATCTTTCCATCACTGGTTCGGCTGCTTTCAATAATATCGGTAGCCAACAGATCCAATCTTTGCTGAATAGGTATTTTGTTATAAGCTGTATAACGTCTCATTAAATACTCTTTTGAAACGTTTACCGTGTCAATGTTGATATCCGACGGAGTGAAATATTCGGCGTTCGCATATTCAATAAACGCATCTATCTCATTTACGNNATCAGTTCGGATACTTGTTGATAAAAGGTCTGAAATTTACATTGAATTCCAATTTCCTTCTCGGCTATTTCGTCAAAGCCTATTTCTAAAATTTCTTCTTCACCAAGTTCCGGCAAAACGCTTGAAATGTAATCCGCGAACACCTTATTTGGTGAGATGATTAAAATGTTTTTAGAGTTTAATGTCTTTTTATATTTATACAGTAAAAATGCAACCCTGTGTAAAGCAATTGAGGTTTTACCGGAACCGGCGACCCCTTGAATAATCAACACATTGGAAGTGTCATTCCGAATAATGAAATTCTGTTCTTTTTGAATAGTGGCAACAATATTCTTCATCTTTTCATCCGAGGTGCTGCTCAACTCTTTTTGCAAAACATCATCATTGATATTAATGGAACTCTCAATCATGTATTCCATAATGCTGTTTCTAATTTTATATTGCCTTTTTAATGAAACCTCACCATTGATTTTTCCGATTGGTGCTGTAAAAAAAGCCTTTCCCACTTCGAAATCATAAAACATACTGGAAATTGGAGCACGCCAGTCATATATTAGAATCTCATAGTTTTTATCATTCGTAAAAGAATGAATGCCAATGTAGAAAGATTTTTCTACCAGATCATCATTTCGAATAAAGTCTATCCTGCCAAAATACGGCGAGTTTATCAGTTTAAAAATCTGCCTCTGCTCTGCGGCTGCTTCCTCTGCGGAGTCAACCGATTGATGCACCGATAATCTGTTTGCTGTTTTTTCAACCGAATCAAATTGAGATATATTTTCCCAAATATATTTTTTTGTTTCTTGAATCACCTTTGAATAATCAGACATTTTTTCATCAAGCCCCTGTGATGCTTCACGAAGCTTTGTTAGGATTACTTCAAGATACTTTTTTTCTTCTGTTTCACTTTTATTAAACATGAACATTACCTTTCTCGAAAACAAACTAAAGCTTAGTATACTTTAATTAACAAGCGTATTAATGCATTATAACAATTGATATAATATCCATCCAATTAAAAAAGAGGAAAGGTTTAATAATGCGGATAAAAATAAGGACTTTGACGTCTTCAAATTACCCAGCAATTTGTAAATAAAGGCTTCTGCTAAAACAACAATTATTTCAAGTACAATTAAAATTAAATAGTAGTAAGCGAGTCCAAATACTTTAGCGGCAAAAAACAAAAGTAAATTCATAGCAGGATTCGTAAGCATATTACATAGCAAGCTGTAATATACAAACTCTTTTTTTCGATACAATAAATAGATGATAATACCTTCAATAAAAGAGGTAAGTAAAAAATTTGTTATAAAAATTATGTATACCATTATTTATGCTGATCATTTTCCTCTTTATTATCCGTTTCAATTTTATCTTGATTTTTCTTATAAGCCTTTATGATCAATTTAATAGCGATAACAACAATTACAATCACCGCAATTGTTATAAGTATAGGAATACCAAAATACACGAAAAGTACTGGCGCAGTGGCAACATCAAACAATGTGCTGTTTAGGCTCTTGAATATTTTTTTCATAAGGTTTTCCTCCGTTTTTATTTTGAGTTGATAATAATGTGAAAATAGCTGACAAAACAATTAATGTAATCAGCACAGGGAAAACAAGATTTTGGGATACGCCGAAAAAGAAAGTAGGCACGTTCCCACACAGCAGCGCCAGGGTTGTTAATCCAAACGCAAGTCCGGGGTTATATGGGAATTTTGATGCCACCGCACACAGCGTGATAGGCATTGTAATATTAAAAAGAATAATGCCGATTACCGAAAACAGAACAATGTTTTTTCCAAAGCACAAAAGAGGAAGGGAAAGCAGCAGGGTTGATACACCCACTCTTTTTGCACCAAACTGATCCCCTAAAAATCCCCCCAGGGCTTTTCCCGCACAGGCGCTGATACTGGGCAGTACCAACAAATAGGTGTTTGTTTTCCATGCCATCGGAATTACCCCGCCTACATAAGAGCGAATGACGATAGCCGCCAAGGCAAAAATCATGATTGCCGCAAAAGGTAAATCAGACGCTATTTTAAATTTGCAAGGAACAGCGGAGCCGCTTTTTTGAGAAAAAATGATCAATAGAATTATTGATGAAATGATCAAAACAAGCGGCAGATAAAGAGCAGCCTTTGCGTTTTGACCAATCAATGTTCCAAGGACAACACCGACAGCGCCAGTTGAAACAAAAACACCACTTCTGAACATTTTTCCGTTTGCATACTTTAAGCTGTCAATTCCGCCGCCGATATGAAAACAAGCGTTTCCAACGGCGCACAACACAAGAGATACCCAAGGAAAAGTTAAGGTAGTCAGCCCGACCAAGACGATACAGCAACCGATAATGCCAATGGGTATTTTGGGATTATCATCACAAATAAATCCGATAATCGGTTGAAGCCCAAAAGCAATCACATTGTAAATGAGAAATCCAATTGCCACCAAATCCAGACTGCCTATGCTGTTTTTAAATCCGTGAAACAACATAAAAAAACAGGTGAAGTCAACACTGAAATGAGAAAACGTGTATGCGATTAATGACTTTGACTGGTTACTAATTGGTATCACCTCCATAATCAGGTTACCCGTTATACTTACAGCCTCCACCACAGCGTGTCGGCTTGTTTGTATTGTGTAAATCCACAGCGGGTTAAAATGTTTTGAGATGGAATGTTGTCATTTTCAGTTTCTGCTATTACGTGGGTAATTGCTTGCTGGCTCATTGCCCACTTGCACATAGCCTGTACTGTTTCGGTCATATAGCCATGATGCTCATATTTTTTTCCTAATCCATACCCTATTTCCACTTCACCGTTTGCATCGGGTAAGGCCTTGAAATCAGCAGAACCGACCACTGCACGATCTTCCCTGCGGATAATAAGCCAAAAACTGTGAAACAAATAATTCAGTTCATCGTTTTCCGTAATTGTTAGCTGCCCTTTCAAAATCTCAAGAAATACGTCTGTTAGCGGCTCGGCATCATAGGAGCAGGTCAATTCCTTTTCCAGAGCAGCAATATTTTCTATCCACAACTTCAATTGATGGGCTGTCAGAGGTACCAAAGTCAGCCGATTTGTTTCTACTGTCATTTTATCCACCCTTTATCAGAAATAATTCTAATCCATTACTATAATAATAACACGATATTCTTGCATTGCAATGATATGATGCATTTAGCTGAACATAAAAAAGCCTTCATACAGCCAAAGCGGTAGGAAGACTTTCTTTAAAAAATCTATTTCACGACCTATTTTGAGCCTGAGTTTACCTTTTTCAGTCTGCTCCTGATAAATGCAACAATCGCAGGAATAACAGATATTCCGATGACCGCGATAATAATAAGGCCAAAGTGACTTTTTATGTAAGGAATGTTCCCGAAAAAATAGCCGATCCCCAAAAACAGTGTCACCCATGAAATGCCGCCAATCACATTATACCCTAAAAACGACCGGTACGGCATCTCGCCTACCCCCGCAACAAATGGGGCAAACGTTCTGATAATCGGAATGAATCGTGCGATTGTAATCGTTTTGCCGCCGTTTCTTTTCAAAAATGCTTGTGCCCTATCGATATACTCCATTTTAATAAAACGAATATCTTCTCGCTTTTTGACCTTTTCGCGCAATAAATGACCGATGTGATAGTTGAGGGTATCACCTGAAATTGCGGCAACATACAGCATGAATATGGTAACGGGAATATTGATCGGCCCACCTGCCGCTGCAATGGCGCCTGCAGCGAACAGCAGCGAATCTCCGGGCAGAAAGGGCGTGATTACCAGCCCTGTTTCAATAAAGATTACAAGAAAAAGGAGTATGTAAGCCAACACGTTATACTGGCTCAGCAAAACGTTAAGATACTTGTCAAGGTGAAGAAAAAGATCAATAAAGTAATTAATATTCAAAATCAATACTCCCAATTAAAAATTCTTAAAATCATAATTAAATACCGCATACATTTGCCTTCTGCAACAGTTATAAAGTGAAAACGTATTTTTATTATACCTTATAGTTATAAATAAAAAATAAACAACAGGTAAAGAAATAAAAATAATGTCGCGTCTGGAAGCAAAGCGTTGCTGCCAAATGTTTTTGTGATTGTATTTTCAAAAGATTGAAGCTCAAACATAAAAAACAGAGCATATCCGGGAAACCTGTAAAATGGAAACGCCATTTCAGCGGGTTATCGGTATGCTCTGTTCTTATTGCACTGAAAAACCGAATTTGCCTTAGTGAAATCGTACTATATCAATTGAAAAAAGAAATCAATATCAGTATCAGTTTAATTTTCTATTGTAAATCCTGTTTGTTCAATACAACTTTTGATTTGATCCTCATCGGCGGGTTCATTATAATCAACTTCTATGGTGCCGGTATTTAAACTCACGCCGACTTTTTGAACGCCTTTTACTTTATCCAATGCGTTTTTTACCTGCGTTTTGCATTCCGTGTTTACTAAATTAGAAACATTATAATTCGCTTTATTCATATAGAAATACCTCTTTCGTCATATTCAATTCATTCAAACATATTTATTATTCAAGCTTCAGACTCGTTTATACACGAATCGCGTGCAAATTAAAAGTTACCATTGCTGCGGCAGATTAAACCGTTTAACGCGAATGTGAAGAATAAATCTTATCTTTATATCAATACTAAATAGCGATGATAATCAGGTCAGTGAAAGGGAAAGAAAATTATGGATAACAATAAAAACAGAATGAAAGATAGAAAAAAGGGTAATCCTGAACTCAGAAGAATTAAGCCAAAAGAGAATGCAGATGTCGGGATTATTGACGGTCAGAAAATCGGCGTGCATGAAAGCAAACATGAGAAAAATTAAATAAATTGAAAACGGATGATCTCTAATCAACAAAAGTTGAAAAAGACCATCCGCTTTTACGTGTATCTGTACAATGAATTCGGTTTGAGGTTCTCTCCGGTAATTGCTACTTTACAAATTTCAGTAAATAGCCGTATCCTTCCTGTTCCATGTTTTCCTTGGGTACAAATCGGAGGGATGCACTGTTGATGCAGTACCGCAGGCCGCCCGATTCCTTTGGGCCGTCGTCAAACACATGCCCAAGATGTGCGTTCCCAACGCGGCTTCGTACCTCGCTGCGCAACATTCCATGGGTTGCGTCCGTTCTTTCACGAACAACGTTAGGGTCGATTGGCTTTGAAAAGCTTGGCCAGCCACAGCCCGACTCGAATTTGTCGGTGGAGGCAAAAAGCGGTTCGCCCGTCGTAACATCCACATAAATGCCAGACTGGAAAGACTCCCAAAACTCATTTTGAAACGGCGGTTCGGTGGCGCTGTTCTGCGTCACTTCATACTGCGTCTGGGTCAAATTCCGGCGCAGATTTTCAGAATCCGGCGTTGGGTATTTAACCGGATTGATGACAGCCTCCGCTGCTTTTTTGAACTTATCCTTGCCAATGTGGCAGTAGCCGCCCGGGTTTTTATCAAGATAGTCTTGATGATAATTTTCCGCAGCGCTAAAGTTTTCCAATGGTTTCACTTCAATGGCAATCGGTTTCTCATAGCGCTTTTGCAACTGCGCAATGGATTGCTGAATCACCGGACGGTCCTCTTCACTGACATAGTAAATACCGGTGCGGTATTGCGTGCCGGTGTCTCCGCCCTGTCGGTTGACTGAGACCGGGTCAATCGCTTCGTAGTATATTTGCAGTAAAAAGTCAAGCGGTACAATCGCCGGGTCATATACCACACGCACTGTTTCGGCGTGCCCGGTATTATTGTGGCAAACCTCCTCATACGTTGGATTCACAGTCCTGCCATTCGCGTAACCCACCTGTGTGGATTGAACGCCCTGAATTGATGCGATGTATTTCTCCATTCCCCAAAAACATCCGCCTGCCAAATAAATTTCAGTCATAAGACACCACCCTATCATTTTTGTATATTATTTACATTCTATCAATCGATAATGCTGTAACGATATTTCCATTATCTTTTAGAATTTTATAGATTGCTTTATTTTATTATATCATAATTCTCTGAATTTTTGCAGTTTCTGAACATGAAAAGCAAAGTGAATCATTCAATAACGATAGATTTTGATTGACAAGGAGTGAAATCTAATGTAAACTCTAAAAGAGAACGGGGGTTTTCTAATGCAATATTTAAAAGATAACGTAAAACAAAAAATAGCAGAAGAAGCCTTGAAAGAATTTAAACAAAAGGGATACAAAGGGGCTTCAATCAGGAGCATTGCTAAAAACTCCGCGACATCAGTGGGTAACTTTTATAAATATTTCGACAGCAAAGATGATTTGTATGAAAACCTGATTGGATCGGTTTATCATAAATTGATGAATTATATGGATCAATTCAACCAAGTGGAATTAAATGAAAAAGCAGAAAATATTTTTTACAATCTAATGGAAAAGATAATGGAAATATTTAAAGAAAACAGCGTTGAATTAACAGTTTTACTGAACAAAAGCGAAGGCTCCAAGTATGAAGACTGTAAAACAATATTTGTTGATTTTATTACGGGAATTGTTTCAGAAAAAATGAAGTATGAGCTGTCGGTGCAGCATAAAACGCTGAACGATAATTTCATAATATATCTTATTTCCTATAACCTTGTAGAGAGTATTTCTATTATATTAAGAGAAAAAGAAGACAGCGCAGAAGTGCGCAAGCTCATTCTTAATATCATCGATATTCTTTTTACGGATATTGTGGATAAGCTGGACAGCAAGGAGTTATAATCAGTTCCTTGCAACAGAAAAAAATTTTAACTCAAAAGAGAACGTGGGTTCACAATGAATAGGAGAAAACAGTCAGATGAAGAGTTTCATAGAATTAAACAATGTTGAAAAGTACTACAAAACGGGAGAAGTCATCATTAAAGCGGTTGATGACGTTTCTTTCACTATAGAAAAGGGCGAGTTTGTGGTAGTGGTTGGTGCAAGCGGTGCAGGAAAAACCACAATCCTAAACCTGCTCGGGGGCATGGATGCAGTAACTGATGGCGACATTTTTGTCGATGGGAATGAGGTTAGTAAATACAATAAAAAAATGCTCACAAAATACAGGCGTGAAGAAATCGGCTTTGTATTTCAATTTTATAATCTGGTTCAAAACTTAAATGCGATTGAAAATGTTGAACTTGCAGTTGAAATATGTAAAAATCCAATGAATCCTGAAGAAGTACTAAAAGATGTCGGGCTGCAAGACAGGATGTACAATTTCCCTTCGCAGCTTTCCGGCGGAGAACAGCAGAGGGTTTCCATAGCGAGGGCTCTGGCAAAAAATCCCAAGTTGCTTCTTTGCGATGAGCCGACAGGGGCGCTGGACTACAATACCGGAAAAGCGATATTGAAGCTCTTATCCGATACATCAAGGCAATATAATATGACGGTGGTGGTAATTACTCATAATTCTGCAATAACGCCAATCGCCGATAAAATCATCATTGTTAAAAACGGCAAAATTGAAAGTGTCAGGAAGAACCCGAATCCTGTGTCAATAGAAAGCATAGAGTGGTAAAAATGAAGAAGACATTCTTAAAAAATCTGTTCAGAGATATTAAAAAGACGATATCAAGATTTTTGTCAATTGTAGTCATTATTGCGGTCGGGGTAGCCTTCTATGCCGGCGTCAGAGCCACCAGCCCCGATATGGAAAGCTCGGGAGATACCTATCTTGCACAACACAACTTTATGGACTTTAAGCTGATGTCTACATTGGGGCTCACAAAGAATGATTTATCCGAGGTGAAGAAGCAATCCGGCGTATCCATGGCGGAAGGCGCTTTTTCAATCGATGCTGTTTATGAGAAAAATGAACACGCATTGGTTCTGAATATCAATTCCATTCCGGCTGAAAATGGGATCAATACCATGAAAATCGTGGAAGGCCGAATCGCGAAAAGCGATGATGAAGTTGTAGTTGAGGAAAGATTTCTGAAAGCCAATCAGCTGAAAATAGGCGATGAAATAGAGTTTAAATCCGGTAAAGACAGCAAGATTGAAGACGACCTGAAAAACAGTAAGTTTAAAATTGTCGGTTCAGCACAGTCCCCGCTGTATTTGTCCGTCCAGCGGCAGCTCAGCCCATTGGGCAATGGAACCGTGAAGGGATTTGCCTATATTCTGCCCGAGGTATTTAAAAGTGACGTTTATACTGAAATTTATGTAAAAACGAATCAGAATGAATCGAAAGACAGCCTTTTAAATAACGCGGATTATAAAAAAACCATTGCGGGGATGGAAGAGAATTTTAAAAATCTTGGAATCGCCCGAAGCAAAGTAAGATATGATGAGGTTTTCAACACTGCTCAAAATAAAATAAAGGAAGCGGAAGATAAATTAAACAGCGCAAAAAAAGAGGCTGCAAACAAATTTTCCGATGGTTATAAACAGCTTGATGATGCGCAGAACAAAATAACGCAAGGGCAAGCGGAACTTAAAAATAATCAGTCCCTATATAATAGAAAGATGGCAGACGGTAAAAAACAAATAGCGGACGGGAAAAAGCAGCTTGATGACAGCCAGAAAAAGCTTGATTTAGGGAAACAGCAGGCAGCGGGCAATATTTCATCTGCAATCAGCGAAAAGGTGGTTCAGGCAAAAAAGCAGCTTGATTCCGATCCTAAGAATCCAATGTATACCGCTCAGTATCAGTCCCTCAACCAGCTCTATGAAAATGACATTAAGGGAAAAGATTTTGACAGCATGTACAATTCATTGAAAATGCACGGCACCCTGTCACAAATCAATACTTTTTTTGATATAGAAACCTTAAACAGCAATTTTGTTAATGCGGAATCGCAGATAGTGCTCAACAGGACAAAATTAGCTGATTCGGAAGTTCAACTCAATAAAGCCAAACAGGACGGTTTGAAAAAGCTGAACGATGCAAAAGTTAAGCTTACACAGGGGCAAAAAGAAATTGATCAGAATACCCAAAAATTAACGTCTGAAGAACAAAAGGCAAATTCCGAGATAAAAGACGGAGAGACAGAAATTCAGAAAAACAAGGCAAAGCTGAAAGATGTTAAAGAGCCAAGTTGGTATGTACTCGGAAGGTCCGCCAATGTGGGATACGAAACCTATCGGCAGGACAGCGAACGAATGGGTAATATAGGCAAGGCGTTTCCGTTGATATTCTTTTTGGTGGCAGCACTGGTCAGCCTCACAACCATGACAAGGCTCGTTCAGGAAAACAGAACGGAAATCGGCACTTTAAAAGCTTTGGGATATTCCAGAACAGCCATCGTATCCCATTATCTGATTTATTCCCTTGCGGCAAGTCTTACCGGAAGCTTAATCGCTGTATTGTTTGCATTTAAACTGTTCCCAACGCTGATTATGAATGCTTATGCATCGCTTTACACGATTCCAAATTCAGTGACGCCGTTTCATTTTCAACTTGCGGTGCAGGCTTCGCTGATTGCTGTGTTATTCACTACCGTAGCCGCAATGGCAGCCGCGGCAGAGGAGTTAAGGGAGGCACCGGCTTCTTTAATGAGGCCAAAGCCGCCAAAATCCGGGAAAACGATTCTACTGGAAAGGGCAACCTTTATCTGGAAGAGATTAAGCTTTACAAAAAAAGTCACCGCGAGAAATATATTCAGATACAAACAAAGGCTTTTCATGACGGTAATCGGGATTGCTGCCTGTACCGGCTTATTGATCACGGGGTTTGGCTTAAAAGAGGGCGTAATCGGCGCGATGCAAGCCCAATTTAATAAAATTTATAAATATGACATACAGACTGTTTTGAATAAACCCATGAATGTCGATCAACAGAATAGCATCAGGGATAAGGTTATGGGTACGAACAACGTGAGTTCCATGCTGTTTGCCTATTCCAAGAATGGAACGGTAAAGGATAAGAATTCAGGCAGCCAGGATGTTTATATCACAGTTCCGGAAAACAAGGACGAACTGAATCAGTATATCGACCTTACCATGAATGGTAAGCAGCTGGCGCTTGGGGACAGCGGTATCATCATCACCGAAAAGCTTTCTAATTTGATCAATAAAAAAACAGGGGACACGGTTGAAATCACCATCAACAATAAAGTGGTCAAAGCAAAGATTTCCGCCGTAACGGAGCACTATTTACAGCATTATATTTACATGAGCCCTCAATACTATCAGGAGATAACGGGCGAAAATTTAGAGTACAATGAATTTTACGGACTGCTGAAAAGCACTTCGGAAAGTACGGAGGACGCCATGTCGAAAACACTGACAGGCATCAGCGATGTGGGCTCTGTAAGTTACAGAAACAATACGTATATTGATTATAACAAGAGTATGGACAGTATCAATTCAGTCGTATTGATCTTAATCATATCCGCGGGAGTCCTCGCATTTGTTGTCATCTATAATCTTACAAACATTAATATCAGCGAGCGGAAAAGGGAATTGGCCACAATCAAGCTGTTAGGCTTCTATAACAATGAACTTGCTTCTTATGTTTACAAAGAAAATATGATATTAACCGTAATAGGGAGTCTGGCAGGAATCGGGGTAGGAATTCTGCTGAACAGCTTCGTACTCAATACAGCGGAGACAAATGTATTGATGTTTTTAAAGACACTTAATCCAATTTACTTTGTGTATTCCATTCTGCTTACCGTTCTGTTTTCTGTTGTTGTCAATTTGGCCATGTATCAAAAATTCGATAAGATAGACATGATAGAATCCCTAAAGAGTGCAGAGTAAGCTCATATCATCGAAAAAGCGCGGTGTTTAATTCACCGCACGGAACAATACGACGGATTTTAGTCCGGAGGAACCCCAACCCTTGAGAAATCATAGATCGGGGTTCCTTTATGCCATCGTTTTTTCTGCTAATTTTTCATTTCTTCACAAATAAGTCACATTGCAGTGCTATGATGAAGCTATATTTTGTCGGAGGTGAACAGGAAATGATTTACATTTTACACACGAAGCGTTTTAAATCCTTCATTGCAGGGGCTTTGGCGGCAATCATGCTAACGCTGCCGCTTGCGGGCTGTGGGCAAAATGTGACACCAGCGGTTTCCTCACAGTCACAAGTTTCGTCGGCACAGAGCAGCACGGCTTCTCAACCGGCTTCATCCACAGGGGAAAAGCAAAGTTCCGGGACGGTGTCGAGTACCGCATCCAGTACGGCGTCCAGTGCTGCAAGTGCGCAGGTTAGCTCCGCCGCGAAAGCTTCTACGGCAGCCGCCGCAAAGTTAGTAAAAAGCGAAGTAGTCAAAAAAACGCCTGCCACAAAGGTGGAGACCGGAAATAAGGCGGTCAAGAAGATCGCCGCCGACCAGTCAACCCAAAATACGGTTCGCCTCAGCGTTACGAAAAGCACGGCGCCGGTTAAGCAGGGGTACACACATATTAACCAGCGGGGCGGCTACAATTACTTAAGCGACGCGGTCAGCCGCAGCCTTTACAGTCAGATTCTTCAAAGCGTATACAAGGTGTCGGCTGCTCCGACTTCACAGGGATATTACCCGACGGAGAGAATCACGGTTGCCGGTTCACATCTTACCGAGGCCGAATTGCGTTTGGCTTTGCTTGCGTTTATCAATGACAATCCGCAGGTTTTTTGGCTTGCGAATGTTTATTCCTACGGTTACAGTGACAGCGAAACTTATGTTCAGCTTTATTCGGTCGTTCCGCAGAGCGAGTGCAATTCGATGATTCAGCAGTTAAACCAAAAGGTGGATGCGGCTGTAACAGCGATGCCGGCGGGGCTGAGTGAGCTTGATCGTGAGCTGTATTTGTTTCAATATTTGGCGAAAACCTGTGTTTATGATTACAGTGCATTGACAGATACCAGCCTGTGGAAGCCGTTCGCGGCTTACGGCGCACTGGTTGACGGCAAGGCGGTGTGCGAGGGCTACTCCAGAGCCATGCAGCTCCTTTCAAGCTATGCCGGCCTGCAATCCATGCTGATCACCGGACAAAGCGACGGAGTCAATCACATGTGGAACCTGATGAATATTAACGGAAACTGGTATCATCTTGACACAACGTGGGGTGACAGCGATGTTCCCGTTTACAACTTCTTTAACCTGACGGATTCGGTTGTCACCCAAACCCATTCGATTTTCCCGAGTGCCTCAACGCTCACCGCTGCCCAGATTGACGGGACGGACGGCAGCGCGGCGCAATGCAACTTGGCTCTTCCAAGCTGTACCGCAACGGAGGCCAACTATTTTAAAGCAAAGGGAATTCCAATCAGCGATTTGAACGGTACCAATGACAGCGCGGTAATCACCGCTTTGTCGGCGGCGGCCAAGGCCAAAAAAGATTCCTTCTCGTTTTATGTGGATGAAAGCGCGGATTTTGACCAGATTTTGAGCGGGTTGGTTTCAAGTTCGCCCTATAAAATTGTTTCTTACATCAATGCGGTTAACAGTGAAAGCGGAATGGTAAATCAAATTGATTTGGGCAAGATGAAATATATCAGTGACCCAGCGGACAGAGGAATTACCATTTATCTCAGTTATAAATAATATTGGACAAGGCCTGTAAGATAACTTGCAGGCCTTGTTCGTTTAAATTGATGTTTATGGGTTGATGTGTTATACTATATAACAATATTTTATACTAAAATCCATTAAANNATAGCGCGAAGCGCGTTGGATTAGTATTAGGCAGATACAGCCGGTTTTGCGGAGGAATTCATGAAGAAATTTTTTACTTTGGTCATGTCTTTGCTCTTAGTGGGCTTAACCTGTATGGTCGTATATGTTGTGCTGAACCCAGACGTGCTTAATCTGGACTGGAACGACATACTCCTTTCGAGTGAGGCGCCAAAGCAGGTTTCGACCGCTTCCGCTCCGCCCCGGTCGCAGGGAACCACGGTGCAGGAGGTTGCACCGGACGACAACCCAAGCGACGGACTGCCGGTGCTGCAAACGACTGCGCGCGCTTCCAAAAGCTATTCGCTTTTTCGTCAGCACAGCGGTCTTGACTGCCTGAAAGACAGCGGCAGCCGCACCCTGTATCAGCAAATGCTCAAAACGGCCTATACGGTCAAGGTCAAGGCCGACGTGGATGGTTTTTACCCCACTGAACCAAGCACTATAAAAAATCAAAGGCTAACCGAAAAGCAGATTCGCATGGTTGTGCTTGCACTGCGCAATGACAATCCGCAGCTGTTTTGGGTTGCCAACCGGTATTCCTACTCCTACCATGGAAGTTACACAGATGTGCGGCTGTATTCCTATATTTCGCCGAATGAGTGCAATGCGATGATTAAAAAGCTGAATGCCGCAGTCAGTCAAATTGTCGCCGACCTGCCGGCCGGTCTCAGCCAACTCGACCGTGAAATCTATATTTTTGATAAAATTGCCAAAAAGACTTCCTATGATGATGCGGCGGTTTCCGACCCGAAGCTTTGGCTTTCACACACGGTGGCCGGTGCGCTTGTCGACGGCAAGGCTGTGTGCGAGGGCTATTCAAGGGCCATGCAGCTGCTGGCTTCCTACTGTGGCCTTAACTGCCAGCTTGTCAATGGCGAAGGCAACGGAGCGGCACATATGTGGAATGAGATACAAATAGACAAAGACTGGTATCAGCTTGACCCTACGTGGATTGACGGCGACATTTTGAATTACGATTATTTTAATGTGACGGACAGTGTCATTCGTGCCGACCACAAAATCAGTGCGGATATCTCCTCGCTTTCCGATGAGCAGGTCAAGAGCAGCGATTCAGAACCGGCGGATTATAATCTGACTCTGCCGTCCTGTGACGCTGTCAAAGCCAATTATTTCAGGGCAAAGGGGATTCACATCAGGGACTTTAATTCTGAAAACAACAATGCGGCGATCAGCGCCATTGCAGCGGCGGGCAAAACCCGCAGTTCCAACATTGTGTTTTATATTGAAGACAGTATGGATTATCAACAAGCAATCCAGCAAATGGTGAAGGCTTCACCGTATCAGCTTTCTTACTATATTAAGAAAGCAAATCAACTTCTCGCGGGAAGTGTCACCATCGATTATAATAGTATCCGATATGCCGAGGCGGAGAAAAGCCGCGGCTTAACGGTTATTCCAAGTTACCGATAGGAGGAAAATGATGGATAAAGAAAGAGTGCAGGCGGCAGTGCGCGAGCTTCTGCTCGCCGTTGGAGAAGACCCCGGCCGTGAAGGGCTGAAGGAAACGCCCCAGCGTGTTGCAAATATGTATGCCGAAATTTTTTCCGGCCTTGAACAGGACCCAAAGCAATTTTTAAAAATATTCGATGAGCCTCAGCAGCATGAGGAGCTGGTTATCGTGCGCGATATTCCGCTTTATTCCGTGTGCGAGCATCATCTGCTGCCGTTTATCGGCAAGGCGCATATCGCCTATATTCCCAAGGGGGGCAAAATTATCGGCCTTTCCAAATTTGCCAGAATTGTTGATTGTTTCGCAAAAAGGCCGCAGGTGCAGGAACGCCTGACGGCGCAGATTGCCGATTTTCTTTACGAAAACCTACAGCCATACGGCGTCGCCGTGGTCATTGAAGCGGAACACCTGTGTATGACGATGCGCGGAGCGCGTGCCGCCGGTGCTAAAACCCAAACCTCCGCGTTGCGCGGCGCAATGAGGACGGACGCGAAGAGCCGCGCTGAAGTAATGGCGCTGCTGAACGGAGGAATGCGCTAATGGCGGTGTTTTCAGCCGGAAAATACCGACTGCCGCTTGGGGAAAAAGCCTATGTAATGGGTATTTTGAATGTTACGCCAGATTCTTTTTCTGACGGCGGCTGTTTTTTTTCGACGGAGCAGGCAGTGCAGCATGCTCTTGCCATGAGGGATGACGGGGCGGACATTATTGATATCGGCGCGCAGTCCACGCGCCCGGGCAGCACTCGAATTGCCCCGGAGCTTGAGCTTGAGCGGCTACTGCCGGTACTGAAACAGCTTCGGAATCAACTGAATATTCCGATATCTGTCGATACCTTTTACCCGCAGGTCGCGGCGGCGGCACTCGAAAACGGCGCTTCCATCCTTAATGACGTAACGGGCTTCGACGATTCCGCGATGGTTGACGTTGCAGCAAAATCCGATTGCGGATGTATTGTGATGCACCATACCGGTACGGATTCCGATATTATTTCAGATGTACGTGCCTATTTTTTCAAACAATTGGATATACTGCATAGTGCAGGGATAAACAGCGAGCGCATTTGCTTTGACCCCGGCATTGGTTTTGGAAAGACGCATGAACAAAATTTGCAGCTTCTCGCCAATGCGAACAAACTGCGCGCTGACGANNTGCTGATTGCGGCTTCGCGCAAAAGGGTGATCGGAACGGAATGCGGCAATCCTCCGTTTGAGCAGCGCCTTGGGGGAACCATCGCCGCTCACAGCATTGCTGTCGCGGACGGTGCGGATATGGCGCGTGTGCACGACGTACCCGAAATGGTTCAGGCCGCAAAAATCGCTTCGGCAATCAGGAGGACTCGTATTGGATAAAATCATCATCAAAGGACTAAGGGTATTTGCCTATCACGGAGTAAATCCGGAGGAAAAGCGTGACGGTCAAACGTTTGAAATTGATATTACATTATATGTGCCTTTATTGCGCGCCGGACAGACGGACGATGTGAACGACACCGTCAGCTACGCCAAGGCAACAAAAACAGCTTTGCGCGTTATGAACGAGGCGAAGTATGATTTGTTGGAAAAAGTCGCGCAGCGGGTAGCCGAGCAGCTGTTAACCGACTATCCGCAAGTGGAAAAGGTGGATGTTCTATTAAAAAAGCCGCAGGCACCTGTGAAAGCCGACTTCGATTATATGGCCGTTATGATTACACGGCAAAGGAGTGATGTCCATGAATAAAGCAATATTGGGGCTGGGCTCTAATCTGGGCAAAAGGAAAGAGAATATTACGGACGCAGTCTACGCGCTGGGACGGCTTCCCGGCACGACAGTGATTGCAAGCTCAAGCTTGTATGAAACCAAGCCGGTCGACGTGCCCAATGAGCAAAACGACTATCTGAATGAATGCGTGATTGTTATGACAGAGCTTTCCCCGCGCGCGCTGCTGGGCGGCTGCCTCGGGATTGAGGCGGCAATGGGGCGTGAGCGCAAGATACAGCACGATTCCAGAACCATTGACATCGACCTGTTGATTTATGAGGGTGCTGTCAGCAATGACACGGAACTGGTTTTGCCGCATCCCCAAATGCTCAAGCGCGCGTTTGTACTGGTGCCGCTGAGCGAAATCTTCAGCACTGGCGTGGCTTTGGACGTAGATTTTTCCAAGGAACTGAGCCGTTTGGATACCTCCGGAATCGACCTTTTTATAAATAATTAAAAAAACTTGAGAAAAAGGGTTGACATAC
>DDHX01000021.1 GCA_002338255.1 Ruminococcaceae bacterium UBA1865 | reverse complement strand
TATAACCTTTATCAAGAGCGATGCCGAACAACGCGGAAACAATGCTCTTTGTCACCGAATACACATGAATGGCGTTATCGGCGGTATATCCATTAAAGTAGTTTTCATATAATTTTGTGCCGTTTTTTTGCACAATAATGCCCACCATATTGCTATAGTCACTGTTTATTGCCTTTTCAAGCTCTTTAATTTTTTCTTGATTCATACAATTTTCTCCTTTAAGTAAGTTATAAAGGATATCCTTAAAACAAAGCATAAATCCATTAAAAATTAATGTCAATAGGTTATTTTTAAATGATTAACATAACAATTGCTTATACAAATCTACCTCAAAAGTTTATAAATAAAGAAAGGAGTCAACCCCCATGCAAAAACTCGAATACTCATTCCACCATCCAAAGCTGATACCCAAAGAAAAACCGAATACCGATGATAATGCCGCCTTTGCTTTAAACAAGGGCGGCGTTGTTATTGGTGTGAAAAAAGAAAATGGAAAGGAGCGAATCTATTATATCGGTGAAGATAGCCATCTGTTATGTATCGGCGCTACCCGAAGCGGTAAATCACGTTGCCTTGTGATTCAGTCCATCTGCGTCCTCGGCCTGGCGGGAGAGTCCATTNNAGCGGAGCTTTATGACTATACCGCTGAATTTCTGAAAAAGCTCGGTTATGAGGTGCTTGTGCTGGACTTCAAAAATCCGCAGAAAAGCATGAGATACAACCTCTTGCAGCCGATCATCAACGCCGTGAACGATGGTGATAATGACAAGGCTGAAATGCTGGCGTGGGATCTCACCAACAACCTTGTGGGCAAGCCGGAGGGCGAAAAAATCTGGACCAACGGCGAATGTTCCATCATCGCCGCCGCCATTTTATGTGTGGTGTGTGACAATCGGAACCGCCCCGACTATCAGAACATGACCAACGTATATTGGTTTATCGCCGAAATGGTGAAAACCATCGGAAACAAAATGCCTCTGTTGGAGTATGTAAAAAAGCTGCCATCCACGCACCCGGCAAAGGCCCTGCTTTCCATTTCGGATGTTGCACCGAGCCGGACAAGGGGCAGCTTTTATACAAGTGCCCTTACCACACTTCGGTTGTTTACCACAAAATCCATTTATTCCATTACCCATACAAGCGATTTTCAACTTTCTGATATTGGGAAGAAAAAGCAGGCATTGTTTATCATCCTCCCGGATGAAAAAACCACATTCTATCCAGTTGCTTCACTTGTTGTGTCACAGCAGTACGAACAATTGGCAAACCTGGCCGATACAAGGGGCGGCAGGCTCAAACAGCGTGTCAACTTCCTGCTGGATGAGTTTGGTAATTTTGCTCCTATCAATGACATGTCCAATAAACTCACGGTTGGGGCTGGACGGGGAATGAGATTTAACCTCTTTATTCAGTCGTTTTCTCAACTTAAAGAAAAGTACGATGAAAATGTTTCCAACACCATCAAGGCCAACTGTCAGACATGGGTATATCTGCAAGCGGATGATCCTGATACGCTTAAGGAAATATCAGAAAAACCNNGGCAGCTACACCACGTCAAGCTACCAGCTTTCGGCAAATCACGCGAAGTATACCACGCCGTCAAGTTCCCAGAGCATCAGCCTGACCGAGCGGAAACTGCTCAATACCGACGAGGTTCGGCGCGTTAAACGCCCATATCAAATCGTAACGAGTCGGACACACCCTGCCTTGATGTACGCCCCCGACCTTTCGGAGTGGCAGTTTAATCAAATGCTTGGTATGGGTGATGAGGAACACAACCGGAAACTGAGGGAGGAACGGGAACGAAAACGTCCTGTCATTACCGACATATCACAGGAAATCGCCCTATGGAACATCTGGATTTACTACCAAAAAGATATTATACGGAAGCTTCAGCAGCAAAAAGCTGCAACGGGCGGTGGTACATCTGCCGAAGCGGACGACTAAAAAGGAAGGTTTTTTAATGAAGCTTAAAAGTGTAAAAGAAAAATGCAAGAAGCTTATGAAAACGGCAGGTGCGATGATAACCGCACTTGCCGTTTCTGTTATGACGACAACTCCCGCCTATGCCTCCAGTGTGAATGACAGTCAAATCGTCAAGGGAACGCAAAAGCTGATAAACGACGTGACCACATGGCTGATGGTACTTGCTCCGGTCGTGGCGGGACTTCTCATCATTTATTTTTGCATCCGCAGGAGTGCGGCCGATGAAATAGACCAGAAAAAATGGAACAACCGCATTGTGGTTGCGATTGTTTCCTGCATCGGCGCCGTACTCGGCTCCGCGACCCTAAACCTTATTCTCGGCTATTACCATTAATTTTCAACCCAATATTTTACAGTCAAGACGGCGTTTAAAGCGCCGCTTTTCTGACTGAACTGCCATTGGCAGCTTAGTTTCATAAACTCAATATTTTAGGAGGAATTTTATCATGGAAAACTTTATCGCAGCTACGCAGGCAAAGGTTATAACGGCAGCTTACACCGCCAAAACCAAAGCGGCGCAGTTTTCAAACAGAGCAAAGAACATCATCACAAACCGTGAGGGTCAAGGGGCGCTGGACGTCGCAATTCAGGTCCTCATCTCGATTGTACTTGGCGCTTTAATTCTCGGCGGCTTGTATCTCATTCTGAACGCCACGGTCTTACCAACCATCACGCAGAGAATCAAGGATATGTTTAATTACAAAGGATAACTGGATTTTTCTAATGGAAACGGCGGGGGCATATTGAAAAGTCCCTCCTAAACTATTTTATGGAGGAAAAACAAATGGAATTTAAGGCTGAAATCAAAAGGGTATTTGAGGACAAGGACAAGCTGAAAGCAGTCGCAAACGTTATTTGGGATGGCTGCTTTCTCATTAAGAATGTGCGTGTGGTGGACGGCAGCAAAGGGCTGTTCATCTCTATGCCCAGCCGCAGAAATGTGGACGGTGAATTTTCGGAGCTTTGCTTTCCCCTTACCGCAGAACTGCGCCGTGAGCTTTCCGATACCGTATTGCAGGCGTACAAGGTAGCACTGGAAGCGTCGGCCGGAGCGGAAATCGAAACGGGAAAGGAAGTTTGAACCGCCTATCCCAATCTCCTATGGGGACGGCGCATAAACAAAGTTCCCGAGAAGGGAGGTGGATATTGATTGGAATATATTCTGGTTTTGCTGATCGTGGCACTGTTAAACGGTGCCATCGCCTACATTAACAATTTGCTCACCGATATCATGCCGATAGCGCTGTATGCGGAAAAGTATATGTCAACTCTTGCCGGTGTTGACCTGTTCCAATCGCTTTTTGATATTATTTTTGGTTTCGGTGTTTCCCTCATTGTGCTGAAATTTCTTAAAAAAGGATTTGATACCTATGTGCTGTGGACGGATGGGGACGCAGACGAGGAACCCATATCGCTGCTCACAAACTTTTTTAAGGCAATGGCCGTGGCAATTTGTTTTCCGACCCTATATCAGTGGATGGCTGACATTATACAGGATATGAGCGACAAACTTCTGAAAGCGGTAGGAGCCGCCACAGCCTATGACTGGACTGCGTGGGTTTCAGGAATATCCTCTGCCGGGCTTGTGACCGCCATATTCGGGCTGATATTTGTGATCGTCTACTTCGTCCTGTATTTTCAATTCCTCATGCGTGGCCTTGAAATACTCATCCTGCGTGTGGGCATCCCCCTTGCCTGCGTGGGGCTGATTGATAATGACAGGGGCGTGTTCAAAGCATATCTCAATAAGTTTTTTCAATCCATGCTGGCGGTAGTGATTCAGATTGTCCTTTCCAAATTGGGCGTGGGGTTGATGATGAGTATGCACGTCTTTTGGGGTGTTGCCTGTATGATACTGGCCGTAAAAACGCCGAAGTTCCTGCAAGATTTCCTCATTACCACGGGAGGCGGTGGCGGTGGTATCGTCAACAATGCGTACCATACCGTGCGGCTCGTTCAGATGGCAAAGCATCTGGGAAAGTGAGGTGACGGCTGTGGTCACAATGGACGATATTTCAAACGCCATCATCATTCTGGTCCGTCTGGGGGCTGCGGCACGGTTTATTTACTGTATGATACGCCTTGCGGGAGCCGAGGAACAGGCTGCGCAGTACAAGAAACGAGCGAAAAATACTGTCATTTTCTATATCATTGCCGAATCTATCTGGCAGATCAAAGACCTCATACTGTATCACTATTCTCAGGAGGTGCGAATGGACGAAAAATTGTATATTCCGATGGGCGTAAAGCCCGAAGCGGAAATTTTCAGCGGCTTTGGCACAAAGCAGCTTGTGCAGGCGGTTATCGGTTCTCTTGGTGCAGGCGTTGTCGCCGCAATCATCTGGTTTGTATCCGGCAGCGTAACATCCACAGTGATTACCGTGCTTGCCGGAATTGCTGGCTCGGTGATGATGACCACCAAAGACCAAAGTAACCTGTCAGTTGTGGATCAGTTACAAAATATGTTCCGTTTTTATCAAAGTCAGAAATATTACCCGTATCGCTACGGTGACGAATGGGCGGCTTCCTTTACTAAGGGAAGCCGCCACGAAGTTGCAGAAGAGTTATGGAGGCTAAAATGACCTTTATTGATTTCTTCTCCGGGATAGGCGGCTTCCGAAAAGGCTTTGAGCTGTGTGGTATGCGCTGTGTCGGACATTGTGAGATTAACAAATATGCCGACCGCAGCTACCGCGCTATTTTTGATGTNNTATGCAAACGATATCACCCAAATCAATCCCGGAGATTTGCCGAGGGCAAGCCTGTGGGCAGGAGGATTCCCGTGCCAAGACATTAGTTGCAGCGGCCGTCAATACGGGCTTGCCGGAAAGCGAAGCGGTCTCTTTTTTGAACTTGCTCGACTGCTCGAAGGCACGGCTCCCGAAAATCGACCCGAATGGGTTGTCCTTGAAAATGTTAAAAATCTGCTGTCCGTTAATCGGGGCTTCGACCTTACGACCGTTCTCTATACGTTGGCCGCACTCGGCTATTGTGTCGAGTACGGACTTCTCAATTCAAGGTTTTTCGGAGTCCCTCAAAATCGAGAGCGAATCTACCTTGTCGCTTACCGACATCTTGGAACCTGTGGTGGACGAAAAATATTTCCTCTCTCCGCAGGCGATGGCAAAGCTCTTATCCAACTTATAGGCGGAATGCAGGGACAGCGAGTGTATGACCCATCCGGCGTGAGCGTCACGATTGCTTCACAAAGCGGAGGCTGGGGCGGGAAAACAGGCCTTTATGCAGTTGGATTAAGCCGAAAATGCAGTGTTACCGGCAGCTTGAATTGTGATTATGCTTTAAATTCCGGCAATTTCAGGGGAATCAACCGGAATCAAACGCAAAATGCCGTTTTCGTAGATTTGTGTAACGGCAATCCCAAAATAACCGATACTGCCCGCTGCATCAAGGCGAGATATAACAGCGGAATCACAAACCGGAGTGCTGACAACTCCGGCATTTTTTATGGCTGCGCGAGGGCTGTGATTACACCCGAACGTGCCATAAAGCGGCAGAACGGCAGACGGATCAAGAACTGCGGTGAACCGAGCTTTACTCTTACGGTGCAGGACAGGCACNNGTAATGCTCTGCGACTGTGAAAGCTGCCCTATGCAGAAAATCAAAGATACTACGAAGAAGGAATATGCGAAAACATCCTGTGGGCGGATAAGACGGCTGACTCCCCGCGAGTGCTGGCGGCTGCAGAGCTTCGCTGATGAACTTTTCGAAAAGGCGCAGACAGTCAATTCTGACAATCAGCTTTACCAGCAGGCGGGTAATTCTGTCACGATCCCTGTTGTCTATGCGGTCGGCCTTCGGATTATGGAAGCGCAGAGAAAGTATGAACAAGCAGAGATGGTGCCATGATTGAAATTGTAAAAGGACTTTTATTTTCGCTGCTGCTCATCGCCGCCGCTATATGGGATATCAAAAAGCGGGAAATCCCGAATTTGATTCCACTATTGCTCCTGGTTGTCGGGCTTATCCGCGTCAAATCTTCCGACGCGGTTTTCGGATTGATACTGACAGGCCTGCCGTATTTTATAGCTGAGGTATGCATCAGGCAGCCGGACGGATTCGCTATCGGAGGCGGCGACATCAAGCTCATGGCGGCCTGCGGCTTTGTTCTTGGCGTTTGGGGTGGGATTATGCAGAGTATTTTATCCCTTACCCTTGCGCTGATTGCAGGAATTATCCTGTCGGCGGTGGAAGAAAAGCCGTTCAAAAAAATAAAGATACCGCTTGCGCCCTGTTTTTGTGTAGGCGGTATTGTAACGTACACGGCGCTGATGATCGGCGCCGCATTTTAATTTCAGGAGGAATTTGAATTGATCAAGTTTGGATTCAATAAAAGTATTTTTAAGAACCGAACTGTATTGGGACTGATCTATATTGTCCTGTCCCTTGTTGTCTGTTTTGGTATTACGCCGCTTTTCAACAATGCGATCAAGGCACAGAGCGATATTGTGCGGGTGAAATCAGATATTTCAAAGGGGACGCTTATCACATCCTCTATGGTGGAAACGGTGACGGTCGGATCTTACAATCTGCCTACCGGGGTACTAAAAAACAAAGATCAGGTTATTGGCAAATATGCTACCGCCGATCTGCAAAGCGGCGATTATATCCTGTCCGGCAAGCTGTCCGAAAAAGCCCTGACGGATTCACCCTATCTGACAAAGCTGAACGGGACGAAGGCAGCCATATCGGTCACCATTCCGTCCTTTGCCGCAGGGCTTTCGGGCAAATTAGAGGCCGGTGACATTGTTTCCATACTGGCGTCCGATACCGACACGAAAACGACCACCATGCCGGGAGAGCTTCGCTATGTAGAGGTTCTGGCGGCTACCGCAAGCACCGGAGCTGACAAAGAGTATACGCAAAACAACAAAAACAGTTCAGACAGTGAGGAAAATTCCGAAAAATCTCTGCCGTCCACTCTTACCCTGCTCGTGAACATGAAACAGGCCCAGACGCTCGCCAATTTGGAAGTGGGCAGCAAAATTCACGCGATTTTGGTTTACCGCGGCACAAGTGAAAACGCCGATCAGTTTCTTGCAAAACAGGATGAATACTTTAAGGGAACGGAGGCGAAGACGCAATCAGACGAAAGCGCCGCTAACTCCGAAAAGACACAGCAGGAGGATGGTAAAAACAATGGAAACTAAAAACAAGCAGATACTTGCCATTTGGGGCAGTCCATCCTCCGGCAAGACCGTAACCTCAATCAAGCTGGCGAATGAGCTTGCGGCGCAGAAAAAGAACGTCGTTGTTGTCCTGTGCGATACGGCCGCGCCCACGCTGCCTTCCTTATTGAAAGCGAAGAAAACATCGGATGTTTCGGTGGGCGCGGTGCTTTCCGCGCCTGTCATCACACAGGAGCTTATTTTAAAGAACTGCATCCCCTTTGGCAAAAATCCGTATGTCAGCCTACTTGGATACCGAGCGGGCGAAAACGTGTTTTCCTATGCGGAGTATTCAAAGGAACGCGCAGTGGATATGCTGGTGCTTCTTCGTCATATTTCGGATTATGTTATTGTGGACTGTTCAAGCATCCTCACAGATAATATCCTGTCAACGGCGGCCTTGGAGATGGCTGACGAGGTGCTGCGGCTCTGTTCGTGTGATCTGAAAGCCCTGTCCTATTTCATGTCCTGCCTTCCTCTGATCGGGGACGGAAAGTTTAAACCCGACAGGCACATCAAGGTGCTATCCAACACAAGGCCATATCAGGGCGGCAGTGAGTATGAGAATTCGTTCGGCGGCGTGAAATACCGACTGCCGTATATTTCTGCAATTGAGGAACAAAGCGCGACCCTCTCCCTTGCAGAAGAACTTTCCGGCAAGGAGGCAAAGGTATATGAGCCTGTGATTTCCGCTATCGTAAAGGAGGTGTTCGGTGATGGGAATGAGTAATATCGGGTTGTTTTTCAATACGGCCAAAAACAAAAAGGAGTTTGCCGAGGTACTTGCCGAGATACAGGAGTATATCGCAAGTAAATATTCCACGCTGATAACCGACAACCCCGAAGAACAGCGACAGCAGATCACGGCGTATATTGCGAAATATCTGAACGATTACAGTTTAGGTGTGGAGGGCATGTCGAACGAAAAACTGATCGACAGTCTTTACACTGAAATGGCTGAGTTTTCCTTTCTCACAAAATACCTCTTTGCAACCAATGTTGAGGAAGTGAACATCAATAGCTGGAAAGACGTAAAAATCACCTATTCGGACGGGAGCATTGTCCCATCGAAGGAGAAGTTTCAAAGCCCGCAGCACGCCATTGACGTTATGAGGCGGCTGCTCCATAAATCAGGGATGATCCTTGACCAGTCGCAGCCCGGCGTTGTAGGGCATCTGTCAAACAAAATTCGTATTACCGTCCTCGGCAGCCCTTTGACCGACAAGGACAAGGGCATTGCTGCATCCATCAGAATCGTCAATCCGCAAAAGCTGAATCGGGAAGATTTTATCCAAAACGGAACGGCAACAGGCGAAATGCTTGACTTTTTATCATACTGCCTGCGGTATGGGAGTTCCATGTGCGTCACAGGCTCGACCGGAAGCGGAAAAACCACCCTGATGAGTTGGATTTTATCGACCATTCCCAACGAAAAACGTATCTTCACGATAGAAAACGGCTGCCGTGAATTCGACCTTGTGAAAGAGGATGAGGACGGAAATGTGCTGAACAATGTGGTGCATACTGTCACACGTTTTTCCGACGACCCAAAACAGAACTTCGATCAGGAAAGGCTTCTGGAATTCTGCCTGACCTGTGACCCTGACGTGGTCTGCGTGGGTGAAATGAAATCCGCCGAAGCTTTTGCCGCGCAGGAAGCGGCTCGAACCGGCCATGCGGTTATTACAACGACTCATGCCAACAGTTGTTCCGCAACCTACTACCGTATGGTGACGCTGTGTACCCAAAAGTATGACATTAACGACCACACCTTGCACGGCCTTGTCACTGAGGCGTTCCCGATTGTCCTCTTTGTCAAAAAGCTGGAGGACAGCAACCGTAAAATAATGGAGATTACTGAGTGCGAGATTTTGGAGGACGGGACACGCCAAATCCATACGCTGTACCGTTATCATGTCACCGAAAACAGCATTGTCGATGGGAAGGCGATCATAAAAGGAGAATTTCAGAGAGTCAATCCCATTTCAAAAAGCCTGCAAAAGCGGCTGCTTGAAAACGGAATGCCCGCAAAGCTGCTGAATAAAATCATCGAGGATGGAGTGAACGCCGCATGACATTCTTAATATTGCTTGCTTTTATCGGTATGCTTGCGGGGGTATTTTTGCTTGTAAAAATGTCCCCGTATGAGTTTGCCGAAAGCATTACGAAGTCCTTTGCAGGTAGGCCAAAGCCGATTGCAAAGCAGATAGAGGAAATAAACCACCCCCAAAAGCCAAAAGGTATCAAAAAAATAATTCAGGACGCCAAAGAGGTTTTGAAAATGACTGGCAAAAGCGGTAAATTTGCCGCTTTGTGCGCCCTGTCTTTTTTTCTGCTTGTGGTTGGTATTTTGATTTGTATTTTTATCAGCAACTACTTCATGCTGCCGGTTCTGGCGGTCGGCATGGCGCTCCTGCCGTTTTGGTATATCCTCTTTACCTCTCATTCGTATAAAAAAATGATGAACAATGAGATTGAAACGGCGCTATCAATCATTACAACCTCATATCTGAGAAATGAAAGCATTATCACGGCGGTCGAGGAAAACATTGATTATCTCAACCCACCAGTTGCCGATGTGTTTCGCAGCTTTCTTATGGAAACAAACCTGATAAGCTCTGATGTCAAAAAGGCGCATGCCGAGATGAAACCGAGGCTGAACAATGACATATTCCATGAGTGGGTGGACGCCGCAATCGCCTGTCAGGATGATAAAACCATCAAAAGTACCTTAACTCCTATTATTTCAAAGCTGTCGGATATGCGTATTGTGGCGGCGGAGCTTGATTATCTGATGTACGAGCCGCTAAAGGAATTTATCACAATAGCACTTTTGCTTGTGGGCAATATCCCTTTGATATACTTCTTAAACAAGGATTGGTACAGTGTACTTGTAAACACAGATTTCGGCAAGGGTATCCTTGCAGTCTGTGTTCTGGTGCTGTTTATTTCCTTGGCGGCGGTGATAAGGCTGACAAAGCCTGTCGAGTACCGGAGATGACGGCTTATCCGCCTGATACCAATATCTATGAAAACGGGCAAGAAACGGATGTATTACAAAGACTTGAGGTGAATCTATTTTGTATGTTATAGTATTGTGCTTTAGCGCGCTCTTTGCAATGGGCGTGTTTTTCATTCTGGCCGACCTTTTGAAAGTACCGACGCTGGCATCGACAAAGGCAGTTTTGACGGTTTCAAGCCAAAGCGAAAAGCAATCAAAAAGCCTTGACACTGTTGTATTCGACCTTGCGGTGAAGCTGTCTGAATTGATCCGAATCGACAGCTTCAAGCGCCGGAAGCTGATCGCACAGCTTAAATCTGCGGATATAAAGATGACGCCGGAAACCTATATCGCAAAGGCGTGGGTAAAAGCGGGACTGGTCGCCCTCCTGATTGTCCCCATTCTGCTCATCTTTCCTCTTTTGGCGCCCGTGGTTTTATTCCTTGCCGTGGCGGTCTACTTTAAAGAAATCAAACAGGCTGACGAGATCGTGAAGCAAAAACGGGAAGAAATCGAGTATGAGCTGCCGAGGTTTGTTTCCACTATATCACAGGAGCTAAAGGCAAGCCGTGATGTGCTGAATATCCTGAAAGCCTATCAGAAAAATGCGGGTGGGGCCATGAAAAGAGAGCTTGAAATCACAATTGCAGATATGGCCTCCTNNACAGCTTTGACACGCTTTGAATCAAGGATTGGCAGCACCATGTTATCCGATGTAATTCGGGGACTTATCTCAGTTAAGCGCGGCGATAACGGCATTATGTACTTTGAAATGCTGACCATGACCTTCAAACAGTTGGAACTTCAAAGACTCAAGCTCATTGCTATGAAGCAGCCTGACAAAATGCGCAAGTATTCTTTCTTCCTGCTCGGCTGTTTTTTACTCATGTATCTGGGCGTTCTCGGTTATGAAATCATCAGGGGCTTTGGAAAAATGTTTTAAGGGGGTAGAGACTTGATACGCATATTTAAGAACAAAAGTGGTGGGGGATTTGTGGACGTCTGTATCCTTGTGTTATCTGTGGTTATGGTACTTGCCCTTGTCGTCAAGGTGCTGCCTATCTTTATAGCAAAGCAAAATCTTGATACCTTTGCATCCGAACTTGTCAGGACAGCCGAAGTTTCAGGCTGTGTCGGTTCCGCCACTAATTCAAAGACTCAATCCCTCAGAAACGAAACAGGGCTTGACCCGTTCATATCGTGGAGTAAAACTGGCAATATCCAGCTTGGGCAGGAGGTGACGATTACGCTGAGCAAGACGGTCAACATCGGACTGTTCGGAGATTTTGCATCCTTTCCCATTACGCTGACAAGCAAAGCGATGGGAACCTCGGAGGTGTATTACAAGCGATGAAAGCAATAAAAATTCTAAAAAATAAATCCGGCAGCGGGGCACCGATGATTCTTGCCATCGTGCTTGTTATCATAATCCTGTCAACCGCCGTGTTTGAGTATATGCGTCTGTTGATCGTCGCACAGGGTGTTCGGGATTCGGTTCAGTCCGCTATTATTGACGTGGCGACGGAAAATTGGGATGAAGCGTACCCCGGACTGCGCGAGGGGTATTCGGGCGGTTACAGTCTGTCCGGTTCCGACTGGTATCAGAATGTCAGCAGCGGCAATGTGTACGGACGCCTGCAAAACGTTCTCGACCTGAAACATGAGCAAGGCGGTTATGTCAAATATGCAGGCAGTATTGTGGAATACAAACTATCAGGACTGAGCCTTGACGTTCAGAACGCCCCGCTTGCCCCGTCAAATCCAAGCGGCATCACACAGCTTAATGTAACAGGAATGGTTACTGTAGAAGTGCCGCTGTCATTCGGCTGGGAGCATCTGCCGATGATGGAAATTACACTGAGACTGAAATCAAGCTATGTTCCAAAGTTTTAAGATTCGTACCATGCGCTTTCGTGCATTGTTTACTGGAAAACATGAAATATTTGTGCGCTTTGGCCGCTGGACGCGAAGGAAACAGGAGTGGTATAATTTAGGCGAAAAGAAAAACCATTTTATGATGAAATGTTCATATTGTATAGACCATCTTGTACAAAGGAGGGATGTTTGATGGCAAAGATTACTGAAAAAGCTCAAAAGAGGATGGCTGTAGGAGGACTTGCCGCCGGCTGTATCGTACTTGTCGTTGTGCTTACGGCATTTTTTCCCGGAGGGAAAGGCAATTCCAATAGGACTGCCGCCATAGACAGCAGCAATTCTAATGTATCGGTAAATAATATTAATGATANNCGGATGTTTCTGTTCCGGCTATTGATAAAACGTCCAGCGATAACAAGAATACCGCTTCTTCCGATCCGGTGCTGGATGTAGAAAAGAAAGAGCATGTGGAAACCAATATCACGGAATCTGCAAAATCATCCTCGACGCCTGACAAGCCCACGGTATCGGACAAAAGCTCCCTGACCAATTCCAGCAAAAAACCATCTTACAGCAAAAAACAGACAGAGGTCAAAAGCGGAACAAGTACGCCGAAAAACGGGCAGAAAAAAAACGGATATATCTATGTGGATGGGTTCGGCTGGATTAAAGATGAAGGTGGCGGCGCGACTGGCAAAGTCATCGATGGTAATGGAGATATCAACAAACAGGTCGGTCAGATGGACTGAGCATAAATATATGATTTTTAAGAGTACGGCATAAAAACCGTACTCTTTTTTGCCGCCCTGCCAATTCGACTGGACGGATTTTTCGATTGGAGGTGTGTTTATTCTGAAACGGATAATTTCGTTTTTACTTTGCCTTTTTCTTCTGATTGGTGTATTTCCATTCTGTGCATTTGCGGATACGGGCGGTTCTGGAAATTTGGACGGCGGCGGCGGGGACATGGATGGAGGTTCGTCAACGAACTACTGGCATGAAGGAATGGAAGGTGTTCGCGTAACAGTAGTCAATTCCAAAACGCAGCAGCCGGTCACCACGCCAATTGACCTTTCCAGTAAGAAACCTTCCGTCAGCCTTCATTTCGGTAAAGTCAGCAAAATCCAATATCGGAATGGGCGTTCCCTTTCGGCAACAACAAGCAAGTATACCTATTATAGCCCCGCAAAGGCGATGCCTCGGATCATCAGTTCCGACGGAAGTACAAATATTAATGCGATTAAGTCCTATTTTTGCTCGGAATATGTCGTCATGAGAATTGCTGAACAAACAGGTATTTCATATGACGCTTTAATCAATGGCCAATGCAAACTGCTTTTGGAGCCGGTTGGCTACTTCACATTTAACGGAATTAACGTGGCAATGACTGCTCATGAAGCAGCAATGTATGACAATCAGACGAGCGGCAGCCTGCGCAGGAAAATGGTTTCCCTTTCTCATAAAAACTTGCCTTTATCCATTTTCCTTGAATATTCGGATTTGGGTTTTCCTGCTTACAAGGGTTCAACCTCGTCTGCTCGTCCCAACGATACCATCATCGCCTGTCTTGGTCTTGGCATTGTCAGGTTTACCGAGACTCCGCCCGAAATTGTGAAAACCAATTATGACTATGAATACCGTGTCAATACGGACGTNNTATACCGTCAATAATATTGTGATTCCCGAAGAGGAAAGCCAGCTTGTATGGGTGAAATGGCGTACCCCCACCACTCCGCAGAATATCACAATTACGGTTAGCACCAACAAAGGTGCCTTAAGCCAAACCACCATTCAGGCAAAAATCATTGACCTTTCAGGGAATGATCCACCCGATCCAAAAGCAACCGATACGCGGGGGAATTGGTCATCAGCCAACGTTCCGTCAAGGGCAGTAAAAGCCTCTGCTTCATGGAGCGTATGGTGGGCAAAATGGCATTCCGATTGGGTGTGGATTGAAAACTGGAAATGGATTGGCGGTAAAAACGGACATTGGGTGGATCGGGGCCATTGGAAAGATCAGGGCTGGTATGATTATGCCCGTAACAATTACACTGCCTCCCTTTCCGGCAGCATGAAACTGGAACCGGATGATAAGGTTCCCACCGCATCGGGACAAAGCATGAAGTCCGGCTACGGTGTGAAAAACACGGCAACAGCGGCGGTATCCACTTCGGCACCGTCCTCCCACTACACTACTGCTCAAACTGCCGTTTCCTATTTCCCTGAATTTAGATATCAAACTTACTGGCGGCTTTTGGAGCTTACCACAAGCGGCAGAAATGCTAAATTTCAGTTTGCCGCCAACAAGTATTCCACTTACAACCGCAGGACGCATTTTGTACCGGTTTGGTTTCCAGACGGAAGTTATGTCGTCAACACTTATATACTCGACGTTTGGACGCCCGCAGGGATGCTCAGTGCAAATACAAGTAATGCCGTTCATATCTCTGACTCATTATATGATGATTGGCATATTGGCGTAACGGATTAGACAGGAGGTTGATTTTATGAAGCATGAAAATGCATCAAGTATTCAATATGATTTAGCTGAAGCGGCGGGACAAAAGGTTTTGTTTACGCCGCTTCGCATTGACAGAGCCACCGTGCCGGACGGATTTTACTGTTATGATTTAAGGCACGCCGATGACGACAGTGTTGCATGTACCATTGAAAACAATGTGCTGGTTAACCACTTTGGCACGATTCTAAGCGAAGAACCGTTTGATTTCGGGAAGAATGACTACATTGAGCTTGAAGACAGCATTGATTTTCTTTCAGTACCCAAAACCACCTTGCAGGAGTTTATGGAAGAGAATCAGCCTGAAAAATCAAATATCAGCAATAGAGAAATTCGGGTGCTGATTGTCGAACCGGGAAAAGTACCCTATGAATCTACGATTGCAAACACTTTAGAAGGATTCCAAGGTGTTGTTGGCGGTTCAATCGAATATGTGGGGCTGAACGAGAATACCGGCCTTTTTTGCAATGAAGAAGGAAAATTGCTTGGCTTGGCTGGTAATCGGAATATCAACGGAGACATTATTGCAGGCACGTTTCTGATTTGCGGCGATGATGGCTGCGGCGATAATGCTTCTTTAACCGCCGAGCAAATGGCTTATTATTCTGAACGCTTCGCCGAACCGGAACATTACACCGATACTCAGACACAGGGNNAGACACAGGACGCCCTCTATTATGAAGTCAAGGGCTGTAACAGCCCAGAGGATTTTCTTGAGCTCTTGTTAGGCGGTAACAATGAGGAAAATGAGGATGATTTAGAGCAATAGAATATACGCTTTAGGCTGTGGGGCTGTACTGTTTATTTTCAGTACGGCCCTCTTTTATTTTACACGAAAGCGGGGAAAAAGATTTGATATTTCCTATGGTGATGATCGTCGTCTGCATGCTTATGGGCGGCGGCATTTTTGTATATACAAAGCTGTCCGAAGAGAAAAAAGCTTTATCCAGAAAAGCGGCGGACAGCGTGGCTTTAACGTCCGCTAACGAATTTGTGAATGTCAAGGATATTCGCGGTAAGTTTCTTTATACCCGCGACGGACTTGCGCTATGCTATCTCAAAATACTTCCCATCAGTATTGACCTTTTCAGCAAAAATGAAAAAAGGCAGATGGTACGGCAGCTTACAGCTAATATGTCAAGCGTTCAATATCCTTTTCAGTTGATTGCCGTATCCCGTCCGGTGGATATATCGCTCCTTTTAGCCGAACTGTCCACGGCCCTGACGGAAAGCGGGGATGTAAAACAAAAGGAACTTCTCAAGCAGGAGATTCTTGAAATGAGTACCTTTGCCCTGTCCGGCGAGGTAGTAGAGCGCCAATTTTACATCCTGATATGGGAAAAAGTCAATGACAGCGCGGAACGGGATCTTCTACAAAAGCTGAAATATATGTCCGGTTATTTCAATGACGTTGGCATTCAGACGGAAATTCTGGAACAGCAGGACATCGTGCGGCTGTGCAACTTAATCAACAATCCGTCCTATGTGCATCTAGAGAATACAGATTTTGACGCCGCTATTCCAATCCTTGAAAGTGTGGGTGCTGCCCATTGAAACACACCAGACAGGATTTAAAAATCATGCAGGCATGGAGTTTAGAGCATAAAGTTCAGGTTACGCAGACAAGGATATTGGAATGGTATCTAAAGTATGACGGCAAGGTGTTTATCAGCTTTTCCGGCGGGAAAGATTCCACGGTATTGCTGGACTTGGCAAGGCGGGTGTTTCCCGACATACCCGCCGTCTTTGTGGATACAGGTTTGGAGTATCCCGAACTGCGCGAATTTGTTAGAGCCAAAGAAAATGTAACATGGCTGCGCCCGAAATATCCGTTCTTTCAAATCATAGACAAATACGGCTACCCTGTTATCTCCAAAGAGGTGTCGAATGTGATAGACGGTGCGAGAAAAGGTCAGCCGTACCGTTTTGCAAGGCTGAACGGCGAGTTGCTTGATAAAAACGGAAATAAGTCCATGTTCAACTGCGAGAACTACCGCTATTTGTTGGACGCGCCTTTCAAAATCAGTGACCGGTGCTGTTATCACATGAAGAAAGCGCCCATCTACAAATATGAGCGAATATCAGAGCGCCGGGCAATCATTGGAACAATGGCCTGCGAAAGCAAGCTCCGAACGCAGTCATGGCTCAAGGCCGGATGTAATGGCTTTGAAAGCAGTCGGCCCATCAGCCAGCCCCTCGCGTTCTGGCTGGAACAGGATATTTTGCGATATCTGCAGCTTACAGGCATCCCTTACGCGCCGATTTACGGTGATATTGTCCCTGCAGCCGGGAAGCAAAACAAGAATGACAGCCCGGTTTTGACCACCACAGGGGTATCAAGATCAGGCTGTATGTTTTGTCTGTACGGCGTTCATTTGGAGCCGGAGCCAAACCGGTTTCAGCGTATGCAGCTTTCCCATCCGAAGCAGTATCAATACTGCATTTACGGCCTAGGCTGCGGCAAGGTGATGGACTATATCGGTGTGCCGTACAAAAATAATTCTTTGGAGGCGTAAGATGATCGGAGCAAAGAAAAACACGGACTTCATTCCCGTCAATGAAGCCCTTTTGAATGTCATTACCCCGATGGGGTTGGAAATCAAGAGGAACAGTCTTGTCATCGGGGAAAACACAGGAAAGGTTTACGGTGTGATACGCTATCCTCAAAAGGTTGATATGGGCTGGCTCTCTAAAATCACCAATATTCCAAGTACCATCGTATCCATCGGTATCAAGCCGATTGACAACGGCGCTCTGATCTCCGCGATCAGCAAAAGCATCGTGCAGAACCGTGGCGCCGCCGACAGCGCCAAAGACCCTTTGACCCGGCAAAGATCGGAAAAAGCCGCTGAGGACGGGGAAAAGATCATGCTCCAAATCGATCAGGAGGGCGAAACCGTTGCCATGATGAGTCTTACCATTATGCCGATTGCCCACGATGAAAGCAGCTTTACCAAGGTATGCCGCCGTGTGGAAAGTTCGATGAATATCCAGAAATGCAAAATTAGGACGCTTGCCAATCTGCAAAAAGAGGGTTTTCAGAGCATTTCACCCACCTATCAGGCAAACAGTGCTATTGAGAATATCGTTTCAAGAGTGATTCCCATGAGTACCTTTGTAGGAGGCTTTCCGTTTGCAAGCTCCGGCTTTAACGACGGCTCCGGTTACTATTTTGCCAAAGACAACAACGGCGGTCTTGTCATTGTGGACACATGGATGCGCGGAAACGACCGCACCAATTCAAATATGGTTGTCATGGGGGTCGCAGGTGTCGGAAAATCCACGGCGGTCAAGCATATCCTGCTAAGTGAGTATATGAAAGGCACAAAGCTGTTGATAGCCGATCCAGAGTCGGAGTACAAGGAAATGTGCATGAACCTCGGCGGGGATTGGATTAACGCAGGCGGCGGCAGCAATGGAAAAATCAATCCTCTGCAAATCCGTCCGGCTCCCCGTGATGAAGAAGATGAAACCGACAGGCTCTATACCGATGAAGGGCATGGCATGGGTGACATGGCGCTCCATATGAAGAATCTTGAGATTTTCTTCAACCTGTATTTGCCGAGTTTGTCCGATATGCAAAAAGCTATTTTGAAGCAGGCAATCATCGAACTTTACAATCAATTCGACATTCATTGGGACACGGATATTACAAAGCTGAAAAACACGCAGTTTCCTACCTTTGCGGATTTGCACGCCCTGATTGAAAAAAAGTCAGCCGAAAACAGAGACAACACGGTTTACCGTGACCTTGCCCTCTTGCTTTTTGATATTGCACATGGCAGCGATAGCTTTTTATGGAACGGACACAGCACTATTGAAGCACGCTCCCGCTGCGTTTGCCTTGATACTCACAGTTTGCAAAATACAAGCGATAACATCAAACGGACGCAGTATTTTAATTTGCTTACCTGGTGCTGGGAGCAGATGAGCAGGGACAGGACAGAGCGTGTTCTTTTGGTATGTGATGAAGCATACCTGATGATCGACCCGAATGTGTCCCAGTCCCTTGTGTTTCTACGCAATGTGGAAAAACGTGCCCGAAAGTATGAATCCGGGCTGATTATCATATCCCACTCGGTAGTGGACTTTTTAGCTCCTGAAATCAAAATGTACGGGCAGGCCTTGTTGGATATTCCCTGCATCAAACTGATTATGGGGACAGACGGCAAGAATCTCGCTGAAACCAAAGAGCTTTACAATCTCACCGATGCCGAACAGGAGCTTTTGGAAAGTAAAAAAAGATGTCACGCCCTGTTTGTCATTGGCTCAAAACGGCTGCATATCAATTTTGAGATACCTGCTTACAAGTTTGCTTACATGGGCAAGGCAGGAGGAAGATAAAAAGCAAACGGGCCGTCGGGCGGTAACCCTTCGGCCTGTCACAAATATTTATGGTAGCTTATTTCTTTAGACCTTTTACGATTGCTAAGATATGAGAAAGTTGTTCACCATTCAACGTTTTGAGCTCGCTCATTAATTCGTCAAGCATGGCCGGATTTGATAGTGTTTCATCAAAGAAATCTTTCGGATTGATATGAAAATAATCGCAAATATAAAAAAATACAGTCATGGACGGAAGTGACTTCTTGTTTTCAATCTTGTTGATATATCCTGGGCTTTGTCCTAACGACAGGCTCATATCCCTCGCTGAAACACCTTTTTGAGTACGCAATTCGCTTAATCTTTCACAGAGTAGATCTTCATACATGACGGCTCACCACCTTATGTGTATGATTATAAGCGGTACTTTAAAAATTATGTGGAAATACAGCCGATATTTTGATTGACGTATATCATTTAAAGCGATATAATTTATATTGTAGAGTTTTAAATACCACACATTATGTAAAAAAAGAATTCCATGTTACGTTAGTGTGCCTGAGAAATGGAAAAAGACAATTATAATGGAAAAGGGGAAATATATCATGAAAGTACTGGCAACAAGAAAAGTGGACGAACTGGGGCGGATTATCTTACCGGCAGAAGTTAGGAGCAATTACGATATTAAGCCTGGGGAGAAAATCGACATTTGCGTGGATGAAAGCGAAACCGTTGTTTTGCGAAAATCCATGAAACAGTGTGTTTTTTGCCAAGGTACAGAAAAGCTTACCGAAGTAATGAGAAAACCGGTTTGCGCGTCCTGTATAGAAAGAATAAAAAATTTATAGAAATATCGGATTTAGTCGGGTGCGAACAAAAACGCACCCGACTATTTTTTTTGGAGGTGAAGTGTGTGGCGGTTGATCCGGTAACGGCAAAGCTGCTGGCACAGGCAGTAATCAAACTGACGACGGATGAAGAAGCAAGGCATCGAACGATGATTCTGATTTTTGCACCTGCTATTGGCTTGTGTCTGCTGATTTCCCTGATTCTGTACCTCATCACAAGTCCGTTTTCAGCTTTGTCAGGTTGGCTTGTCGGAGATGAAGTCAAGGTTGTGCAGGACTTTCAGGTTGACTACGGATACAATCAAACAGTTGGTGTCTATGGAAAAGATTATAAGGAAAACGCTGGCAAGGACTATTCCGGCCTGACCTTTACAGACGGTTCAACGAAGGTGGTCTATTACAATCAAACCGATGTTCGGTGGAAAGACGAATTATATGGGCCGAGCGATACCATCGGGACAAGTGGCTGTGGCCCAACTGCGCTTGCAATGGTGATATCGAGCCTTACCTCTCATAAGGTAAACCCGAAAGAAATGGCGGAATGGTCGTACCAAAACGGATGCTGCTGTCCCGGCAACGGTTCCTATCATTCGTTGATTCCAAACGGCGCGAAAGCTTTTGGACTGCAAGTGAAAAGTATTGACGTCAATGAACCTCAAGAATTGATTGACGCACTTTCCAACGGAGAACTGGTGATTGCAATCATGGCCAAAGGCCATTTTACAAGTAGCGGACATTTTATTGTTTTACGCGGCGTTACCAAAGACGGGAAAATTCTGGTGGCCGACCCAGCCAGCGTCAAACGAAGCAATGAAAAATGGGATCTGTCCATTATTCTGAACGAAGCAAGGCAAGGAGCATCGGCGGGCGGCCCATTATGGGTAATCGGTTAAGGAGGCCAGTTTTATGAATTGTAATAAAAAGCTGATGAAGCTTTTCTTTTATATTGTCATTGTGGTGGTTGGAATCATTCTCTTGTTCACTTCCAAAGCACAGGGGAAAATCAGTCTGAATTCACAGGCGGGAGGTGTGTACCATTGCTATTATACTTGACGAGCAATAACAAAAACGGTCTAATCGACACCGCGGCAAAAGACAAGGAACTGACCGTTAAAAAGCTGGTGGGAAAATTCTCATTGCGCAGTTTTGTTACCAAGGACATGCGAAACTATGCTACGGCGAAGTATTTCGTGGTGGATTTCTCCTGTGTAGAAGAACAGTTGGAGGATTTTATCGTGGCGCTCCAGTCCTTCCAGATGATGTTTTCTTCCCGGATTATCGTGATTCTCTCTGACTGCGAAGGTTCCAATGACGCCATTGAACGCCTTGATTCCATCGGCGTTGTGAATCTTGTCACCGCTGACACGCTGGATACAGTTGCTGGAGAACTGGCTGAATGTTTGTCGGATGCAGGAATGGAAAAATACATTCCACAGTTTGAAACCTACAAGCTAACATTGCAGCCTGAATCTGATCCAAAAGCAGAGTTGGAGGAAATTGTCTCATACAAATGGAATGCTAAGAACATTAAAATAGCCGTTGCAGGTACACAGCGCAGAAGCGGTGTGACTGTAACGGCTTTTAATATGGCCGAGTGGCTGAACGCAAGGGGCGCGGATGTTTGCTATATGGAAATTAACACAACCCGGAGTTTGCAGATACTTTTAAATATCTATGACGCGGAGCGTATGGGCGAGCATTATTCCCTTGACGGTCTGGACTGTTACCTGACCAATGAGCCTGACCGCGATTACCAATTTATCATTTGCGACTGTGGGGAAATACAGACACCACCAACTGTATTTTGTGAAGCGCAAATACGCCTATTGTGTGGAAGCATCTTGCCTTATGATATTCCCACATTTCATAAGGCGATGCAAGTCTGCGGCAGTATGAAGCTTACCAAAATTGGACTTTGTGTTCCGTGGGAGTTTCAAGAGTATTGCACATCGCTGTTTGGGGAAGATATCCAAATCGTCGATGCTTCCCACGATCTGTTCAGTAACAATGTGAACGGTCATATCTACCGTCTGCTAATACAGGAGTATATTACGTGAATTGAAAATCTGTAATTAATAAGCTCCTGAGATTATTGATTTTTCTTGTATTACGAAAACTCCCGGCTGTGCCGAGATGTTCAGAAAAAGCTTAATCGTTCCATATAACAAAAAAGCTCCTTTTGATATAATAAAGCTGCGGTCTAACAACTGCAACAAGATATATCAAAAGGAGGACATTAGAGATGAATTCTTATGACAATAACAGTTTGCCCACAGGGACATATATTGCCGCACAAAGCTCGCAGATTAACCTCTAAAACACCCGGCTCAAGATATTCCTATCCCAAAGTATGCAAAGCGTGTCCGGTAAAAGCGCTTTGTTGACAAATAAATACCGCTGCATTTTCTAGCCTACAACTTAAAAAGAACAATCAATACAGTAGGAGTACAGAAAATAGTGGGGATGTTGTAAGAAACATTTCTGTTTTCCTAAATATTATTACTTTTTGTCTAAACAAACACGCAAACGACTGTTACCACCTACTATTACCTGCGTTTTTACACAGTCTGATATAGTATTCGTACCAAAGTATTGTAAAAAAGTAGCATATGGAGATATGCGAGTAGAAATAGGAAAATATTGAGAGAACTGTGCACCTGGAAAAACGTAGAAATTATACAAGCAGAAGTGTGTCCAGATCATATTCATAACCTTCACTGTATAGACGTTGCTACTGATCTTGTTTACAGACCTAAAAACGGATCGACGCTTTTCTATAACTGGGTTATCACTGCAATGCCTGAATACAAAATAGTTACTTAAATATTAATTTTAATTTCCATATAATTAAGTTACTTTATCTAAAATAAATGTTAAACATTGAGTAATTTAATAATATATTAATTTTATGCTTCATGATATCATATAATTATTAAAGATAGTATAAAATATTTGGTAATAATGGCAGGTGATATAAAAATGTAAATTACAGAATTTAGGTTAGCGAATATAGAGTTAGCTAAATTTAAGGAGGACTCAAATGAAAAATCAAGTGTTTGCAAAATTTCTGTCGCTGATTTTGTCTATATCCTTTCTTCTTGCCGGTCTGCCGTTGTCCGGTGCGTCTGCAATAGCTTCCGGATACCAACAGGAGTCTGGTAAGGAAAGTGGAGCAACAGGAGTCGTGATTTACACCAATGACTTTGAAACCGAAAAAGGAGCAGATGAAGCATCTCCGAAAGCTTCCGTAGAACAGTTTGGCAAAGGAAAGGCTCTTGTGTTCAGCAAAACGTTTGACAGAACTGAGAACTGGGACAGTAACAAATGTGAATTTACTTTCTACACAAGTTATGACAAAGCCATCCCAAGCGGGGCCGCTATGACATTCGACCTCATACTTCCTGGAAGTTCCGTAAGTTTCGACAATGTCATCAAATACACGGCGGCAGCAAAAGCAGGTGACAAGTGGGACTGGAACAGTTCGGATGATTATGGTGAGCTGAAAGGTACAGATTTTAAAAATCTTGGGAATGGGTACTGCTGTGCCCCTGTTACAATAAAATTCGGCAAGGATTTGCCGGCGGGCCTAAAAGCGGTTACCATTCAGCTTTCCGCATGGAAGTGCAATTACAGCGGTAAGTTAGCCATTGACAATATTATATTTTCATCTGGTAGTCCCGAACAGCCAGCGTTTCCCCAAGTTTCTCCAAAAATTTGGGATTTCAAAAACGATCTGATGAACTGGTCCTACGGCGGAACATATCCCGATCGCACCCAAGACGGGCGGGCGATACCAACGCTTACCTATGATAGCACCGTAGGTGGGGGCTCCGCCAAACTGACTACCAGCTTTTCGCCTCAAGAAAGCTGGGATGAAGTTAAACTGGTAAACAGCACCGATAAATTCAACCTGAATGGCTACAACATTCTGGCCTACGATCTGTATTATAGCCCGCAGGTCATGACAACAGGTTCCTTTAAAACAAAGCTCTATATGAAGTCTGACAAGGATGTCGTCAATACTTATCCGGACATCGACTTAAAATCTGCACAGAATGTGACGATTGGTGGTATAGACTATAAAAAGATTACCGTCAGCGTACCTTTCTCCACTGCGGATGCGAATATTACTTATATGGAGGTTTGCATTGTCGGAAGCAGCGCTGACTATAATGGTAACCTATACCTCGACAACATCACACTGGATCAGAAAACTATTTTGGACGGCTACGTGGAAAAGACTACAAAAATAAGTTCAAAGACACCAGTAGACATCAATGGTCTTGAAATACCTTCCGAGGTTAGCCTAACAGATACTAGTGCAATAAAGGACACGGTTAACCTGTATGCCTACCTGAAGGGAATTGCAAAATCTGACAAGGTGCTGTACGGCCATCAAAACGATACACATTGCAAGGCCGGCAAAGGAGACAGCAATTCCGATACCTTTGACGTTGTCGGAGATTACCCGGCCGTGATTGGGATCGACGGACTTTCACTGACAGGTGATGAACTGCAGGCGAATAAAGGTGAAAACCTGATTGACAAAGCGGCTAGCATCAGCATCAATGCGCATACAAAAGGCTCTATCGTCACGATGTCGTGCCATATGCCAAACTTTGCAAAAGTTGCCGCAAAAGGAAAAACAAACGGCAAATACGATTACTCCGGATATTCTCCTAATGTAACGGATGGGAATATCGTCCAGCGGATTTTGCCAGGCGGTGACCTGAATGAAATCTACATTGGTTATCTTGACATGGTAGCCCAATATGGGGGGAAACTTCAGCAACAAGGCGTCACTGTGCTGTTCCGGCCCTTCCATGAAAACAACGGAAATTGGTTTTGGTGGGGTGCTCCGTTCTGTTCGCCAAGCCAATATAAAAACCTTTACCGCTACACCGAAGAATACCTGCGCGATACAAAAGGAATCCACAATTTTCTGTATGTTTATTCGCCAGGGGGCCCATTTATGGATGAAAGCGATTATCTGGCGCGCTACCCAGGAGACGCTTTTATTGATGTGATTACATTTGACATGTACCACAGAAACCCAACTGAAAAAGATAAATGGATGGATTCCTTTAACAGCACCATGGACCTTGTTCAAAATATTGCGCAAAGCCACCAAAAACTCGCTGCAGTTTCGGAAACGGGAATACTTGTGGGTAACAGTGCACTGGCCAAAACCGGAAACGCCCGTAAGGATTGGTTCAGAGAGGCACTAAATGCTGTTTCAAATCACAATATGGCATATTTTATGGTATGGGCAAATTTTTCAGAAGATAATTTTGATGCACCATATATGGTCAGTAAAACCCGCGGTCATGAGATGATCAATAATTTCATCGATTTCTACAATGACAATAAATCTATGTTTGCAGCAAGCACGGGCGATTATGCAGCTTTGAATGTAACACCAAAGCCGGCGGCCAGTGTTTACGGCTATATCACCTCGCCAAATTCCTATGACCGGATTTGCAGTCCCACGGCGGTTTCCACAAAGGTGGTCGGCAATGTACTAAAAGTTCAGTTTACATTTAAAAACGCTGACGGTAAAGCGGTTACTGTTGACGCGATAAAAGGAAATAACGGAATCTATTCTGCAAATATTACACAGGAGTGCCTGAATCAAATGGGCCGGACTGTCGGTCAGGCCGATCTGCTGCTTGATGGTATGACTGCTGACAGTNNCCAGAATCCGCTGTGAATCCATCCATGGTAGATGATTTTGAAGGGTATTACGGTGAAACCGGCCTGCTCCAAGCGGCTTATTCAACCAACGTTGGCTCCGGATGTAGCGCGAATGTGCAACTTACCAGCGACAGCACGCAACATCACGGCGAGAGTTATGGCCTTGCGTTCCACTACTTAATATCCACCGAACAAGTCAGTGAAGGATGGGCGGGAATTATCAAGGCTCTGAGCGGCGTTGACTGGTCCGCATATAATGCAATCCAGTTCTGGCTAAAGCCGGACGGTAAAGGTCAAAAACTGGTGATTCAAATTAAAACTGACGGGGATGAATTCGAAGTTAATCTTTCAAATTTGGCTTCAGAGTCTAACCCGCAGTTGATAACCATTCCATTCAGTCAGTTCAAAGGAAAGCAAAATGGGGTATTCAATCCGAAGAATATACAGCATTTTGCTATTTTTTGCAACACGATAGCTCCTAAAAATACCGTCGATACGTGGTCAGTCGATTCTACCATGTACTTTGATGACATCGAGGCGGTCAATACTAACGCGAGCGATGGTAACGATAATTCTAATAGGTCAAAAAATTCCAATCATTCCAGCAGTTCTCCCACTCAACTCAAGACCTATGCAATCACCGAGCAATATGGTGTAAAAAAATTGGCCATCACTCCTGATTTAGACACACTTCCTTGCGTTTCAGGAGGTTCTGCAATGCTCAGTTCTACTGTCGCGCCCGAGGTTGGAGATATTATCTCTGCGGCGGTGGCACAAAAAAAACCTGTGTCTGTTGAAATTACGGTTCCAAAAGAAGCTCTGGTACAACAGTTGAATTCTGCTGAAACGAAATCTGTAAAGCTTGTATTGAAAGTTCCTCATCAAATTGCATACAACTGGAGTGCAGGCACCGATGTTTCACTGATTTTAGACCCGTCTGTTTTACAGGCTGCAAAACAGAGAAAAAAGGATTTAACTATAGGCGTTGTGGATAGTTCCACGCAGAAGGAAATTTACAGCTGGGCATTTAGCGGGGCCAGCCTTGTAAAGACCTTAGATGCGTTTAAGAGACTTGATCTTGCGCTGAAGATCAGACCAGCAGTTGATTCAGACACGGTGTATAACGCTCTGCCAGCGGGATTCAATAATCTGTCTCTTTCCTTTGCAAACAATGGCGTGCTTGCCCAACCCGCTACAGTCTCAGTAAATACTATTACTGGAGGGTTCCGGCCCGGTCAAAGTGTCTACCTTTATTATTACAGCCCAACAACAAAACTTCTTGAATCCGAATCCGACTCGCCCTATTTGGTAAACGTTAGCGGATTTATAAATATACCAATCAGCCATTGTTCTACTTATGTACTGCTGCCTCAAAAAATAGCTGCAGCTACGTCGGACACAGGCCGGAAGCTGAATGTAAAGTTTGGAAAAACATATCAATTTAAAATAATTTCAGCTAAAAAACCGAATTTTGTCAGCGGAAGCGGCTCTGCTTTTCAGGTAACACCTAGCTATTCAACAGGCAATGCCTATTTCTTTAAAGTAACCGCAGTTGGCCATGTTGGTAGTAGCACCGGTTTCTATGTAAACAGAGAAAAGGCTCCTCGCACTATAGTCACCATTTCATAATTTTAATCGGAAATACGAGTAGAAGTGAAATCTTAGTGCTTAGAGTGGAAATTCGTCCAGTCAGATTTGATAGCCTTTTCAATTCAATTCTGGAAATGAATTTCTGACCACCCACATCACACGGTGCAAATTACAAATGCATCAAATTTACGCGGTGCGGCCCTAAAAGCACATATGGGATTAAAAGATGCAGTCAGTTCCACCGCAGGTAACTGGCTGTATCTTTATGTTTTGAACAACAGCATATCCAAAAATATGAACCCCATCGAGCACAACTTTGCATATCTGACGAGTGTGCTCGGAAAGGTACTCAATAAGATAAGATTCGTGCACACTTTTATCAGGTTCCACCCGATTGACAGGATACTTGCTCTGATGATGATATTGTTAGATATTTTACTGACGGCTTTACTTCCTTCCAGCGATTTGAAGAAAATCCCGCAAAAGTTCGTTATTCATTTCCAACTCTGTGGGTTGGTTCCTTTTGGGTGGTCGTTTATGGCGGCGGGGTAGAATCCAAGCGTCTAGCCTTTCTTCTGCCCGATTATGGCAAGTAATCAGATCAATTAATTGCTTAATTGCTTTATCCAATGCTTGTATATGAGTATATTCTCGTGGTTTACTATCTGACATAAATTTGCCCCCAATCGTAGTTATATTATCCTACGATTGGGGGCTCTTATGTAATGTCCAATTTTGCTGGTTCAGTTCACCATACGCTAGGAGGTCTTTTCTTTCGTTTAAAAACGAATTACAGGCTTTTATATAGTCAACATCTACTTAATAGAGTTACAAAATCCTCCAACTTCTGCATTTAAACAATGTTATATTTTTTGAGCAGATCTTCAACAACCGTTCCGGAGACTTTTTTAAGCATTTCCTTTAAAAACATACTCTCTTTCAAGGGCAATTTCAGGTCTGTGAGCTTTTTACCATCCATCATCTTAGATGTCGAGTCAAGCAGTACCCGGATATCATAGCATGATGCAAATACTTCCGGAACGCCACGGTCGATATTAAGGAGCGTGTATACCGCTTCCATAGCTGTCCTTGTAGAATACTCGATTGTAAATATTGTATCGCGGGTAGTCTCGGCAAACTGACCCAGGAATGCAAAATTGACACATCCGTCCGGGACGACCGCGGGTCTGTCTCCTTTTGCCCGTGGCATAAAGAAAGCGGTAACATAAGGCATCATGCTGGGGATGCAGTGTGCGCCAGTAGCCGCCAATTCATGAATCTCTGATTCCGGAACGCCCATATGGTAAAGCCATTCCTCGGTGATTTCCGTGCCGGTGCAATCCTTCATTGGCTTTTTAATGTAGTCACCCGGAACATCGGTAAAAAGCCCGTATACCCATACCACAACCTGATCCTTCGGCTGATCTTTGAAGTGCGGCTGTCGGTTGACAGTGTAGCTCATCAGCCATTTGGAGTCCTTGACGGTAATAATTCCGCCCGTTACAATTTTCCCACTAAACGGATCACGTTTGCATATTTTCTGAATGTATTTAGGAATCCGTTCGTCAAGGGTGGTTACAGTTGCCGATTCCCAATTGGTTGCCTTAATATCGGTGCAGAATTTATCGGGATGACCGAATGACGGATCCTGCATGGCAATGTTCTTCCAAAGTTTCCAACTGACCCCTTCGGGAGCTTTATTGTTGAACACTGCTGCATGATCATCGTCGCCATAGGTTGAATTATCGACATTGCTTCCGTTTGTGACGAATACAAGATCATCCTCAATCAGATCAATATTCTCTTCCTTGCCATCATGCTGGCAAATTATCTTGGAGGCAACCTTTTTTTTGCCCTGAATTTCAAAAATTACATTTGTTACAGTGGTATCGTAGTGAAACTTCACGCAATTTGATTCCAGATATTTTACCATAGGTAGGATCAGGGAATCATATGAGTTATACTTGGCAAATTTCAACGCTGAAAGGTCAGGCAATCCTCCCACATGATGAACAAATCTCTGAATATAGAGTTTTACTTCAAGAGCGCTGTGCCAGTTCTCAAAGGCGAACATCGTTCGCCAATAGAGCCAGAAATTTGATGAGAAAACTTCGTCATCGAAGAGATCACTTATTTTCTTGTCATATAAATCTTCATCGCGCGTCATGAAAAGCTGAATAATTTGCATAGATGATTTATCCGAAAGACCGAATTTTTTGTCGGTATGTGCGTCTTCGCCGCGGTTCACAGTCGCTCTTATAAGCGAATAATTCGGGTCGTGTTTATCTAGCCAATAAAATTCGTCAAGTACGGAAGCTCCCGTAATTTCAAGGGACGGTATCGAATGGAACAGGTCCCATAAGCATTCGTGATGAGGCTCCATTTCACGTCCGCCGCGGATGATGAATCCTCTTTGTGGGTCATTAATGCCATCGCAGGCACCGCCGGGTAGACTGGAACCTTCCAGAATGTGAATGTGTTCTCCCTTCATCTTACCGTCACGGACCAAAAAGCAAGCAGCTGCGAGCGATGCAATTCCGGAGCCGACAAGATATGCGGATTTTTTGTCAACGCCTGTCGGCTTTTCAGGACGGGCAAAAGCTTCGTAATTTCCATTGCTGTAATACATAAAAGCACCTCCAAAATTTTTCTTACCCATATAGTAGATGTCTGCCGGAATTTGAACAATAGACAAAATGGCATCCATGTTAAAACTTTTGACATGGATGCCATTTTGTAAAAACTATTCTTATAAATAATCAGTAAATTGTATCAGTGGGTGAATTTTTCAAGTGTTTTTTCAATATCACCATGAATCAAGATTCCGAGCCTTTCAATAACTAAAGAAGGCTCATCTTTCATACCCGTTCGAATCCAACCTAGCATAAGCCCGGTAAATCCATATTTATAAAAATTTGCTATAAATGTTTTATCCTCTTCTTTCACTGAAAGCCCTGCGGCTTTTTCTTCAATCACCCCTATAAGCAGGTTATAGGTTTGGTTGTATAGATAACGTTCCAATTGCTCTCGATTTATGGAATGATACGTATTTGTTACAAAAGCTTTATTGTCAAGCACATATTGAAAAATATGTAAGAAACCCTCTTGCCATGTATCATAGGTTTTTTCTCCATTGAGTGCTATTGTGGCCTCGCTTGTGAAAATCCACTCGATCAGGTCATAGATATCTGTAAAGTGGTAATAGAACGTCTGCCTTTTGATACCGCAGTCGTCAACAATATCGGTTATGGTGATTTTAGAAAGTGGCTTTTTTATAAGCAGTTTTTTCAACGATTCCGCAATTGCTTTTTTTGTTGTCTGCGACATATGAGTACCTCCGGCAAAATAATAATCCTTTTACATACTACATAAAAGTATATCATAAGAGTGCTCGTCCATGCAACGATTTACCCATTTTCGGAATCCTGATTTTCGCTAAATAGAAGTGATTTTGCAATTTCTGTATTCTTTGATAGCTTGACAAGGGCGATGCCTTGTAATTGAACTATAGCACAAAATGCAAGGAAAGTGCAAAGTAATATAAGATGTGCAAGCACATCTTATTGCGACCTGTTGCAGTGCTCCAATGGAGGAAAGTTACTAATGGGGTAGAAGTGATTGCTGACAAAATTTTGTTGGACAGTACCGTCTACACTATATCTGATAAAACTGTGAGGAAGTTTTATTTTCATATATTCCTAATTTATTCAGCTAGTCGATTGACTTTTTAAGTAAATATCAGTATTATTAACTTAAACATTGTAGTTAGTAAATATTTATGGTAATTGAGGGAGCAACGTATGAAAAAAAGCATTAAAATGTCGGATATTGCACAAAAACTGAATGTCAGTAATGTTACTATTTCCAAGGCCCTTGCAGATAAAGATGGTGTGAGCGAAGAACTCCGCGCAAAGATAAAGCAGCTTGCAAGTGAAATGGGATATTCTTATAATTCTACTGCAAAATCATTGAAGGAGGGGCGCACATACAATATCGGCATTATTGTGCCGGAACGTTTTTTAGGAANNGGTGCTGTATCAAAATATTTCAAAGGAACTGCTGAAAAAAGACTATTATGGAATCTTTGAGATATTAAAATTTGAGGATGAAGAAAGTTTGGTACTCCCTAAAATGATACAAGACCAAAAAATTGATGGAATTATTATTTTGGGACAGGCGAACAGAAAATACATCAAGACCATCATTCAGACGGATATACCCATGATCTGCATGGACTTTTATGAAAGCATCCCCGATATTGATACCGTTGTAACAGACAATTTTTATGGGACTTATCTGTTGACTGATTACTTAATTGATAACGGGCACAGAGATATTGGTTTTGTGGGCAACATTAAGGCTACCAGCAGTATTCAGGACCGTTATTTAGGTTATTTTAAAGCGCTCATTGAAAATGACATTACTTATAACAGTCAATGGACTATTTCTGATCGTTTAGACAGCGGTGCCTATATTGATATTTGCTTACCTGATAAAATGCCCACTGCTTTTGTCTGTAACTGTGATGAAACTGCCTATCGGTTAATTAAAACGCTTCAGAGAAGTGGGGTTGATGTGCCTAATGATATCTCCGTGGTCGGATTTGACAATTACTTGATTTCAGAGATTTGTGATCCGCCAATTACTACAGTAGAGGTTGACATGAAGTCAATGGCGCAAACCGGAGTTGAAATGATGATCCAAAAAATCAATCATATTCACTATAAAGCTGGCAGAAGATTAATTAGCGGTAAGATTATAATTAAAAGTTCGGTTAAAAATATTAATTATTGAACTAAATTATCATGTTGGCATCGAATTTTATCCAGTCGGCTTATTTACAATTAAAAGTAAATAAGCTGATTTTTTATAGAATTTTGGAATAATTTATAAATAATAATTATTTTTTTGCATGTCTATTGACTTTTTTATATAGTAATTGTATAATTTAAACAAGCTAAACGATATCTTAAAATTAGCTAAATGAGAGGAGTTTTATTATGAAAGCAAAAAAGCTAGTAGCATTTACTCTTGCAATGCTTATGGCAGCAACTTCTTTAACAGGTTGTTCTGGCAGCAAAACCGCTAGTTCCTCAGTTGGTACAGCAAGCACAGACTCGGCTGTGAGCACGACAGAGACTGCAAGTGCGGCAGCGAGCTCAGCCGTCGACACAAACACGACTGCTACAATCACCATTTTTACAAACAGAACGGACATGTCAGACATATTTGACGGCTATGTGACAAAATTCAAAGAGAAATATCCGAATGTAACACTAAAGTTTGACTCTTCCACCGACTATCAGGGTGACCAGACAAAAAGGATGAGTACGCAGGACTATGGCGATGTATTTTTAATTCCTTCAAACATCGCATCGGTAAAAAGCAACTTGGCTACATATTGTGAGCCTATGGGTAAGTATGATGACTTAAAAGCCACCTACAATTACTTGAGTGACTTTAATGTTGACGGGACCGTATACGCTCTTCCGTCCGGAGCCAACGCTTTCGGATTCGTTTATAACGATAAGGTACTTAAGGATGCCGGTGTGTCAAAATTACCGGAAACAACAGACGAATTTACTGCGATGCTAAAGGCAATTAAAGAAAAGACCAAAGCGATCCCTCTGTACTCCAACTATAAAGATGGTTGGCCGCTGACAAATTACTCCCATGATATTCTGGTCGGCCTCTCGCAAAATGATAATTATCTAAATGATATGCTCACAAATAAAAAGGAATTTCTTTCCGGCTCAACAGAGTACACTTCGCTCAAAATTCTTTATGATTCCGTGAAGAATAAATACTGTGAAACCGACCCGATTACTTCAAACTGGGAAAATTCAAAGCAAATGATGGCTGACGGAAAAATTGCTGTTATGTGCCTTGGCACATGGGCAGTTGGCCAGATAAAAGCGTTATCGAAATCACCGGACGATATTAAATTTATGCCTACACCAGCTCGAAAGGATGGCAAAGTTCTTGTTCAGATTGGTAAAGACTACGGTGTTGCCGTGAACAAATACAGCAAGAATAAAGATCTTGCAAAAGAGGTCTGCAAATTCTTTGTTGAGCAATATCCCAAAGACTCCAATATGATTTCTTCCCTTACTTCCGCTGAACTTCCCTCATTCCTCAAGGATGTTCCGAATATGGAGCTGAAAGAATCCGCTCCAATGACCGCGGCGCAGGCTACAGCGCTCGACACCATTCAAAAAGAATCTATTATTAATCTGTATGATAATACATGGATTAAAACCATTATTGAAATGGGTTTGGGTACCAATAAAATGTCCTTTGATGATTATATGGCTCAACTCAACAAAAAATGGGTAAAGGGCATCGAGAAAGCATCAAAGTAACTTAATCAGTCAATTTATTCGCAGGAGGATATAAATGTTTATATCCTCCTCTTTTAAAAAAGGGGTGCAGTTTATGGCGCTACTTGCCGAACCAAAGAAGGCCAAAAATTTATTTTCCTTTTCAGCATTGCCATACAAGCGGCAAAAAAACATCATTTCCATTGTGTTTTTGTTTATACCGTTATTATTATTGTTCGTTTTTTCCTACCTTCCCGCGTTTGCGATGTTCGGATACAGCTTTACCGACTGGGATGGTATCAACCCGACAAAACATTTTATCGGGATCGAAAATTACCAGACAATATTTCAAGATCTCAGCTTTTTTCAGCCGCTGGTCACCAGCCTTTATTACCTTGCTGGCTCTTTTATCCAAATTGGTCTGGCAACCGTAATTGCGACACTATTAAGTTACCGGCTTAGAGCAAAAAACTTTTTTAAGGGCGTTTATTTTTTTCCGTCACTGATTAACAGCGTAGCAATTGGTTTTATTTTTCTATTCTTCTTTCAGCCCAGTGGTACTTTGGACAGTGTACTAAAAATATTTGGCTTATATGATCCAGCTAGATTATGGCTGGGTGACCCGGCGTTAATCAACATTTCTCTAGCATTTACCTCTGTTTGGAGGTACATAGGTTATAATATTGTCATGTTTGCGGCAGCAATTCAGTCTATATCGCCCGATATTTTAGAAGCTGCCAACGTTGATGGAGCAAATAAATTTCAACAATTCAAATATATTATTCTTCCCGGAATCTCGACGATTCTCGGATTACAGCTGTTCTTGGCGATCAGCGGCGCATTGACCGTATTCGAAATTCCGTATATCATGACAACCGGCGGAAACGGAAGCATGACCTTTGTTATTCAAGCTGTAAACCTTGCTTTCTCGAATCAAAGAGTAGGTCTTGCATCCGCCTTGGCAATTATTCTTATGATTATTACGGTTGTTATTAGTTTGATGCAGAAGTCCATCTTGAAGGATGAGGAGGGAAAATTATAATGAAAACCAAGTGGAACACTCCCGACGTACTGCTCACAGTATTAAAATATTTAATTCTTATCTTTTTCGTTTTTATTTTTCTGACCCCGATCTTAACCATGCTATTTTCTGCTTTCAAAACCGCAAGTGAATTCTCAGATACCAGCTTGATCACTTTACCTTCAAATTTCCTTAATTTTTCGAATTTCAAAACTGCGATTGTGAAGGGAAAAATGATAAAGGGGTTTATAAACACTTCCATCATTCTGTTCTTTTCACTAATCGGGAACGTTTTATGCGGTTCTACCGTAGCGTTTGTTTTCAGCAGATTCAAAATGAAATTTAACTCATTTGTAAAAGGCATGTTTCTTCTTTCCGTAATGATTCCTAACGTAGTGACGCAAATTTCGACGTTCCAAATTATTCATGCACTTGGTCTGTATAATACAAGACTTGCTCCAATTGTGTTATATTTTGGAACTGATATCATTGCTATCTATATTTTTCTGCAGTTTTTAAACAATATTTCAGTTTCGCTGGATGAATCGGCAATTGTTGAAGGTGCGAATTATTTACAGGTTTTCACCAAAATCATACTGCCGCTTTTGGCTCCTGCGGTTGTAACAGTACTTATAACAAAAGGGGTAACCATATATAACGACTTTTATATTCCATTCTTGTATATGCCTGATTCTGACCTGCTAACGATTTCAACTACACTGTTTAAATTCAAAGGCCCCTTTGGCGCGCATTGGGAAGTTATCTGCGCGGGTGTAATTGTCATTATGGTTCCAACCGTCATTATTTTTATCGCTTTGCAAAAATACATTTATAACGGCCTCGTCTCCGGTTCTGTAAAAGAATAACATCGAAAGGTAGAAAAGTACTTATGGCAAAGATTATAGGTGAATGCCTTAAAAATATTCCGTGGCAGGATAAACCGAAAGACTGCACAGCTCCTCTTTGGCGCCACAATGAGAACCCGATTATCGGTAGGAACCCGTTTAAGAATGTTGCACGTATTTTTAACAGTGCGGTTGTGCCGTATCAGGGCGCATTTATCGGCGTATTCCGGGGAGAAAACATCAACGGACGTCCGCATATCTATTTAGGGCGTAGCAAAGACGCAATTCATTGGGACTTTGATGAAAATAAGATTAAATTCGTTGATGAGAACGGAGAAGATTATCAGCCGCTTTATGCCTATGATCCGCGTCTTGTCAGAGTAGAGGACGTTTATTACATCATTTGGTGCGGCGATTTTGACGGTGCTTCCATCGGTTTGGCAAGGACAACGGATTTTAAAACATTCACAAGAATGGAGAATCCGTTTCTGCCATTTAACCGTAACGGCGTTTTATTTCCGCGTAAAATTGATGGCAAATATGTGATGCTTTCCCGCCCAAGCGATAGCGGGCATACGCCCTTTGGCGATATCTTTTTAAGCAAAAGCCCGAATATGATTCATTGGGGAGAACACCGTTGTGTCATGCAAAAAGGCGGCAGCGGATGGTGGCAGGCAGTCAAAATCGGCTGCGGCCCCGCACCAGTTGAAACCAGTGAAGGCTGGCTTATGTTTTACCATGGTGTTACCGGAACTTGTAACGGTCTTGTTTATTCCATAGGTGCGGCGATACTTGACCGCGATGATCCTGCAAAAGTGTTGTACCGTTCCGGCAGCTTTTTGATGACACCGGAAGAATGGTACGAGGAACGTGGATTTGTTCCCAATGTCCTGTTCCCCTGTGCAACTCTTTGTGATGCGCAAACTGGACGAATTGCAATCTACTACGGTGCGGCGGATACATATGTCGGAGTCGCTTATACCACGATTGATGAAACCATTGACTTTGTTAAGTCTCATCATGAAAACATTGGTTTAGACGCAACTGATGGCAGAATTTAATATAGTTTACTTTGAATGTAGGGGAACTGATCTATGGCAAAGCTATACGGCTGCCAAACAGACAATTTAAAGGAATATATGGGAGTCGGTGTCCCGCCCGCGGATTATGATGACTATTGGGCTCGGGCCAGAGAAGAGCTTGACCGGGTATCGCTTGTTTACAAGCTGGTCAAAGGTGATTTTGTAACCAGAAGCTGCGACGCTTATGACCTTTATTTTACAGGGGTAGGCGGAGCAAAAGTACACTGCCAGTTTTTAAAACCAAAAAATATTCCGATGGGTACTAAATTTCCCGCGGTTGCGTTATTTCACGGCTATTGGACGAATTGTGGGGACTGGACGGGTAAACTCGGTTATATCGCAGAGGGCTTTTGCGTTCTCGCCATGGATGTTCGCGGGCAGGGCGGAGAAAGCCAAGACATCGGCATTTACAAAGGGAATACCCAGAGCGGACATATTATCCGCGGTGTGGAAAGTGACAGCCCGGATGATCTGTTTTATCGCAATGTCTATCTTGATACAGCGCAATGTATCCGTATCCTTGCAAGCATGGACTTTGTTGACGCAAATAATATTTTTGCTACAGGTGCCTCGCAAGGCGGTGCTCTTACTGTAGTATGCGCCAGTCTGTCTCCACAATTGAAAGCCGCTGCTCCGATGTATCCATTCCTTTGTGACTTCCGCGGAATTTATCAAAACAATTTTAAATGCGATTCCTACGAAGAAATTACATGGTATTTTCGTCAGCGTGACCCGATGCATTTGAAAGAGGACGCTTTCTTTGAACGTCTGGGCTACATCGATTTGAAAAATCTCACAAAATATATTAAATGCGATATTCTCTGGTTTACCGCCCTCATGGATAAAGTCTGTCCGCCATTTTCACAAATGGCGGCATACAATCACATTATTTCTCACAAGGATATCGTGTATTTCCCTGAATATCAGCATGAGTATCTACCCTATGCAGGTGACATAATTCTGAAATATTTTATAGAACAGCTAGATCAGTAAAAATGGGGCGTAATTCAATGAATGATTTACAAAAAATGAATACTGAAATCAGCAAGGAACTACTGCATCATATCGTACCGTTTTGGAATGAACTTAAGGATGACCGCGGAGGGTTTTATGGCTCTGTTGATTTTAATTTGAATTTAGATAAGAACGCTGTGAAAGGTGTTATTCTCAACAGTCGCATTTTATGGTTTTACTCCAATGTTTTTCTTACTATCAGGGATAAAGCTGCACTTGCCCCCGCATGTCATGCCTATAATTTTTTAAAAAGGTATTGTTTTGACGAGCAATGCGAAGGCGTGTACTGGATGCTGCACTACGATGGAACGCCCTGTGACGACATGAAACATACCTACAATCAGGCATTTGCTATTTATGGGCTGTCTTCGTACTATGTCGCATCTGGCGATCAAGAAGCGTTACAGCTGGCTTATCGCTTATACCATACGATTGAGACAAAGTGCACCGATTCCTATGGCTATCGGGAAGCATTTGACCGCTGCTGGAAGTTAATTGATAACGATAAACTGTCTGAAGACGGCTTTGATGCAAAAAAGTCCATGAATACACTTTTACATATCATTGAAGCCTACACTGAGCTTTACCGTGCGGACGGCAATGTCGAAGTGGGGGAAAGCCTCAAGAAAGCACTCTGTTTATGTAAAAGCAAAGTGTATGATTCACAATCACATATGCTGGGTGTATTTTTCAACGAAAAAATGCAGTGCATCGCCGACTTATACTCCTATGGCCATGATATTGAAGCTGCTTGGCTTATTGACCGCGCATGCGAGGTACTGAACGATGACGTGATCAATGCAAAACTGGGTGATATGACCGCGCAAATTGCAAATAAAGTGCTCGCTTCCGCATTCGAAAACGGAGCGATGAATAATCAGAGGTGCCGTGGGATTGTAGATAAGACCCATGTTTGGTGGGTAGAAGCTGAAAGTGTAGTCGGATTTTTAAATGCCTATCAAAAAAGTGGAAATGAAAAGTATTTACAGGCCTCGTTACAAATATGGCAGTATATCAAAGACCACATTATTGATAAGCGCAGAGGTTCCGAATGGTATTGGTGTGTGGACAGCAATGGGAAGCCCACAGAAAGAAAGTCAATTGTAGAGCCGTGGAAATGTCCCTATCATAACGGCAGAATGTGTATGGAGGTAATAAAACGAAATGCAGACCTTTAAAGAAAGACAGGAGTGCGAGCTTGCCAAACAAGAAACGCTTCTCAATAGAAAAAATAGAAAGTCGGATGAATACAACGGAATCTATGATCGTTGGGTTTACCCAGTTCTCACGCGCGAGCATACTCCACTATTATGGAGATACGATTTGAACCCAGAAACGAATCCGAATTTTATGGAACGTTTGGGTATCAACGCAGTATTAAACGCAGGTGCAATTGAACTGAACGGTAAATTTTATCTGGTGGCACGCGTAGAGGGAAACGACAGAAAGTCCTTTTTCGCAGTTGCCGAGAGCGATACCGGTGTTGATCATTTCACATTTTGGGATTATCCTGTACAGCTGCCGGACACCGAACCACAAGAAACCAATGTCTACGATATGCGCCTTACCAAGCATGAAGACGGCTGGATTTATGGCGTTTTCTGTTCGGAAAGCAAGGATGCACAAAATCCTGATCTTTCTGCAGCGATTGCACAGGCGGGAATTGTGCGTACAAAGGACTTAAAGTTATGGGAGCGCCTGCCAAACTTAAAAACAAGATCGCCGCAGCAAAGAAATGTTGTATTGCATCCGGAATTTGTGAATGGAAAATATGCGTTTTATACCCGTCCGCAGGATGGGTTTATCCAAACCTGCTCCGGCGGAGGAATTTGTTTCGGATTATGCAATGATATTACAAATCCAGTGATTGCATCAGAGGAAACCGTAATCAACTCAAGAGTGTACCATACGATTACAGAATCAAAAAACGGAGCGGGCGCAGTACCAATTAAAACAACGAAAGGCTGGATTCATATAGCTCATGGTGTACGTAGCACTGCCGCCGGCCTTCGCTATGTGCTTTATGTGTTTGCCACTGATTTGAATAATCCGGCAAAACTGATTGCATGCCCGTCCGGTGTATTTCTTGCTCCCCATGGAGCAGAACGCATTGGTGATGTAAGTAATGTAGTATTTACCAACGGAACAATTGCAACGGAAAACGGAGAAATCTATATTTATTACGCTTCCTCAGATACAAGAATTCACGTAGCCACTACCACTGTTGAAAAGTTGATGGATTATACCTTCAACACTCTGTCAGACCCTCTACGTTCAGTGGATTGTGTGAAACAAAGATGCGCGCTAATTACAAAAAACCTTAATTTCATGGACAGAAGGCATTGATATTGCTTCCAACAGTTATGCTGAACTGACAAACACAATGAATCGCTTTTTAAGTCATATCAAAATTATTCTTATATTACCTGGCACCATTATAATATGTTTGTAATGGTCACAGCTTAACTTCTTGGGTGTATCTGTCTTATTATAAAATCTCTTTAGTAGATGGTATTCTTACTTTTTGCCGACCTAGACAGATTTTCTTACTTTAAAATTAGATAAGAAATTCAAAAAGGAAATGAAAAAATGCTTAAAAATATGAACATTGGCAAAAAATTAATGCTTACCTTCATTTTTATCACAATACTCTCTAATATAGCGGGGATAGTTGGATTTTGTGTGATGTCAAATATGAATTCCAGCTATAGTTATGCATTGGTAAACTTCGGCTTTTCCCAAGGTGGCATTGGATTGTTTATTTCAGAATTTAACAACAACCGTGCTACAATAGTTAATCTTATATCCGAAACAGATTCAGTGGCAATGCAGGATACCTCAAACGAGCTAGTCAAATCGGAAGTCAAAATTGATTCCTACCAAGCAAATATAAAAAGAACATTAGCTAATGAAAAGGAACTTGCCTATTACAATAGCATCAAAGATAGCTTAACCAAGTATAAAGCAGTGTGTGGCCAAATTGTCAAACTTGCTAAAGAGAATAGAGATTCGCAAGCAGGCACACTTTTGTCAGAGCAAGCTGAGCCGCTTGCAAGTAAGATCAAAACATCGGCAGAAGCATTACTCATTGAAAAAACAATGACAGGAAATCAATTATCTGCAAACCTTTCCGCACAAGAAGTGACCGCAAGCATCATTATTTTTATCGTTATTCTTACCTCTCTAATTATATCTCTTATGATTGCGTTAACAGTATCGAGGGGTATTAGTAAACCTATAGAAGAAATGGCAAATGCTGCAAGAGGTATGGCCGAGGGAGATTTAAGTGTACAAATCAATGTCAATTCAAAAAATGAAATAGGACAATTGGGCACTGCTTTTTCTAAAACAATTCAGACGATAACATCTTATATAACTGACCTTTCAAAAAATCTTTCTAAGATGGCGCAAGGAGATTTATGTATCACCAGTTTAGTGGAGTATAAGGGCGATTTTGTAAAACTTGAAAAGTCAATGCATGGTATCATCATATCTTTTAATGAAGCTATTAACCAAATCAATCAGGCTTCGGAACAAGTTTTAAATAGTTCCGGGCAGGTGTCCAGCGGAGCACTGGCATTGGCACATGGTACAACCGAGCAGGCAAGTTCCATCGAAGAACTGTCTGTATCCATCAGCGAAATTTCAAAGCAGATTAGGATTAACTTGGAATACGCTGACGATGCATGTTTGAATGTAAGCCATGTCAGCTCTGAAATAGAAACAAGCAATAGCCATATGAGAGAAATGGTTGATGCAATGTCTCAAATTAATGATTCATCTATCCAAATTAGTAAAATCATTAAAACTATTGAANNGCTGAATGCTGCTGTTGAAGCAGCAAGGGCGGGTTCCGCAGGGAAAGGCTTCGCTGTGGTGGCAGATGAGGTAAGAAATCTAGCTAATAAAAGTAATCAGGCAGCAAAAAGCACCACTGTTTTAATTGAAACGTCCATGAAAC
>DDHX01000026.1:404-36508 GCA_002338255.1 Ruminococcaceae bacterium UBA1865 | reverse complement strand
CGTAGCCTGCGCCATCCAGCCGTTCAATGTCATCGACAAGAATTTTACGGTAGTATTCGGTAATCAGCGAGTCCAGCTTTGCGTCGTTGATATCCACTTCCGTGGATTCAACTTCACGCTGCCCGTTGTTGGCCGTAAACGCAATAATCTCTTTTCTGTTTCGATCATATACGCCCTTGAAGTCTTTGCCGGAACCAATCGGCCAATTCATCGGAAAGGTCTTAATCCCCAGTTCTTTTTCGATCTCTTCCAATAAATCAAATGGGTTTCTCGCATCCCGATCCATTTTATTGATAAAAGTAAAAATCGGAATATCCCTTAACATACAAACTTTAAATAGTTTTCTGGTCTGCTTTTCAACACCTTTGGAGGCATCGATGACCATTACCGCCGAATCGGCAGCCATCAGCGTGCGGTAGGTATCTTCGGAGAAATCCTGATGCCCAGGCGTATCCAGAATATTAATACAATAATTATTGTAATTGAACTGCATTACGGAGGAAGTCACGGAAATTCCTCTCTGCTTCTCTATTTCCATCCAGTCAGAAACGGCATGTTTCGCTGTTTTTTTGCCCTTTACCGACCCTGCCAACGCAATGGCGCCGCCGTACAGCAAAAATTTTTCTGTTAAGGTGGTCTTGCCCGCATCAGGGTGAGAAATAATTGCGAAAGTTCTTCTTCTTTTGATCTCGTTTACGTTACTTGACAAATTTCTTCCTCCAGCCAATTGAAATACACCTAATTGTAAATCATTTATCCAAAATAATCAAATATAATTTTACTCTCACTCTTGTTAATTGAAGATACTTAAAATAAACTTAATAAAATATTTGGTAATTTTTGTAATAAGCTCCCCACTCTGTTGCGCTGCTCTTTAAGGTATATCCGATCCATTCAAGTGATAACCGCCAATATTACAGCAGTAATCAAGGTATTCATAACTGTAGTATGTAAAAATTTAACATTTTTTGAATGATTGACTGGCAAATTGATCAAAAAAGTCGGTTTAAAATATATGGTGTTTCTTGGTGTAGTTACTTGACATAATTAGTAAATAAAAATATAATTAGAAACATATCAATTCTATTGTATTTATGCGGTGCTGTGCTTACTCTGTGACCAATTCAGTGCTGCAAAATACTTCCTATACGAATAAATCAGCGGGTCAGTCGGAATCCTGCAGAAAAAACGAAAACAAACGGAGGAAAATCATGAAAAAAAGGCTACTCTCACTTGTACTATCACTTGTAATGGTTGCAGCATTCAGCATTCCCGCTTTTGCGTCGGGCATAAACTCGGATGGCACACTCCAGCTCGATATGAGCAGTACGCTTCTATCGTTAAATGTCGGGGACAACGCGCAGCTCACCGCTTCCCTGATGGGCTGTGAAGCTGACGTAACATGGTCGTCAAGCAACCGCAATGTGGCAACCGTTGACAGCAACGGTTCGGTAACCGCTGTGGGCTTTGGCCGTACCGATGTGACCGCCAAGACGGTTGACGGCTCCTATGGAACCTGCACCGTACAGGTTGCCTACAGAGGAATTGATATTTCAAAGCACCAGGGCAGTATCGACTGGAATGCGGTGAAGGCCAGCGGAATCAATTTTGCTTTGATTAAAGCAACAGAGGGTGTTGACTATATAGACCCGAACTTTACAACCAATGCGCAGGGAGCCGCCGCCGCAGGGTTGAATATTGGCGCATATCACTTTCTGCGCGCCGGCGATGTACAAAAACAGGCAAGCCAATTTATTGACGCTATTAAACCATACCAGTGGAATTATCCCATCATCTGTGACGTAGAGCATGGGGAGCTTCAAGCGCTCGGCAAAGCAGGAATAACCGATATGGTTGTCACATTTTGCGAAGCTGTGAGGGCTGCCGGTTATACTCCCATGGTGTACGCGAACCCATATTGGTGTTCAACTTACTTGGATATGACCCGGTTAGGCTCTTATGACCTGTGGCTGGCACACTACAATGTGGACTCTCCCAGCACGAAAAATCCGTTTACCATATGGCAATACACCAGCACCGGCTCTGTTCCCGGAATCAGCGGCAATGTAGACCTTGATTATTCCTACATAAACTACCCGGCCGGGGAGCACGGCACAACGGTTGTCAACACCCTGCAGTGTGACACCGGATCACCTTATTCCTTTGGCACAAACAGTAGTTACATCTACAAAATAACGACCGCCGCTGTGGTGGCTCCTAAAGCTGTTTCTTCCAATTCCTCCGCGGTAACTGTGGCCTTCTACGGTAAGACCAGCGGCGGATATCTCTATAGAATCACAAACGTGAACGCCGGAATTGCAGTCATTACAACATCTGCGTCAGACGGCTCCTCCGCCTCCTTCACAGCATATGGTAAGGCAAGCGGATTAGTTTCCGACACGCCTGCGGCAATTACCATGCAGCGTGGAAAAACCTATCAATTTAAATTTACACCCGTCGGCGTAACAGGGGTACCAAAGTTTACAACCGCAAACGGCAGCGTAATCAGCACCGTGCAAGTTACGAAATACGGCAACAGCTACCTGTATAAAATTAAAGCAGTTGGAAAAGGCTGCACCGGCGTTTATTCCACATTGCCAAACCAATCGGCGGTACGGCAGTGCATTGTTACGGTCGCATAACATAATACGTACATTTTAGCAGACGGCGGAGAACTTTCTCCCCCGTCTGTTTTTTATTGAAAAATATAAATTATAAAGAAAGCCGTTATAATCACCTCGAAAAATTTTGCGGCATATCCTTTAAATTCTCTAAAATAAGCCTGTATGATTTTTTCGGTACAGTGAAAACTATGAAAGGGGTGATTGAATGGATAGTCTGCCGCTTGGCTTTGGGATGGCTCTTGCACAGAATGTGGACGCCATGGAATACTTTTCAGCGCTGCCTAAACAAAAGCAAGAAGAAATTATTGGCCACACACACCAAATTGAATCAAAGCAAGAAATGCACGCTTATGTGCAAAGCCTGACAAACAAAATTTAACAGTTATATCTTTGAGCAGGATGGCAATGATAATAGCGGCAGGGCCTATATCGTATTTAAAAAAACGTGCCTTGTGCATGGATATATACCCTGTTAGGGTGAGGTTCAAACCTCACCCGGTCTACATAGACAAAAGAGGTGATTCTACGAATAATTTTTATTATGGCAGCGCCAATGTACCCATCGTAAACGAAATGCTTGGTAACGACGAAACTACGAATGATTATCTATCTTCCCTTCCCGATGAAATACAGCAGGAAATCAATCAGCACAAAGAAAATTTTTATTCGGCGGAGGAATTGCACCAATTTGCGGAAGATTTAATGAAAAAATCATAACAATAAGAGCGGAGTGAAAGCCCCGCTCTTATTGTTATATTGGATTGGATCTTTCTTTTGTGTGTTTTGCCTTCCCTTGAATTTCAGGTACCGGGGATACATCATTCTTTGGTATATGCGTTTTATGATTGCTTTCCGTTCCGTGCGGCTCCTTTGGGTCCGGGCGCCTCATTCCCGCTTTTGCCACGGCTTTTCCTCCCTAAACATCATTATTTTTAATAGACTGTTTTTTAGCATTTTTGTTTTGATTTTGATTTTCCTGTGTAATCGGTGTTTGTCCATTTGCCTTTTTGATTCGATCCTTCTTATTATCTGGCTGGCTGTCCTTTGGCACAACAATCACCTCCTGCCGCTATTATGTGCAAACCAAATGACCATATTCATATTTTCAATAAGTTGAAATTACTTTACGTACTCATATCCCGCTTCATCACTCTTTAAATCAAATAACAATACATTTCGGCGGTAAAAACGAAAGCGCGCACGGCAAGATGTATTTTCACGAATCATACGCGTCATCACGCCGGATTTGGGAGCAAACAGCTGCTGCGGGGATTTTGACAGCATGTCCACCTCAAGGACATACTCCCCTTGCTTAAGTATAAATCCGGCTTCATTGCAGCGAACGATTTTCACTCCGTTGTAAGTGGCGAATCGGTATTCCATTCCTTTAAAATTGACCACGCCGATACAACCTTGAAAATGAAGACCACCAAACGGGATTTCGGCAATCGAAACCATAATGCTGCACGAATTCTCGGTAAATCGATTGCACTGCACCCAAAGATAGCGCGTCGGAAAGGAAGTTCCCCAATCCTTTTCAATGTATCCGTGACCGCCGTTTAAATCAATTTCCTCACCGTTTAATGTAAGCGAGCCGGTTAAGCTGTGTTTCATGCTGATCACGCCATGATTGCACTCCATAAACGGAACAAATCGGAATGGACCCATAATGTCAGACTTCAGCGGAGTAAGCGGCCCGTATTTGATTGTTCCGGTACAATTTATTTTTGAATCGCGAATATCAATTTTTACTCCTTTATCGGAAAAAACATTATTTCCGATACGCACTGCGGGCCTTTGCCGGCACACGCGGAACGCGGAATACGGATAGTTGATTTGGAAGGATGCATCCCTCGTAATCACTTGTATAAACGCCTTTTTTTCACCCTGTTCATCGAAATTAACTCCGGGGATAAAGGCGATGGCATTCACCGTGCTCTGGTGCTTAAAATACCAGCCCTCAAAATACGAATGACTTCTGTGCGTGCCGTGAAAATTATTCATGCTTTATTCCTCTCATTGCCGGGTTGTCGATTAATTGACCGTCACTGGTATATCTTGACCCATGGCAGGGACAATCCCACGTTTCCTCGTCAGGATTCCAGTTCAGGCGGCAGCCCAAGTGCGTACATTTTCGGTTTGGTGGGGAAAACACCCCGGCGGTAAGTCCTGCTACGGACTGTGCACCGTCAATCAGTAAATTTTTGGTTGAAGCGGCTGCATGAAACCGCTGCGGCGAAAAAACCTCAGCATTTTTATTTGGCCGACCGCAGATGAAATCGGTGAGTATCATAGCAGAAGCCAATGAACTGGTCATTCCCCATTTGTTAAAGCCCGTTGCCACATAAAGGCTTGGTCTGGATGCAGAATACAGGCCAATATACGGTATGCCGTCCAGCGTCATGCAGTCCTGCGCCGACCAATGGGCAGTCTCCTCACTGTTTGGGAAAAAACTTTTGGCTGCCTTGCGCAGATTTTCGTAGCTTCCCTCCTCCGGATGCTTGCCTGTACGGTGACCGGCACCGCCCAATAAAACATACTCGCCGTAATTGCGGAGAGAATAACCGTTTTCATCCGCATCTATATACATTCCGTCGAGCTGCGCCGCATTTTTTAGCGCGATTACATATGAACGCTGCTGATGCATCCGTGCAAAATACCAACCGGGTACATTAATAAACGGAAAATGTGTTGCAATTACGATTCGATCCGCTGTAATTCTGCCCCTGTTGGTGATGATCGTATTATCCCGAACCAAAAGAGCCATGGTGTGTTCGTAGATATTTAAATCCGATGAGATATATTTTAAAAATTTCAGCGGATTAAACTGAGCCTGATTTGAAAATTTGACCGCCGCCTGAATTGAAAAAGGCAAATTGGTTTTCGTGGTAAACTCTGCATCGATTCCCAGTCTTTTCGCCGCGTCAACCTCAGCCCGTATTGTTTCCGTCTGATCAATGGAATAAATAAAAGCCGACTTGGTTTCAAAATCACAGTCAATCTGATTTTGAGTAATGATACTCCGGTACATTTCAATAGCCTGCTGATTTGCGTCGGCATACTTCCTCGCCTGTTCTTCCCCAATGCTTTGAATCAGCTTGTCGTAGATCAAACTGTGCTGTGAGGTAATCTTTGCCGTTGTATTCTTTGTAGCTCCTGAGGCTGTCTCCGCACCCTCCAGCACCACGACATTCAGTCCTTCTTGCTTCAGCAAAAAAGCAGTGAGCAGCCCCGCCATTCCCGCACCGATTACCGCGACTTCAACAACAGAATCTTCCTGCATCGCCGGTTTTTCCGGCAATGAACAGCTTTCGCTCCAAATTGATTTCATATTGGCATCCCTCCCCTATTAAGGTTTGCCAAATTTTATCCAATATACAAAGAACACCGTCGGTTTTCCACTGACGGTGTTCTTTTTGTGCAACGCTAAAACAAGGTAGCGCTGCACACTATTTCATAGTATCAGCAACAGCCGCCCTTGCAGTTGCAGCCTCCGGATTTTTTTTGAGTGACCTTTACTTTAACGGGCTGTGTTGCCAACAATCCGGCAGGAAGGTCTAAAAAGCTGATTAGTTCCTTGTTGGTCGGGTATCTTCCTGTCAGCACGATTTTACCGTCAACGAGGGTCGCAGGCAATTTTTCAACGCCGTTTTCGGATTGAATCAGCGCATTGACAGGTTGATTCGTCACGAACTCCTGCGGTGCACTGTTAAGGTTAAAACGTTCAGCGGAAATTCCGTTCTTTTGCAGTGTACTAAATACAATCGAAATCCGCAGCAGTTCGGGGTTAACGCCCACACCACAAAGCCCAGTGGAGCAGCACATTGCCGGTTCAAATATTTGCAATTTTTTCATAATAAGACATCTCCTTAATTAAATTCGTTCAAAGAACTTCTTTTTTCCATTAAAACAACGCTTCTCCAAGTTCCATACTTATCTTTTCCCATTTTTTCACGATATCCAACCTCGCGGAATCCGCACTTTTCATGAAGACGAAGACTTGCAAGATTATCCTGAAATATCAATGATTCTATCAGCCAAAATCCATTTTTTTCGGATTCTTGAATCATATGGTTCATCAATTTTGTACCCACGCCCATACCCTTATGTTTTTCATCAATATAAATACTGATCTCAGCCACACCCGAATAGACGCATCTGCTTGAAACGGGGCTTAAAACCGCCCATCCCACAACAGTTTTTTCTTGCAAAATAACATATCTGCATTTTTTTAAGTGAGCTCGGTCCCAATCGGTATAGACCGGACAGCTTGTTGCAAAGGTAGCAAGGTTCGTGTCGATTCCATGCTGATAAATCCTGCATACATCATTCCAGTCTGCTTCTTCCATCTCTCTGATTTGTAACTCCATTTAGTGAAATCAATCCCTTTTAATCATTATTTTTCAAAGAACATTTTTTACAGATACATTCGGGAGTATCCGACGTAATCCGACAAATAAACTGTTTGAATATTTGTACGTTCTCCTCATTCAAAGAATAATACATCCATTTTCCATCCCGCCGCGCTTTTAAAAGCCCTGCATCACACAGGAGCTTCATGTCGTGTGAAAGAGTGGGCTGCGTAATATGAAACTTTTCTAAGATTTCACACGCGCAAAGTTCCCCGCAGGACAGCATCTCGACAATGCGGAGCCGTTTAGGGTCGGATAGAGCCTTAAAAATTTTAGCATTCCATTCAATTTGTGCGTCCAATCCCATCACCTCATATAGCAAAGTTTCTATATGTATTATATGCCGCATATAGAATTATGTCAATGCGTTTTTACAAAAAAATCAGCACCTATTGAAAGATGCTGATTGAAGAATGTTTTATCAGATACATATATTTCCCGGGAAACAATTTCACAAGTAGAACAGATGTTTTATTTGCGATGATTTTACGGTTCGTTGGGCAGAAGCGGGAGCCGTACGATAAAAGTGCTGCCCTTGCCCACTTCGCTTTCCACGCCGACTTCGCCACCGTAAAGCGCCGCAAGATGTTTTACAATCGAAAGTCCCAGTCCGGTTCCGCCGATCTCACGGGAACGGCTGGCGTCGACACGGTAAAAGCGCTCAAAAAGCCGGTCGAAATGCTCGGGTGCAATCCCTATTCCGGTATCTTTCACCCGGATAACCGCGGTCTGGCGCTGCCGCTGTGCAGTAACGGTTACACTTCCGTTTGGTTTGTTATATTTGATTGCATTTTCAATCAAATTGCCAAACAGCTGCTGAAACCTTGTCGGCGAACAGGATACGAACAGACTGCTGTCGGCATCAAGTGTAAGCTGTATCTGATTTTTACCCGCTAATGGCGTTAGGCGGTCAATACAGTCCATCAGTTCCTCTTCCACGCTGCAACGGCGAACAGACGGATCCTCTTTTGCATTTTCGATTTGGGAGAGCGCCAGCATATCATCAATCAAACGATGCAGTCTTTCCGCTTCAATGTCGAGCACATCATAAAAATAGCGGCGGGGTTTTTCATCACGGTCAGTACTTTTCAAAAGCTCGATGCTGCCACGGATAGAAGTCAGCGGCGTTTTCAATTCGTGGGTAACATTTGCCACAAATTCACTTCTCAGCTGCTCAAGCTTGCGTACCCTCGTCACATCGGTAATCACTGCCAAGGCAGATTTGGCTTTCTGCCCCTCAATCGGGGAAGCGTAAACCATAAATTGCTTTTCATTGGGTGCACCCGCTAATAATTCTTTTTTTGCTTCGGATGAATTAATCGCATCCTTCATCAGCTTTGCAATCTTACCGATCAGCAGGCTGCCTTCCAGCCTGCAACCGTCTCTCAGGCTGAATTTTTGAAGCTGGACGCGCGCACTGTGATTTAAAAACAAAATTTCGTTTTCTTGATTGATTGCAAGTACGCCATCATCCATGCCCTGAAGTACACCTTCAAGTTGATTCTGCTTGCTTTTCAATTGGGAAACAGCAGCTTCAGTGCTTTCCGCCATCTTATTAAACGACTGGGCAAGCTCCCCTACTTCATCTTTGTATTCTCCGTCAACTCGGCTTGAATAATCCCCGTAAGAGATTTGACGTGCAGTATCGGAAAGCCGGTTAAGCGGCTCGGTCATTCGGTAAACCAAAATACTGGTGACAATACAAACAACCGCAATACCCAGAAGCATACTGAACAACGCAACAATCCAGAGTCGGTTAATCACTGCGTCAAGGTCAGCCGTAGGCAATGCCGCACGGATAAAGAACTGATCTTTAATATAGACCGCTTTGTAATAATAACGCTCATTCAGACTGGCGCTGATGCGCGTATCATAGCCGACCCCGTTTTCACGAGCCTGCAGGATTTCGGGCCTGTTACTATGATTTTGATTAATCTCTTCCTTTGCGCTGTCCCCTGTCACCTTGCCGTTCAAATCGATAATGCTGATACGCATCTGCTGACCGGACTTTGCAAGTTCAGCACCAATATCCGTTGCGGCAACTTCTGGATTCTTACGTATCTCATCTGTTTGTGTAGACAAAATGCTGAGGGCCGTGTCGAGCCGCTTGGTAAACTCATTTGTATACTGTTGCTGTACCTGCAGAGCTGCCAGCAAAAAAGCAACAATAAACCCGGCTACGATAATCGCTGCGTTGCTGAGCACCAATTTTTTTTTCATAGCCGCCTCCGATTAATTTATTTCAACAAATTTATAGCCAACCCCGCGTACGGTTTGAATGAAAACCGGTTCATCCGGATTATCCTCTATTTTTTGGCGCAAATAGCGCACATGAACATCAACCGTTCTCGTATCACCGAAATACTCCACACCCCATACTTTATCAAGCAGTGTGTCACGTGTAAGTACTTTGCCGCTATTTTTCATAAGTATCACCAGCAAGTCAAATTCCTTTGCGGTGAGTTCAATCAAACTATTTGTTTTTGTAACGGTGTGGCGGGTAATATCCACACTTAAAGCGCCCCTTACAAGGATTGGGTCAGCCTTTTCTTCCTGTCGGCCGGTTCTTCGGAGTACGGCGCGTACACGGGCACAAAGCTCTTTTATGCTGAACGGCTTCACAATGTAATCATCCGCTCCCATTTCAAGGCCGAGTACGCGGTCAATTTCCTCGCCGCGGGCGGTCAGCATCAGCACCGGAATGGCGCGTGTGGCTTCATTTTCCCGCAGCATACGGCAAACCGCAAGGCCGTCGGGCTGGGGCATCATCCAGTCAAGGATGATTGCGTCGGGGCTGTGCTGCTTCACGGCGTTTAAAAGTTGCGTGCCGTTGGGGAACTCAGCGGTTTCAAAGCCGCTGTCCTTCAACCCCAGGGCAACCAGCTTACGTATATTCAGCTCGTCGTCGGCAATATAAATCAGCGCCATGAGTATCCTCCATCAATCTTCTTTTGTGTTCAGGTCGGGATGAACTCCGGTTTCCATATAAATAACCCATTCCGCAATATTGGTCGCGTGGTCACCCATGCGTTCAATGTATTTAATAATAAACAGCAGGTCTACCTCACGCATCACGTTTTGCGGACTTTCCGTGATAATGCCGCAAACCTCCAGTATGATCTTTGAAAACATCGCATCAACAATATCGTCACTTTCACAGACTTCACGCGCCGCTTCAACATCACGGCTGAGAAATACGTCCATCGCGCGGCGGAACATATCGCGTGCCGCCTCAAGCATCTGTACCACATGGGTAATGGCAAGGCTGTTCGTATTCAGTTCGCCAACCGTTAAAATTTCGCAGATATCCGCGCACTGATCGGCCTCACGCTCGATATCGGTAAGAATTTTCAGGCACGCTGCAATCACACGCAGGTCGGTGGCAATTGGCTGCTGTAAAGCAATCAGGTTCATGCAGAGCTTTTCAATGGCATGCTCCGTCTGATCAATTTCATTGTCGCTGTTTGCAACCTCGGCGGCCTTCTCCAAGTCCATGGTGCGAAGCGCCGCAATTGTTTCTTCAATGCGCTGGTCAACGGTATTTCCCATATCGGTCATTTGCGAAATCAGGTTCTCCAGCTCGCGGTCAAAGATTTTTCTCGACATGATAGTTCCTCCCTGTATTATACATATAAATGTAAAAGATAGCTACAAAAAACATAAATCGTTTTATGTAGTCGGTAAATCAACCAAATCGTCCGGTAATATAGCGCTCGGTGCGTTCATCCTTAGGATTATTAAACATGGTGAGCGTGTCGGTAAACTCAACAATTTCACCCAATAAAAAGAACGCAGTCTCATCCGCGATACGCGCGGCCTGCTGCATGTTATGCGTTACAATAATAACCGTATATTTCGCACGCAGATCGTCCATTAAATCCTCAATTTTCAAGGTGGAAACCGGGTCGAGCGCACTGGTGGGTTCATCCATCAAAATAATATCGGGTTCCACAGCCAATGCGCGCGCAATACAAAGGCGCTGCTGCTGCCCACCCGACAATCCAAGGGCGGATTTTTTAAGTCTGTCCTTAACCTCTTCCCAAAGTGCGGCACTTCTTAGGGACTGCTCCACAATTTCGTCAAGCTGCTGCTTGTTTTTAATGCCATGAACACGCGGCCCATAGGCAATGTTGTCATACAGTGTCATCGGAAACGGATTTGGTTTTTGGAACACCATTCCCGCTCGCCTGCGCAATAAAGTCACATCGGTGCGTGGGTCGTAAATATCCTCGCCGTCAATTGTAACTTTNNTGTTATTTTACAGTTTTCAATCATATCATTCATGCGGTTGAGCGTTTTGAGACAGGTGGATTTTCCGCAGCCTGAAGGGCCGATAAAAGCAGTTACCTTGTTGCACGGGATCTCCATATTCACATTTTTAAGCGCCTGAAAATCTCCGTAATATAAATTTAAGTTCTGAATTGATATTTTACTTTCCATATCGTTATCCTTTCCTGAGCGCCCTTGACAGCAATCCTGCGAGGCGGTTGAGTAGAAACACTAAAATCAGCAGCACCGCCGCCGTCGCAAACGCGATGTGCATCGCGTCGGGTGATGCGGCTTCACGCGCTGTTTGGTACAAATGTAATGTCAGAGTACGGCCGCTGGCGAAGATCTGCTGAAAAAAGCCCTTTGGCATATTATAAGACAAACCGGAGGTAAATAAAAGAGCCGCGCTTTCTCCAACAATGCGCCCCATGGCAAGGATGACAGCAGTCAGCACACCGGGCATGGCGCAGGGCAGCACAATTCCCATTACGACACGCAGTTTTCCCGCGCCGAGTGCCATTGCGCCTTCCTTGTAGTTGTTTGGAACGGACAAAAGCGATTCTTCGGTCGTACGGATAATCGTCGGCAAAATACACAGTGACATGGTAAGGCAGCCGGCCAAAATCGAGGTTTGCAGCCGGAACAGGATGCAGAACACCGTGTAGCCGAACAGTCCGAAAATAATGGACGGAATACCGGACAGTACCTCCGTTGTAAAGCGAATCGCTTTGACCAGCCTTCCCTGTTTCGCATACTGAGTAAGATAAATCGCCGAAGAAATACCGATCGGCGCGGAAATCAGCAGCGTGATGACGACAATATACATGGTATTGATAATCATCGGAAGAATGCCCTTTAATTTGTCATTCGTTTCAGAGTACGCCGTTGAGACAAAGCTCCATGAAATATATGGTACGCCGTTAAACAAAATGTATAAAATAATTCCTAAAAGCGTGATCACAGTAATTGCCGCCGCCGCATTGATCAAAATTTTCAGAACGGTGTCGGAGGAACGCTTCTTTTTTCCGTAAAGTGAGCTACTCGGCATCCATCTGCACCCCTCTCTTTGAAATATAGGTGAAGCTGATATTAACAATCATGATAAATACAAACAGTACCAAACCAATGGCAAACAGCGCCTCCCGGTGCAAGCCGGACGCATAGCTCATCTCCATAGCGATTCCTGTGGTAAGAAGCCGTACTGTTCCCAAAAGGGACGGCATGTTGGCAACGTTGCCCGCAACCATGATGACGGCCATCGTTTCGCCGATTGCGCGCCCGACACCCAAAATGACGCCCGCAAGAATTCCTGACCTTGCCGCGGGAATACTCACCTTGAAAATAGTTTTTGTCGGTGTGGCACCCAACGCGAGTGAGGCTTCACGGTATGCCTGCGGCACCGCTTTTAATGAAGTTTCGGTTACACTGACAATCGTAGGGAGCACCATAATGGCAAGAATCAAAATGGCAGCCAATAGACTGTCCCCAATGGTGTTGTTTTGGAACGGCGGAAAATTGCGGATTGCCGGAACAATAACAAGCATTCCAAAAAAGCCGTAGATAACGGACGGAATGCCCGCGAGCAATTCAATTGCCGGATGTACAAGCCTTGCCACACGCGGCTTAGCTGTTTCCGCAAGAAAAACCGCCGTTAAAATTCCAATTGGCACGCCGAGAACAATTGCACCGATTGTCCCTGCGATGGATGATAGAATAAGGGGCAAAATACCGAACAGCTGGGCTTCCGCGTTCCACTGGGTCCCCAATACAAAGTGGCCCAGACCAATTTTCATGATTGCGGGAGCACCCGCCGCAAAAATATAAACGGTGATCATGATGACAGAGCCAACGGATACACAGGAAAAAACCAGAAAAATTGATTCTGCAAGCCGTTCCGTACCCTGTGTCCAAAGCGATAAGACGGAGCAGACAATTCCGCCAATCAGCACGTAAATTGCCGGCCAAAGGTAGTCGATTGTAATCTTGCTGATGTTCAGCTGAGTCACCGCTGTTTGTATGTTGGAAGTGGTAATCAGCACAATTAGCGGCGTAATGCCTGAAATTACATAGGCCGCGCCGGCAAGTGCGGGCTTCTTGCAGAGAATCAGCACAATTCCCGCAATCGCCATTAAAGCGCCCGCAATAACAGATATTCTTGTTAAAAGAGGTATCGTTACAAGTCCGCTTAATTCCGGCCCCTGTACGCGAAATCCCTTGACTGTTGCAAGCTGAAAACCACTTACAATGTATGTCGTATTTTTAAAGACAAACCGAATGTAAGGAAGAAAAAAGAATACTAAAACGGAAATAAGGCCTAACAATACTGCTAAGCCCTTTTTCACTTTATTCTTATTTATATCTCTTTGTGCGCTTTCTGCGCTTTTCATTGATATGCTCATTTTACAGTTACCAGACCGGTTTTCTTAATAACTGCCTGTCCCTCGTCCGATTTGATGTATTCGAACCATGCTTTTATCAAATCACTGTCGGTACCTTTTTTGTAGATTTCGATGAATGGTCTTTGTGCCTTGTAAGTTTTATTAATGATATTTTCTTCACTGGCCTTTACTCCGTCGATACTGACTGCCTGGATTGTATCGTTTACAGAGTCAAGCGATACGTAGCCAATGGCACCTTTATCGCTGCCGACCTTTGTCACAACTTCGCCGGTAGAAGAAAGCTCCGCGGCATACTTGGTTTTTTTAGCAACTTTAAAAATTGTCTCAAAACCATCGCGCGTACCGCTCGCAGCCTCACGGCCAAGCACTGTGATTTTTTGGTCCGCACCGCCGACGGCTTTCCAGTTGGTGATTTCACCGGTAAATATCTTAGAAATTTGGTCGCTGGTCAATGCGGAAACTTTGTTATCCTTATTAACTGCAATCGCAATACCATCGATTGCGATTTGTACAATTTCATAGTCGCCGGGTTTTTCTTCGTCCTTCATGTTTCTGGAAAGGTCACCGATTAAAGCTGTGCCCGCGCTGACTGCTTTTGAAGCATCGCCGGAGCCTGTTCCGCTCTTTTCCACTGTTACGCCCGGGTACTTTGCCTGAAAGGCTTCGCCAAGCGCCTGGCAAACCTTTGCCATGGAAGTTGAACCGTTTAATGTAAGCTTACCGCTCAAGTCCGCTGTCGAAGCAGCTTGGGAATTAGCCGCCGCACTTTGCGGAGCAGGTGTTGAAGTGGTTCCCTGAATTTCGGAGCTACAACCCGCAAACGCCACAGTAGAAAGCAGGAGTGCGGCTGTTAAAATAGAAGATACGATCTTTCTCATTCTTGGTAATCCCCCTATAAATTTTGTTCAGTTCTTTAGTACAGTTTATATATTAAAGCTTCAATGTTAAATCCATGTTAAGCTTAGTTTAGATTGAATTTAAATAAAATATACACATGTACCAATATTGCTGTTCTCCGCCAAACAATACTTTTGAGAAGCTGTGCCGGATTGATGATGATATAAAATCAGACTTGCAGTAACCTCTATAAACGAAGTGTTATTTCACAATATATTTAAAATCAATTCGAAATATTTTGTGAAATTAAAGGTTGACGAATGCATTAAAATAAGTTAAAATTACTTATCGGTTTAAAGTGATAAAGCATTTATGACTTTAAAGTATTAAATGTGTTTGCAATAGTGAGAGGATGGGTATTATGAAAAAAACAATTGCGCTTCTTTTAGCAGGCGTCATCGCACTTTCCGCTTCGGCTTGTTCCGCAACGAGCACCACTGCTGCATCAAGTAACGCAAGCGCCGCGTCGCAGGCTGCTTCCACAGCAGATCAAAAGAAATTTAAAATCGGCGTTGTACAACTTGTTGAGCACCCCGCACTGGACGCTGCCTACAAAGGTTTTGTCGACGGGTTAGCAAAAGAAGGTTATGTGGACGGCAAGAACATTACGCTTGACTATGAAAACGCGCAGGGCGAACAGCCAAACTGCCAGACCATTGCGAGCAAGTTGGTTAATGACAAATCCGACCTGATTCTCGCAATCGCAACACCGGCCGCGCAAGCGGTTGCGAACACCACTAAGGATATACCGGTTCTGGTCACGGCAGTAACCGACCCAGCAGACGCTAAACTGGTTGCTTCAAACAAAGCGCCGGGCGGAAATGTTTCCGGCACTTCCGATTTAACTCCGGTTGACGAGCAGATGAAACTGTTAAAGCAGCTGATTCCGACCGCTAAAAAGGTTGCGATGCTCTACTGTTCCAGTGAAACCAACTCAAAGTTTCAGGTTGAAATTGCTAAGAAAAGCGCCGCGGCTCTTGGGCTTGAAACAGTTGACGCAACGGTTTCCAATTCCAATGAAATTCAGCAGGTCGTACAATCCCTTGTCGGCAAAGTAGATGCAATTTACGCACCGACCGATAACATGATTGCCGCGGGCATGGCAACAGTTTCCATGGTAGCGCAGCCGGCAAAGCTTCCGATCATTGTCGGTGAATCCGGCATGGTGAAAAATGGAGGATTGGCAACATACGGCATTAATTATTATAACCTCGGTCTTCTCACTGCAAAACAGGCAGTCAAGATTTTAAGGGACGGCGCGAAACCGGCTGATATGCCGATCGAATATTCCACCAACTGTGACTTAACCTTAAATAAAGAGGTCGCCACCAAAATCAATGTAACAATTCCACAGGAACTACTGGATAAAGCCGGCACATCCAGTAAATAAAAACAAAAACAAGGCTGCGTGGCGATAGGGTACTTACCCTATCGCTCATGTTGCGTTAAGGAGAATCATTCATGGGTATCTTTTCGTCAATGCAGGGCGCGGTCGCACAGGGTGTGCTCTGGAGTATTATGACGCTCGGCGTATACATCACATTTAAAGTCTTGGACTTTGCTGATTTGACCGTTGACGGAAGCTTTGCGACCGGCGGCGGAGTTTCGGCAGTTTTGATTTCACATGGTATGAATCCTTTTTTGTCCCTGCTGATCGCACTGATTGCAGGTATGGCTTGCGGGTTCATCACGGGATTCTTACATACAAAACTTGAAATACCTGGTATCTTAGCCGGAATTCTGACTATGATTGCTTTGTACTCCATCAATATACGAATCATGGGCCAGGCAAACATTCCGCTTCTTGGTGTTTCCACTATTCTCACAACAATTTCCGTCTTGTTTCCAGCACTCAGCACAAATATCGTATCCCTGATTCTTGGCCTCATCATCGCAGCAATCGTCATTCTTCTGCTGTACTGGATTTTCGGCACAGAAATCGGCTGCGCCATCCGTGCAACCGGCAACAATGAGTACATGGTACGCGCGTTGGGCGTGAACACCGACAAAATGAAAATCATAGGTTTGGTGCTCAGCAACGGTCTGGTTGCACTTTCCGGTGCAATGGTCGCGCAAAGTCAGGGCTATGCCGATGTGGGCATGGGCACGGGTACCATCATGATTGGACTTGCGTCCGTGATCATCGGAGAAGTCTTGATGGGGAAACGATTCTCGTTCGCTTACAAACTGATTTCCGTAGTCGTCGGTTCCGTCCTTTATCGTGTAATTATCGCTTTGGTTCTGTGGCTTGGCCTAAAGTCCACCGACTTAAAGCTGCTGACTGCCGTCATGGTAGCAATTGCACTGGCAATTCCGGTGCTGAATAAAGTATTGCAGCCAGTGAAGAAAAAGCTGGATAAAATATTGCTTCCTGTAACAAGAAAACTGGATAAAATATTTCAGCCAGTGAGAAGAATGTTAGATAGAATATTGCGGCCAATAAAACGGATGCTGAGCAGAATTTTCCTGCCTCTAATCAAAAAGTTGCACAGGAAGCGTAAATCCGACGAAAGTGAGGGATAATCACAATGGTACAACTGACAAATGTGAATAAAACATTTAACGCGAATACAATCAATGAAAAAAAAGCGTTGGCTAATCTGAACCTAACAATTGAAACCGGCGACTTCATCACAGTAATCGGCGGAAACGGCGCGGGCAAGTCCACCCTGCTCAACCTCATCGCGGGTGTTTTCCCATGTGACGGCGGTCAAATTGTTTTGGACGACGTTGATTTGACCAGACAGCCGGAGTACAAACGCGCAAAATTATTGGGTCGTGTTTTTCAAGACCCGATGATGGGTACCGCATCCGAAATGGGTATTGAAGAGAACCTTGCAATGGCATTCCGCAGAGGGAAAAAGCGCGGGTTTCGCTGGGGCATTAAGAACGAGGAACGCGCTTTCTATAAAGAAAAACTTCAAACATTGGAGCTTGGACTTGAAACAAGACTTTCCAGCAAGGTCGGTTTGCTTTCCGGCGGTCAGCGCCAAGCTCTTACGCTGCTGATGGCGACCCTGCAAAAACCGAAGCTGCTGCTTTTGGATGAACACACAGCCGCGCTTGACCCCAAAACCGCGCGAAAGGTGCTGGAACTGACCGACGAAATTGTCGGCAGGGACAGTCTGACTACGCTGATGGTTACGCACAATATGAAGGATGCCATTCGGGTGGGCAATCGCCTGATTATGATGCATGAAGGCAAAATTATTCTGGATATCAAAGGGCAGGAAAAAAAGGATTTACAGGTCAAAGATTTACTGCAAAAATTTGAAACCGCAAGCGGAGACGCAATGGATAACGACAGAATGCTGCTTTCGTAAGATGCATTTTTTCAAAAAGGGGACACAGCGAATTTTTCGCCGTGTCCCCTTTTTTTGATTATGATTAAAATTCGATTATCCTTGCTGAGAAGCCAGCAAAGAGTTGAATAGCAAATATTATAGCATCCCTTATACTCTTGTAAACAGGATCTTACAATCCCCCTTGATGGTGTACTTGCCCATGCCCGCGGGGACAAAAATACTGCCACCCTTTTCAATGGAAGTTAGTTCTTTCTCACCGTTCCATAAAACCGCTTCGCCGTCAAGACACAGGATGGAATGGAAGCTTGTACTGTCCGCATTCATTTCCGCCTTCGTGGTAAGTTCCATTTCATACACTGTAAAATACTCACATGAGGCAAGCAATGTGCGGCTGTAACCGTCAAAATGCTCTGCTTTGTTGAGCGGCCTTGCCGGACTTGGCTCAAGTTTAGTAACGTCAAGCGCCTTTGCAATATGTAACTCGCGCTGTTTACCATCCGCTCCGATTCTGCCGTAATCGTAAATACGGTAGGTCGAATTAGAGCTTTGCTGGATTTCGGCCACTAAGATGCCCGCACCGATTGCATGAAGGGTACCGGATTCGATGAAAAACACATCACCGGGGTGTACCTCCGCCTTGTGTAGCACTTCAAGCAAAGTGTTGTTCTGAATCCTCTGCGCAAACTCTTCCTTGGAAATTTGTTTTTCAAATCCGTAGTAAAGGCTCGCATCCGGTTCGCTTTCCACAACATACCACATCTCGGTCTTACCGTAACCGCCCTCGTTTTTTAAGGCGTATTCGTTATTCGGATGCACCTGCACGGAAAGACGGTCCTTCGCGTCAATCAGCTTGACCAAAATCGGAAACTGCTCAAATTTGTCGCAATCCGTTCCGAGCACGTCCCTGCCTGTACGGTCAATATGTTCTTTTAACGTTAACCCCGCAAATTCACCCTCCGCAATTACAGACAGGCCGTCCTCGTGGCAGGACAGCTCCCAGCTTTCGGCAAGCTTTTGTGCAGAGCTTTGCTGATGATATTCTGTTTTCAATTTTGTGCCGCCCCACAAATAATCCTTACAGGGTGCAGTCAATTTTAATGCTTCCATTTTCTTGCTCCTTAAAATAATAATTTGTTATGAGTGAATGGCATTCGCCCGCACGGCGGATAGCTGCCAATAGAAATCTATCTTTATCATACCGCGCTGAATGCCAAATGGCAAGAGAAAATACAAGCGCGCGTTTTGTTGATATTGCTGTGTAAAACAGCAAAGCTCGGTATCTAATATCATGAAATTTTACCGAATTTTAAATTGGCTCTTTACTTTAGCGTGCTAATAAGGTAAAATACTAATATCACATGAGCAATGAACAGAAATGAAGTGGGGTATTATGATGAAAAAACTATTATCCATATTATTAGCCGCGGCAATGGCCGTTTCTTTCGCTGCGTGCGGCAATACAGTAACATCCACCTCGGCGGCGCAATCCACTGCCAACGCACAATCTACACCGGCAGACGAATCGTGGAATAACGTTGAGAAAGCCGGTAAACTTGTGCTCGGTCTTGACAACTCATTTCCGCCAATGGGATTTGTCGACCCCAAAACGGGCGAACTGGTTGGATTTGATATTGACGTTGCAAAAGAAGCCTGCAAACGGCTAAAAATCGAATTGCAAACACAGCCAATTGATTGGGAAAATAAAACTGCAGAACTGAACAACGGAAACATCGACTGCCTCTGGAACGGCTTCAGTAAAACTGCGGAGCGGGACAAGGAATTTAATCTAAGTATTCCCTATATGAAAAACGAACAAATCATTCTGATCAAAACAGACGCCCCCTACAAGAGCCTTGCCGACCTTGGCGGTAAGACTATCGGCGTACAATCGGACTCCTCTGCGGAAGCTGCTCTTAATTCTAATGATGCGTTCAAAAAGACCTTAAAGTCCGTTGTACAGATTGATAACTACTCTAAAGCGGTTCTTGAGCTGCAAAACGGAACTATTGATGCAATCGCAATTGACGAAGTTGTAGCCCGCTACTACCTGACCAATAACCCGAATGCTTACAAGGTGCTTCAGGACAGCGGCAAAGACGCGTCACTTGCCACCGAAGATTATGTAGTCGGGTTCCGCAAAGCCGACAATGCATTAAAAGTGAAAATCGAAGGCGTTTTAAAAGAAATGGCTGCTGACGGAACGTTGACCACGATTTCAAAAAAATGGTTTGACAAGGATGTAAACACGGTTGGTAAATAAAGATTTGACGACGGTACTGCACGGCACGGAGCTGGATTTTTCCGGCTCTGTGCCTTTGGCTTTTTTATAAACTATCAATTTTGGAGGTGCGCGCTCATGAATTATCAGGTGCTCTTAACACAGATGCTGGGAGCAACGCTCATGTCGCTCCGCATATTTTTTATTACACTGATCTTTTCATTGCCGCTTGGGCTACTCGTCGCTAAGGGGCGCATGTCCAAGCTTAAAATCATCAATATGCCGGTAAAACTGTACATATTATTAATGCGCGGCACACCGCTGATGCTTCAGCTTTTATTCTTCTTCTACGCTTTAAAGCCGCTATTCGGAATCCAACTCGAACGCGTTTTGGCGGCAGAGGTCGCCTTTGCTTTGAATTATGCGGCGTATTTCGCGGAAATTTTTCGCGGCGGCATTGAGGGAATTCCGGAAGGGCAGCATGAGGCAGCCAAAGTGCTCGGATTTACCCGCAAACAGACTTTTTTCCGTATCATCCTGCCGCAGGTAATTAAGCATATCATTCCGCCGATGGGCAATGAATTCATTACCCTCGTGAAGGATACTTCTTTGGCACAGGTAATCGGCATTATTGAGCTTTTAAAGGTAACCTCGAACTGGGTCTCCTCCGCTGTCAACATGACGCCGCTGGTTATCGCAGGCGCGTTCTACCTTGTGATGAACGGCGTTGTTACGCGCTGCTTCACCGTTGCTGAAAAGCGCCTCAGCTACTATCGTTAGGAGGATCAAAATGCATATTTTAACTGCTGAAAATATTTATAAAAGCTTTGACGGCACTGAAGTACTCAATGGAATTTCAATTGACGTCACAAAAGGTGAAGTGCTTGCAATCATCGGGCCTTCCGGCTCGGGGAAAAGCACGTTTCTGCGCTGTGTCTCCCAACTGGAAACGGTGGATTCGGGCGAAATTGTCATCTGTGGTGATACATTGGTAAAGAACGGTAAAAATGAAAAGGCTGTGTATTCCGGCAAAGAAGAGTGCCGTAAAATCGGACTGCACATCGGCCTCGTTTTTCAGAATTTTAATCTGTTCCCTCACTTTTCAGTACTGCAAAACATCATCGAAGCGCCTATGCGCGTACTCAACAAGACGAAACAGGAAGCCGAAGCGACGGGGCGCGCACTGCTCCAAAAAATGGACTTGTCCGATAAAGCCGACGCCTACCCCTGCCAGCTTTCCGGCGGACAGCAACAGCGTGTTTCCATTGCACGTGCGTTGGCGATGAACCCGGATATCCTGTTTTTTGACGAACCGACCAGTGCGCTTGACCCCGAGCTAACGGGTGAGATTTTAAAGGTTATCCGTGAACTCGCAGCTGAGCACATGACGATGGTTGTCGTCACGCACGAAATGAAATTTGCACGAGACGTTGCGGATTATGTTGTGTTTATGGACAACGGTGCCATTGTTGAACAAGGCAGCCCGGAACAGCTTTTTGGGAACACGCAAAATGAACGTACCCGTTCTTTCTTGTCAAGGTTTAACGAGAATTAGTTTATAATAATAAATCCGCACTGTGTTTTAAAAACCAGTGCGGATTTTTATTTTATCTGTGAATTGGTTCAGTGTGTTTCTTCAACCAATCAAGTTCCTTGCCGGAAAGCGACGGGGAAAGCTTTGCGTAAACCATCTTGTGATAATCGTTCAGCCATGAAAGTTCGTCATCGGTCAACAGCTCCACAAGGACGCCGGCAGTGTCAATCGGGAAATAGGTAATAATATCGAATTTGTAGAACTGGCCATATTCGTTATTTTCAAATTCTGTGACAAGCATAATGTTTTCGGTTCTGATTCCATGCTTGCCTTCCTCATAAATACCGGGTTCATTTGTGACTGTCATTCCTTTTTTAAATACAACATTGTTGCTGATCCGCAAATTTTGCGGACCCTCGTGAACGCTGCTGAACATACCAACGCCGTGACCTGTACCGCAGCGGTAGTCAATGCCGTGCTTCCAAACCTGCTCGCGGCAAAGGATATCTATGTTTCCGCCGGTGCAGCCTTCCAAAAATACAGTGGTAGCCAAAGCGATATGTGCCTTTAACACGTAGGTGTAATGTTCCTTTTCCTCCTGGCTGAGTTCGCCCAAAACGAAAGTACGGGTAATGTCCGTTGTTCCCTCAAGGTACTGCCCACCGGAATCGACAAGTAAAAAGCCTCTGTTCTTCAAAGTGCTGCATGCATCCGGTTTGGGGCTGTAATGCATCATTGCGGCATTTTCATTATAGGCAGCGATTGTGCCGAAGCTTTCGCCCATATTGTTCGGCTGCTTTGCTCTGTACTCTTTCAGCATATCGCAGACCGTACATTCGGTTACCGTTTCGCCGTTTTTCATCATCTCATCGAATTTCACTCGGAATTCAACCAGCGCACAGCCGTCTTTAACGTGCGCCTCTATAATATTGCGGATCTCCGTCTCATTTTTAACGCCTTTTAAATTGACAACCGTATCACAGCCGTCTTGAATGGTAACAAAGTCATTATGCTGCAAAATCGTATACAAATCATAATTGATGCTCGCCGTATCAACAAGCATTGTCTTCTTTTTGCTGATGCTCTTTAAAGCTTCGTCGATCTCTTCGTATTCTCTTACCGTAACGCCATTTTCCTTTAAATAGGTCAGCGTTTCGGGCAAGACACGCCTTGTGTTGAAAAATAAGTACGCGGAATCAGAATAAACGATAGCGTAGGATATCGCAAGCGGATTGTAATCGATGTCATCCGCGCGAATATTCATCAGCCACGCAACACAATCAAGCCTTGTGAAGACTTCGCCGTCCGCTTTTTGTTTTTTCAGTTCAGCGCGTACTTGCTCAAGTTTTTCATGACAGGTGTACCCGGCATATTTTACATCGTGTACAAATACTTTGGAAGCCGGAATTTCGGGTCTTTCCGGCCAAATATCATCAATAAGGTCAACCGCTTTGATATTTAAGGCTTTATCTGCAAATTTTTCATTCATTTCTTTGACAGTTGAAGCGGATATCAACTTGCCGTCAAAGCCAACTGTATCGCCTTTATCAAGCTTATCGGCTAAAAATTCAATATATGTCGGTACTCCCTTCACCGCCATGCGGTAAAGAACAACCTCACTGCCTGAAAGCTGATGGTCGGCCTGAATAAAATACCGCCCATCCGTCCAAAGGCCGCTTTCCTTTTCAGTCACGACCAGCGTTCCCGCGGAACCGTCAAAGCCGGAAAAATAACTGCGAGCCTGCCAGTGGGCAGGCATATATTCACTCATGTGCGGGTCCGACGACGGGATAATGCACGCCTGCACACCATTTTTTTTCATCTTACGGCGCAGCTCGGCAACTCTTTCGTTTACGCTTATCATTGTTCATTACTCCTTATATCATTGAATTGGCTAATCTTATGTAAACACTAAAAAGTATAGGCTGAATGGCGAATATTGTCAATAGACGACAGCCTTGTCGCCTGAATTTTTCGACTTTCACGGTTACAGTTTGCAGCTATAAAAACGTGATTTCATGTTTTTAATGGATTTTAGTATAAGCACAAAAATAAACGGTCGCCATTCTCAACTTCAGAATGGTGGCCGTCGTGTTTTTTATCTATTGTCCAGAGCAAGATATTCCCTGTGGGGTGAGATGCTTTTATATGCCGGGCGAATGATTTTGCCCACATTAATTTGCTCCTCCATCAAGTGCGCGCTCCAGCCGGCGATACGGGCCATTGCAAAAACCGGAGTAAAGAGTTCCGGGGGCAAACCGAGCATATGGTAAACAAATCCGCTGTAAAAATCGATGTTCGCACTGACGCCCTTGTAGGTTTTACGCTCGCGGCCAATTACCTCCGGCGCTAAACGCTCAACCAGTGCATAGAGCCCGTATTCCTTCGTAAGTCCTTTTTCTTCTGAAAGACTTTTTACGAATTTCTTAAAAATATTTGCACGGGGATCGGAAAGCGAATAAACTGCATGCCCCATGCCATAAATCAGCCCCGACTTATCAAACGCCTGTTTATTCAGAAGCTTATCCAGGTAGTCTGAAATTTTTTCCTCGTCCTCCCAGTCATCGATATTCTTCTTCATATCTTCAAACATCATCATAACTTTAATATTGGCGCCACCATGTTTTGGCCCTTTTAAGGAACTGAGTGCCGCGGCAATCACCGAAAACGCGTCCGTACCAGAGGAAGCAACAACGTGAGTAGTAAAGCTGGAATTATTACCGCCGCCGTGTTCGGCGTGCAAAACGAGTGCAAGGTCGAGAATACGCGCTTCAAGCGCGGTATATTTATTGTCAATTCTAAGCATGTACAAAATGTTTTCAGCGGTGGAAAGCTCAGGCTTCGGCGCGTGAATAAAGAAGCTGTTATTATGGTCCATATCGTGCGCGTAGGCCTGATAGCCATAAACCGCAAGCTGCGGAAACAACGCAATCATCTCAAGGCACTGGCGCAGCACGTTCGGCAGCGAAGTGTCGTTGGGTTTTTCGTCATAAGCGTAAAGCGTCAAAACACTTCTCGCAAGCGTATTCATCATATCAAAGGACGGCGCCTTCATAATAATATCCCGCACAAAATTTGTCGGCAGGGTTCTGTATTTTGAAAGCAGTTTTTTAAACTCCGTTAGTTTTTCCGTTGTCGGCAGCTCGCCAAAAAGCAGCAGATATGTTGTCTCCTCAAAGCCAAAGCGATTCTCAGCGACAAAACCGCGCACAACGTCTTCCACGTTGATACCGCGGTAGTAGAGCTCCCCTTCACAGGGCACGCTTTTTCCGTCCACTTCTTTAGAGGAAATAATTTCCGATATTTCGGTAAGTCCTGTTAAAACGCCTTTACCGTTGATATCACGCAGGCCGCGCTTCACATCATACTTAGCAAACAAGCTGGCGTCAATCGTGCTGTGACTGGTACAGAGGCCGGTTAACTCCATAATTTCAGGAGTGACTGCAAAAAAATCATCATTTCCTTTTTTTGCCATATTAAGTATCTCCTTTTTTAATTTATTATACACTATCTTTTTGGGGGAATTTGGTGAGAATTCTGTTTACCATACGAATTGCGGTTTTAAAATCCCCATAGTCTGTTTTGTCGAAATCTTCAAACGCGACATTGAGGGCATGGACGAATTTTTCACGGCCTCCATTAATGTATTTCGCAGTTTCGTCTGAAACGGAAATACAAATTTTGCGCCGGTCGTTCTGATCAAATTTACGTACAATATGACCGTCTTCATAAAGCTTTTCAATCATTCGGCTCATTTGCTGGCGCGGTGTGTGCAGGCTGGCCGCCAATTCGCTCATGGTCATCTCGCCACTGGCACACAGAATGCACAATGCGTTGAGCTGCAGGCTTGTAAACTTATCTTTAAAGTAATCCTCAAATGGTTTTTCCAGCCTGCGGTGAACAGACACAATAAAATTAAATATATCCTCATCCGTCTGGATGGATTGATTATTAATCATAGATAACTTCCTTAATAAACATTTCATGATAGTAAACATTTGATTATTATATTATATCTTTTTATGAATATTATGTCAACAAAAAATCCCCAACTAAGCTGTTTATTTTTAAATTAAAGAATGATATAAAAACAGCAGCAGCCTCCGCAAAAAGCGGGAGCTGCTGCATAAAATTTGTATTCAATAAAGCTTTTTAAGAACAGCGCCGGATGTTTTTTGTTTGTTCAGGCTGCTCGTTTCATAGGTTCTTTTAAAATATTCCATGTAGATCAGGTCAAGCAGCATCATCTGGCTCATTCTGGCTGAGGTAGAACCCCCCTGAAGCGGACCCTCATTTGTACCGCATAAGATGGTCACATCAGCAGATTCAGTCAGCTGCGACTTAGCAAAGCGCGTCATGCAGATAATCCTGGCGCCGGCCTGCCTCGCCTGCTGCGCTATTAAAATCGTATCCTTTGTTGCACCGGAATAGGAAACAATAAAGGCCAAATCATCCGGCGTTAAAAGAGAAGCCGCCATCGCCTGCATGTGCGCATCCGCAACACAGTGAACGTTCGGCGTAATCCTCATAAACTTCTCCGTAGCGTCCCATGCAGTTAATAACGATGCTCCCACGCCAAAAAAGTAAATTTGCTTTGCCATCATTATATAATCGACCGTTAATGAAAGCTGATCATAGTCGAGAAGTGCAAAAGTTTCATTCAGCGCGTTGATGTTGGTATGAAGCACTTTTTGGGCAACGTTCTCACTCGTATCGCTTTGCGTGACTTCCCCGGAAAGCATAGTGGCTATCCTGTCATCTCCATCGTCGGACAAACTGAGGGAAAGCAGCATTTTAAACTCCTGATAGCCCTGCATCTGCATTGTTTTGCAAAAACGAAAAACGCTTGTATCGCCCACCTTGCAGGCCTCGGCCAAATCAGTAATGGACATAAACAAAACCTTTTTGGGATTTTGTATTACGTAATCGGCAACCTTCTTCTCCGCTTTGGTGAAAAGGCTGTATCTCGAATTTATTTTTAAGATAAACTCACCGTTGGCCATGTTACAAGCCTCCTCCCGTCCAATCACAGAACGCGCAGTTTTCAAGAATATGTTAAATCAATTGATCTATAGCTTGGTTAATATCAGTCCAACTGAAGAGCGCCGCAAATCAGGATAGAATCCCGTCGCGAGCCTCCAAATAATCGTCATAAGTGGAAATGCGGTCAATCACACCGTCATCGATAATTTCGATAATACGGTTCGCAATTGTTTCCACAAACTGATGGTCATGGGAAGCAAACAGCACAACGCCCTTAAAATCCATCAAGCCGTTGTTCACCGCGGTAATGGATTCCAAATCCAAATGATTGGTCGGCTGGTCAACTACGAGCGCATTTGAGCCGAACATCATCATGCGTGAAAGCATACAGCGAACCTTTTCGCCGCCGGAGAGTACATTTACCGGTTTGAGAACATCTTCACCGGAAAAGAGCATTTTCCCAAGGAACCCACGCAAATAGGTTTCCGTGGTATCCTTGGAGTACTGCTCGAGCCATTTGATAATACTTTCATCACAGTTATTGAAGTAGTCGGAGTTGTCCTGTGGGAAATAGGACTGGCTGGTGGAAACGCCCCATTTATAGCTGCCTTCATCCGGTTCCATCTCCTCCGCCAATATCTTAAACAAAGTAGTGTTGGCAATTTCGTTTGAACCGACAAACGCAATCTTATCACCCTTGTTCACACGGAAACTGACATTATTCAGTACCTTTACCCCATCAATCGTTTTTGAAAGTCCCGTAACCTCAAGAATCTCTTTGCCCGGCTCACGATCCATCGCAAATCCGACAAACGGATAGCGGCGTGATGACGCCGGCATTTCTTCAACGGTGATTTTATCCAGTAATTTTTTGCGGGATGTCGCCTGCTTGGACTTCGACTTGTTCGCTGAAAAGCGCAGAATAAAGCTTTGCAGCTCTTTAATTTTATCTTCCGCCTTCTTGTTTTGATCACGCATGATGCGCTGAACAAGCTGGCTGGATTCGTACCAAAAGTCATAGTTACCGACGTACATTTTGATTTTGTTGTAATCAATATCAACAATATGAGTACAAACGTTGTTGAGAAAATGCCTGTCATGAGAAACAACGATGACTGTGCCGTCGTAATCCATCAAAAAGTTTTCAAGCCAGGCGATGGATTTATTGTCAAGGTCATTGGTCGGCTCATCCAAAAGGATAATATCCGGCTTGCCAAAAAGAGCGCGGGCAAGCAGAACCTTCACTTTTTCAGCACCCGTCAAGGTGCTCATGATAGAATAAAGAATCCCATTATCTACGCCGAGGCCCTGCAAAAGCTTGCCCGCTTCGGTTTCGGCCTCCCAGCCATTTAATTCAGCAAATTCCGCTTCCAGGTTCGCCGCGAGAATTCCGTCTTCATCGGTGAAATCTTCCTTTTCGTAAATGGCATCCTTTTGCTTCAATATGTCGTACAAACGGGGATTCCCCATCAGAATGGTTTCAAATACGGTATAAGGATCATAGGCATGATGATCCTGCTTGAGCACCGACATACGAAGTTTGGGGTCAATGATGACTTCGCCTTTTGTCGGCTCCAGCTCACCGGAAAGTATCTTTAAAAAAGTGGATTTTCCCGCACCGTTCGCTCCGATCACTCCGTAGCAATTGCCGGCGGTGAAAAGTAAATTAACATGTGAAAAAAGGTTTTGCCCGTTAAAGCCAAGGCCAAGATCCGATACTGTAAGCATAGTTCCTCCCAAATTAAAAAACAAAATTATATTATTATTATAGTTTATCATAAAATATGAAATATAAATATAGTAAAAACTATGAAGTAATCACAGGGATGCTTGTTATTTTTGATGAACAATGCTACAATAAACAAATACCAATCAAACGATTCATGCTCATTAGGGGGTTTTATAGTGAAGATTCAGGAATCGGGGGAAAACTATTTGGAAACGATACTGATTTTGCAAAACGAGAATGGTTGTGTCCGTTCTATCGATGTTGCGAATCAGCTGGATTTCACCAAGGCGAGCGTCAGCCGCGCGATGAGTATCTTAAAGGAAGCCGGATATATTACTATGGAACAAAACGGCAACCTTGTGCTGACCGAGGCTGGAAATAAAAAGGCAAACGCTGTTTTTGAGCGTCATACACTGATTGCTCAGTTTCTGGAAATGACCCTCGGCGTTAGCAGCGATATCGCTTTACAAGATTCCTGCCGCATTGAACATATTATCAGTGAAGAAAGCTTCGAACGCATCAAACAGTATACGCAGAAAAACAAATAAAAACCACTACGGTTTCGGCCGCTCCGAAACGGGGCGGCCTGTTTTATGAAAGAGGTACAACATGAAATTTATCAGCGCTGTGTGTCCGCATTGCAAAAAAGAACTGCAAGTGCCGGACGATGCCGAAAACATTGTGTGCATGTACTGCGCACAGCCAATTGATGTGAAAGCACTGCTTACCAAACCGGAAAAGACCGTTGGCGAGAATTACGCAAGGCTGATGGATGAAGCGGAATCCCTTTTGAATAATGAAGAAATTTTCAAATACCGGGTTGTACTAAAAAATCTGAAAAAGAGCTCATATCCAGATGATTTTCAGAATTACTGCAGTCTGATTTCCCCCGCGTTGAAAGCGTACTCTCTTGCAGCAACAGAAAATGATGAGGCCGCAGATTATTTTTCAGGCGTGCTTTTTAACCGTTTTCTAAAGCAATTTGAATCCGAAGGAATTAAAAAGGAAAGCGACGTTCGCTTTTTTGACTGCCGTTATATGATCGTTGCCTACACGGTACCTGCTATTTTGGAGCTGAAAACACCGGCTGCAGAGTTACTTGCGGATGACTTCCTCGCAAAGTGGAACGCTCACTATCCGAAAAATCCACTTGGGAAAGCAACCTTTGAAAACATTAACACCGGTTTTCGCAAAAAACTCTGTTTTATCACTACTGCGGTTTGTTCTTCATTGGGCAAAGGCGATGATTGTGCGGAACTGAATACACTGCGCGCATTCCGCGACGGGTGGCTTTCCGAAACANNGGAAACACCGGGAGGACAGGCAAAAATTTCTGAATACTATTTGTTCGCACCAATGATTGTCAGCGCAATTGACCAGTCTTGCGACAGACAGTCTGTTTACAATGAAATTTGGCAAAATCACCTTTCACCCTGCCTTGAAACATTGAATGCGGGCAACCCGAAAAAATGCGCCGAGCAATATGAAGACATGATCCTCGAACTTGAACGCAAGTGGTTGAGCTGAATGCAGCTTTTCCAATAATCATTCCTCCGTATAGCAAGTTGCGAATTTACGTCAGCATCTTAAAATGCCTCCTGCTTATCGTGAGCAGGAGGCATTTTTGATTTTTAAATGATTAATTTGAATTTATTCGCCGTCGTTCTTACGTTTCTTTAAGATAGTAATACATGCTGCTGAAACAGCCATAACCCCAAAGATTGAAAGAACAGAAGTTGCTTCGCCCGTCTTAGGTGAGGCAAGAGGAACTGCCCCATTCTTAACCACTTCAGTACTCGTTGGTGCAGAAGAAGCAGGCGTTGGCGCTGAAGGAGCAGGTGTTGGTGTAGCTAACGGAACCGTATCAGGCTGAACCACTTCGGGAACAGTTGATGAAGTTGATGAATTGTCATTGTTTGAATTTCCACCCGTGGAACCACCGCCCCCAGTGGAGCCGCCGCCACTCTTTGTGTAAATCAATGTAACTGTCGCGTCTTTTTCCGGCATAAAATATTGGGAACCATTTTTTATGATTTGACTGTAATCACCGGATGAAAAGGCATAATTGCTAATGGTCGGGGCAGTTAATTCGGCAGTAATCTCTGTACCCGCTTTAATTGGTTTGCTCGTGCTCGTCTTAATGACGGTACCGTTCGCAAGGGTATATTTAATCATCAGGTTTGGCTGTTGTGTTGGTTCTGATGACCCGCCGTCCAACTTATACGTCAATGTAATGGTTGCACTGCTTGCAGGCATCGCATAAGTGCCTCCAATAGGAGTAAGTGCGCTATAATCGCCGCTCTCAAAGACGTAGCCGTCAATGTGCGGCTGTTTCATAGCATCGGTAATTGGATCATTTGCTTTTAGCTCAAAGGTGCTGTCATCTTTTTTTGCTTCACCGGGAAGAACATATTTCACGGTCAAAGTGTATTTGGTTTCCACAGGCGTATCATTCTTTGTGTAAGTCAGTGTAATGGTTGCATTATCCTGCGGCATCTTGAAGCCTGTTCCATCTTGAACAAGCGCACTGTAATCGCCGGACTTAAAGTCGTAGCCGTCAACGTGCGGCTGAAGTACAGAAGCGGAAATCGGTGCACCTGCCTGGATTTGAGTGCTTCCGTTTTCTTTTGTATCGGTGCCGCCTCCCTCAAGAACATACACGGTCGTTAAGGTTGGATTTATCACCTCAGGAGCGGGCTTATACCCTATGATTACGGTTGTATCATTTGCTGCGGTTACCGTAAAATTAGGTGTTCGTCTGTCATACACATAGTCAACACCGTCAATCGTTGTTTCAACAGTATCAATCGTGCTGGTATCAAATGTTGTGCCGACAGTTGCATCAACAGGATTTCCATCTACTCTTGAAACCACATGGTCTTCATTATCATAATAAATATGCTGCACCCTTACGGCAACGATTTGAGGTGCAACAATACCTTTGACATTCGGCATTGTGTAGTTGATGATAGAACCTTGATTGTACTTCAGGGCAGCTGTCCCGGTTAAATAATCAGTATCTGACGCAAATCCTTCTTTTAGTCTTACGGTATATTTCAAGGTTACCGGTGTGTCGCAATGGATAGCACCCGTATTCCAAGTTAATTTTTGGTTGCTATCGCTCACAACAGCTGTTCCACCATTGACAAGCTCAAATTGAGCTCCAATGGTGGCGGTAATTGTACTGGATAAAATCACATCTTCAAGGCGATTTCCAAGATTACAGAAAACATCATTTAATCCATCCAAATCCGTTGCACCAAAGTAGCCGCCGTTATTCCCCACGCTTTGTAAAAATGTTTTCGCATTTTCACTGACCTTGTAGCCTATCGTGTAATATTTGATTCCGCTGTTTTTGGCTATGGTCGCCTCGTAAAGTGCAATATCTCTGTAAGAAATACTCACGGATGTTGTATGCGGCCAACCCCTGTTGCATTTTAACAAAAACGTGTGAAAATACTCAGGGAAAACGCCGGTACCCAATGTAAATAATTTATCACTATAGTCACAAGAAGTAATTTTTTTCGTGTTATACCAAGTGGTATTATGACATAATACCTTTCCGTCACAGTGTACATATGCATCATCCATATTGGGCTTGTAGCTGATTGTAGGCTCACCGTTGCTGAGCATTACGATAATCTTATTTTTTGCCTTGCTGCCCTTTAAAAGCAGGTTGGCAGTGTGCATTGCATCCTGTGTAAAGGTTGCTTCAAACGCCCAGGGGAATTTAATTTTACTAATTGCATTGTGCGCAAGCGAAGAGTCACCTGTAAAAGAAATCTCTGTTTTTGCACGATCGCCAAAAGAAACAACCGCCACACGGTTGCCGTTATTGGAAGCGGATAAAACCTTACTGATAAAATTATTGGCAGCCGCCTTAATCTTATCCTTTGATTTATGCATATCAGCCGATTTATCAATAAGCAGGACAATATCTGCGTTATTTTGAATCGTCTGCTTACTTCCATTTGCAGTTAACGTAATTTCAAATTCGTTTTCATTGGCGGTTTTTTCAGCAGTTGCTGAAACTGAAACGCCATCCGGAGATACGGCACCGTTTTCCCCCGTTGCAGCAAACGCTTGAAAAGGCACGGAAGCAAAAAGAACTGTAAAAACCAAAAGTAAACTAAACAACTTGTTTTTCATAAAATTTCCCCTTCATTTTTAAATTGAATTATTTTAAAAATATAAAAAGCATAACTTTTATCTTTTAAAGGTGAAGCATTCTGAGCTGTAAAATAAAATGAAAATAATTCAATTTGTAATATTTTTATTATTTTATCAGCCTTATTCTGGAATATTCTATATTAAATTATATCTCTTCCCAGTCACACGCGAGTCACAAATCATTATAATTTCATATAAGATTAAAAATAAAAAACAGGTTGAAGAGACCGCTTCTCAATTTTTTAATGAATATAAAAAACGATTCGGTCAGCTTTATCAGTGACCGAATCGTAAATTAAATTATAAAGTTATCGCTCAATCAGCTCAGTGTCTTCAGCGTTCTTTGATAAAGACGCCAAAAAATAACGATACTTGCCGTCAGCGACGCAATTTCAGCTATCGGGAATGCATACCAGACGGGAGTCAGCCCAATTTTAGAAAGCAAAAACGCTGCCGGAAGCAATACGACAAGCTGGCGCAGTACAGAGACAATCAGGCTGCTGAAGCCGTTGCCAACCGACTGAAAGACAGTGGAGAACATAATGCCAAGCGCTGCCGGAACAAAGCAAATGCTGATGATCTGCAATGCCGGTACGCCGATTTTAAGCATTGTCTGTGACGCATTGAATATGCTTAAAAGTCTGCCGGGTATCGTCCAGAACATAACCGTACCAAATGCCATAATTCCAATTGCAATAACCAATCCGATTTTAATGGCGGACAGCAACCGCGTACGCTTACGCGCACCGTAATTATATCCGATAATTGGCATTATTCCCTGCGTTAAACCGAACACCGGCATAAACACAAACGACTGCAATTTAAAGTAAACGCCGAACAATGCAACGGCCGTTTCAGTAAATCCGATCAAAATTGCATTCATGCCCACCACCATGGCAGAACCAATAGATTGCATAATAATGGACGGAAAACCGACGGAGTAAATGTTTTTAACAATTCCCCAATCAATTTTGAAATTATTAAAATCAATTTTAATGTCATGATCTTTTTTTACAATAATAAAGATAAGAAACAGCATGGCAAAAACCTGGCCTATGACGGTGGCAATTGCCGCTCCCGCAACGCCCATTTTAGGTACTCCAAAAAGTCCGAAAATAAAAATCGGATCAAGGATGATGTTGGTTACGGCACCAATAAGCTGCGACACCATCGGGTAAATCATGTTTCCTGTTGCCTGAAGTGTTTTCTCGATATTGATTTCAATAAACACACCGAAGGAAACGATGCAAACAATACTCATGTATTGGGTTCCCATCGCAACAATTTCCTGATTTTGGGTAAAGCTTTGAAAAAACAATCCGGAAAAAAAGATGCCGATAACGGCAAAAAGAATCCAGTTGAATATGCCAAGAAGAATGCCGTGTGTAGCGGCGGAATCCGCCTCATCCTGCCTTTTTTCGCCAAGGCGGCGTGAAACGAGTGAGTTGATACCCACTGCTGTACCCACACCAACTGCAATCAACAGAGTTTGTATCGGGAACGCAAGCGATACCGCTGTGAGTGCATTTTCACTGATTTTTGCTACAAAAAAGCTGTCTACGACATTATACAGTGCCTGTACCATCATTGAGAGCATCGCCGGTAAGGACATCGAAACAATCAACTTAAATACCGGCATAGTACCCATTTTATTTTCCGTATTCTCCAAAAAGTCCACTCCTTTATTTAACTCTATTATATTACACGATTATCGCTTGTTTTACAACCAAGTTCGCAGTACAAATGAAAAGGAGTTTCAGACGGACTTGCAACAAAAAGGCACCGATGGCATATAATGACAACGAACAACATAAAGGGGTGATTATATGCTTGGCGCTGTCCTCGGGCTTACACTTTCGGGGTTGCTTTTTTTTATTCTGCATGTCACCGGTTCCGGTTCTTTTCCGCGACCGCTCACCGCGCAGGAGGAGCGTGATTGCCTTGAACGACTAAAGAATGGCGATATGAAGGCAAAAAATGAATTGGTTGAACACAATCTGCGCCTTGTCGCACATATTATAAAAAAATACTATTCTAATTTAAACGATCAGGACGATTTGATTTCAATCGGCACAATCGGACTGATCAAGGCGGTAAACACATTTGATTCCAGCAAGGGTATTCGTCTTTCGAGCTATGCAGCACGCTGTATTGAAAATGAAGTTTTGATGTTTTTCCGATCTTCAAAGAAAAGTGCTCAGGATATTTCGATGAATGAGCCGATTGACACTGACAAGGACGGCAACGCCTTAACACTGATGGATGTGATGTCTACAGAAGACAATATTTTAGAAGATTTGGACTGCAAGATAAAATCCGAACAGCTAAAGCGATACATTTTTGAAGTTCTTTCGCCGCGTGAACGCACTATCATTGAGCTTCGTTACGGCCTGACCGGGATAAATCCTCTAACGCAGCGGGAAGTAGCCAAAAAGCTTGGAATTTCACGCTCCTATGTATCACAGCGCGGCTAATGTAAGCGGAAAAATCATAGGCGGCCATTCATTGTTTTTCTAAAGGCAGAAAGTAGTTAAGGCGTGGGGTTCTGCTCCATGTCTTAACTAACTTACGGGCAATTAAAAAGCAGTATTTACCACTAAAAACCGAATAACTTTATCATATTTTAAGGGTGTTCCGTGAAAAGGAGCGTCCTTTTTCTATTTCGGAGGTGAAAAATCTCATGACTAATGTAATCGCCATCGCCAATCAAAAGGGTGGCGTCGGCAAGACAACCACTTGCGCCAATCTCGGCATCGGACTGGCACAGGAAGGCAAAAAGGTGCTGTTGGTGGATAGCGACCCGCAAGGCTCTTTGACCATCAGTTTGGGGAATTCACAGCCTGATCTTCTGCCAGTGACGCTGACAACGGTGATGGGCAAGGTGCTAACCGAGGAAGCCATCGCCCCCAGGGAGGGCTTTCTTCGTCACGACGAGGGCGTCGATCTCATGCCCGCCAACATCGAGCTTTCCGGTATGGAAGTATCGCTCGTTAACGCCATGAACCGTGAGAAAATCCTGAAGCAATATCTGGATGGCGTTAAGCGCCAATATGATTATGTACTTCTTGATTGTATGCCCTCTCTAGGAATGCTGACCATCAACGCGCTGGCCGCAGCCGACAGCGTTCTCATTCCCGTGCAGGCGCAATACCTTCCAGTGAAGGGACTCGAGCAGCTTTTGCAGACCATCAACAAGGTTAGGCGGCAGATCAACCCGACGCTCAAAATCGACGGCATCCTGCTGACGATGGTAGACAGCAGGACCAACTACGCCAAGGAAATCAGCGCCCTGCTGCGGGACACCTACGGCGGAAAGCTCAAGGTCTTTGACACGGACATACCTCATTCCGTCCGCGCCGCCGAGATCAGCGCGGAGGGCAAAAGCATTTTTGCCCATGACCCGAAAGGCAAAGCTGCCGAGGCATACTGGGAGCTGACAAAGGAGGTGTTGAAGATTGAAAAGCAGCGTCAAAAACATAAGTCTGAGCCGCTTCGATGATATTTTCTCAACGGAGGAAACCCGCGAGGATGCCACACGGGAAAAAATCATAGATATGCCGATCT
>DDHX01000026.1:0-358 GCA_002338255.1 Ruminococcaceae bacterium UBA1865 | reverse complement strand
TTGGGGGGCTTCCCGCCATACCGGTTATCGTCCGCGATCTGGACGATGACGCCGCAACGATCATCATGGTTGACAGCAACATTCAGCGTGAAAATATTCTGCCGAGCGAACTGGCCAAGGCATACAAAATGAAGCTGGAAGCCATTAAACGACAAGGCGCGAGAACTGATTTAACTTCTGTCCAACTTGGGCAGAAGTTACAAGGTAAGGTTTCGCGTGACCTTTTAGCCGAGAATTCTCCTGACAGCTCAACACAAATCCAGCGGTTTATCCGGCTGAACGAGCTGACACCGGAGCTTCAGCAGATGGTGGACGATAAAAAAATCGCCATGACCCCCGCCGTGGAGCTGTCGTACCT
>DDHX01000050.1 GCA_002338255.1 Ruminococcaceae bacterium UBA1865 | reverse complement strand
CGGCCCAACTGGTGCTACAGGTTCAACCGGCCCAACTGGTGCTACAGGGGACACAGGTCCAACTGGTGCTACCGGTTCAACTGGTCCGACTGGTGCTACTGGGGACACAGGTCCAATAGGCCCAACTGGTGCTACTGGAGCCACGGGTGCAATAGGTCCAGGTGGTTCAACTATCTATTTAGCAACAGATCAATCCATCAGTGATGGAGGATGGGTTGGATTGGGAACTTCTTCATCCGGCCCATTATTTGTTACAAGCACTGTAACAATCCCAGTGAACGCTACTATTATTGGTTTAGTATTAAATATTAGAAATAATACAATACCAGCTGAAACGTCGGTCACTGCTACAGCTTTTACCAGTCCTTGTGGATTTGCAGACCCTACGAGCACGGGTATATCCGCTACAGTTTTAGGACCAAATGCTCTCGCAACTCCCAGTTGTTTTGCTACTGGATCAGGAAGTATTCCTGTTGTTCAAGGATCGCTTTTATCCGTGCAAATTACCACAAGTCAAGGATTAGGCGCGTTAAGCCGAGGAGTTGCTGTCACTGTTTTCTTGACCATCCCTTAAATTTTCTTATTAAGACTATTGCAAGACTCCCCAATAAGTAGAAGTAATTAAATCTTTTAATTACTTCTACTTTTATATTTAACAAAATGAGGAGGCTCATGAACAAACCAAACAAAAAAGAAAGTTCAGCAGCTTATTTTTCCATCCCATCTTCCGTGGGCAACTCAAATTCTTCATTGGCCAAGGAAACATTCCGAATCATGCTGGCCGCATCCTCCAACTCGGAGATAAGCCCCTTCAGGTGCCCAACGCATTCCCGGACGACCACATTAATGGTTTTACTGGGGGACACTCTGAAAATAAGCTGAAAGTTATCAAAAATTAAATCCATGGAATCCCGGAATGATGCCGCAGCGGCCACAATCTCATCCGGTTCAAGTCCTGAATCCTGCCGGGTCTGGGCCTTTACACGCTCCAGCTCTTCGCGGGCATCGTGAAGTTGCATGTCGTACATTTTCCGAGTAAATTCCGCTTGACCTTTGGCGGCGGCAGCACCCTCTTCACGTAATTTCTGTTTATCCGCTTCTGACAATTGCTGTACGGCGACTTCAACAGGACGGGACTCCAATTCCTTTATCTGTTTTTCAAGCTCCGTAATACGCTGCAGGTCAAACTGACGGCTACTTCTCATGATATTTAGTGTTTCTTCTGCTTTTTCCGTCTTAACCAGCGCATTCATGTAGTTATCGTATTCTTTTTTCTTGCCTTCACGAGCCTCAGCTGCAGCCTTTTCGGCCTTATCAAACCGTTCACGTATCAACCGTGCGGTGAGCTGCGCTTCGTCACGCTCTTTAATAGCTTGCTGCAGCTCGCGCTTTGACATNNCATTTCAGAAACGGTCTTTTCCTGCCCATCAATTAGGTGTGTTTCCTGCAAAAATTCTTCGCGTTCGGCATCCGGTACCTGCAAGAGCGCAAGCAGTTTTGTATACGTCAAATTCCCAACCGGTTGTGAATTTGAATACTGACGTGCAATTTTCATGAAATTATCAGCAGAATTTACCGAAAACTCAATCTTATTCCGCAACCAAGGAAGCCATTCTCCGTGCTGAAGCTGCTGTTTCGCTTCAATCAGCCTCTTACCGATTTCAATGATATTCTGTGCCGTTTGGGCCTTATAGAAATTTATCTCAAGTGTAATTTGATCAATGGAGCGCTGATCCTGCACACCATTGGACACAGGTCCATCTACCGGAGAAGTTAATTGAGCAGGTGCTGATTTCGCATTTTGCTTTGACTGTCTAATTTGCTGCAAAACAAGCTGTTTCTCCTGTTCCGGGGTTATGCCTGGCCGTTCTGTTCCGCCGGCGAAGAATTTATCCGAAATAGCAATGTTGGAAGCAATCCCGGCCTTTGTTTTTGTAAAATACAGCCCCAAGTCATACCGTCCATCCGGACGATATAGGGTGCCGCGCAGGTCCATTTCCGAACGACTGTCATCAAGACCGTCCAATTTTCGGGAATACTCCCAGATTTCACGGGCAAAATTCATATCAAGCGTGTGAACGTGAGCCACATGGAACGAAGCACGGTCACGAGGAATATCGGCCGTCGTTCGATAGTTAATTGTCTTACTGGCGCGGCATTCGTGATCAACAATTTTTGCTGTCGGATATCCTTCTTCGACAGGAACTACAAAATGGCAACCATAACATTCATGTGTGAGGCCGTAATCAGGCCCGAGACGGTAACCGGTCGTATCAGAAGTACTGTCTTTTTCAAACGATTTTCCACATTTACATATATATTTTTGTTTCATTTTCTGTTCCTGCCCTTTGCCGATTTTTTGTCCTTATGGATGAGCGACTCCGGCGGTACCCAATCAAAGCCATAGACCTCATGAAAAGACTCACTGCCCATATGCAGCCAGTCTTTTGCCAACTGCCTAACGCTGTATATTCCTACTGTATGACCAAATCCGTTAGTCACGATGGCCACATCTATATGCTCAAAAAAGCGTGGGTGCCTTTCCAACAGTTTCATTTCATTTTCTAATTGGATTGCATTCATGGTTGTCCCTCCCCGCTAAAACGGCAAATCATCATCCAATGGTATTTCTTCATAATCGCCAGTATTACCACTTGAGTACGCCGAAGCCGAACCTGCGTGTTCCGGCGGCGGTTCCGGAAGAGATGATTTGTTCCCGTTTCCCGAGCTGTCCCCGGCGAACCTTACCTGTTCTGCTACTAACTCAGTGACATATCGTTTTTTCGCGTCCTTATCCTCGTAGGAGCGCGTTTCAAAATGTCCCTGAATAAGAATCGGTTTACCTTTTTTGAAGTATTTGCAGACAAATTCAGCGGTCGTACGCCAAGCAATCACGGTAAAGAAATCCGCTACTTCTTTTCCATTCACTTTATAGGGCCTGTCCACCGCAATCCGAAATGAGCATACCGCGACATCATTTGCCGTGTGCCGGAGCTCCAGATCCTCGACAAGGCGACCCATCATAATTGTTATTGAATACATCACGACACCCCAGAACTGCTTCTATCAAATTCAAAATAAGGGCATTTGTCACCAGTTTCATGGTCAAGGGCAAAAATAATATCTCTTTCAACGTCGGTTTGTCCGGCAGCTACTCTTTTCTCCAGATACTGAGAAAAAAGAGCCTCTTCATACTCTTTGGAATAAACATACTTAGGCAAATCGCACCAAGTGGCCCGAGCATTATTCAATGCTTCAAGAGCCTTTTGTTTTAAAAATTCATCCATATCAATACATCCTTTCTTATCTTGACGAATAGCCCCGAAGATGCGAATTATGTATCCTACGACGGATTCGGGTACTTTTTTCGGATTGAATTTCCCGAAAGACTTTCTCGGCGTCAAGAGTCTTTTCCAATTCTTTATTCTTTCGCTTTTCTTCTGATTTCCAATTCTGCCACGCCGGGCAGGCATTGTCATTATGGCAACCTATGTAACGACCATCGCAGTCCTTGCAGGGCGGCGAAGAAAACATCATAATTCCCTGGCACCACCCAACATCTTATTGCGATCACCCTTGGCAAAGGTCTTTAAGCCATCCCATGAGGGTGTCCAACGGTAATACCTGCAAAGAGCCATATAACCCTGTAAAGTTTTTACACTCATGATTGATTTCCTCCATTCAAAACAACCATTTTTATGTATTGATAGATTTAGAGTATCTCGGGTAAACATCTTTTGCTGCGTCCCAATTGATGGTCACTTTGGTTGGATACCCGTTCACCTCACTGCAAATCTGTTCACACACGAACCGCAAATTTTCCCGGTTTTGCGCGACTTCTTCGGGCGTTCCGGGTAAAACATGCACTTTTACGGTTGGTTTCCCTCTATCGCGCATATTAATCACCTCCATAAAAAATATGTAAATATCGGATTGTCCTATGCTTCTATTTCTGTTTGGCGAATTTCAAGGACAGAATTGCAGTGCTTACTGCATCGAGCGACCCAAGAATGAAATTCTATCTTTCTTTTTCTTCCGGGGAAATAATTCTGTCACATGTAATATCTATTACCTCATCACGCAGATTTACAAAATCGGTGACTTCTTTCAGCAGCCGGAGAATTGCGGTCGGAAGGTCTTTAAGTTCGACATCCGACAAATAAGCCTGTCCAACCTCGGCACTGGTTTTGAGGTGCTGATAAGCCAAGTACCGGGCGTCGTAGATCTCAATCATTTTAATTACGATCTTATCCGGAGGGATTCTCTTTCCAGATTCATAGGCTCGAATGCTTTCGACGGAGACGTCAATCAGCTCTGCTGCTTTTTCTTGCGTAATTCCGGCACTTTCGCGAGCAATTTGATAGATATTTCGGTATTCTTGCGACATGGCAATTTTCCTTCCTTTCTGAGATAATATAAACAAGAAGATTAATCATCTGAATTATTTGCTTCAAAATCCACAAGATAATAGTTACCGTCTGATTTCTTCTTAAATTCAACGCCGGTATCTTTCAGGTACCTGCCAAACGCTGTAAGCGATTCTGGTTTGATTCCATTTGCATTACACCAGCAGTCATATTTTTCATAAAAAGAGTTCGCCTGCACCCATTGTCCCGAGATATCTTCGCTTAGTAGTACATCCGATTCAAGGAACTGCTGAATACTGGAAACCTCTTCTTGATTTGAGGAAAGTTCATCAGTGTTCAGCTCACCGCGAAGAATCCCCCCAATAATAACACCGTTCAACCGCTCACGCTGCGGACCTGACATTTTTACGTTGTTTATGTAATAAACCAATTTTTGTAGCTTATACATATCAATTGTCTCAATCATGGTGACACCCCTCAAGCTATTTCGCTATTGTAAAGATCATCTATACTGCAGCTAAGTGCCTTTGCAAGTTTAGGAAGCCTTTCGGAACGCGGAATGCTGTTTCCAGTTTCCCACATTGCTACTGTGGACTGATTCGTTTTTAGTTTCTGTGCCAACTGAACCTGAGTGAATCCTGCCTTCTCACGACAAATTTTAATACCGTTCAATATATCACTACCAATGATATATTATCGTCTGTGTTGATAGTTATATATCGTTATAGTTGATAAGTCAATGGATTATCAATATTTTATCAAAAATAAATCGTTGCTATTGCTATATCAATCAAATTGATATAATGTTGTTGTAGGTGATTTTATGAACAATTTAAAAGTATTAAGAAATTCTAAAAGACTTACGCAAGCTGAGCTTGCACAGATTATAGGCATCAACCAAAATACGTATTCTTATTGGGAAAACGATAAAGTAAAAATTGATAATCTTTCACTTTCAAAATTATCAAATTTCTTTGACGTTTCAATAGATTACATTTTAGGAAACGGGCAAAAAAATAAGCCCTTTGCCGAAGCAAAGAGCTATTCAAAAGAAGCTACTGACCTGCTTGCCCAAATTGAGCGGCTTTCTCCTGCCAATCGTGCCAAATTGTCTGAACTGATTGATCTTTATCTATCTGCTCAAGACAGAAAACAATGAACTCCAACCCCATTTGTGTTTCCAATGTGAAGTCTGTCTTCACATCATCCATTCGTTCACCTTCATATTTATCCGCATTTTCCGTTAACTATAATCGAACGCGCGTTCGGTAGCGATATTTTAATAATATAACATCTTTTACCAAATTGCAACAGATATGTTTAAATACAAATAAAAAGCCGCCCACTACTGCGAATAGTGAACGGCCAGTGAAAAAGAGAACATTCAACGTATGTTCCTCAAGAATATTATATAATATTGGAAGATTATGTCAATAAATAATTTTGAGGGTATAATATGAGTTTTTTTTCCTTTTTTCGAGATTCGCTCAAAGACAAATCCTCTCCCCCGCCAAACACTGAATTATCCGACATCGTCCAATCTTTGTTATCAAAGGAAGAAACTTCTACAGACAAAAGTTCTATTTTCGACTTTGAGGATAGATATTGGAATACTTTAGAAAAATTTAGTGATAGCGTTTGCAACACCCTGCCTGAAGCTTATTTTACCGCAGATCAGCAGGTCGCGGCATATAAAAAAGCAATTGAGAAATATGATAAGATTAAAGAATTTTGCGAATCTAAAGGAGGCGGAGGAGCTCTTTATTATCAAGAAAACTTCGTGATTGATAAAGAAAATCTTATAAACGAATACAATGATTTTATGAACGAAGAATATAAGAAAATGAAAGAGCAGGAGCAGGAAGACGTAGAGTACATAAGGTATTGTAAAACTATTGAAAAACAAATTTTGAAATTAATTGCTTCTGACGGTAGCTACCTTCAAAAAAAGATATATTCTCTTTTTTCTGCTGACGATAAGTCACTGGTCATTAGAACCATTGACACTTTGGTTAAAGAAGGCAAATTATCAAAACAGAAACAAGGTAATACTAATCTTCTTAAAATCATAAAGTGAAAAGCCGCCCACTGCTGTAAATAGTGAACGGCCGGAGCTGGAAAATTTTAACTGGGAATTCCTCTGCAGTATGTCAGAATTGCGGACATAAGTGGCGCACCAAACAGTTACAATTGTGCCGTCAGATTAGCATTGCCGTTTATTATCAAGAAATTATAAACCCCACGCCTTAACCTGCGTGGGGATAATTCTTTAAACTGAAAGTGGGTGACAAAGTGAACGTTGCCATGTATTTGCGTAAAAGCCGGGCAGAGGAACTGAATGATACAGTAGATGAAACTCTAAAAAGGCACAAAGAAACACTATTGGAATTTGCAGTTAAAAACGATATTGTAGTATCAGGAATATACGAAGAAGTAGTTTCCGGTGAATCACTTTACGCCCGTCCTAAAATGCTTCAGCTGCTCGCTGACGTTGAAAACGGAGACTTTGATGCCGTACTCTGCATGGATATTGACCGTCTTGGCCGTGGTGCAATGAGTGACCAAGGCATAATTTTAGAAACACTGAAGGGATCAGATACTAAGATCATCACACCGCGCAAAATTTACGATCTTAATAATGAAATAGACGAAACATATTCCGAATTTGAGACCTTTATGGCGCGCCAGGAGCTGAAGACAATTAAGCGTCGCATGCAGCGAGGCATTAAGAAAACAATTGAAGACGGCGGCTACATCGCCAATGCTCCATATGGATATACTAAAGTTACAGTTGACAAACGGCCCACACTTGCCATTAATGAAGATGAAGCACGTTTTGTGCGTATGATGTTTGATATGTACGTCAATAAAGGCATGGGCTGCCAGAACATTGCAAGCGCTATCAGTTCCATGGGTGCGAAACCTCATCGGGCGAATGTATTTGGACGAACCTCCATCATGAAAATCTTGCGTAGCCCAACCTATATTGGAAAAATCGTTTGGAATCAAAAAACACATATTCGCAAAGGAACAAAAGGAAATCAAAAACACATCACAATCTATAATCCGAAGGATAAATGGACCGTGGTTGACGGTTTGCATCCTCCGATCATCGATAGCAAATTATTTGAACAGGCGCAAAAAATATCAACCGGCCGTTATCATCCGCCCGCAAATACGGGCATCGTGGAGAACCCTCTATCCGGATTAGTCTATTGTGCTCATTGCGGCGCATTAATGCAGCGTCAGGTAATCCGGAGGGGTGGGGCATATCTGCTTTGTCAACAGCCTCGTTGCATGGTATCCTCTTCCCTACCAATCGTTGAGCTCGCAGTGCTGGATGAATTAAAGAACAGCCTTGAACAGCTTCCGTTTGAGCAAGAGAACACACCTATCCCCACTGTCGATAAAAATATTGAAATACTAAACGCCATTGAATCTGAACGCAAAATAGTCGATTCCCAAATTGACAAATTGCACGATCTATTGGAACAAGGCATTTATAACATTGATACTTTCCTCGCGAGACAAACAGTCTTAAATGATAAAATATCAAAACTGAATGATACTAAAAATCATATTACTGTCCCGCTTCAAATTGACTATGTAAAAATGAGCAAAGCAATTAAAGACGTTCTAACTTCGTACGACTCCGCCTCGCCTCAGAAGCGAAACATGCTGCTAAAATCGGTAGTTAAGCAAATCATCTATAGTAAAGAAAAGGGCGCCAAACCTAATGAATTTACTCTTGATTTGTACTTGAAGCCTATGTACTTATAACATGGCTACTCTTGCGATAAAGATTGCCTTGAAGACTTAAGAGTTTATTTTACGCCGGATAAGCACGAGCTGATCGAGCATGCAACCAATGTCAGGCTGAGAAGTGTGGAAGTGATTACTGTTTTTCTCGATCTGGAGGCGGTACCATTTAACAAGGGCTTTTATTCGGTTGATATGACCTTTTTCTTCAATGTGTGTCTGGACGTATTTTGTCCGATGTCACCCGGCTCCGTTATTGTAAACGGCGTATCCATATTCAATAAAAGGGTTGTTTTGTACGGCAGCGAAGGAAACGTAAAGATGTTTAGTTCCGATATGACGCAGGACGACGTAGACAGCCAGGGTTCTTTTGGCGATGTTCTGCCAAAGGCAACCTGTCAGGTTGCGGAGCCAATCAGTCTTTCCGCCAGAATCTGTGACTGCCCACCCCATTGCAATGATTCCTGCTGCCGAATCCCTGATTGCATTTGCAATCAATTTGGTGGCCAGCTGGATTTCGTAACCAACCGCACTGTTTATGTGACAATCGGAATTTTCACAATTGTTCAAATCGTTAGAAATGTACAAATGTTGATACCGGCTTATGATTTTTGTGTTCCTGAAAAAGAATGTGTCACTACATCAGACGATCCATGTGAAATGTTCCGCCGCATAGACTTTCCTACCGACGAGTTTTTCCCGCCGAAGGTCATTGATTGCAGCTGCAACGACCATCACCACAAGACCAAATGATCACAGATAAAGCCCGCCTGAAAAAAATTCGGCGGGCTTTATTATTCGTGTATTCTAATTTATGCTTTTTGCAAACGTGCAAAATTGGCCATTAATTTTTTGGTACCGGATTCTTCAAAAGCAATTTCAAGAAGTGTGTCGTTTCCCATAGGAACTGCAGAAATAACCATTCCCTTACCGAAAGTCTTATGAACGACGCTATCGCCCGCTTTTAATTGGTCAATCGGAGGCTCACTTTGAGTCACACCGGCGGGGCCAAAATTGCGGGCTGACTCCGTAGTAACCACCCTTGCCTCAAATGCGGAAGTCGGAAGGCAAGTGCCCGGCTTTGGCTTCTTCCACTCTCTTGAACGGCTGCGAAGAATCAAATCTTGCGGTATCTCTTCAATAAAGCGGGACGCCTTATTGCGGGAAGTACTGCCGAAAATCATGCGGCTTTCCGCATTGACGACACAAAGTTCTTCCTTGGCTCTTGTAATTGCAACATACGCAAGGCGGCGTTCCTCTTCAATTGCAACAGGGTCATAAATTGCCTGCATGCCGGGGAATATACCCTCTTCAAAACCCGGAAGAAATACAACCGGAAACTCTAAGCCTTTGGCAGAGTGCATGGTCATCATTACCACGCTGTCGGAGGCTTCGTCAAAATTATCAATATCGGTCATGAGAGATACTTCTTCGAGGAAGCCGGACAGGCTGGCTTCTTCACCATTATCTTCTTCATATTTAATAAGGTTGGAAGCAAGCTCGTTGATATTGTCGATACGGTCCTGCGCATCATCATTTTCAGATGCCTGCAAACTCCCGATATAATCTGTTTTGTCAAGTATTAAATGATAAAGTTCATTGAGGCTTGTATTTTCATTATTTGCAGCGTCAATCAGCCCCTGAATAATTTCTGCAAACAGCAAAAGTTTAGGAGAGGTGCGCTTTAGCGGCTCATACTCGTCAGCATGTTTAATAACTTCAAACACGCTCTCCCCAACCGCCGCAGCAATCTCTGTGGCCTGTGCAATCGTTTTATCCCCAATCGAGCGCTTAGGTTGATTGATGATGCGGCGCAGTCTGATTTCATCATACGGATTGTTAATGACACTTAAATACGCAATCATATCCTTGATTTCTTTTCGCTCATAGAAGCGCAGTCCGCCAATAATACGATAAGGGATACCCGACTTGACGAATACTTTTTCAAGAATATTAGATTGGGAGTTCATACGGTACAGGATGGCGTAATCAAGGAATTTATGACCGGTAGAAACGCCCTCCAATATTTTTTTCGCAATATAATTTGCTTCGTCCTGCTCGCTGAAAGCAGTGTGTACGCCGATTTTTTCGCCGTCTTGATTATCAGTCCACAGAGTTTTTCCCTTACGCTCCGTGTTATGTTCAATAACCGCGTTTGCAGCGTTTAAGATATTTTTAGTGGAACGATAATTCTGCTCAAGACGAATCACTTTGGCATTTGGAAAGGTGCTTTCAAAGCTCATGATATTCTCAATCGTTGCACCGCGAAATTTGTATATGCTCTGGTCGTCATCACCCACAACACAAAGGTTTTTGCTTTTCTGGGCAAGCAATTTAACAAACATATATTGCGCGTGGTTGGTATCTTGATATTCATCGACCATAACATATTTGAATTTATTCTGATAATACGCAAGTACATCCTCATTTTGCTGAAGCAGACAGACTGCCTGGCAGATTAAGTCATCAAAATCCATGGCGTCGGCGTCTTTAAGCCTTGCCTGATAAAGCTTGTAAGCTTGAGCGATAAGGCCAAGGCGGTTGTCACTGCCAGCCTGCTGCATATATTCTTCAGGTCGGATCATGCTGTCCTTCGCATGGGAAATGGCAGATAAAATAGACTTATGTGAAAGAAGTTTATCCTCANNGCGGGAATCGTCGGTGTCATAAATCGTAAAATGGTTGGAATAACCGAGCTTATCGCCATCGTGTCTAAGCATACGCGCACAGGTTGAATGGAAAGTAGATGCCCAAATATCATTACCGTCCTCACCTAACAACTTAACAAGCCGGTTTTTCAGTTCACCGGCAGCTTTGTTGGTAAACGTAATGGCAAGAATTTGCCAAGGGCGGCAAGGGTTCACCGCAAGGCGGGCTTTAACCTGCAGCGGCAAAGGCACACTGTCCTTAAGGTACTGATCAATTGCGTTAAATTCATCTTCAGTTAAATTGTTCGGCACCGTCTCGCTGCTATAGGCATCACCATAGCCGATAATATTGGCGATACGGTTAACCAGTACAGTGGTTTTTCCGCTGCCTGCACCGGCAAGGATCAGCAGAGGACCATCAACGTGGAAAACTGCTTCTCTTTGCATATCGNNTAAGAACTTTCTTACGAAGTTCAATGATTTGATCTGTTGCAATATTGTTCATGAATACACCGCCAGAGCTTATAATTTAGGCGGATTTCCGCCCATTTAATTTCAATCATATTTATTTATTATACAATATTTTACGTATAATAGCAAATAAAATAACGGTCACACAAAATACCCGCACGCTGTTTGTGTGCGGGTATTTTGCTATTTACAAGTGAAAAAGTTAACCAAGGATGCTGATTAAAACACCTGCTGCAACAGCGGAACCAATCACACCGGCTACGTTCGGACCCATTGCGTGCATTAGCAGGAAGTTGCCTGGATTTTCTTCCTGACCACCCTTTTGCGAAACACGGGCTGCCATTGGAACAGCAGAAACACCTGCGGAACCAATCAACGGNNAAGTCCAGCACATCAGTTTTCCGAAAAGCACACCGCCGGCTGTTCCGACACCAAATGCAAACAGCCCAAGAATAATAATCTTGATGGTCTGCCAGGAAAGAAAAACCGACCCGGTTGCCGTTGCACCAACGGTAACGCCAAGGAAAATGGTTATAATATTCATCAGTTCATTTTGTGCCGTGTTTGAAATACGGCTCACAACGCCGCTTTCACGGAACAGATTGCCGAGCATAAGCATACCAACAAGAGGGCATGCATCCGGAAGAAGCAGTGAGACAATCACGGTAACAATGATTGGGAATAAAATCTTTTCCAGTTTGGAAACCGGACGAAGTTGCTCCATCACGATGCTGCGTTCCTTTTTAGTTGTTAACGCCCTCATGATCGGAGGCTGAATAATCGGAACCAACGCCATGTACGAATACGCCGCAACAGCAATCGGCCCTAACAGTTCAGGAGCGAGCTTGGAGGTTACGAAAATAGCGGTTGGACCATCGGCACCGCCGATGATGCCGATTGCACCGGCCTGCTTGCCGGTAAAGCCAAGAAAAATAGCGCCGATAAAGGTTGTAAAGATGCCAAGCTGAGCAGCCGCACCGAGCAGGAAACTTTTCGGATTGGAAATCAGTGGACCAAAATCAGTCATTGCACCGATTCCAAGGAAGATAAGCGGTGGATAGATTCCAAGCTTAACGCCTTGATATAAGTAGTAGAACAATCCGCCAACCTGAGGAATCTGATAATAAGTTTTATCGTTAAGTAAAACCGTTGCATAATTCCCCGCAGCACCTCCGTGAGCTGCTGTATAATCTGAAACAAGTTGCATCGTAGTTTGCGGAGTTGCCATAATGGCCGGAAAAAGATTAACCAGCAGCATACCAAATGCAATTGGAAGCAATAAAAGAGGCTCAAACTGTTTTTTTATTGCAAGATAAATTAATACACAGGCAATTCCAATCATAATGTAGTTGCGCCAATCATTTGTGGCAAAGCCTGAGGTCTTAAAAATACTGACGATGGAAGCTATAAATTCATTCCAAATATTCACTAAATCATCGGTCCTTCCTGTTTCACTAAATTAATATTATACTCTTTTTAGAAGGGGCGGGTATTTCTCAACAATCCGGCCATTCCCCATTCCGAACGGTTCGGACGAGTGGCACGACGAATAGTCGTTATGGTGTTGACCGAGGTGCCGTACATGGTGTAAACTNNCGACAACCTCCTCTGAAATCCCCTCCTGAATAGCCGGAGACGCAACTGGTGCGGACTTTTCAGCAGGCGTAAAAGTCTTTGCCAATGGTGCAGCTTGTACAGCGTTTTTATTTGACGTTTTTCCTTGGATTTTCCTGACAATCGCTCCATAGCCTTTTATGACATTCGTCAGGAATATCAACATGACAAAAACGACTACAAGACCCGTCAATGTTACAATCACCGAAAGTTGTACCTTCTGTTCTAAACTCATTTCTACTTCCCCATCCTTTTATAATAATTATATTTTTGATTATTAAATAATAACAGGTCTTATTATACCCTGTAATAGAAATAATTTCAATTCATTTTATAACTTTCAGGTTTTTATTGCATAAACACGTACTGCGAACTATAATTAAAATAAATCGAATAAGGCGGGTGGATAACTTCCATGATGACGAATGATGAATTCAGGCACTCATTTAAGGTGCCGTTTCATAACAGTCTTGGTTTGGCCGTTTACAGTTGCGGCGTTCAGCGCTGCGGCTCGTGCCACTCGTGGGGACCGGCTGTACGCGACCATTACCTGATTCATTACATTATATCAGGGCATGGCATTTTTTCAAGCAGTGGGAAGGATTATCATCTGTCGGCAGGGGACGGCTTTTTAGTTGTGCCATCCCATGTTGCATCTTATGTTGCAGACCAGAATGACCCGTGGGAATACTGCTGGGTCGGCTTTAACGGAAGCGATGCGAAAAGACTGATGGGGCAAACCGGCCTTTTAAATTCAAGTCCTATCTTTCATTATGATGACGACAACGTTTTTGAAGAACTCATGATGAAGGTTTGCAACGCTTCCGGCTCCAGTCCGAGTGAAGAAGCCAAGATGGAATCAGGGCTGCTCCTGTTTTTAGCGGCGCTAATGGAAAAATTCGGTACTCCCGCGGCACGGCACACAAGCGGATATGAGTATGTGCAAAAGGCGATTAAATACATCGACTACAATTATTCAAGTGATATTGACATTAAGGATGTTGCTTCGAGTGTGGGAATCAGCCGCAGCCATCTGTACCGGCTTTTTATGCAGCATATTTCGATGCCGCCAAACGAATACCTGATGCGCTACCGCATCAGCAAAGCATCCGAGCTACTTGAAAACAACAATCTGTCGGTAGGCGAAGTTGCCTATTCGGCTGGGTTTTCCGACCAATTATATTTTTCCCGTGTATTTAAAAAATGCATGGGTATGCCGCCGAGCCGGTACCCCGCTCATGTACGCGGAGCAAAAGAAACGGAGGATTTAAAATGAGTGAAGCAGCCGATTCCATTACAAAATGGGCGGAAGAAATTGAAAAATACAGTGCAGTTGAGTGGGATAGACTACCTGAGATTTATTTATATATGGATCAGGTATTGACTTATATGGACAAACAGCTCTGCCTGTTTGAGCGCAATGAAAACACCAGTCTGTTAACTTCAAGCATGATCAACAATTACGTGAAGGACGGCGTTCTGCCCCGCCCGGAGCAGAAAAAATATTCGCGTGACCACCTTGCGCTGCTGATGGTTATCTGTATGCTGAAGCAAGTCCTTTCCATTCAGGATGTTTCCTCACTTCTGAAAACGCTGCTTGAGGACGCGTCGAAAAGCGAAATGTACGGGCGTTTTTGTGAAGCCCAGTCCTCGGCACTGAAAGAAGTATGTGAGCGCGTGAAGACCACCGCCACGCAGGGTGAGGCGGAACTCACAAGACTGGCCATCGAGCTTTCTATTGAGGCAAACGCGCGCCGCACAGCATCCGAAAGGATACTGAGTGAGCTTTCTACCGCTGCTGAAAATAGAAAAAGAGAGCAAGTCGAAAAAGAAAAAAACGAAAAGAAAGAAAAATAATACTTATAACAGTCTTGATGAGCCGTTCCGCATAATGTGGGGCGGCTTTTTTCAGCCCTTCTTCGCATAATCGCAGTATTCCTGTTAACCATAATTACTAATCCGCATAATATAAAGTTAGACGAAATGAAAGCGAGGTATTGATATGTGCGGAATTGCAGGATTTTGCGATTACAACGACGACCTTAGCGAAGAAGCTCCATTCTGGGGTGCTCTGGCTAAACGGATGGGCAGCCAATTAAAACACCGCGGCCCGGACGACAGCGGTATACATGTTTCATCCCACGCAGCGCTTGCCCACAGAAGGCTTGCTGTTGTGGATATTGAGGGCGGAAAACAGCCGATGACCGCTGTTGCCGATGGCTTGCGCTACACCATTGTCTATAACGGTGAGCTATACAACAGTGCAGAGCTGCGCGACGAGCTGAAAGCCCTTGGACATACTTTTGAAACTCAGAGTGACACCGAGGTGCTTTTGAAATGCTACATCCAGTTCGGTTTTACGTGTGCAGAAAAGCTGAACGGCATTTTTGCCTTTGCGGTGGATGACGAAAGGCGAAATTGCTGTTTTTTGTGCCGTGACCGCTTTGGCGTAAAGCCTTTGTTTTATTCCATGGAGAACGAACGTCTGATTTTCGCCTCTGAAATAAAATCACTGTTTGAATATCCCGGAATTAACCCTGTGATTGACCGTCAGGGGCTGTGTGAAGTCTTTGGACTCGGGCCGGCCAGAACCGCTGGAAACGGTGTATTTAAAAATATATTTGAAATAAAGCCCGGATTCTTCGCTGTATTTGATCGAAACGGATTTGAGACTCACCCGTATTTTGAACTAAAAAGCTATGAACATCCGGACAGCTACGAGGACAGCGTAAAACGCGTAAGATATCTGGTGGAAGACGCAGTCACAAGGCAGCTTGTGTCGGATGTGCCGCTGTGCACCTTTTTGTCCGGAGGTCTGGATTCGAGCATTATCACCGCATTGGCATCAAGAAATTATCAAGAATCCGGAAAGATTCTTTCTACTTATTCATTTGATTTCACCGGTAATGAAAAATATTTTAAACCGACTGCTTTTCAGCCTGACGCCGATAAGCCGTGGGTTGATAAAATGGTTGAATTCTGCAAAACCGATCATCACTACCTTGAATGCAATAACGTGAGTCTTGCGGACCGGCTTTATGACTCGGTTGCTGCAAAGGATTTGCCCGGAATGGCAGACGTTGACTCTTCCCTGCTGTACTTCTGCCATCTGGTGAAAAAAAATCACGTTGTCGGACTCAGCGGCGAATGCGCCGATGAAATTTTCGGCGGTTATCCGTGGTTTCACAAAAAAGAAGCGTTTGATGGCCACTGCTTCCCATGGTCACCGGACTTGTCCATCCGAACCAGTCTGCTCATTCCGGAAATTGCCGATGCACTGAATATTGAGGATTACGTCAATATGCGGTATGAAGAGTCGATTGCGGCGGTACCGACGCTCGAAGGCGAAAGCCCACAGGAGAAACGGCGCAGAGAGATCTCATTTCTGAACATCAATTGGTTTATGTCAACTCTGCTCGACCGTAAAGACAGGGCGAGCATGGCAAGCGGTCTTGAAGTGCGTGTGCCGTACGCAGACCATCGAATTGTGCAGTATGCCTTTAACGCGCCATGGGAGTACAAGTGCCACGATGGAGTGGTGAAGGGACTTCTTCGCGATGCCGCGAAAGAATGGCTCCCGGAGGATGTGCTGACACGCAAAAAGAGTCCTTACCCAAAGACACATAATCCCGCTTACGAGATTCTCATAAGACAGCGGTTAGCGAGCGTAATGGCTGACAGTGAAGAGCCGATACACAAGCTGATTAACAAAAGTACCGCTGCGGAACTGCTCCGTGAAAAGTCAGACTACGGCAAGCCGTGGTTTGGCCAGCTCATGGCGGGACCCCAACTCATGGCATATCTGCTGCAAATCAACTACTGGCTCAAAAAATACGATATTACGATTGAACTGTAATTCCGAATTTTTTAACAATGCAACAATCGCCCCTCACTGCTTCATCTTTACAGTGCGGGGCGATTCAATATCATTTTATAATACAAGCAGCAGCATACATTTAATTGAGCGGTTACAACGTTTTACGGGATGACGTAGAACGGTTTTCCTTTTTGACGGCTCAATTTTACGGGGATCCCCAAGATAAATCTCATGATGTCTCTTAACCATCCCGTCAGACTGTACCTCGTCAATCGCATTTTGTAAATTATTTTCTTTCATAAACGCATCAATTTGTGCTGTTGTTTCGGGCTCATCGTCATAAGATCCAATATGCATCATCTGTACACATAACCCCTCATGATAACTCTGCAGCCTTGCCTTTGATGTATCCAACTGTGGCTTTTTCTTTGCAACCTCTTTGCATGCCCAGTCAAATACCTTTTGCGTAACAAATTCGGGCTGACGAATCATTGACGTCCAGCAGAACTTCTCTTTTATTGTAAAATCAAAGTGTGAATTGTCATTTAGCCACCAGAGCCCCTCAAGTGGCGGAACAACATATTCAAAGTATCCGTCGGGTTTGTTGGCGCCCATTTTACTCATTTTGATTGTATAGGTTAAGGCATACAATAATTCTACCGCTTGCTGATACTCTCCACCCTTATCATTTGGATTCCCTTTACCATCCACCATAACAAACCGGATTGGCGGAACCTCTACAATAGAAGGCTTTGTCTTGGGCATATATAAATCTTTATACTCTTTTTTATAATCTAATTTTGCATTTGCCATAATTACATCTCCTCGAAAGGAATCATAATTTCCGTCACGTAGTTATTTTCGTTCCCTTTAAAAATCATCCCGGGGCCTTTCAGATACACTTCCCTTGATGGCGTTAAGCAATTCAGATGATGGTCACCGGCATAATCGAGCAGCGATTTATAGGCTAAATTTAACTTGGCATAACTTCCTGTATGCGTGGTGCAAATCGCCTTTATTGCAGGTAATTTTTTCGCTGAAATACCGCTGCCACTGATTAATTTAGTGGTAGGAACGCAGAGCTCAATATCTGCATCTTCCTTAAATTCTTCATCAAAGTAGCAATTAAAGGGTGCTCCCGCCGCATTGCTTTTAACCGCCTTATAAATCTTGCCGATATACAACCCAACATCACTGTACTTGCCCTTGTAGCGAACGGACGCTACTGTAACGGGGGCTATTTCCTTCACTTCAATTTTGTAGTCCATACCCTTATCCTCCATATTCTTTGGTTTAATATAGAGATTAATTTTTGTTATAAGTTCTTTTTCCCTGAAAATTTTACTTTCAATCATGTTTTTCTTCTCTTCTAAATAATAGGACAGGTCTTCTGAATTGTTGCAAGTTGCCAATATGTCCTTTATTTCAGAGATGGAAAATTCAAGAGCCCGCAGCATTGCGATTAACTGTGCTTTCTGAAAGTCATTTTCATTATAGTATCTGTACGAATTCTCTTCATCGCGATAAGACGGAGTTAGAATGTCCTCTTCATCATAATATCTCAACGCTTTGATCGTCAGGTTTGTAATCTTGGAAAAATCGCTTATTTTATACATCTTTTCACCTCTATGTCATCAGTATAAACTATCCCCCGCACAGGAAAGTCAAGCATTTTCAAAGATAATATAAAGTACGCTTGTTATGAAATAAAATCACCACTCAGATATGATTGGTCTTTCTTTATACCACCATAATTCATTATCGGCGGTATATCTTGTTAAGACTTCTGATAAATCCTGTGGTGGTTGATAAGCGATAAAGCTTAATATAGAATGGACGAAGTCATCCTTTGAGGCATCATCCAACGTTGTTAAAAAATAATTGCTTTTCGCAATAATGTTGTCCGGTTTGTTTTTTAATTCAGATACTGCTTTCAATAAGCTCTTTTGACAAGGAAATAGCACTTCGCCCTCTTCAAGTAAAAGCCTAAATCCAAAAAGGACAATATCCGCCGCAGATCTGACTCTTAAATAAATATCATTTTCCGAAGCTCCCCAAAAATAGGCATGACTTAAACTGAACGCACTGTAAAAGGATAATAACTTATCCGCCTTTTCTGCTTTTTGGAACACCGGTATTTTTGAAACAAGGCTTGGAATTTTATCATCCGCAGTATAAAGGCATTTTGCTTTCAAAAATGCATTTCTTGCGGGCTCACTTCCCTTTTCAGCCACTGACATCAAATATTCTTTCGTACAATACTTAACATCAAAATATCCATTCTCATAGGTGCAATAACCGGTAATACATTCTGATAATTTGTTATTTTCCGATAGTTCCGTAAATTTTTCTTCGGTTACTACAACGATTGCATCAATATCGGAATCGATGCGTTCACATTCCTTAGCTACAGACCCACCTAAGATGACAGCAATAACGGAGATATCATCCTTAAAATAGTCAATTAAGTTCTGGATTGATTGTTTGTGATGATCATACATATTGAGTCCCCCTGTGCAAAATGAAAATGATGTGTATTTTGATTTTTATTATAGCACAGAATAAAATCCGTCGCATTCTTTTTTAATAATCAGCTTTTAACAAGATGTAATTCAGTAGGAATATCCTTGACCGTCCGGTCATTGGTACGAGCTTTTAAGCTTATTTGAAAGTTTACATAGTCGTCAACCAAAACACGTGTTAAATTGAAAAATTCAGTAAAAACTATTGATAAGCATCCTCAAATAACACGTCGGAGTCACCGGCAGAAAGAACGATTAAATGTATGTTTATCAAAAATCCGAACCGGGGACTTGGACGGTCGGATATTATACACCGTCCGGAACATGGGAACCGGAATGCGATTGTAACAGCGCAGCCGAAGCCGCCCAACGCGCCCATTGGCTAAACGGCGGCAAAGATACAAATAATACTGAGTCCGGATAATCCGCAGCAAATCGGTTTGCGGCGAAATTAAAAAATCCCTCTTAACCAATTGAAGTAACCCTAAATTGGTTAAGGGGGATTTCCTTTGTTGATTCATTCTTTCTTGCAGCATGGAATCAAATTCACCTTTATTGTGGCTAAGTCATATTATTAAATTGAATACTAACCGTAAAGGAGACGTTTTGAATATGACGACTACAGAAAAGCTTGAAACATATATTAAAGCTGAACTTGGTGATGCCGCGCTTTATAAAGAACTGTCAAAAATTGCCCCAAACGACGAAGACCGCAAGCTGCTGATGGAATTTTCAGCGGATGAGCTGTCACATGCAAATGAATTCAAAAGAATTTATACTATGCTGACGCGCAAAAACTTTAATCCTGAAATTAAGACGCCTGTAATTTCGGATTCTTACAAAAACGTTCTTCGCGAAAGGGTGCTGGATGAAAGCGGAGACTTTAGAAAGTACGGAGAACAGTACCTGCAGGAAAACGTAAATATCATGCTGAAAGACGCCTATTACCGTGCAAGAACTGATGAAAATGTGCACGCACTTCGACTGTTATATATGATCAGCAAATAGCAAATATTCAATCAACAGAGGACACCGGAGATAATCCGATGTCCTCTGCCTTTATGTGTTAAGGAAACTGTAGGCATGCCTTCGGATGCTACCGATTCATGGCAGATCACAATCACCAAAAATGCTTCTTACTCATATATTAAAATATCCGGATTATAGTTATCCTTGCGAATCATCTTGATCAGAACGGTATTTTATGACAAAAAAATCCTTACTAATTTAAGAAGGAAGGTAAGAAATAAATTGATTTTAGATGCACTATTGTTCAGTTTATCTTTCAATTTGGACAATATCGTCGTTGGCACCGCCTACGGCATCAAGAAAATAAAAATCGGTGTTTTTGCAAACCTAATCATCGCAATTGTAACCTCTGTAGGAACATACTTATCCATGTCGGCCGGCACATATATATCAAAATTTCTCCCCGATTCCAGTGCCAATATCGTGGGTGCACTGGCTGTCGGACTGCTCGGCCTGTATTTTATCATACAAAGTGCCATCAAATTAATAAAAAACACAAAACCGAAAGAGCTTGCCTTGAAAGATGTTGCCGACATGATGGAATACGCAGAAGAATCCGATTTAAACCGCAACGGTAAAGTCGATAAAAAAGAAGCACTTCTGGTCGGTCTTGGATTAATGCTGAATAACCTCGGCACAGGGATAACCGCCAGCATTGCAAACGTAAATGTTCCCCTTACAACCATTGCTACTTTTATCGTGAGTATTCTGACACTTCTGCTGGGAGAGGCAGTTGGGAACCATGCTCTTGGAAAACTATTCGGGAAATATGCCCCTCTGTTTTCCGGCGTTCTGCTGGTCATGCTTGGTGTATTTGAATATTATCACTGACAAAATAATTGCAATCTGAATCTTAAAAAAATACTTTCCTGCTAAAGGTTAGCCTTGCTGATAAATTTTTCTACCACACGATTTGCATCCGCAGCAACCTTTTCCTCATCAATTGTAACAAGTTTTCCGTTTTCTACAACAACTTTGCCGTTCACGACAGTATAATCAACGCTGCCCTTGAATCCGACCGTTCCAAAAAGTGACTTCACATCAAACTGTGTGCCTACAAGTTCCAAACGGTTCAATCGGATCATGAAAAGATCCGCAGCCATCCCGACAGAAAGGGCACCAAGATCATCCCGGCCTAAAATGCGGGAGCTTCCATTTGTTGCAAGCTTTAAAATATCATACCCGGTTGGTGCGGACTGGCTTGAATTTAACCTGTGCAGCAAATATGCCACCCGCATTTCTTCCATCAGATTTGAGCCATCATTGCTGGCACTTCCGTCAACGCCCAATCCGACTGGGATACCCAGTTCGAGCATCTCCGGTATTCTGGCTATCCCCGAAGAAAGCTTCATGTTGGAAATCGGGCAATGTGCAATACCTGTTTGTGTTTGCGCCAATTTTTTCAGTTCTTCATCGTTAAAATGAATTCCATGTGCATACCAAACGTCAGACCCTACCCAACCAAGCGTTTCCATATAGGCAAGAGGACGCATTCCAAAGCGCTGCAGGGTGTATCCCTCTTCATCCTTTGTTTCGGCCAAATGAGTGTGAAGCCGAACACCTAATTTACGGGCAAGCTGGGCGGACTGCTTCATCAACTCGCCGGTTACACTGAACGGCGAGCAGGGTGCCAAAGCAACCTGGCGCATTGAAAATCTGTTGGCATCATGATATTTCGTAACGATCCTTTCAGAATCCGCTAAAATCTCATCAATTGTCTGCACGACGCCATCCGGAGGAAGTCCTCCATCTTTCTTACTGAGATCCATACTTCCACGGGTGGCATGCATCCGTATGCCCAATTGTTCCGCAACTTCAAACTGCGTGTCAATCAGCCTGTTTCCGGCTGATTTTGGGAAAACATAGTGATGATCCAGGCAGGTAGTACAGCCGGTCTTTAGTAGTTCTCCCATTCCTGTCAAGGAGCTATACCTCATTACATTCTCATCAAGGTTTTGCCAAATCTCATAAAGTGCTTTCAGCCATGGGAACAATTCCAGCCGCTGAACCTGCGGGAGATTTCTCGTGAATGTTTGATAAAGATGATGATGGGTATTGATCAGACCCGGATAAACTGCCATACCCGTTGCATCGATGGTTCTGTCCGCTTCCCGAATATCATTTCCAATGTAAGTGATTTCTCCGTTTTCTATCAGCATATTGGTATTTTGAAGCAGGCGATCATTTTCATCACAGGTAACAAGGTCATGTATGTTTTTTATGAACAGGGAATTTGTCATAGAGATTCCTCCTAAGATGCAATAATATAACACGGACAAGATGGTCCGTACATATTATTTAATCGTATTAATCTCGATAGAGCAGCACTGCGGCAGCATATAATGTTTATTACACACCAACGGAGCAAAGTCATCCTCACCGTAAAGATTTTCCGAAAGCAAAATGACATTTTTAGTTTGGGACATTATATATTTGTCAGAAATAAACTTTCCAACAGAAGTTGGCTGAATCACAATATGTGAACGTGCGGCATAGTTATATATATCACTTTCAAGCATCTTTAAAAGTTGATCTTTAAAATTCAAGTTAACTTCAAGCTTAGAGATTACTTCAATAGGTATCAGCGACAAAGTATAGGCAATCAATTTTCCTTTACTGCGGTACCACCTGTCCACAGCGACCGTAATCGCAGTTGGCCTTTTAAATAGTTCCAACTCATGATCATTCGGTGGCTCGATATGGAACTCCATTTCCATATCGTCTATCACTAATTGGCTGCATTTGTATACTGGAGATCCTAAATGTTCCAAACTGGAGACCATAGGTTTATTACGATCAATTACGAAGTTGCCCTTTCCCTGCATTTTCAGGAGAAGGCCGTCTTCAATCAGCAGCTCCAACGCCTGCCGAAGCGTCATGCGGCTTACGCCCAGCATGGCCGCAAGTTTTGGCTCCGCAGGAAGATGTGTTCCCACCGGGAAAGTTGTCCCATCAGCAATCATGGTGTAAAGTTTTTCATAAACTTTAACATAGGTCGGCATCTTTCCCTCAGTTGCTTTTGCTCCACCTTTGCTCAATATTGATCGCGCCCCCGTCGTTATGGCTTCTTCCGCCATAATATGATATTGATTTCAAGTATTAGTCCTTCTTTTTCTGTTCAAAACGATAGATTGCCTCGAGCACAATACGAATCTCACGCTCCCATGCTTCAGCAAGTCTTTCGTTCTTTGTGGTATAAATCACTTCTTCATTAGTGAGGTTTCCGGAAGTGCCGCAGATACAGGCTACTCTTGTATTGCGTAGATGACCAACTGTATATAATGCTGATGCTTCCATTTCAATATTCATGATTTTAAGCTTCCGCAGCTTATCTAAGAACTCGGGTGTTTCACCGTAAAATGCGTCGTCTGTGGCAGAAATTCCAGTATATACCAACTTGTCAGTTCCTGCAACCATTTCGTTTGCTGTCTCAATTAAATGGTGTGTAAACTCAAAATCCGGCACTGCAGGGAAAACGGCTGGTACATAAAAGCGGGAGGTTCCTTCGTTTTTCATCGCTGCTGTACTGATCATTAAGTCACCGATTTTAATTCTGGGGTCCAGCGCCGCGGAACTGCCAATGCGAATGAGTGTCTTAGCGCCAATATTAATCAGTTCTTCTGCTGCAATTGTAGCGGACGGGCACCCCATGCCAGTAGATGTTACGCTTATTTTAACACCCTTATACGTACCTGTAAAGGTGCGATGTTCACGATTATTTGCCATCAGCTTTGCATCGTCTAAATATTTTGCTACAATATCACTTCTGGCAGGGTCTCCCGGCAGCAAGACATAGTCCCCAATATCACCAACCGAGAGAGCGATGTGATACTGTTTTTGGCCCAAGGTTACTTCACTTTTATTTAAAGACATATTAATTACTCCTTTATTTTACGATCATATTTTTTAAGATAGATTCGCGTTCCTTACCAAATATCCCGATGCCTCTTGTGCATTCTTTTGTACATCAGATACGTTAAGAGTGAGTACTTGTTTATCGCGCATTACCCACTTTCCGTCTACAATCACATCACAGACATGCGACCCTATGGCAGAATAGGTAATCGTTGAATATAGATTCTTCAGTGAACTGCGGTGGAGCGGGCACAGACGGGGGCTGGTTGTGTCGAGCTNNATTGTAACCATCCGGATTGCTTCCCTACTTGTAAAGAATGTTGCATCTTCATTCATCTGCTTTTGCAGCAGCACGCCTGTACGCAGGTCACGCAGCAAATCCATGGAATTGTTACTTTGCGCCCCGTCAGTTCCCAGAGAAATCAAAATATTTTTTCCCCGCATCCTTTTCATTGGCATAATGCCGGAAACCAGCTTTAGGTTGCTGACAGGATTGTATGAAACCCTTACATTTTTTTTTGCATACAGCTCCATATCCTGCTCATCAAGGTGGATACTGTGGGCTGCCAGAACGGGGCGTTCCAGTACCCCCATGCTGTTTAGCCATTGTGTAGGAGACATCCCTGTCTGTGCTTTGATCTGGCTGTTTTCGTCAATTGTTTCTGAGATATGAGTATGTATGATGAGTTTGTATTTTTCAGAAAGCTTTACACACTCACGCCACAGGCGCTCACTAACGCTGTAGGGCGCGTGGGGTCCAATACAGGGATACACGAGTGTATTTTCCTGTTTCCCATGGGATTTTTCAATAAAATCAACTGCTGCGCTTAGTGTATCAGTTGTCTCAGGTGAAGGATCTGTAAATACGGTTGGTGCAAGGAACACGCGCAGTCCACTGGACTGCGCGGCCGCTGCGGTCGTATCCGCAAAGTAAAATTGATCCGCATAACAGGTAATTCCACCCTGAATATACTCGAGGCAGGATAGTGAGGTAGCCGCATATGACCGTTCCTTTGATAAGAATTTTTCCATTGGCCACATCNNCCATCAGCCTCATATCATCCGCCTGGTTCTTAAACAAGGAAGAATGCGAGTGGGTATGAGTGTTAATCAATCCCGGCATAATCAGCTTGCCACCCATGTCTATGACTTTTCCCTGTGGAGATATGCTTCCTGATGCGCCTAATTCCTTTATGCAGTTATTTTCCACAATGAGTGTGCCATTTACATAAAAACTGTCTTTGTCATCAACCGTTATAATTGTGCAATTAGTCAACGTATATAGATCATTCAATAGGATCACCCCCATGTTTTTTAACTTCTTATGGTTAATCGCTCATGTCCCCCAGTGCCTCAGGGCCTTTTGACTTGCCCCCAATTCCAACCAATACCAGTAAAGTAATCACATAGGGAAGCATCTGTACAAACTGATCTGGAATATTGATTGACAGCTTAATACGAACTGCCTGTGCAAATGCAAAAACAATGCTTGCAAGGAACGACCCCAAAGGATTCCAGCCGCCAAAAATATTCGCAGCCAACGCCATAAACCCTCGGCCTGCAACCATATTGTTGATAAATCGGTTGTTCTGCACAATTGATAAATATGCTCCGCCCAAACCGCAAAGCATTCCGCAAATGATTACCGCCGCATAGCGATATTTTTTTACGTTAATGCCTACTGTCTCCGCAGCCTTCGGATGATCCCCAATGGCGCGCAGTCGCAGCCCCACCTTGGTTTTATACATTACAAACCACGCAATGGCCACAATTGCAATTGTAATAAACAGATAGGGAGATTGATTTGCAAAAATCCTCCCAATGAATGGGATATCCTTCAGTACAGGAATGGTGATGGATGGCAACTGATCCACCTTGCCACTGATACCATCGGTTTTCCATACGGCTCTTGTCAGAACCACGGTCAGCCCTGTAGCCAGAATATTTATTCCAACTCCGCTTACTGACTGATTCGTTTTGAATTTAATACAGAGAACCGCATGGAGAAGGCCAATAAGACCGCCCACAAAAATCGCCATTAAAACACCCATCCATGGATTATTGGTAAGATGGGTTCCAAGTACGCCGCCGNNGCCCTCAATACCCAAGTTGATAATTCCGCTGCGTTCACAGATTGTACCGCCTATTGCCGCGAGCCCGATAGGGATTGCGAGCCTCAGAATAATCATCAACATATCAAAGGAAAAAAGATAACTAAGATTTTCCAAGCTTCTTACCCCCTTTTTTATTCATCCACTGCACAATTTGCGGAGTTGCAACGAACAGAATTACCAACCCCTGAATGACCATCACCATATTTGCTGAAATTCCCGCTATATAACTCATTTTTAGAGCTCCCGAATCCAGTGCTCCAAATAGAATTGCGGTCAGAATAATGCCGAACGGATTGTTGTTTCCCAAAACCGCAACAGCAATTCCAGTGAATCCGAAGCCTGGAGAAAATCCATCTATAAAGCGGCCATATTTTCCCAAAACCTCGGTGACACCTGCAAGTGCTGCAATTGCGCCAGAAGCACCCATCGTAAGAATAATAACCATCGTTTTGTTAACACCTGAAGCCTGTGCAGCAAAAAGATTTTCACCCACCACACGAATGTTGTAACCCGCGCGAGTTTTCTTAAAGAAAAAATATATAATTACAACTGCTGCCAACGCAATATATAATGCAGTCGTAAGCTGAGTCTTTGGCATAATTTTCTGAAGCAGCGCTGAACTTGGTACTAAGTCACTTTGTGCAGTCATACTCTTCGCCGCTTTCATCGGTCCGTTAACAAAAAAGGACGTTAGCAACGAGGCGATATAGTTAACCATAATTGCTACAATGACTTCATTAAGGTGCAGTTTTGCTTTAGCAACGCCAACAAATCCACCGAGCAGTCCGCCGGCAAGCATGCCCGCGAGGATTGCTGCCGGAAGTATAATAAACTTCGGTGTGTTTCCCAATGCAATTGCCACTGCAGTGCTTGCCAGCGCGCCGACATAAAGCTGTCCTTCACCGCCGATATTAAACATTCCGCCCTTACTTGCAAACGCAAAGGCAAGCCCTGTAAATATCAGCGGGATGCTCTTGCTGAGTGTATTGGAAACAGCGTTGACCGAACCAAACGCGCCGTCATAAAGCGCTAAATATGCCTTAATGGGGTTGTACCCGACTGTTAGCATAATGACTGCGGCCGCAATAAGTGAAAGAACAATCGCAGCCATTGATAACAGAAAATTTGAAAGCATGGCATTCAGTGTTGCTTGTCTTTTAGGGTTCATCTGCATTTTCCACTTTCCTCCCCGCCATCAACAAACTGATTGATTCTTTTGTGTACTCTTCAGTTCTTTTTACGGCCATCATCGTTCCTTTATATAGCACGCCGATGCGATCAGAAAGTTGAAACAGGTCAGAAAGTTCGGCTGAAATGAGCAAAATAGCCTTCCCCTGCTGACGCAATTCAAGCAGGACCTCATGGATGTACTTGATTGCGACAACATCGAGTCCCCGTGCAGGCTGGCAAGCAATGACAAAATCCGGATTATTGCTTACCTCACGCCCCACCACAAGTTTTTGTTGGTTACCTCCCGAAAGTGAACCAATCGTCTGATTTTCGTCCACAGCACGCACGTCAAAATCCTTCATGAGTGTTTTCGCTCTTTGCACCAGATAGTTTTTATTTATGATGCCTTTCGTAACGTACTTCTTATCATATTGATTCCCTAACAAATAATTGTCTACCAATGTAAAGCCCGGCAGAATTGCCTGTTTATAACGATCAGACGGGATATAACCGATTCCATAACTGCGTCTCAATCTGGGGCACAAGTTAGTAATATCTATTCCTTTCAGCACTATGCATCCACTTTTGCAGCTTCGCAAGCCCATGATCATTTCTTCTATCTCCTGCTGCCCGTTGCCTTCAACACCCGCGATGCCAAAAATTTCACCAGCATGGATTTCAAATGAAACAGAAGAACATGCGTTTGATAGCAACTTCACATTCCTTAATGACAATACTGTTTCGTCGCATTCTTTACTCTGTTTTTGGATTTCGAGATTAATTTCACTTCCCACCATCAAATTGGCGAGTTCCTTTGCACTTGTATCTTTGGTGGAAACAGTTGCGACAGATTTTCCTCCTCGTAATATCGTGACATGGTCGGAAATTTCCATTGTCTCATTCAGTTTATGGGTAATGAAAATGATCGTTTTACCCTGTTTCTTCATATCCAGCAGAATTTGCAAAAGCTGTGATACCTCCAACGGGGTCAAAACTGCTGTTGGCTCATCCAATATGATAATGTCAGCACCACGATATATTGTTTTTGCAATTTCAACCCGTTGTTTCATTCCAACGGAAAGGTCAGAAATTTTTGTATCCATATCCAGATCAAAGTTATACTGATTGGACAATGCCTGCACCTTTTTATAACTCTCTTTTTTATCTATTATCATTCGTCCGGGTTCATTACCCAATATAATATTTTCCAATACCGTCAGATTATTAACCAGCATAAAATGTTGGTGAACCATGCCAATACCCAGTTTATAAGCTATTCTGGGCGATGTGATATCTATTCTCTGTTCATTGATGTTTATATAGCCTTCTTCAGGATGATACAGTCCAAACAGAACATTCATCAGCGTGGTTTTTCCCGCTCCATTCTCGCCGAGAAGGCTGTGTATCTCACCCTGTTCCACCATGAAGTTTACATTGTCATTCGCAATCATACCGGGAAATCGTTTGGTAATGCCTCGCATTTCTACTGCTATCATAAAATATTCACCTCACCTTTATACTGAACTGCCCAAATACATCAGCCCGTTGTTACAAAAACCCACCCTATGTTCGCTCGCCATTTAACCGATACAGTACAGCCAACATTGAGAAAGAAACATGCGGGGGGTGACACACATGGCGCACCACCCGCATAGCTTTATGCCGTAATGATCATTATTTGACTATTGGGTTACTTGGAATATGTATTGGATTTAAGGAATTTTGCAACGTCATCATTTGTTTGAGGGACTACTAATTTTCCGGAAATGACGTCAGCTTTGATTGCCTCAACTTTCGCAATGATATCATCACTTACTTTTATATTACTTTTTTGGAATGTGTAACCAACACCCTCATCTGAAAGTCCTAAAAGAACAGTGGTAGAAACTTTTAGATTGTTGTCTATCACTGCAGATTTAACAACGTCATAAGCCGCTGTGTCTACTCTTTTGAGCATACTTGCAACAATGTGATCAGGGTCAATGGTGTTTTGGTTGGAATTGCATCCAATCGCGTAGAAACCACTTTCTTTTGCTGCTTGGAAAACGCCCAAACCGGAGCCTCCGGCTGCATGGAAAATAATATCTGCTCCTTTTGAAAACTGACTGGTTGCAATCTCTTTCGCGGTTGTGGTATCGCTGAACGGATTAGAACCGCTAACATAGTCAATCAGAACTTTTGCATCTGGATTAACATATTTTGCTCCAGCCTGAAAACCGGCTGCAAACTTGACAATAAGAGGGATTTCCATTGCTCCCACAAAGCCTAACTGATTTCCTTCTTTTAGATGATTTGCGACAGCATTTTTCTTCATCAATCCCGCCATTGCTCCAACTAAAAAGGATCCTTCTTCCTCTTTACTCATATAATTCACAACATTTTTTGCATCTACCTGACCGTCTATCAGCGCGAACTGCTGATCCGGAAATTCGGGTGCAATTTTCTTGAGAGGATCCACTTGATCAAAGCCTACACACAGGATGACTTTGTATTTACCTGAACTTGCCATATCACGTATAATCAGTTCAAAATCAGAAATCTGCTTTGGCTCAGCATAATCAAAATCAACGCCAAGTTCTGTTTTTGCTTTATTCATGCCTTCATATACCAAGTCATTAAAGGATTGATCCCCCAGTCCCCCTACACCCAATATGCAAGCAGCCTTGCCATCAACTTTTGCAACGCCCGAAGGCGCAGCAGATGCAGGTGCCGTGGATGCCACAGTGGATGATGCAGCAGTTTGTGAGCTGCATCCGCCCATAGCCATTGCAGTAATCAGTGTAAACGCCAATAATAATGCTGTAATCTTTTTCATTGTACGACTCCTCCAGAAAATTATTATTTGGACCCCACGGTTTTTACCGCAGTGGGTATTCCTTAAATTAATTGTTAGACAAATTAATTGTAATTTGTATTATTTAATTACTATTTGTCTAATTAATTTTCATTTATATGATATCACCTTATAATGCAACTCGTCAATTGTAATATATTATAAATATTTATTATAATATTT
>DDHX01000019.1 GCA_002338255.1 Ruminococcaceae bacterium UBA1865 | reverse complement strand
TATGCGCAGGGGTATGATATCTCAGCAGATGTGATCGACCAGCAGTTGTTTGACGAAGCGGTGCAAACTGCCGCTGCGGCCAAGGTTGCTGTTGTATTTGCCGGCTTACCGGAGTACATGGAGTGTGAAGGCTTTGACCGTGAACATATGCGGATGCCTGACTGTCAGAATAAGTTGATTGAGGCGATTGCTAAAGTTCAACCAAACACGGTTGTTGTGCTTCATAACGGTTCACCGGTCGAAATGCCGTGGGTTAACAGCGTAAAGGGTATTCTGGAGCTTTACCTCGGCGGTCAGGCGGTTGGCGCGGCGACGATCGATGTTCTTTTTGGGGACAAAAATCCTTGTGGAAAACTTGCCGAAACCTTCCCTCTCAAGCTCAGCGACAATCCGTCGTATCTGTATTTCCCGNNAGGCGTTTTTGTCGGTTACCGTTACTACGATAAAAAAGAAATGCCTGTGCTATTCCCCTTTGGATACGGTTTAAGCTACACCAGCTTCGCCTACAGTGAATTAAAATTAAGCGCAGAAACAATTCATGATACGGATTCTCTGACTGTCACAGTAAAGGTAAAAAATACGGGTGCACGCTTTGGAAAAGAAATTGTTCAGCTTTATATCCACGACAATCAAACGCAGGTAATCCGCCCATTAAAAGAATTAAAGGGATTTGAAAAGGTGGCTCTCCATCCGGGGGAGGAGAAAACAATCAGCTTCGAACTGAACAATCGTGCATTTGCTTATTATAATACCCAAAATCATGACTGGTGTGTGCAGAGCGGCACTTTTGAAATTTTAATCGGTCAATCGTCACGCGATATTATATTAAGTGCTCCGGTTGAGGTCGTCTCGTCTATGCAACCGGTGTGCAAATTTACACTTACCTCGACATTGGGCGACGTGATGGCGTACGAAAAGGCAAGTTCGGTCCTGAATGACCTAATGCAGGAGTACGCACCCCATCTCGGTGTTGGTACCAACAACCTCGGCGAGGCCGCCGCACAAATGCAAGCGGCAATGTTCCGGGATATGCCGTTGCGTGCGCTGTCAACATTTAGCGGTGGTTTCATAACTTTGGATATGCTAAACAATATACTTGAGAAAATAAACAATCTTTAAACGCTATTCCCTGACCGAGTTTTATCCGGTCAGGGAATTTTATGCATTTTTTTAAAAATAACCTTTACAAAGACAAAGTACTGTGCTATTATATAAAACAAGAACAGTAATCATTATTATTTTAACGGTGAAAAATATGGAAAGAAAACAAAATTTTAGCAGAAAACGGGAAGCGATTTTAGGCACTATTCGCTCAACAGTAACGCATCCTACTGCGGAATGGGTGTATCAAACATTGAAGCCGGATTACCCCGACTTGAGTTTAGGCACCGTGTATCGCAACCTTGCCCAGTTTAAAAATGACGGAGTCATTATGAGTGTGGGCATTGTAAACGGACAGGAACGCTACGACGGCAATACAAAGCCGCACACACACTTTGTTTGTTCAAGCTGCGGTGCGGTGATTGACATTCCCGGTGAGTTTATCCCCAAAGAAGTAAGTGACGAGGTTGCTGAAAAACACCATTTTAAAGTTCAATCCAGTGAGGTTCTGTTCCATGGAGTTTGTTCAAGCTGTTTACAAAGGCAACTGCCTTTATAATATTATAAATTACATTTATGGAGGAAAATCAAAATGAAGAAATTTGTGTGTTCTGTTTGTGGTTATGTTTACGAAGGGGAAGAAGCCCCAGAATTTTGCCCTCAGTGTAAAGCTCCGAAAGAGAAGTTTAAGGAGCAGGTAGAAAGCGCTTCCTTTGCTTGTGAGCATGAAATCGGTATTGCACAGGGCGTTGATAAAGAAGTTTATGACGGCTTGGTTGCAAACTTTAACGGCGAATGTTCCGAAGTTGGTATGTATATCGCAATGGCCCGTCAGGCTGACCGCGAAGGCTACCCTGAAATTGCGGCTGCGTTTAAAAAGTATGCTCTTGAAGAAGCCGACCATGCGTCAAGATTTGCAGAATTGCTCGGCGAAGTCGTAACCAACAGCACAAAGAAAAATCTTCAGATGCGTGCAGAGGCTGAGGCCGGTGCATGTGCTGGTAAACTTGCGATTGCAACGCGTGCCAAGGCTCTCAACTATGATGCGATTCATGACACAGTTCACGAGATGGCAAAAGATGAAGCGCGCCACGGTGCTGGTTTCAAGGGATTACTCGCAAGATATTTTGACTAATTTTATCGATCAACTCTTCTAATACACACTTCATAAAACCGGCGCGGCTCAATTGGGCTGCGCCGGTTTTGTTTGTGTACACATCCGTTCTGTCTGTTGATCATCCGCTGAATTATCTTGCCAGAACATGGCATTATGGGATATACTATAATCATAGTTATAAGCGCTTTAAAGCGAATGAATATATCATCATGTGTGCTCTTTTCTGTAGTATGACAGTAAAAGTTCGGTAATTTTAAATGTGGAGGATGCTATGATTCAGGAATTTGATATTGCCGTGGTTGGTGGCGGGGCAGCCGGGCTGATGGCAGCCGTTGCCGCGGCTCAAGAGTGTAATAAGCGTCATATCCATGCGAAAATTGCTGTGCTGGAGGCAAACACGCGTGTTGGCAAGAAGTTGCTTGCAACCGGAAACGGACGCTGTAACCTTACGAATATGGGCATAAGTGTCTCACATTATCACGGGGACACAAAGGCTTGCGTTCCTCTTTTTGAACAGTATTCACCACAGAATATCATCTACATCTTCGCATCGTTGGGGCTGCTTTGTAAAGAACAGGATGAGGGGCGCGTTTATCCTTATAATGCGCAGGCTTCCGCCGTTTTGGATATTTTTCGTTTTCAGCTGAAAAGCCTGTGTGTGGAAACTATCTGTGATTTTGCGGTCAATATGGTTCAAAAGACGGATTTTGGCTTTAAAATCAGCTCCGCATCAGATACTGTGCTTGCAAAGCGCCTGATTTTTGCCAGCGGAGGCATGGCATATCCGCAGCTTGGGTCAAACGGCAGTGGGTTCCAGATCCTTACCACGCTCGGTCACAGCTGCACAAAGCTGTTTCCGGCATTGATACAGGTAAAGACCGAACCGCGCCGTGCAAAACCGCTTAAAGGCGCGCGAAGTGCGGCTTCGGCTACCCTGATTGCAAACGGAAAGCCTGTAAAAACGGTGGACGGTGAGGTACAGTTTACCGAAAACGGCCTGTCGGGAATCTGCATTTTTGAGCTTTCACGCCTTGTGGGAGAACTTGGAACGAACAATAAAATAGAAATCAATTTGGATTTAATGCCCGAATACACCGAACAGCAGATTTTTGGTATGCTGAAGCATATCGGAGAAACGCTGAACAGTTTGCCGGCAGACGAGCTTTTAAATGGATACCTTAACAAATTAGTCGGCAGGGAAATTGTCCGTCAAGCTTTGCCGCATCTGCCTGAATTTGCTTGTAATTTGAAATCCGGTGAACTTGCCGCCGTTGCAAGAATGATCAAAAATTTTCGCTTTGCTGTTACGGGAACAATGACATGGAAAGACGCGCAAATAACCGCCGGCGGTGTGCCCTTGGACGAAGTGGATGAGGATATGCAGTCAAGGTGCTGCCCGGGGCTGTACCTTGCGGGCGAGCTTTTAAATATAGACGGAGACTGCGGCGGCTTTAACCTCCACTGGGCGTGGAGTACCGGAATCGCATCCGGCTGCGCCGCCGCAAAATCATTAATAGAAAAATAAGGGTGAAATGATGTATCGAATATCTGAAATCAGTTTAGCACTTGACGGTACTGAATCCGATTTGAAAAATCAGGCTGCATTAAGACTCAAGGTTGCTCCAGAGGCAATACAGTCCATAAAGCTTTATAAAAAATCCGTTGATGCGCGTAAAAAGAGCGATGTGCATTTTATTTGTACGGTCGAGGTCGAATGTAGTAAAAATAATAGTTTAGAGGATAAAAAGATTATCGAGGTCGAGCCCTACCACTATGAGCTGCCGGCCGGCAAGGTGAAAAGGATTCGCCCCGTTGTCATTGGCTTTGGCCCGGCGGGACTTTTTGCCGCGCTGATTCTGTCGCAAGCCGGACAGCGCCCAATCATATTTGAACGAGGCAGTTCGGTGGAAAAACGCAGCGGACAAGTCACGCACTTCTGGAAAACAGGGGAGCNNGGCACCTTTTCGGATGGAAAATTAAACACAGGGACAAAGGATTCCCGCGCGCGAAAAGTTCTGGAGGAATTCGTTTCAGCGGGTGCACCGCAGGAAATTCTCTACTTGGCAAAGCCGCACATCGGTACGGACAAACTGCCTGCAACGGTAAAGAATATCCGTGAACAGATTATCGCGCTTGGCGGTGAGGTTCATTTTGAGACTACCCTGCAAAATGTCATGATAAAAGAAGGTAAAGTGACCGGCGTTGAGGTAAAACCGCAAGACGGTTCATCGTACTCAGTCGATACCGATAGCGTGATTCTTGCCGTTGGGCACAGCGCCCGCGATACATTTGAGATGCTTCACACCCTTGGAATTCCCATGGAGCAAAAGCCGTTTTCCGTTGGCGCAAGAATTGAGCACCCGCAAAAGCTGATTAACGGCTCGCAGTACGGAAAATTTGCCAATCACCCTAACCTTGGTGCAGCAGATTACAAGCTCGCCGTGCACCTGCAAAACGGCAGAGGAGTGTATACTTTCTGCATGTGCCCGGGCGGCAGTGTGGTTGCCGCGGCCAGCGAAGAAAATCATTTAGTTACAAACGGAATGAGCTCCTTTGCACGAAGCGGTGCGAACGCCAACGCGGCGCTGCTTGTCGGAGTTGGTCCCAAGGATTTTGGCAGCGACCACCCGCTTGCCGGAATCGAGTTTCAGCGTAAGCTGGAAGTAGACGCATTCAGGCTCGGCGGAGGTGACTACCGCGCGCCCGTACAGCGTGTCGAGGATTTCTTAGCGCGGCGTCCGTCAAAAACAACGGGCGCTATAAAACCAACTTATCTTCCCGGCGTTACACCATGCAGCCTTGACGATTGCCTGCCCGATTTTATCGCTAACTCAATGCGGCAGGGGATTGTTCAAATGAATCGCTTCCTAAATGGATTTTCTTCTCCGGACGCACTTTTGACCGCGGTGGAAACCCGCAGTTCCTCACCGGTGCGCCTCTTGCGAGGCGATGACCTTCAATCCGTCGCTGTCGCGGGGTTGTACCCCTGCGGCGAGGGAGCGGGGTACGCGGGCGGAATCATCTCCGCCGCGGTGGACGGCATCAAATGCGCGGAACAAATGATTGCGAACAGCTATACTGAAAGTAAGTAATCTGACTGATCGCAGCTGCGTGTCCATTATATTTTAGAAAATACTCCATTAAGGGCTGTCTGCATACTATGATAGTGATGCAGACAGCCTTTTGTCGTTAAAATCGAAAGCGTAAGTTAAAAAACATTGAACGGCCTTGGGCTGAGACTGTTTTTATGAAAGAATCATGACGGGGGCGACTCCGCTTTTATTGGAGGGAAATAAAGATGGATGACAAAGACTTTATGCCCGATGAAGACATGGGCGAATTGACGGATGAAGACAGGGAGGCCGACAATGAAAATCACAATTGACCCGGGGCATTCTGTGAATATGAATGCAGGGTGTATCAAAGGATATTTTGAGGGCAACACGACATTTGCACTTGCCGGTTATCTTAAAACAGCATTGGAACAGTACGAGGGATTTTCGGTTGTGCTGACAATATCAAAACTACAGGAAAATCCAAGTCTGGAAGAGCGTGGAAAAACAGCGATCAGCAGCGGCAGTGATGTTTTTATTTCGCTGCATACGAATGCTGCAAGCACCTCGGCACGCGGTGTGGTAGCTTTTCACTCACTTAAGCGGTCGGGCAGTAAAATACTGTCTGAACAGCTTGCACAGGTTGTTGCACAAACGATGGGAACGTATTCACGCGGCTCATTAACACGCCTTTATCCGGGAACAACGAAAACGGACTATTATGGGGTGATCCGCGCTGCCGTACGCGGTTCCGGTGTACCATATGCCTTTATTCTGGAGCACGGATTCCATACGAATCCGATTGAATGTGCATGGCTCAATCATGAAGCAAATCTACGCAAGCTTGCTGAAGCCGAAGCGGCGACATTCGCAGCCTACTTTGGTGCAGTTAAAAAAGAATTGGCCGTTAAAAGTGATACCACACAAGATATGACGCTTAAACTTGGCTCAAAATACACAGTTAAGCTGACTGCTAAACAAAAGCCGAACTTCACCGTTGGCAATGGTAAAGTTTTGAGAACAAAATCCGAACAGCAGTTAGGTGATAACTATTATTTAAGTGTTACAGCTACGGGAAAAGTAGGGGAAGCAGCCGGTGTATATGCAAACGGCAAAAAACTTTTTACGGTCAAAATCAGCTGATACAAGATTTTTCTTTATAAAAAATCAAAAGCTGCAAATGTCTTCATCATACCGACGCTGACTACCCAACATGGGGGACGGTGTCGGCTTTCATTTATAACTTTTTTTGTTCGAAATAAATTGGTCTATCTGAGACAGAGCCTCGCTCAAATCGTTAACCTTTCGGGCATAACAGGTAGCTTTACGATAATTTCTGCAAACCGAATTGATATTATTATAATATTTTGAGATTCTTTGATAGGTCATAATTGTATTTCTTAAACGATTCAACTGAACCAAAACTTGTTGGCTGTTCATTTAGCAACACCTCTACAGTCAATATATTTTGGAAAAGAGTTTTTGTGCCTGCGGCAAAATAAGACAAATACCGTTGATTTCATGTGGCGTGACAACTAAATTTTGTTGAATATTATTTTATTTTAAAAAAATAATGAAATAAAGATTTCTGAATAGACTATTTGGTGAAAATATATGTTATGATAATAATAATACAAAAATATATAAAGTTAGAGGAAACAAAAATCTATGCAATTTAGCGAAATGAATTTACTACCTGAAATCTTACGTGCAGTTGAAGAAATAGGCTTTACCGAGCCGACAGATATTCAATCCGGCGCAATCCCTTTATTTTTAGAGGGCAAAGATATGATCGGCCGTTCCAGTACCGGCACCGGGAAAACTGCCGCGTTCGGTATTCCCATTGTACAAATGGTTGCTCAAAGCGATGGCGAGAAAGGGCAGGTTCTTATTTTAAGTCCTACCCGTGAACTTGCAATGCAAACCAGTGACGAAGTACACAAATTTTCCAAGTATTTACCCAAAGTTAACATTGCCACAGTTTGCGGCGGTCAGCCGATGGATGGACAGATCCGTCAGCTTCGCGGTGCGCAAATTATCATCGGTACGCCGGGGCGTATTATGGATCATATGCGTCGCAGAACCCTGACATTAAACAATCTGAAGACTGTTATTTTAGATGAAGCGGACGAAATGCTGAACATGGGATTCCTTGAGGATATTCAGACAATTTTGACCCAAGCGCCTGAGGTAAGGCAGACTGTTTTGTTCAGCGCAACGATGCCATCCGCCATCATGAGTATCACCAAACAGTTTCAAACGAACCCGGAAATGATTGCAGTTGACAAAGGCCAGAAAACGGTTGATAATATTTCACAATTTTACTATAGCGTTCCCCAGGTGGCTAAGAATGACGCCTTGAAACTGTTGCTTGAATATCATCGCCCCAAACGCTCGCTTATTTTCTGTAACACGAAAAAAATGGTGGATGAGCTTTGCAGTTTGCTGAACGACAGCGGCTTTAAAAGCATTGGTCTGCATGGGGATTTAAAACAAAGCCAGCGCAACCAAGTAATGAGGGACTTTAAAAGCGGCCGTAACAGTATTTTGATTGCCACAGATGTTGCCGCCCGCGGCATCGATGTGGAAGATGTTGAAGCGGTATTCAACTATGATATTCCCCAGGAAAATGAATATTACATTCATCGTATCGGACGTACCGGCCGTGCCGGAAAAACGGGCGCCTCTTATACTCTTGCCGCAGGCCGCGCACAGCTGATGAAAGTTCACACGCTGGAACGGTTTATGGGAGCGAAGATAGAAGAAGCTTCGGTACCAAAGCTTGAAGATATTCGTGCGCGCCGTCTTGAAAAGTTCAGCAGCGACATCAAGCAGCTGGTGGATGAGAACGGCGGTTACGAGTGGGTCAAGTTTGTTGAAGAGCTTGAAAAAGACGGTTATAATCCGAAAGACATTGCCACAGTGCTTTGCGCCAAGCTTTTTGGAAAAGACAAAAAACTTGCGGCGGTAAAAAATATCCGTAAAATTGAAATAGCCACCTCTAACCCAGACAGAACTTGGCTTAATCTTGATATTGGCGTCACTGGAAAAATCGACGCTAATTTCCTTTTAGGGGTTATTGTTGAAGCAACCGGTTTGCCTTCAAAGGCAATTGGTAAAATCTATATATTTAGTGATTATACAAATATTGAAATGACACCGGAGAACGCAAACTTAGTTATTCGTAAAATGGCGAACTATAACATCTGNNAAAATGGCGAACTATAACATGAAGCAGCGCATCGTTCACTTTACCATAGCGAGTAAATCAAGGGAACAAATTTGTGAGCGAAAGCTGAAAGAGAAAAAGTATGGCGCAGGGCAGGGGCACACCCGTCAGCGCAGCTACAATAGCCAGCGTGGTGCAAAGCCCGGTTATAAGCATTATAACGACAAATAGAAATAAGATAGGGAGCACAAGATTTCTTGTGCTCCCTATCTTTATAAAAAGGTGTGATTTAACTTATTAGTCATTGCTTTGATCAATGTGTAAAGGATATTCTACTTCCATTATTTTGTCATTGCCCGCATCCTAAACTACTGTTAAACTTATAATAAGTTTGAGTATGATCGATAAATTTATTATAAAGGATTGTAACATGAAAATAAAATTCACTCCAAGGATAGGAATGCGTGTAGCTGCGCTTCTAATAATGCTCGCGTTTTTTGTGCTTTTTCCAACTCCGTTAAAGGAAAATTCTTTACATAATTTGCAGGTGAATCCAAAATACGAATCATCAAGTGCCGACGAATGGCCAGAATCATCCTCGTTGCCCAGTTTATCGTCGCTGCAGGGATCATCCTCGTTGACCGACTTATCGTCACTGCCGCAATCATCTGCTTTGCCCAGCTTATCTTCACAATCCAAATCCTCTTCGGCATCCAGCGAGCTACCATTTTCAAGTGTGAAATCTTCAAACCAAGTAATTGTTCAGCCGGTTTCCAAGTCGTCAACCTCTGCCCAAAATTACATCGTTGGATATTATACTTCGTGGTCAAGAAGCAGTGGCTTTACTCCGGATAAAATAGACGCCGCCAAACTGACCCATATTCATTATGCATTCGCGGATATCAGTTCCGGATTACAATTGACCATGACAAACGTCAATACAGATACTAAAAATCTTGAAGGCTTAAGAAATCTAAAGAAAAAAAATCCCGCGTTAAAGATTATTATTTCCGTGGGTGGCTGGGATAATTCCAAAAGGTTTTCTGATGCAGCACTTACAAGTTCTTCAAGAGAAATATTTGCACAAAGCTGTTTGAATTTTATTCAGAAATATGGGCTGGATGGAGTGGATTTGGACTGGGAATATCCTGTTTCAGGGGGAGTGGCGGGAACCGTGCACCACCCGCAGGATAAGCAGAATTACACGAAATTGATTTATGCCATTCGTCAGAAGCTAAATGCACAAACTACTCGGGATGGGAAACAATATTTTCTTACGATTACCGGTGCACCGGATAAAACATTTATAAACAATACGGAACCTGCTCTTTTTTCATATGTTGATTATTTATTTATTATGGCCTATGATATGAACGGCCCGTGGGATCAGTATACGGGCTTTAATGCACCCTTGTACCCCTCGGATGCAGGAAACAGAATTAGCGTCAGTCAGGGAATAAATAACTATCTGAATGCAGGGGCCTCCCCAAAAAAGTTGGTGCTTGGTATGCCATTTTATGGTTACAGCTACCAGGTTTCAAGTGCAAGCAATAACGGATTGAACAGCACCTTTACTTCGGCCAAATCGGTTGGTTATGATGCGGTTGTATCCAAATTTTTAAATAATTCCGCATATTCGGTCTATTATGATAACGCGTCGATGGTTCCTTATTTGTTTGGAAACAATACTTTTGTTACCTATGAGAACTCCCAATCAATTGCCCAAAAAGCGAAACTTGCCAAGAAATACGGACTCGCCGGCGTGGGCGCATGGGAGCTTGCCCTTGACAAGAGCGGAACTCTTCTTGCGAGCGCCTATAAGGTGTTTCAGTAATCACATAAGGGAAGGCCTTGAAAATCGCATTTACTGCGACTTTCAAGGCCTTTATTGATGGTACCGGTGATCGGAAGCCCTTAGTATGTG
>DDHX01000029.1 GCA_002338255.1 Ruminococcaceae bacterium UBA1865 | reverse complement strand
TATCCTTTGTGTCCAGCTTTAAATAGGTGGTCAGCAGGGTGCCGTCGTAGCTGTTCATCAAATCGCAGTTCCCTTTCAGTAGCTCATTGTAACCGTTTACCGCTGATACCTCGTCTTTGATTACCACCTTTGCATCGGTATACTCCTCCACCATAAGCTTTACCATTTGATGAATCAGTTTCATTTCGGAAAACTGTCCATCCATGATTACGATCTCGTTGCTGCTTTTGCTGCTGCATCCAAACACGGATACAGCCATCAGAACACTTAATGCTACTGCAATAATTCGTTTCATAAATTACGCCTCTTTCCTAATTTCAAAGTATTTTATTTCTTCTTTTGACGGTATAATTTTTTTTCAACCAATGACATAACCGCGTCGAACAGGATTGCCATAGCCATGAGAGAAAATGTTCCGGACATAATGAGATTCATATTCTGCACGTGAATCCCGCGGTAAATAATAGAACCCAGACCGCCGCCGCCAACAAAGGTTGCAAACACTGCCACGCCGACGGCCGTAACGGTGGCAATGCGAATCCCTGTGAAAATCATGGGGAATGCAAGCGGAAGTTCCACGTGCAAAAGCCGGTATCCGGTGCTCATCCCCATTCCACGGGCAGCTTCTTTAATCGCCGGGTCAATATTGGTCAAGCCAAGATATGTATTTCGGACGACCGGAAGAAGCGAATACAGAACAAGCCCTATAATTACTGTTAATTTTCCAGCTCCGAAAATCACCATTATCATACCGAGCAGAGCAAGGGCTGGAATCGTCTGCAGAATATCTACCGTCCAAAGAATGACACCGTGCATGCGTCGGTTGATGTAAGCTAAAATTCCAAGAGGAAGGCCAAGCAGTATGGTTGCGATGACTGCCGCCAAAACAATATATAAATGTTCCCATACGAGTTCAAAACTCATGCACGTTCCCCCCTTAGCCCCTTAGGAATAACTTTTTTCCGCAGAGCATCAATTAAGAGTCCGAGGCCGACTGCCATGGCTGCAGATGGAATTGCCCCTGCAATAATCAGAATGTTGTTATTGGTGCTGACGCCAATATAGATAAAATCGCCCAGACCGCCTAAACCGATCATAGAGGCCAGCACAGCCCAGCTCACAATATAAATTGTTGACATTCTCAGTCCACCGATGATATTCGGCATAGCAAGCGGAAGTTCTACCCGCAAAAGGCTTTGCATTGAGGACATGCCGCACCCTTTGGCCGCTTCCTTGTATCCCTCCGAAACATTTAGCAGACCAGTGTACGTGTTTTTCAGAATTGGGAATACTGCGTACACAGTCAGCGCAATTAGAACGGTTAGCGGTACCATTCCAAGGTATAAAAACAGAACACCGATAAATACAATACCGGGAATAGTCTGAAAAACAGAAATCACAGGAATCACAAATTTTGAAATCTTCGGCACTCTTGAAAGAAGAATCCCAAGTATGAGGGCAATTACAAAACCCAGTGCAACAGAAACAAGGACATATTCCAGATGAGTGATAATTGCTTCCCATAGCTTTGTTCCATACTGGTCAAAGAATTTGGTCATACCGTATCCCCCCACACCACACTGGCGAGAGCCTTTGACATACTTGTTTTTGTGATAATGCCCGCTACTTTTCCGGTATCGGTCAGAACAACGACATAATTCAACCGTTTTTCATTTAAAATATCAAATGCAGTTTTCGCCGGTGTTTCCATTGAAACAACCGGTACATCAGTCTCCACTAAATCACGAATGGAATTTCCTGCTTTTCCGCGCAGATTGATCGTGTCGATGGAAACAACTCCTTTGAAATTCTCCTCATTGTCCACTACGACCAAAGAATCGACTTCATGCTGGTTCATAATTGAGATACACTCCAGTGTTTTTTTCTCCTCTGTCGCCTTAATGACTTTTGTTTTCATCAGATCTGAGCAAATTATCTGGCTTTGCGTATAGCTGTGAACATGTTTTCCCATGAACTCGCGTACAGTATCATTTGCAGGGACCCTTAAAATTCCCTCTGGGGAATCCATTTGCAAAATTTCACCCTGATCCATAAAAACGACATAATCTGCAAGCTTCAAGGCTTCATTCATATCGTGTGTTACAAAAATTACCGTTTTTTTCAATCTCTTTTGAAGAGACTTCACCTCATCCTGCAGGGTATCCCGTGTGATGGGGTCCAACGCTCCGAAAGGCTCATCCATTAAAATAATAGGGGGCTCCGCTGCAAGCGCTCGGAGTACGCCGATGCGCTGCTGCTGCCCTCCGCTCATTTCATTCGGATATTTATGTGCATATTCATTATACGGCATTCCGACCAACTCCAAAAGTTCCGTAACCCTCTTGTGACAGCGCTCTTTATCCCATTTAAGGAGATGTGGCACTACACTGATATTTTCCTCCACTGTCATGTTTGGAAACAATCCAATTTGCTGAATAACGTACCCGATAGAACTCCTCAGCTTTTCCGGATTTTCTTGCATAACGTTTTTACCGTTTATGTAGATTTCACCCGAGTCCATTTCAATCAATCGGTTCAGCATTTTTAATGTAGTTGTTTTTCCGCATCCGGATGGCCCAATCAATACTACAAACTGCCCATCCGGTATTTGAAAACTCAGATTTTTGATAACCTGTTTTTTGCCGTAGGTTTTGCATACATTTCTGTATTCTATCATGTTAATCTCCTTTCAATTTGAAAATTTGGCCGCTTTAAGTAGCAACTTGTCGATATTGTTAAGTTGCTACTTGATAGTGTATATTTTACCATACGAATGTTTTACTGTCAAATTCGAATACTATTTCCATTTTTCGGATAACTAATTAGGTTGTTTTATTTGCTCACTGATCAGAATAATGCTATAATATTTTATATACAGCCAGATATTGAAAATGGAATCGGGTGAAAAAATGTACAGCGCAGAGCAAATTACTATTCCAAAATATTTGAAAATTGCAGTGAATATTTCGGCAAGAATCGCTTCAGGTGATTTCCCTGAAGGCGAAAAATTAAAAGGGCGTTCCATACTTTCCACGGAATATAACGTGTCGCCCGAGACAATACGCAGAGCAATGTCGATTTTGTCTGATAAACAGGTCGTTGAGGTAATTCCAGGAAGCGGAATTATTGTTTCGTCAAAAGAAAATGCATTACAATTTTTAAATGATTTTAAAGAAGATGAAAGTGTTAGTCAAATGCGAAACAGGCTTTCGCAGCTCTTTGATCAGAGTAAGGAATTGAATGAAAAAATCAGTGGTCTGACTTCTCAAGTCATTGAAATGTTCCAATATAGGCGTTCTGATCTTGTTACACCGGTTGAAGTTAGATTGCCAAAGCATTCCCATATTATCGGAAAGAGTATCGGCAATTTGGGAATATGGAATCATACTGGCGCAACGATTATCGGAATTATTCAAAATAGAAATATTATTATTTCGCCTGGTCCATATTATGAATTTGATGAGGATGATAAGGTTTTGATCGTAGGCGATGAGAATGTAATCGAACGTTTTAATGCTTACATTAATAAAAACACGAAAGACTCTCTGTGATGAATCACGGGGAGTCTTTTTTCATATGAATAGTATTTGACAAAGATGTTTTATCACACTATAATATAGCAGGCAACTTAATATAATATTTAAAGTTGTCTGTAAACATTGTACATAAATTACATTCATTAAAGGGGGATAGTTATGGAATTACTGATCTTTATTTTAAACAAAACGGAAAAATTAGATTCATTATTAACCGAATTTGCCCAGAAAAATATATGCGGTGCGACGGTCATTGAAAGCATGGGTATGGCGCGACTATTAAGTCACAAACATGATGAGGATGAAATTCCGTTTTTGGGTTCGCTTAGAACGCTGATGAATCCGGAACGAGAAAAAAGCAAAATTATTTTAGCGGCTATTGAAGAACGCCAGCTAAAAGAAGCCGAAGCAATCATAGAAAATATAGTCGGTGACCTGTCGGGTCACGATACTGGTGTGCTATTTACCGTACCAATCGACTTTACGAAGGGAATCACCAAAATTGGAAAGTAAAATCATTATTGCAACAGCAGTCATGCTTGCCTCAGCTTTACTTTTCGGCAGACTTGGAAAATTTTTCAAACTGCCCAATGTGACTGGGTACTTGATTGCAGGCCTTTTATTAGGCCCCTCTTTTTTGAATATAATCCCAATGAATATGGTAAATGGATTTTCTGTTATTTCAGACATGGCATTGGCATTTATCGCTTTTTCGGTCGGCTGTGAATTTGACTTAAAATACTATCGAAAAGTAGGCGGTTCGCCGATTCTTATTGCCATCACAGAAGCGTGTGGTGCAATCGTTGTTGTGACGGTAACTTTAATTCTTTTGGGATTTGACGTGAAGCTTGCCATCATGTTGGGGGCGATTGCGGCTGCAACTGCACCGGCTCAGACAATTATGGTAATAAATCAGTATAAGGCAAAAGGTCCCCTTACCTCAATGCTTTTAAGCGTTGTTGCTATTGATGACGCTGTAGCGCTCATCGCTTTTGGGCTTGCAACGACGGTCGTAAAGGCAATGAATTCAACGGTAAACACGAATATGGTGATGTCGATTTTATCGCCGGTATATGAAATCGCCGTTTCGTTTGTTTTAGGCGGTCTTGCCGGTATTTTGATGAAATTGGTCTTCCGCTGGTTTAAAAAACCCTCTAACAGAATTTGTATTATTTTGGCTCTTGTGCTTTCCACGTACTGGATTGCAGACTTAGTGCATGGTTCCCCTTTACTGGCTTGTATGGCATTAGGAGCAGTTCTTACCAATATTTATGATGAAATTGAGAAAATTGTTTCAACATGTGATTCCTTTACTCCCCCATTATATATGATTTTCTTTGTGATTTCTGGGGCGGGATTCGAAGTTTCAGCTCTTAAGGGCATTGGTTTGATTGGGATAACGTATGTCGTAGCAAGAGTAATCGGAAAATGGGGCGGTGCCTGGTTCGGAGGAAAAGTTACAAAACAGGAGGAAAAAATCTGCAAATATCTGGGGCCAACTCTTATGCCTCAAGCTGGAGTAGCGTTAGGACTGATTGTAGTTGCCGGTTCTGTAGTTCCCGCGTATGCTCCACAGATTCGCGTCATTATCCTGTGTTCAACATTTATTTATTCAATCATTGGACCTATTGCCGCAAAATCAGCACTACAAAAATCCGGAGAATTAGTTGTTAAAAAAGACAATAAAGTTTAATAACAGTATCCAATTGTATTTGATGGTTCAAGTCTCAATGAATTACAGAATATCAGGTAATCTATCTAAAGAATCAGAGCCTCTCAACATTGTTGTTGAGAGGCTCTGATTCTTTA
>DDHX01000064.1:151804-204955 GCA_002338255.1 Ruminococcaceae bacterium UBA1865 | reverse complement strand
CATCAAGGCTGACAGGCTCCAGAAGTATTTTCCCAAGTCGTACACGCCCCAGAAGATGGAACAGGTCATTATCCAGTTGCTTGAAGGATGGCAGAAAAAGCGGCAGCGGGATCAGGAAAGATAACAACCACGTTTCAGGCGTTCCGAAAGGAGTGCCTTTTTTTATTCCTACCAATGAAAAGGAGATGTTTATATGCCAGTTATTCGTGTAAAACGGACGCGGGATTACACGGTCATGAGCAACCATCACCTGAAAAACAGGGCCTTGACCCTGAAAGCGAAAGGGCTGCTGTCCATGATGTTCTCGCTTCCGGACGATTGGGATTACACCACGCGGGGCCTTGCATCCATCTGCCGGGAAAGTGTGGACGCCATCGGAAAAGCACTCAAGGAGCTGGAAAGCGCGGGCTATATGGAGCGCCGACAGCTTCGCGGTAAAGACGGGCGCATCACGGACACCGAATACACCATCTATGAGCAGCCGCGCAAGCCACCGGGTACGCTTTTACCGGATACGGACTCACCAGATACGAAAAAACCGTATCTGGATAACCCGGATATGGAAAAACCGGATACGGAAAATCCCGCACAATTAAATACTAAGGGAACTAATATCTCTAAAAAATCAAATACGTATGGAGTAAATTCTTATCAATCCAATCCGGCAGATAAAAAGACGGAAGCCGATGCCCCAGCTGATTCGATAGATGCGACGGATTCCTACCGTGAAATCATCAAAGAGAATATTTCCTACGACGTCCTGCGGCAGAAATGCGACCCGGAGCGTCTGGACGAAATCGTGGGTATCATGCTCGATACCGTGTGCAGCCGGAAAAAGGAAATTCGGATAGCCGGCGAGAATATGCCCGCCGAAATGGTGAAAAGCAGGCTTTTGAAGCTCGACGACAGCCACATCGAATATGTGCTGGAGTGTCTGGACAAAAGTACCACTAAGATTCGCAATATTCGCAGCTACATTCTGACTGCATTGTATCAGGCTCCGACCACCATCAGCAGTTACTATTCGGCGCTGGTTAATCACGAAATGCATGGAGGCGGTTCGCATGAACCATGACGGAAGACAGTTTTTACATGATAGGAGGTATTTTACTTGCAGGAAGAAATCGAAAACCGCTCCGTGACGCTCATCATCAGCGGCACAAAGTTCTCAGGCCGGGTACTCAAAGAAGCCATAACCAAATATCTGACCCACCGCAGGGATCAGAAGTACGCGAAGGCCCGCGCCGGTCCCGTGGTCTCCCACGGCAGGCAGACGGTGAAACAGCTCATCGGGCAAAACACGGGCGTGTCCAACATCGAGATCACCGACAGCAATATCCGGTCTTTTGACCGAGTGGCGCGAAAATATGGTGTGGACTATGCCGTGAAAAAGGATCGCAGCGTGTCGCCGCCCAAATATCTCGTTTTTTTCAAAGCACGGGATGCGGACGCTCTCACCGCCGCTTTCACCGAGTTTACAACAAAAACAGTGGATCGGGCGAAAAGGCCACCCGTCCTCTCGCGGCTCCGGAAGTTCAAAGAGGCAGTCAAAGTGAATACCGTTGACCGCGTGAGGCACAAGGAACAGGAGCGGACGCGATGAACACAAAAACAAAAAAACTTCTCCTGATGAATCTGCCCTACCTGTTCGTCGCGCTGTTTGCCACAAAGTTCGGGCAGGCGTGGCGGCTGTCCGCAGGCACGGATGCTTCCGGAAAGCTCCTGCGTCTGATGGACGGCCTTACCGCCGCGTTTTCCTCTCCGCTGCCGAGCTTTCACCCAGCCGACCTCGGCGTTGGCGTCCTTCTCGCCGCCGTCCTCCGGCTAGCGGTTTATGTCAAGGGCCGGAACGCCAAAAAGTTCCGCAAGAACGTGGAATACGGTTCGGCCCGCTGGGGAAAAGCCGAGGACATCAGGCCGTACATCGACCCGGTGTTTGAAAACAACGTCATTCTCACGCAGACGGAACGGCTCACCATGAACAGCCGACCGAAGGACCCCAAGACGTCCCGGAACAAAAACGTGCTGGTCGTCGGCGGCTCCGGTTCCGGCAAGACACGTTTTTTTATCAAGCCGAACCTGATGCAGTGCGATTCCAAGGATTGTCCGACGAGCTTCGTGGTCACGGACCCGAAAGGCAGCATCGTGGTGGAGTGTGGAAATCTCCTGCGGCACAGGGGCTATCGCATCAAAATTCTCAGCACCATCAACTTCAAAAAGTCGATGCACTACAATCCCTTCGCGTACATTCATTCGGAAAAAGACATTTTGAAGCTGGTCACGGCGCTTATCACCAACACCAAGGGCGAGGGCAAGGAAGGAGATGATTTCTGGGTGAAGGCCGAGACGCTGCTTTATACGGCACTCATCGGCTACATCCATTATGAGGCCCCAGCCGAGGAACAGAATTTCACCACGCTGATCGAATTCATCAACGCTTCGGAAGTGAGAGAGGACGATGAGGAATTCAAAAATCCCGTGGATCTCATGTTCGAGGCTCTGGAAAAGGAAAAGCCAAATCACTTCGCCGTCCGGCAGTATAAAAAGTACAAGCTGGCGGCAGGCAAGACAGCAAAATCGATCCTTATTTCCTGCGGTGCGAGGTTAGCTCCGTTCGACATTCAGGAGCTTCGTGACCTGACTGCCTACGATANNGATGAGCTGGAGCTGGACACGCTGGGCGACCGCAAAACTGCCCTGTTCATCATCATTTCCGATACGGACGACACATTTAATTTTTTAGTTTCGATGGCCTATACACAGCTTTTCAATCTTCTGTGCGAAAAGGCTGACGACGTGTACGGCGGGCGTTTGCCCGTCCATGTCCGGTGCCTGCTCGACGAGTTTGCTAACATCGGGCAGATCCCCAAATTTGAAAAGCTGATTGCCACCATCCGCAGCCGCGAAATCTCGGCCTGCCTTGTTTTGCAGGCGCAAAGCCAGCTCAAAGCTCTCTACAAGGATAACGCCGACACGATCATCGGCAACTGCGACAGCGCCATCTTCCTCGGCGGCAAGGAACGCACGACCTTGAAGGAACTTACGGAATCTTTGGGAAAGGAGACGATAGACACCTACAACACCGGCGAAAGCCGGGGCCGTGAGGTTTCCCACAGTCTCAATTATCAAAAGTTGGGAAAAGACCTCGCTTCGGTCGATGAACTGGCCGTCCTTGACGGCGGTAAGTGCATCCTCCAGCTTCGCGGCGTCCGTCCTTTCCTTTCGGACAAGTACGACATCACAAAACACCCGAACTACAAATACCTGTCCGACTACGACCCCCGTAATGCCTTTCATATTGAGAAGTTTCTGTCCACCAAATTAAAGCCGAAGCTGGATGATGTGTTCACCACGTATTCCGTTGACCTCTCCGGGGAACCGAAAGCCGCCGAATAGCGGCTTTTTTCATATTCAAAATCAGAATTAGAGGGAAATAATATGAGTTTCTTCAACAGCGCAATAGACGTTCTCCAGACCCTTGTGATCGCCCTCGGCGCGGGCCTTGCTATTTGGGGCGCAATCAACCTTCTGGAAGGGTACGGCAATGACAATCCGGGCGCAAAAAGCCAGGGCATTAAACAGCTCATGGCTGGTGGCGGCGTGGCCTTGATCGGCATGACGCTGGTTCCGCTTCTTTCCGGCCTATTCGGTTGATGTCAACACGAAAACACTTCGCGCCCCCAGACATGGGGTGCGGGAAAGGAGGTCAACCGATTGGATTTCATCAAACAGCAGATTAGCGAATGGCTGAAAGAAATACTTGTCGGCGGCATCATAAACAATCTGTCGGGCATGTTCGACAACGTGAACAGCCAGGTCGGGCAAATCGCCTCTCAGGTGGGAACGCCGCCGCAGGCGTGGAACACCGGCATTTACAACATGATCCGGACCCTGTCCGAAAACGTCATGATGCCCATCGCGGGACTGATTCTCGCGTTCGTCATGACACTGGAACTGATTCAGATCATCACCGACAAAAACAACCTTCACGACATCGAAATCGCCGTTTTTTTCAAGTGGATCTTCAAAACGGCCTGCGCCATTCTTATCGTAACCAATACCTGGAACATCGTTATGGGCGTGTTCGATGTGGCGCAGAGCGTAGTCAACAGTGCGGCGGGAATCATCGTCTCCGACACGTCCATCGACATCAGCTCCATCACGGCGGGCCTTCAGACGCGGCTCATGGCAATGGACCTCGGCCCCCTGTTCGGGCTGTGGTTTCAGAGCATTTTCGTGGGCCTTACCATGTGGGCGCTCACGATCTGCATTTTCATCATCGTGTACGGAAGGATGATTGAGATCTATTTAGCCACCTCAATCGCGCCGATCCCGATGGCGACAATGCTGAACCGGGAATGGGGCGGCATGGGCCAGAATTACCTGCGTTCCCTGTTCGCGCTTGGCTTTCAAGGGTTCCTTATCATCGTCTGCGTGGCGATTTACGCCGTCTTGGTAAAAAGCATCAGCGTGAGTACGGACATTAGCAAAGCCATTTGGACGTGCATGGGCTACACGGTGCTGCTGTGCTTTACGCTCTTTAAGACCGGAAGCCTTGCAAAGTCCATCTTCAACGCGCATTAAATGATAGGTTGAGATCCTAGACTATTTAAACTATAATGATTGCACAGGAGGTGAAATTGTGAATTTTAATATTGAATGTCTTGAACAGGCCAAAGCGGAATTAAGTGCTGTGACAGAGCAGCTTTTACAACTTGATCCTTATTGGAAAAAATGCTTTCCATGCAAGAGTCAAGGAAAATGTTGCATAGGAGCTGATCCACGCTTTAGCCAACCTGATTTGGAAGCAGTTTTTAATTTGTCTACTACTTTTTCTGAAACAGATAAAATGGTATTATCGAGCAATATTCACAATAGACAACTTTGCCCATTCAGAGGAAAAGATAAATGCCTAATAAATGCTGTAAGAACACTTGATTGCTTATATACACCTTTTCAAGCAGTTATCACAGCAAGGCAAACAATAATGTATTCTATGATAACCGATAGCTGTGATTTTAAGGTTGTTGATGTCCCAATACAGCAAATAAAGTATGAGCTTAAAGAGGATGCATTTATTCTATTGCCAAGTTTCGGATGCATAAGGCATTATATTCTTCTAAATCAGTTGAACTTCATAAATAGTAACTACCCTGAAATTTGTAGCGCAACAGCAGTTGCTAAACAAATGCTGCAAAATATATAAACATATTTAAGGACGCCAGCGTGGCGTCCTTTTTTGCGACCGAAAGGGGGTTTTAATCTTTGGCTTACGTTCCTGTACCCAAGGACCTGACCGCAGTGAAAACGAAGGTCATGTTCAACCTGACAAAACGGCAACTCATCTGTTTTGGCAGCGGTGCGCTCATCGGCGTACCGCTTTTCTTTTTGCTCAAAGGGCCTGCGGGCTTCAGCGCCGGAGGCGCTTCCATCTGCATGGTTCTCATCATGCTGCCGTTTTTCCTGATGGCCGTCTATGAAAAAAACGGCCTGCCGCTGGAAAAGATCGTCCGCAATATCGTCCGGGTGCTGTTTCTCCGACCGAGGCAGCGCCCTTACCAGACCAATAACTTTTACGCCGTGCTCTCGCGGCAAAGTCAGTTAAACAAGGAGGTGTGTCAGATTGTCGGTAAAAAATCAAAAACCGGCCGCAGGGCGGTCCCTGTTCCGCGCCGAGAGGCGTCAGATCGAAGCCGCCGTTGCAAGGGCCAGACAGACCGATAAGAAAAAGCAGTCGGCGCAGGACAGCATCTCGTTTCAGCGTATGTTCCCGGACGGAATCTGCCGTGTAACTGACAGCTATTATACGAAAACGATTCAGTTTCAGGACATCAACTATCAGCTCAACCAGAATGAGGATAAGTCTGCCATTTTTGATGGATGGTGTGATTTCCTCAACTATTTCGACAGCTCTATCCGGTTTCAACTTTCGTTTTTGAACCTTTCTGCGACGCAGGGCAGCTTTATGAAAAGCGTCACCATCCCGCCGCAGGGCGACGACTTCGACAGTCTGCGCGCGGAATACACGGAAATGCTCCAAAATCAGCTTGCCAAAGGCAATAACGGCCTCATCAAAACTAAGTACCTGACCTTCGGCGTGGAAGCGGGAAGCCTGAAAGCATCCAAGCCCCGCTTGGAGCGTATTGAGATTGACATTCTCAACAACTTCAAACATCTCGGCGTAACAGCCGCCTCCCTGAACGGCGCGGAACGCCTGCGGCTGCTGCACGACATCTTCCATATGGGCACCCCGGAGCCATTCCGCTTTTCGTGGGACTGGCTGACTCCCTCCGGCCTGTCCGTCAAGGACTTCATCGCGCCGTCCTCCTTCGAGTTCAAAAACGGCAGCATGTTCAGCATGGGGCATCAGGTGGGTGCGGTATCGTTCCTGCAAATTCTCGCGCCGGAGCTGAACGACCGGATGCTGGCCGATTTCCTCGACATGGAATCCAGCCTCGTCGTGACCATGCACATCCAATCCATCGACCAAGTGAATGCCATCAAGACGGTGAAACGAAAAATCACGGACCTGGATTCCATGAAGATACAAGAGCAGAAAAAGGCTATCCGTTCCGGCTACGACATGGACATCATCCCCTCCGACCTCGCCACCTACGGCGAAGAAGCGAAAAAGTTGCTGCAAGATTTACAGTCCCACAATGAGCGCATGTTCCTCGTAACCTTCCTTGTCCTCAACATGGCCAACAACAGGCAGCGGTTGAACAACAACGTGTTTCAGGCAAGTTCCCTTGCACAGAAATACAACTGCGCACTAACCCGTCTTGACTTCCGGCAGGAAGAAGGGCTGATGAGCAGCCTGCCGCTCGGTCTGAATCAGGTGGAGATACAGCGGGGCCTGACCACATCGAGCACCGCCATTTTTATTCCCTTCACCACGCAGGAGCTGTTCCAAACCGGGCGCGAGGCACTGTACTGCGGGCTGAATGCCTTGTCCAACAACCTCATCATGGTGGATAGGAAACTTCTGAAAAACCCGAACGGCTTGATTCTGGGCACGCCGGGTGCAGGCAAGTCTTTTTCTGCGAAGCGTGAGATCTCCAACGTGTTCCTCGTCACAAACGACGACATCATTGTCTGTGACCCGGAGGCCGAATACGGCCCGCTGATTGAGCGCCTACATGGGCAGATCATCAAAATCTCCCCCNNCGTCCACCGATTACATCAACCCGATGGACATCAACCTCAACTATTCCGAAGAAGAAAACCCGTTATCTTTGAAATCGGACTTCATCCTGTCGCTCTGCGAGCTGATCGTCGGCGGCAAGGAAAGCTTGCAGCCGGTGGAAAAGACGGTCATCGACCGCTGCGTGAGGCTGGTGTACCAGAATTACCTGAACGACCCGCGACCCGAAAACATGCCGATTCTGGAGGATTTGTACAACGAGTTGCGGCGGCAGGACGAAAAAGAAGCGCAATACGTCGCCACGGCGCTGGAAATTTACGTCACCGGCTCCCTCAACGTGTTCAATCACCGCACCACCGTAAACGTAAAAAACCGCGTCGTCAGCTATGACATCCGGGAGCTGGGCAAGCAGCTCAAAAAAATCGGGATGCTCATCGTGCAGGATCAGGTCTGGAACCGCGTCACCGTCAACCGGGCCGTGGGAAAATCCACGCGCTACTATATCGACGAGTTCCATTTGCTCTTAAAAGAAGAACAGACCGCCGCCTATTCCGTGGAAATCTGGAAGCGGTTCCGCAAGTGGGGCGGCATTCCGACCGGGATCACACAAAACATCAAGGACCTTCTTTCCTCACGGGAAATTGAGAACATCTTTGAAAACTCGGATTACATCTATATGCTCAATCAGGCGTCCGGTGACCGGCAGATTCTCGCCAAGCAGCTCGGCATTTCGCCGCACCAGCTTTCCTATGTCACCCATTCCGGCGAGGGCGAAGGGCTGCTGTTCTACGGCAACGTCATTCTGCCGTTTATCGATCACTTTCCGAAGGACACGGAGCTGTACCACATCATGACCACCAAGCCTGATGAATTGAAAAGAAAATAACCCCGATTGCCTTGTTGGCTCTGCTATGATAGAATGACAATTAGGTGGTGGTAAAGATGCCTCAATTACCAATGCTTGCATTTTTGATGACAGGCATGAATGGTAGCATCCAATTAACAATTGAAGAAGTTTTCGGATACCCACATGAAATGAGTTATGGTGGTGGATATGGGGCGAAAGGAAGCCTGACAATCCGATCTGGCAGCTTTTCTGCTAACGCTCCCCACTACTTTACAACAGGAGAGCTTTATAGCTTTTATCGACAGCTTCAAGACTGTTATAATCGATTAATGGGTACTGCTACTCTGGAAAATACCGAACGCGAACTGGAACTTCAATGCGAGTTTAATAAATTCGGTCATGTCGTATTAACGGGCAGTTTTCAAGCTAACCCAGCCGAAAAGAACATCTTACACTTTGAAATTAAATCGGATCAAACACAGGTGAAAGATACGCTATCACAGCTAAAATCTGTTTATGAAACCTTTGGCGACAACAAAGGCATCTTGCGCTAGCATCGCAAAGGGGGTGTGCTATGGGACAATCATGGAGCGGTATGCGAAAGCAGCTCGAACAGGAAAATATCTGTGAAACATTGAAAGGCAGAATACAGTATTTTGCTACAAGATAANNATACCGTGAGTCTCACGATCAAGAGGGGCGAGTAGCTATTCGTCTGGACGGTCATGAGGTTTTCAAGTCATGCTATTTTGACTGGTGTAAGATACGGGAACAGGTTGTAGCGGATTTGCCCGAACTCAAAAAGACCAGCAACACCTATTGGGAGTATTGGGATAAGGTTCATTTGGAGACTGAAAATCGTGGCAGCTTTGACCAGTTTGCTTTTTATGATGCTTTCCATTACTACCAAAACCACAGCATAGATGATTGCTTGGCTTCTGAAAGCACAATCGTGCGGCTGTTTGCCATACTGGATAAAAGGACAGGTAAACGGCGACTTCAAAAACTTCTACCGGATGTTGAAAATCAACCAGACTGGCTCAGATTCTTTTATGGCCTCAGAATAGACGCCGAGGGATTAAATGAATAATCAATATCATCGAACCCGCTTCAAACGAGGCGGGTTTTTTCATGCCCCAAAGGAGGTGATGATTCATGGAAAAAAGAGCGCCCCGCCTGTACTTCACAGACGAGGAACGCACTGACCCTGTATTGAAAAAGCCCATCCGCAAAGCGCAGAAAATGGCGGCAAAAGCGGACCGAGCACAGGAAAAGATACCGAAGAAAACCGTAAAAGCAAAAGAGCGCGTTGTTGACCTCGCCAGTGGCAAGATCACGACGCGCTTAAAGTTTGAAGAAATCGACAGGAAAAAGCCGCTGTCCAAGTTCACCCATGCTGTGCGGGACGCACCCGGAAACGCCGTTTTGATGCAGTTCCACCGGGAAATCCGGCAGTCCGAGGATGAAAACGTGGGTGTGGAGGCCGCGCACAAGAGCGAGGAAGCCGCCGAAACGGGCGGGCGTCTGGCGCGCAGCGCCCATCGCTCCCACAAGTTGAAACCTTACCGGAAATCGGCCAAAGCGGAAAAGCGGCTGGACCGCGCCAACCTCGGTTATTTGCAGAAAAAGGCCGCGAGGGACGATCCACAGCTTTCCGGCAATCCTTTGGCCCACTGGCGGCAAAAGCGGGCTGTCAAAAAGCAGTACGCCGCCGCGAAACGGGCCGGGCAGTTCACGGGTTCTGCCGGAAAAGCCGCCGAAAACACCGCAAAAGTGGGAAAGACGGCGGCGCGGGAGAGCAAGCGGGCGGCGGCTTTTGTCGGGCGGTACCGGAACGGCTTTCTGATTGCCGCAGGCGTTTTTCTGGTGCTGGTCCTGCTCCTGAATGTCCTGTCCTCCAGCTCGGTTCTGCTGGAAGGCGCGCTGTCCGGTGTTACTGCGTCCACCTACCCTTCCACGGACGACGCCATGCTCGGCACGGAAGCCGCCTACGCCCAAAAGGAAGCGGACCTTCAGAATGAGATCGATCATTATGAGGCACGACATGGCGGGTACGACGAATATCATTACAACCTCGATAAAATCGGCCACGACCCATATGTGCTGATCTCCATTCTGACCGCATGGCACGGGGGCGAATGGACGCTGGATGAAGTCCGGAACACGCTTTCCGTGCTGTTCTCAAAAGAATACCAACTGACGCAGACCGTGGAGACGGAAACCCGATACCGCACGGAGACGCATACAGTGACGAACCCGGACGGCACGAACCACACCGAAACCCGGCAGGTTCCCTATACCTACACCGTCTGCAACGTAAAGCTGCACAACGAGGATTTGTCCCATCTTCCCATTTCAATCATGAACGAGGACCAGGTCGGTATGTACTCGATGTATATGGCGACCCTCGGCAACCAGCCCGACCTATTTCCCACATCGGCCTATCCGAACGCTTCCACCCTCAAGACGCCGACGCAATATGACATTCCCCCAGAGGAGATGGCGGATACACGGTTCGCCGCCATGATGGCGGAAGCACAGAAGTACATCGGCTACCCTTACGTTTGGGGTGGCAGCAGCCCAAAAACCTCGTTCGACTGTTCCGGCTATGTGTCGTGGGTGATCAATCACAGTGGGTGGAACGTGGGACGGCTTGGGGCGCAGGACCTCTGTGACATCTGCACACCGGTTTCTCCTGCCGATGCCAAACCCGGCGACCTTGTTTTCTTCGTCGGAACCTATGACACTCCCGGCGTGTCCCATGTGGGCATCTACGTCGGCAACGGCACGATGCTTGCGGCGGGGGGCCCCATCGGGTACTCAAATCTCAACACAAGCTACTGGCAAAGCCATTTTTATACGTTCAGGCGTTTACCGAACCCATAAACAGATTGGAGGAATCAATCGTGAATCCGAAATTCAAGAAAATCGATACCGAGTATGAAAAGAACGCGGAGAAAATCTCCGCGCTGCAAAACCGGCAGAAGGAACTGGAGAAGCAGCGCCTGGAACTGGAAAATCTTGATATTATCGGCCTTGTGCGGGGCATGGGTATGACAGCGGAGGAACTGTCCGCGCTCATGAAAGCATCCCACGAAGACCGGTCTGTATCCGATCTGAACAAACAGGAGGAAAATGTTCATGAAGAAATCTAAAATTCGCATACTGGTCTGCCTGATGGCCGCCGTGTCCTGCACGGCGGCTTTTCCCGTCAATGCTCTCGCCTACAGCACAGGAGCAACCTCTCCGACCTTGAGCAGTTCCAGCGCCGCGCAAAGCAATACCGCATCGTCGTCGGCCTCGTCCCAAATGCCAACGTCGTCTGAAACATCACTCAAGCCTCTGACGCCGGACGGCACCGGGACGGTGATCGACAACGTGACCAACGAGGACGGCAAGGAGTTTTTCACCATCACCACGCCGAGCAAGCACGTCTTTTACCTGATTATTGACCGTCAGAAGAATGCCGAAAACGTTTATTTCCTCGACGCCGTGACGGACAAGGACCTGCTTGCGCTGGCAAAGAGCGACAACGAGGACGTTTCCGGTTTTTCCTCATCCAAGACCGCTTCCGCCCCGGAGGCATCCTCCGCGCCGACCGTATCGACACCCACGGCTTCGTCCAACTCTCAGCCGGAAAAGCAGAACAGCAGCGCCGGGATCGCGGCGGTCGCCGTGCTTGCAGCCGTTCTCGCCAGTGCGGCGGTCTGGTTCTTCAAATTCCGCAAGCCGGGTAAAAAGGACAAAAACAGGTCCGGCCCGGACGATTACGACTACACCGAAGACGGGGACGACGAATCCGAACCGGACGATGAGCCGGAAGCTCCTGACGGAGAAACAGAGCAAAAAGATGAGCCGGAAACTTCCAATGATGAAACGGAGTGTGAGGACGAATGACCTTTTTCACCGACAGCCTTTTCGAGCGGATGATAGTGCAAAAGCCGCAGTACAGGCGGGAGGAACGGCCTCCAGCCCTGCCGAAAGGCCGTCCTGACCGTCCCCGTAGTTACCGCGATCTAATCATCACACCGAAGATCGTCAAGCCGGAGCGATAACGTTCAGGCTTGTTTTGGATAATCCTGCGTGTTAGGATATTTCGTAAGCATTTAGAGCGCTGATTATTTAGATAATCTCTGTCGCAAAAGAGAGCATTGATTTCCGCAAGTAAAATCAAGCAATACAGTTCCAATCACTCTATAATTGTTATAGAGTGATTGAAACGAGGTGAGTAAACGGATGTACGAGTGGCACAAGCAGATTCAAATAATCGTTGATCAAATTGACGAGTGTATCAGATATCATCACGATGAAGCACTAACGCTACGGTTTCTTTCTCGCAAGTTGGGTTATTCCGAATTTCATACCACCAGAAAATTTAAGGAAATATCGGGTATGCAGTTTAGAGATTATTTGCGGCTTAGGAAGTTAGCCTTTGCCCTTAAAGAGGTTCGGGACAGTGAAAAAAGTATTTTGGACATTGCTTTTGATTATGGTTTTTCATCACATGAGGCTTTTACCAGAGCTTTTAAGGGAACATATGGTGTAACTCCAAGTGAATACCGAAAAAAGCCTAAGCCTATCGTTCTTCGTACAAAAATAAACCCTTTCGACCGCTACTTTTTCGGATTGGGAGAGATTGGTATGATGAAATCCACAGATGATGTTAAAATTTATTTTGTAACCATTCCCGCACACAAATTCTTACACATTAAAAACTATGAGAGTAATGGGTACTGGGATTTTTGGCAAAAACAAAGCCTTATTCCGGGACAGGACTGCGATACAATTTGCGGCTTACTCGATAGCATCAAAGGCAAATTGGATGACGATGGTGGGAGCGAATCAAACAGCAGTAGCGGTCAGATTATGGCGTACATTAATGACCCGGACGGCAGACTCTGCGATTGGGGTTTCCCACGTATAGAGTGTTATGGCGTGCGCCTTCCTTCTAATTACAAAGGCGAAGTACCGCCACAAATGCTTCTGATTGATGTTCCCGACGCTGAGTATCTTGTTTTTGAACATGGGCCATTCGATTATGAGCAGGAAAATCGCAGTGTGGAAGAAAAGGTGGAAAAGGCGATGGCAACTTTTGATTTCACAGGCACCGGTTACTGCTATGATACTTCCCCCGGCAGAATGATTTACTTTTATCATGATCCGGAGCATTTTTGGAAGTATATTAGACCGGTGCGGAAATCATAATCGCGGATTTATTCTCACGACAGACTCAGCTACTGTGTAAGGGCAACCGAGAAATCGGTTGTCCTTTTTCCATGTCCGATGAAAGGAGAAGAAATTGAAACTTGTAATCAGTGAAAAGCCCTCGGTTGCTCAAAGTATCGCCGCCGTGATCGGCGCGAAGCAGCGCGGTAACGGGTATCTGGAGGGGAGTGGCTACCTTGTTTCGTGGTGCCTGGGTCATCTCGCAGAGTTGGCCGAAGCGGATACTTATGATAAAAAGTACGCAAAATGGCGGCGCGAAGATTTACCTATTCTTCCGGAAAACTGGCGGTTTACCGTAAGTGGTGATAAACAAAAGCAGTTTAATATTCTCCGCGCCCTGATGCGCCGCGACGATGTGGAAGAAGTTATCAACGCCTGCGATGCCGGACGCGAGGGCGAACTGATCTTCCGCACCTTGTACGATATGGCCGGTTGCNNGAAGCGGCTCTGGATTTCTTCCATGGAGGATGAAGCCATACGGCGGGGGTTTACCGCTCTGAAACCGGGCCGGGATTACGACGGGCTACATCAGTCCGCGCTCTGCCGTTCCAAGGCCGACTGGCTGGTGGGAATCAACGCGACACGCCTGTTTTCCGTCCTTTATCACCGCACCTTGAACGTCGGGCGCGTCATGTCCCCAACGCTGGCGCTCCTTGTGCAGCGGGAAGCGGAAATTTCCGCATTTCAGCCGGAGCCGTTCTTTACGGTCATCCTCGACTGCGGTGGCTTCACCGCCACCGGCGACAAACTGAAAGCAAAGCCGGAGACCGAAGCGATTACCGCCGCCTGCAAAGACAAAGCGGCTATTATTAAAAAGGTGGAGCGAAAAGAAAAATCCGAGAAAGCTCCAGCCCTCTACGACCTGACTACCCTCCAGCGCGATGTTAACCGCTTACTCGGCTACACGGCCCAGCAGACGTTGGACTATCTGCAATCGCTCTATGAAAAGAAGCTCTGCACTTATCCCCGCACCGACAGTCGGTTCCTGACAAACGATATGGAGGGGACCGTCCCTGCGCTTGCCTCCGTTGCCGCCGCGATTTGCGGTGTGGATGTCCCCGAAACGCTCAACGCCGGTCAGATCTGTGACAGCGCGAAGGTCAGCGACCATCACGCTGTTGTTCCCACCTCTGTCGCGGGCAAAGCGGATGTTTCCGCGCTGCCTGCCGGGGAGCGTGAAATTCTGCGGCTTGTCTCCCGGCAGCTTCTCTGCTCGGTCTGCAGTCCGCACCAATACGCTGAAACCGCCGTCACGCTGGACTGTGCCGGGTATGGCTTTGCCGCCAAGCGCAAGACGATCCTTGTTCCCGGCTGGAAAACCTATTTACAGGAACAGTCCGACAAGCCCCTGCCCGATCTGGCAGAGGGTCAAAATATTCCGGTTGCTTCCGTTTCCGTCAAAGAGGGCAAAACCTCGCCGCCCAAGCACTACACGGAGGATACCCTGCTTTCCGCGATGGAGACGGCGGGCGCAAAGGAGATGCCCGACGACGCGGAACGCAAGGGCCTCGGCACCCCCGCCACCCGCGCGGCCATTTTGGAAAAGCTCGTTACCACCGGATTCGTGGAACGGAAAAAGGCCAAGAAAACTGTCAACCTCATTCCGTCTCAAGTCGGCGTGTCGCTCGTCACCGTCATGCCTGAACAGCTTCAATCNNGAACCGGATGCTTTTATGAACGGGATTTCATCCATGCTTCGAAAGCTGGTAAAAACATACATGCCGGTCAAGGGCGCGGAGGTCCTGTTTCCCTCCGGGCGTGAGGTCGTCGGCAAATGTCCCCGTTGCGGCGGGAGCGTGACCGAAAGCAAGAAAGGCTTTTTCTGTGGAAACGACGGTTGCCGATTTGGGCTTTGGAAGGACAATCGGTTTTTTGCCTCCAAGAAAAAAGCGCTGACAAAATCCGTTGCTGCCGCGCTCCTGAAAGACGGGCGCGTAAGGCTCACCGGTTGCTATTCCGAAAAAACCGGCAAAACCTATGACGCCACGGTGATTTTGGATGACACCGGGGGACACGTCAATTTCAGGCTGGAATTTGATACGGGGACGAAAAAACGTGGCGGATCATGAAACTTACGAAATATGAGCGGGAGACGATCATCTGCTATAACGAGGAAGAAGCGACGGCCAGCGTTTACACGCACAATAAGAAGCTTATCCAAAAGCTCAAACGGTTCTCGGGAAAATACCCCGACAAAGTGAAGCCGGAGCGTCCGGAGCATCACGGGGCCGTCAGCTATCTTGTCCCCAAACGCTGTATTTCCGTCCGGGAACCGTACAGCGACCGGCGGCGCGAAGCCGACAGATTACGGGCCAAAACAGCAAAAATACACCCTCCCGACAGAAGCATACGCTCCGAAAATGAATAGCCAGCGCGCTCCTGCATGGGTTTATTCTGGCCTGTGCGGGAGCGCGCTTTTTTCAATTCCATGAGCTGTGAAAGGAGCACTATATGGCTGAAAACAATAAGGACCGACTGAAAGAAATTACCGACAGCATTGAACAGGGCATCAAAGACCTGTTCCAGAGCGCCCAATATGCGCAGTATCTCCGTACTATGTCCCGTTTTCACCGCTATTCCGTCAACAACACCATGCTCATCTACATGCAGAAGCCGGATGCCACCCTTGTGGCCGGGTTCAACAAATGGCGCGAACAGTTCAGCCGAAATGTCATGAGGGGCGAAAAAGGAATCAAAATCATCGCGCCCACACCGTTCAAAAAGAAAATTGAGGAAGAAAAGCTCGACCCGGACACCAAGGCTCCCTTGCTGGATGCAGCCGGAAAGGTCATTATGGAGGAAAAGGAAATCAAAATTCCTATGTACAAGGTGGTTTCCGTTTTTGACGTGTCGCAGACCGAGGGAAAGCCGCTGCCGACGCTGGCCAATGATCTCACGGGAAATGTAAAACAGTATGAGATTTTCATGGAGGCACTGCGGCGCTCATCTCCCGTTCCGCTTGCTTTTGAAGCCATGGAGCCGAACACGGACGGCTATTTCAGCGAAAAAAAACAGCGTATCGCTATCCGGTCCGGTATGAGAGAAGTACAGACCGTCTCCGCTGCCGTCCACGAAATCACCCACGCCACACTGTACAACTACGAACAGGCTCGGCTTGCCGCCGCTAAAGAGGATGAAACTGCTGAGCCACCCAAACCAAAGGACCGGCGCACCGAGGAAGTAGAGGCCGAAAGCGTTTCCTATGTCGTTTGCCAATATTACGGCATCCAGACCGGAGAAAATAGCTTCGGCTATATCGCCTCTTGGAGCAATGACAAGGAACTGCCGGAGCTGCGGGCTTCTTTGGAAACGATCAACAAAACCGTTTCCGGCTTGATTTCCGACACTGACCAAAATTTCCGCGAGGTTCAGAAAGAGTATGACAGCGTTCTGGAACAATTCGCCGCGGACGCATACCGGTACACGGCTTCCGTCATGGAACCGCCATTCCCTCTCAACTCCATGGAACAAGAAGTCCCGGCCACCGTGGAGGATTTGAAAAGCGGTTCTGGAAAGAGTGTCCGCAACGATATTTTGAACGCCGCAAAAAAAGATGGCGCTCTCTCCCAGAACGAGCTGCTGCGGCGGCTGGACGAAATCGAAAAAATCTACCCGCCGAGGGAAACCGAGGCGATGTATCTGCTGGATAACGCTGCTTATCTCTATTTTAAGGAAAACGAGGACGGATACGGCTATACCCTTTACGATAAGGAAAATCTGCGGGAAACGGCAAGCGGGTTTGCCGACGAAGGCGTCAGTTCCATTCCGACCGCATACCAACAGGCGCTTGCCCTTGAAAATCTGGTTCCCGAAACCTCGGAAAAAGTGCCGCTTGACATTCTAAACGAGATTGCCGCCGTGCGTGAACAGGACATACAGGAATATATCCGTAAAAAGGTTGTCACGCCGGAGGAACAGGAAGCCCCCACACCCTCGAAAGGAGCCGGTATGCTGCCGGATGCGCCGGAACTGACGCTGGACGAATACCCCATGCTGGATTCGGAGNNCTGGAAGCCTGCGGGTATCTGGACGGCGACCTGCTGCCCCTCTCCAAAGACCGGGCGCTGGAACTTTTCGAGCAGGACCTCACCGTTTACATGATTGAGTATGGCGGCGCAAGCATGGCGTTCGACCCGGATGAGATTCAGGCCCACAGCGGCCTGTTTGCCGTGAGCCGCGAGGAATGGGAGGAAAACCGGGAGTTTTCCGCGGCCGTTGAGGATCGGATGAAACATCAGGAGCAGCGCGAAGCCGCTTTTCTGAAAACCTCTCAGGACGCTTTCGCCATTTATCAGGTCAAGAGCGGCGACGAGCTGCGGGACATCCGGTTCGAGCCGCTCAGTTGGCTGGAATCCAAGGGCATCGCCGTGGATCACGGTAATTATGATCTTGCCTATACCGCGCCGCTTACCGATAAGGGCAACACGGAGGAAAGGCTGGCCGTTTTGTGGGATCGGTTCAACAATGATCATCCCGCCGATTATCACAGGCCGAGCCTGTCCGTCAGCGACATTGTTGCCTTAAAGCAGAACGGCGTTGTATCCTGTCATTACGTGGACAGCTTCGGTTTTCAGGAGCTTCCGGCTTTTCTGGAACCGGAAAACTACCTGAAAAGCGCGGAAATGTCGGTGGAAGATGATTACGACATGATCGACGGCATCATCGACAACGGAAAAAATCCCACCGTCGCGGAGCTGGAACAGCAGGCCAAAAACGGCCAGCCGATTTCCCTTCTGGAGCTTGCCGAGGCGTCGCGGCAGGAACATGACGAAAAGAAAAAATCCGTCGTGGAACGTCTCAGGAATCAGCCGGTCAGTCGGGAACACAAAAAAGCAGCGCCCGACAGAGGCGCAGAAATGGAGCGGTGATATGTTTTCGAACGATGAAATCAACCTGATGTGCATCTACAATACCGGGACGCGGGATGGCCTGATTGCGCAACTGATGCAGATGCGCGGCTATCTTGGCGCGGAAGAAGCGGAACTTCTTTCCCTGACCGATTCGGCGCTGGGGAAGCTCCGGCACATGAGCGGCGGGGAATACGCTACACTCGACCTGTTCCCGGATTTTGACGATGAGGTTAAATAACTGTTTCCCTCATGTGACGAATTTTTTGATCGCTTTTATCTTTAAAAACTCACCCAATATTGGTAATAATAATAACATATTTCTCCATAATAATATTTTAGAAATATTCTTAATTAATATCATGTATTTTGCCGAACTGTTATTATTATTAAGAGATGATAGGAATATCTTTCTAAACAAAAAGGGGGATTATGGATGAAAAGATTTCATAAAATCAATTTTAAAGTATTAAGCGCAGTTTTAAGTTTGACTCTGCTATTTTTAGGCTTTACGCTTGAAACTGAGCAAACAGTGGCGGCGGCTGCTTCCGTGAAGAATCTCCGGCTGGATACTACCGTCGAATACAAGTGCAGGCAAGGCGACGAATACCGGTTCGTGGCATACACAAGCTCCCCGACCCCGCCCGCCGCGAGCGCCAGCAACGACGTCGTCAGCGTAAAGTATCAGCGCAAAGTCGCGGGTGGCTACGAATACCTCATGACCGCGGCCGAATATAAAAACGGCTACTCGCTGGTACGAGTGACTTCGGGCGGGGAAACCGCATCCTTCCCCGTTCTGGTCGATTATACCTTTACGCACAGCGTGGAAAGCGACACCCACCAGCTCGTCAGCCTTGCGAAGGGGGAGTCGTACACTTTCAAATTCAGGATCATGGGCGGAGGGGAACCGGAATTCGTGCAGATGTACCAGGCGGTGCCGGTCGCCGCCGGGGACCCCGGGATCATGAAAGTCCAGCTCGTGAAAAAGGACGGCCCCGACTACTATGTGAAAGCCACCGCCACCGGCAGCAAGGTCGGCGAGGAGGCTTACGTCTGCATCCAGTTCCCGAATTCCCACTTGACCACGATCCCTTCGTACAGCAGCTACGGCGGCATCAAGATCAAAGCGGGCGCGTCGGCGGCGCCCATGAAATCCGACACCACGGCGGACTTCACCCTCGCGAAAGGAACGGGCTATCTCTTTAAAATCACCGGCGCTTCCAAATTCGTTCCGGGAACCGGTGGTGTCTTCTCCACAATGCTGGTCAGCAGATCCGGCGGCGACTCCTTTTACCGGGTCACGACGGTCGGCCAGCCGGGCCAGCAGGCCGGTTTTTACATGTCGAACGGCACAACGACGCAGCGCGTGTGCATCGTAACCGTTGGAGCCCCCGCGATGAAGTCGGACACCACGAGTAATTTCTCCGTCGTCCGGGGCGGGAGCTACACCTTTAAACTATCTGGCGCAACAAATTTTGTCGCCGGTTCTCCGGGTGTTTTTAAAACCCAGTTGGTAAAGCGAATTTCAAATGATTCTTTCTACAAAATTACAGCGGTTGGGAAGATCGGTTCTTGCTCCGGGCTCTACATGTCAGTTCCGGGACAGCCTGCGATTAGGGCTTGCATTGTTTCCATCAAATAGGAAGGGAATACCACAAAATCGCAGATCATCATGATTTTTTTGAGAGCAGCCTTCGGGCTGTTCTTTTTTTACCCAAAAGATCGAAAGGAGGATCTTTTACTATGCCGAGTAATGTGCAGGCTCTGGCACAAATGGCCGACCACGCGGCGACGCAGATCACCGCCAGCCATACGGGCTGGACGGATTTTCTCAAAACCGCCGCGCGGCTTTATAAGTATCCGTATCACGAACAGCTCATGATTTTCGCCCAGCGCCCCGACGCGACGGCCTGTGGCGGTTATGAGGTCTGGAACGAAAAAATGCGCCGGTATATCCGGCGCGGCAGTAAAGGGATCGCGCTCATCGACGCTTCCGGCAACAGGCCGGGAATCCGGTACGTCTTCGATATTTCCGACACGGGCGGCAGGGAAAATTCCCGCCGCCTTTACCTTTGGCAGTATCGTCCGGAGCATGAGGGTGCGGTTGCGGCGGCGCTGGAACAGGAATATGAGATTTCCGGCGAAAAGGGTCTTGCCGATCAGTTGGAGCAGATCGCCGGACAGTTGGCAAACGAATATTGGCAGGACCATCAGTACGACATTCTTCACATCGTTGACGGTAGCTTTCTGGAGGAATATGATGAATTCAACATCGGAGTACAGTTTCGAAACGCCGCCTCTGTCAGCATCACTTACGCGGTTTTGTCCCGCTGCGGGCTGGAACCCGACAAATACTTTGAGCACGAGGACTTTCTGAGCATCTTCGATTTCAACACGCCCGATACCATCGCCGCCCTCGGCACAGCGATCAGTGAGGCAAGCGAACAGGTGCTGCGGCAGATTGCCNNTAACAGGTGCTGCGGCAGATCGAAGTCACCGTCAAAAATTACGAGCGCGAACATCTCGCGGAAAGGAGCGCCACACATGGAGAACAACCTGACTTACAGCCGGAACGGGGATTACCTGATTCCGGACCTGACAATCACGGAGCCGACCGAGAGCGTCGGCAAATACGGGAGGATGCGGAAGAATTATCTGAAAGAGCATCGTCCGATCCTGTACAACAGTCTGTTGCTGTCGGAGAAGCTGTACCCGCACCTGCTGGAGACCGAACGGACGGCGACGGCGCGGCTGGAACGCATGATGCCGGAGCTGATGAAATCGGCGGGCGTGACGGAGAACCTGAAAGCCTCCAACCCGATGCGCTGGGTGGGCCTCATGAACAGCCTGAAAGCGCAGGCCGAGGAAACGATTCTGACGGAACTTATCTACAGCTAAGTTTCTTCCCGTCGGAGCAGGAACAAATACAGCGGATTGAGGAAGCGGAGAGCGAAAAGCCCTCCGCTTTTTCTGTGCCCGCACCGCAAAAGCCGGAAAAACGCGGTACAACCCAGACCGATATTGACGCCGCCCTTCAGGAATGGAACGGCGACATTGAGAGCAAACGGACCGTTGCCGAGTATATGCGGGAACACGCCCGCGACAAGGACACGGCGGCGTTTCTGCGCGCCGAGTATGGCGACGATCTTCTGGCCTTTCCCGTGACCTTGGGCGGCACATCGANNCGCCCAGCTCATCCGGAAAAATCGGTTTTACACGCAGGAGGAACATCCTGTTCCACCAGATCTGAGTGGACAGCCGATCACTCGCACCGGCGATACTATCACCGTTGGAAACGGCCACGCTTACCATGAAGTGGACGTGACGCTTTCCGACGAGCAGTGGGCAGCGGTTCAACAGGCGATTCCCGACAGTGCCGCAATCTCTCTGCCCTACAAGATTGGCGACACGGTATATCTGGACAATAAGCCCTTTGAAATCACCGAAATCGGTACTTCCGATGTCCAACTACGTGACCCGGCGCTTGCGTATCCCATCTTCCGCGCCGAGAGCCGGGAGAATTTTGAAAACCTGCTGCGCCGGGATTCCCGGAACGGTCCTATTACGGAATTTCTGTCTGCGGACTTGGAACACACGGACACCGATCTGCTCGAGGCCCTGACATTCGGCCTGCTGGAACAGCGGGACAAGGAGCATATCGCGGGATATTTTCGCGAAAACGAGGGCAACACCCGTATAGCCCAGCGCCTTTCCGAAACTTACGCCGGTACTTCTGATACGATGGAACTGACTACCGGCGAGACGGCAGATTTCTTTACCACTACCACAGGTTTTGAGGTTGATATCCACGACAAATTCAACAGTAAACGCAACGCTTCATGGGAAGAAATCACCTCCATTCTCCGCACTCTGTACCAGCGGGAACAGGACGGATTTTCCCATGAGCCGGTCCTGCGGGAGCCTGCGAATCTGGATGGCAAACCGTCCTACGAGGCTGGCGATCACGCGGTGCTGGATTACGGCGGGCAGGAACTGTCCGGCACCGTGGGGTACGTCGGGGAAAAAGACGGGCGCATCGACACCGCCCCCTATTCGTGGAGCCATGAGGTGATCAGCCGCGACACCTTTGAAAACGGCATCCGGCAGGACGAGCGCAACGCCGCACTGTTTACACCGGAACAGCCCGCCGCCGAAAACTTCCGCATCACTGACGATCATTTGGGCGAGGGCGGTGCGAAAACCAAGTACGGGTACAATATCGCCACCATCCGCACCCTGAAAACCATTGAGGCTGAGGGTCGCACGGCAACACCGGATGAACAGGAAACCCTCTCCCGGTACGTTGGCTGGGGCGGCATCCCGCAGGCGTTTGACCCGAATAACACCGCATGGTCGAAGGAGTATACCGAGCTGGTCGGCGCGCTGACCGCCGAGGAATACGAAATGGCGCGGGCATCCACCCTGAACTCCCATTACACCAGCCCCACGGTGATCCGAGCTATCTATGAAGCTGTCGGCAACATGGGCTTTCAGACCGGCAATATTCTGGAACCGGCCTGCGGCGTCGGCAACTTTTTCGGTCTGTTGCCGGAAAGTATGGCGGCGTCCCGGCTCTACGGCGTGGAGCTGGACAGCATCACGGGCCGGATCGCCAAACAGCTCTATCCAAACGCCAACATCACCGTGGCGGGCTTTGAAACCACCAACCGGAAAGACTTTTTCGATTTGGCCGTGGGCAATGTGCCGTTCGGCAGCTACAAGGTTCCCGACCGGGCCTATGACAAGCTCGGTTTTCCGATTCACGATTACTTTTTCGCCAAAACGCTCGATCAGGTGCGTCCTGGCGGCGTGATCGCGTTCGTGACCAGCCGCTACACGATGGATAAGCAGTCGCCGGAGGTGCGGCGATACATCGCCCAGCGTGCGGAGCTGCTGGGAGCAATTCGTCTGCCCAGCAACGCTTTCAAGGCCAATGCCGGAACGGAAGTCACCACCGATATCCTCTTTCTCCAGAAGCGTGACCGGCCCATCGACATCCAGCCTGATTGGGTGCATCTCGGCCAGACCGAGGACGGCATCCCCGTCAACAGCTACTTTGCCGATCACCCGGAAATGGTGCTGGGGACCATTCAATGGGATGATAAAATGCACGGCGATAAAAAGGAAACGACGTGCGAACCGTTCCCCGACGCCGATCTTGTTCAGCAGCTCCATGAGGCGGTTTCCTACCTTCAGGGGCAGATCGAGGAAGCGGAGCTGCCGGATCTCGGTGAGAATGAGGAAATCGACGATTCCATTCCGGCAGACCCCGACGTGAAAAACTATTCCTATACGGTTGTGGACGGTAAAGTCTACTATCGGGAAAACTCCCGCATGGTGCGGCTGGAGCTGAACGAAACGGCCAAGGCCCGCGTTATGGGCATGGTGGAGCTGCGAGACTGTGTGCAGAAGCTCATCAATCTCCAGTTGGATGAATACACAGAAGACGCGGCGATTTTTCAGGCGCAAGCGGAGCTGAACCGGCTCTATGACACCTTTTCCGCAAAATACGGCCTGATTAACTCGCGCGGCAACAGCCTCGCGTTCGCGGAGGATTCCTCCTATTATCTGCTCTGCTCACTGGAAGTGATCGACGAGGACGGCAATCTGGAGCGCAAGGCCGACATGTTTACCAAACGCACCATCCGGCAGCGGAAAATCGTCACTTCCGTGGACACGGCATCAGAAGCTCTCTCGCTCTCGATTGCGGAAAAGGCGCGGGTAGACATGGACTACATGGCATCCCTCACCGGCAAAACACCGGAGGCGTTGGTCAACGATCTACGGGGTGTAATTTTCCGCGATTTGGGCGAACAGGACCCGGCAAGCGTTCCGAAAGCCTTTTACAAGCTGGAAAATATCCCGTTTGTCACCGCCGACGAGTACCTTTCCGGCAACGTGCGCCGCAAGCTGCGGCTGGCCAAGGCTCTGGCGGAAATGCGGCCCGATCTTGCGGAAAAAATCGCCCCCAATATTGAGGCGCTGGAAGCCGCCCAGCCGAAGGACCTGGACGCCTCAGAAATCGAAGTGCGCTTCGGCGCGACGTGGATTGACAAGGGGTACATCCAACAGTTTATGGAGGAACTCTTGAACCCGCCGTCCGGTGTGCGCGACGGCATCCGGGTAAACTATTCCTCGTTTACGGCGGAATGGTCTGTTTCCAATAAAAGCAGCGTCGGGTACAACAATGTGGCGGCTTACGTCACCTACGGCACCGACCGGGCCAACGCCTACCGGATTTTGGAGGATTCTTTGAATCTCCGAGACACGCGGATCTACGATACCGTGACCGACCCGGACGGCAAGGAGCGCCGCGTCCTCAATTCCAAGGAAACTACCCTCGCCCAGCAGAAGCAGCAGGCCATCAAGGACGCTTTTCACGACTGGATTTGGAAAGACCCGGAGCAGCGTCAGACCCTGACGAAAAAATATAACGAGCTGTTCAATTCCAGCCGACCGCGCGAATACGACGGGCGGCATCTTGTATTCCCCGGCATGAATCCCGAAATCAAGCTGCGGGAGCATCAGCTCAATGCCGTGGCGCACCAGCTTTACGGCGGGAACACCCTGCTGGCGCACGTCGTAGGCGCGGGCAAAACCTATGAAATGATCGCCGCCGCAATGGAGGGCAAGCGGCTGGGCCTGTGCCAAAAATCTCTGTTTTCCGTACCGAATCACCTGACGGAGCAGTGGGCTTCCGAATTTCTGCGGCTGTACCCCTCGGCCAATATTCTCGTCACCACCAAAAAGGACTTTGAAAAGCGTAACCGCAAGAAGTTCTGCGCCCGGATAGCCACCGGCGACTACGACGCCATCATCATGGGACACAGCCAATTTGAAAAAATCCCCGTCTCTCTGGAACGCCAGAAACGGTTGATTCAGGAGCAGATTTGGGAAATTGAAAAGGGGCTGGAGGAACTCAAAGACAGCGGCGCGGAGCAGTTCACCATCAAGCAGTTGGAACGCACCAAAAAGGGACTGGAGGCCCGGTTGAAGCAGCTCAACGACAATTCCCGCAAGGACGATGTCGTCACTTTCGAGCAGCTCGGCGTAGACCGCCTGTTCGTGGACGAAGCGCACAACTATAAAAATCTTTTTCTCTACACAAAAATGCGCAACGTGGCGGGCCTTTCCACCACCGACGCGCAGAAATCCAGCGACATGTTCCTGAAATGCCGGTATCTCGACGAGATCACGCACAGCCGGGGCGTCGTGTTCGCCACCGGGACGCCGGTTTCCAACAGTATGACGGAATTGTATACGATGATGCGTTATCTCCAGTACGAAACCCTGAAAGAACGGAATCTTGTCCATTTCGACTGCTGGGCTTCGACGTTCGGGGAAACCGTGACGGCCATCGAGCTGGCCCCAGAGGGAACCGGCTACCGGGCGCGGACACGCTTTGCCCGGTTCTACAATCTGCCGGAACTGATGCTGCTGTTCAAGGAACCGGCGGACATCAAGACCGCCGACCAGCTCAACCTTCCCACACCGAAAGCCGTGTACCACAACGAAGTCGCGCAGCCCTCTGAGATTCAAAAGGAGATGGTGAAAAAGCTCTCGGAGCGCGCCGCCGCCGTCCATTCCGGCAACATCGACCCTCACATAGATAATATGCTCAAAATCACGTCGGATGGGCGCAAGCTCGGCCTCGACCAACGCGTCATCAACCCGATGCTTCCTGACAATCCCAACAGCAAGGTCAACATGTGCGTCAACAACGTTTTCCGGATCTGGCACGACGGAAAGGATATGAAGCTCACGCAGCTTATTTTCTGCGACATTTCCACACCCAAAGGCCGCGCCGCCGCCAAGGAAAACCGGGCGGTCCGGGCCGGTGGGAAGTTCGCGGGCGGTACGGAGCTTCATGCTTTGCAGGACGNNGCCGGAGGCCGACGCACCGGAAGCGTTCAGCGTCTACTCGGACATCCGTGACAAGCTCATCGCGCGAGGCGTTCCCGCCGGTGAAATCGCGTTCATCCACGATGCCGATACTGAAGTCAAGAAAAAGGAGCTGTTCGCCAAGGTTCGCGCCGGACAGGTGCGCGTCCTGATGGGCAGCACCGCCAAGATGGGGGCCGGGATGAATGTGCAGGACCTCCTGATTGCTTCCCACGATCTGGACTGCCCGTGGAGGCCGGGAGATTTGGAGCAAAGATCAGGCCGTATCATCCGGCAGTACAACACCAACCCCGAAGGGCATATTTTCCGTTACGTCACCGAAGGGACATTTGATTCGTACATCTGGCAAACTGTGGAAAACAAGCAAAAATTTACTTCGCAGATTATGACCAGTAAAAGCCCCGTCCGGTCTTGCGAGGACATCGACGAAACGGCGCTTTCCTATGCGGAAATCAAGGCCCTCTGCGCCGGGGACGAGCGAATCAAAGAAAAGATGGACCTCGATATGGACGTGGCCAAGCTGAAACTCATGAAAGCCAACCATCAGAGCCAGCAGTTCCGGCTGGAGGATAATCTGCTCAAATACTTCCCGGAGGAAATCGAGCGGAATAAAGGGTTCATTAAAGGTTTTGAAACGGATATGGCGACGCTGGGCGCGCACCCGCATCCGAAGGACGGTTTCGCCGGGATGGTGGTGCGCGGCGATTCCCTCACCGACAAGGACAACGCAGGTGCCGCCATTCTGGAAACCTGCAAGGAGGTCAAGGGGCTGGAGCCGGTGGAGATCGGCAGCTACCGGGGCTTTACCATGTCGCTGTCCGTGGAGGGGTTCGGACAGAATTTCATTCTAACCCTCAAAGGGCAAATGACCCATCGTATAACGCTCGGCACGGACGCGCGCGGCAATCTGATCCGCATCGACAACGCCCTATCCGATATGCCGAAGCGGCTGCAGAACGTTCACGCCCAGCTTGATAANNCCGCCTCGCGGAGATGAACGCGCTGCTTGACATCGGCAGTCACGCGCCCACCCAACGGCAGGCGTCGGAGATTCTGGAGAAAAGCGAAAGGCCCTCCGTATTTGAGAGTCTGAAAACACCATGTGTCTGCGGAACAGGCAGAAAATCCAAACATGAATTGGCCCGATGAAGGAACGCCTCCGGCACAGAATCATTTTGTGACGGAGCCGTTATTCTGCGTAACTGCAGCCTTTGCTCTACGTTTCTGTTTTTGCTCGGTTTTCTTCCGGCGTTTTTCATCGATCTCATGCAGCCAAACGCTAACCGGCGCTTTCCACGGTTCGCTTTTATTGGGGATGTTTTTGACAAGGCTGCGCGAATTCAGGCCGAGCCTTTTCGCCAATTCAATGTCCTCGCTATTCAGTCGGCATTTCTTTTTGGCGTCCTGCCACATCTGTTCACTATATGCCATTCGCACACCCCCATTTTCTATCGCAAATTATATCATAAATCAGGCCAAAAGAATCAGGAGGTTAAAAATGAANNAATATCCCGCCGCCTATGCGCGGGAACATGGCGAGATAGAACAATACCGCGCGTCCCACAAAACGAACGTAGCCTGTAAGAACGCAATCGAAACAGCCATCCGGGACAATTACCGCGATAACCGTCTCGGAAAGGAGGGCGTAAAACAGGTTGCCGATCAGTTCGGTTATGAACGGATGTTTTATGTGCTGGCGAATACGGCGCAGCGAAAGGATTTCGACGGGCGCATTTCCCGCGACAACAAGGATTGGGCGAAAACCATTCCTATCTTTGAGGATAAAAATTATTTTGGGGAGGATCGGCGTTCATCGTTTGAAGTGGATGCCGTTAACCCCGGCCTCACGGATATTTTCATCAATCAGGCGCGACGCGAATATCTGCTGACCCAGCCCCTGACCAAAGGGGACATTCAAGCGGAGGCCGCGCGGCTGCTCGGGCGTCTGCAATCCGAGCGTGAACCGAACAGTCCCAGCGGTACGCATTTCATGGCACAGATTTCGCCGGATTTTCTGATCCGGGCTTCCACCAAAGATCAGGACCGGCTGTTCGCGCTGCTGCCGTTCAAATCCCTTTCATTCTCCGCACTCAAGGATCGGAAAGGGATTTTCGCGTTCATCCAAAAGGATGAAAACCGCGACCAGCCGCTTCGCCAGCGCAAGCCGTCCGTCCGAAAAAAGCTGCAAAAAGCACAGACCGAGCCAAAGCCGCCTGCCTCATCCAAGGGCAAAGAAATGGAGCTGTAACATGGCGAATCGCAACCGACAAATCCAGCTCAAATTCCGCGTTACTCCGCAGGAGCGTGAAATGATCGAACAGAAGATGGCACAGCTCGGTACGAAAAATATGGCGGCATATCTTCGTAAAATAGGTATCGACGGGTATGTGGTGAAGCTCGAACTGCCGGAGCTGAAAGAGATGGTTTCCCTCCTGCGCCGGTCTAGCAATAACCTGAACCAGCTTACCAAGCGGGTACATGAAACAGGACGCGTCTACGACGCGGATTTGGAGGATATCGTCCAGAATCAGGAACGGCTGTGGCAGGCGGCTACTGATATTCTCGTCGTGCTTGCGAAATTGAAATAGGGGCGTATGTCCCGAAAAGCGGGGCGGTTTACGGTGTGTAAGCCGCCCCGCTATTTTTTGCCGCATCCTTGCAAAAAACAGCATAGGCGTTATAGTTGTATTAGGAATTGTAAAGGGGGCCGATTTTATGAGGCTGATACTGAAAATACTCGTCGCTCCGATCATTGTGGTCCTGACCGTTTTCGTCTGGATCTGTGCGCTGGTACTCCGCTGCTCGGCCTTTGTATTCGGCCTTGCGGGAACAGTCCTTGGCATCTTCGGTGTGATGGCGCTGATTACCCATCAGATTACAAATGGAATCATCCTGCTGGTGATGGCATTTCTCGTCAGTCCATACGGGATCCCGATGGTAGCGGCGTGGCTGCTCGGCAAAATACAGGATTTGCGGTACGCGATTCAGGACTGGATTTACGTCTAGCAATTAAAGGGCGCGGAGTTTTGTAAAGCTCCACGCCCTTTAATCAGTTAAGTTAAGGAATCTAAGTATAAACATAATGCGACGCGGATTCTTCTATTTCAAACACCAACTGGGAATATAATCACTATACTGATTTTCTCGTTCGCTTATTCTATGTAAGGCTTTTCTTTGCATCTGCAAATTCAACAATTTTTCTGATAATGTTCAGTATCAACTTGAATGCACTTAAATCAAAATCAAAGCCTTGATCTGCATTGGAAATGTGTGTTACAAGATCGTCTTTTGTCATAGCATAATTTTCATTATCACCTGGCTCTAGGCTATATACTCTTTTTTCATCTGTTCCATTTACAATTTCAAGAGGATCATATTTGCTGTTGTCATGTGCTTTTGCATGTTGACGCATGTACTTTCTATCTAAACTTACTCCTTTTGAATCGAAGTCTTTTGCTAAAAAGACCTTTTTTCCATCTTTGCTCACAGTGGCTAAATTTTCATCCGTTAAGTAATGCTCTATTGCTATTTTGTCACCAACTGAACGATGAGGTGGAATGGGAATATTAAATCGATATACTTTATTACTTGCTTCCTCATATTCTTGAGGAATGATCTTATCAGCCACATCTCTATCAAACATAAATATTTTTATGTTTGTATCGTTTCCTTTTTGTAAATAGTCATACATTTTCTTTAATTCGCCGTCACCAGTATCCTTAGCATTCTTTATATCATAGTACTCAATTCTATCAGAGATATCTTTATATTCGGGGAATTTTGCAAATGCTAATTTAAGATATTTCACATCAGTTTTACCTTCAGTATATATAACAACTTTCTTAGCTGTTCTATTTAATCGTTTTAATTCATCAGACAATACAGCAATATTTTTTGCTCTTTCATTTAAGACCTTTTGAAAATCTTCAATATATGGAGCAATAAGAGGCATTAGTCCGATATTCTCGTTAAGTTCAACAAAACTATAATCTTCGTCATATTTTGAATCGCCATGATCCGTCTTATATGTATAGTAGCATCTTACTTGCTCGCTACTATTTTTAGAATAAATCGCAGGAGAATGCGTGGTTAATAAAATCTGAATATCCGATGAATAGGAGTATAACTCTTCCGCTAATTTTGAACAAGCAAAAAACTCAACACCATTTTCGGGTTCCTCATAGCCCCAAATAAACGTGAAATCAACAGATCTTTTTTGGCGCGTTTCTTTGATGTTATTGGCAATAGTCAATAATATTGAGGGAATGTGTCTGGCCTTAATTCCATCACCACGATGATTCAAATCAATATCATTAATATTTCCATCATTTGTACTAATCTTTAAATTTCTAAACAATGCGGAAAGCTTATCTGGCATCTTAACGGTTGATTCAATGCCAATTTTATTTCGTATATTTTCGCTTAGATTTTGAGTAAGGTCTGATAATGCTTTTGAATATCCAGAGTTTGCCTTAAGTAAAGCGCTGTCAGCTGAATGAATCATTGAATTATACAGCTTGAGCAAAAGGTCTTGAAAAAATTCCTCACTCTTTACAGCAGGGATATATTCAAATTTGATTCTTCTAAACAACGTCACACATTTCGAATACTCATTGAATAGTTCTTGGAAATTATCGCTGAATATTCCATTGTACCGCCAAACTTTTTTCCATGTTTTTATTCCTGTTTCCTTAAAGTTTTCAGGGATAAACAAATCAACTTCGATTACTATCTCCTTGGCTTTTCCTTTACCTGTTTTTCCATGTTGGCAGTAGTCGCGGGGAAAATCTAACGGATGCTCGTTTTCTGTTTCACCGTTGNNAGTGCTTTAAGAACATTGGATTTACCGCAATCGTTTAATCCTACAAATATATTAAAATCATCAAGATAGATTGCTTCGTCAACAATGGATCTAAAGTTTTTAATATGAACTTTCTTCAACTCAACCCTATAGCCCATATTTTCGTTCTCCTTACAGTTTCATTATCAATTATATAAGATTACTTTTTATTACTCAGTATAAACTAATTTTTGCGCACTTCCCATTGTTCCTATTATCTACACATGGCATCAAACCTAATGGTAGCTCATTTTCATTCGACAAATTATTACATATATTATAGCAAATTAAATAACAATTTGTAAGGCGTCCACATGTTTGCCTGAAAAAAAAGCTTCATGGTTTCCATTTTGTTTTATAAGGAGGAGTGTTTATGGCAACAACGCGGCTAATGCCGCTGCATACCGGCAAGGGCCGGGACGTCAGTACGGCAATCAGCGACATCATCGACTATTGCCTTGATAACGGCAAGGCGGGAGAAAATATCATCTGTGATAATTTCTTCTTCCTTCGTTGGAGAGGCTTCCTTATACCGCTCAATCAATCTGCCGACAAGATATCCCCGGAAATCAGCGAATGCCATATTATAGGCAGAGCAATAAGCAGCCGTGACAGGATGTGCCACGACGTATTCTTTTATATCCTCGCATACAAACTCCACATAGTCCGAAGAGAGCGGCTTGACCATTGCCTCTCTCAGCCCCGGCAATGCGTCCCAATACAGCATGAGTTCGTCAAGTTCGCTGTTGGGGATGCCGCCGAACATAATGGAGTGAATATCCCATTTTTCCTGTGGCGTGAAGGAATCTATATAGTGGAGTAAATTTAGATTATATTCATTCCTGCGGATAGTCTCTTTGTCAACGCGGACAGAGTAGCCGGGAATCTTCAGCCGTCCGCGGACCGTGTCCGCAATTCTCTTTATATCTGAGGCGCGGAGAGTGTTACTCTTCCCGGACTTCTCAAATCCCTTGGAAGCGTCAATGATCAGAATGTCGTTGTTCTCCCTGTGACGCTTGAGAACTATGATGATCGTGGCAATGTTTGTTCCAAAGAAAATGTTGGCGGGCAGTCCGATAATTGCATCTATATTGTTTTTCTCAATCAGGTTCTTGCGGATTTCGCCTTCCTCGTTGCCACGGAACAACACGCCATGGGGAAGAACAATAGTCATAATACCATCATCTTCAAGATGGTAAAGTTCATGGAGCAGAAAGGCATAGTCTGCCTTTCCTTTCGGCGCCACACCATAATCGGAAAATCTAGGGTCAAACTTTTTGCCCTTTGTATCCCATTTTTGCGAGTAAGGAGGATTAGAAACCACGGCATCTACTCTTACAAGCTGATATTTTTCCGTTTCATTTTCCTCAAAAAACGGCCAGTCTTCCTCCAAAGTATCGCCGTTTCTGACATAGATATTTCCAGGTTCTATGCCGCGCATAACAAGATTCATCCTCGTCAGGTTGTAAGTGTTTTCCTTTAGTTCCTGTGCATAGTAGTTGATCTTATTCTCTCCGGTGATATATTTGGACGCAGCAGCGCCGATATTGATGAGCAAGGAACCAGAACCTGACGTGGGATCATAAATACGAATTTCGCTTCTGCCTTTCAGATGGTCAGCCACTATTTCAGACATCAATACTGAAACCTCGTGCGGTGTATAGAATTCACCAGCCTTTTTTCCGGCATTAGCAGCAAACATACTGATCAGGTATTCATAGATGAAGCCAAGCACATCATAGTCCTGCTTACCATCCATCGGTATTTTTTTGATCAACTGCAACAGTCCGCTGATGGATTTGGTTTGTGCAGCCGCGCTCTCACCGAGTTTGGACAAACCGGTCTGGAGGGTGTTAAAAATCTTTTCAAACACCTTTTTGTGGGTAGGGCTGATGAGCCTATCAAAAGCAGATAACGCCTTTCTGACATCGGATACGTCAAAATCATTACCTTTAGTAAGCCAAGTGGAAAACAGATTCTCATATGAAATAAAATATCCAATGGCATCTTTTGTATAATTAACGAACTTCGCATCAGATTCATCCATGTGAGTAATATCTTCTTGAGACATACCCTGTCCCTCGAAAAAATGCAGTTCCTTCTCGGAAAGATATTTATAAAAAATGAAGCCAAGAATGAAATCCTTGTACTCGTTAGCTTCTATTTTGGAACGCATTTGATTTGCGGATTCCCATATAGTAGCAGCCAATTGCTGTTTATTCATAATGTACTTACCTCACTCTAATCAGTAACAGTTTCTTCTGCAGCCGCACCGCTTTTAGCCCAATTATCAAGCTCCGAATACTTGAACTTCCATGACCTGCCAATCTTCACTGCAGGAATTCCGTTTTTCTTTTTAATCCAGTCTCGAATGGTAGCTGGTTTGACGCCAAAATAGTCAGCCACTTCATCAACATTGATCCAGCGTTCTTGAGTGCTTCCTTTCATGCAATCTACCTCGCTCACGAAGTTATACTTTTCTTCTTCCGCGCGTATTATAAATAAAAAATGTCACAAGGGCCTAACATTTCTTCAGTCCTGCTGGCGTGTTACCAGTAGATAATTACCCATAATTATATACTGTATCGCATTTTGTCGCAGTTTACAAGTGCTTTTGCGTGTTTTCATCGGTTTAGGTATGTACAATAGTGATTGTGCATGCCTAAATAATTATCTACGGGATACAGCTTATCACCTATCTTGAAGACTTTATTATTCCTGCTTATAGAACTCACACTCATACCCATCCGCCCGTAGGAACAATCCCGGAATCTAGGGCGGCGTCCCTCCCATCTGATCGCAGATCACATCAAGTGAGACACCGGGGCTACACTCGATGATCAATTCGTCATGGACGCTACCCACGATGAAATAGTGCTGAAGCGTATTCATGACATAGGTGAGGATTTCCCGTGCTACTGCCTTGACGATGTTTTCCACAAACTTGGGACCGTAGGGTTAGATGTGGCACCATTTCCTGACTGGCTGCTCTCGATTTTCAGCGTCCGCAGGGCGCGCAGCCGCACAATTTATTGTGCGATCAGAGGGGATTGGGGGCGCTGCCACCAACAAGCAATATCCCGGTTTTCGCGGGAGCGAAAAATCGGGATATGGGCATCGTGGGTACCACGATGCATTGCTTGCCATTAGACTGTGCCACAATATTCTTATACAACGCCCTCATAACTTTGGGAACAAAATTCGATAATCATTACAAAAATTCCATCCACAACCTGTTCTTACCAAGAAATATGTGGTAAACTGGTGAGAATAGTAGAAATAGGAATTATATGCACAAAGATCCATTCAATGGAATCAAATTTCCGAGGAGGGGCTTTCATGGATATCTTAGCGGCATTAAATGATTTATTTGGCGACCCAACGGGAATTGGCGGGGCAATAACGGCTGCCATACAGACTGTTGCAGTATTTGCAATGATCCCAGCGCTTTTACAATGTTTTTTCGGCTATAAGNNGGTGCTGCAATTGGCGGGCAAAACGGTGGAACGGGAATGACGGCGGTGCTGTTTGCCCTTGTTTTCGGAGCGCTGGGTGCGTGGCTGGCCTATAAGCTATATAAGCTCGGCGTCTTTTTGCTTTGCTTTTTCATGGGGTTCCTTTTTGGCGCAGTTCTGGGCCTTTTTGCCGGGGGTCCTTCGGCATTAGCTCCTTTCGGAGTGATCTGTGCTTTGATTGCCGGTATTACAGGTGTCATCCTTACGAAACCCGCCATTATCATTTCTACCAGCCTATCAGGCGGTCTTATAACAGGGCTAAGCCTTGCGGCTTTATTTGGTGCAGAAACTCCTTCCGTTATCATTGTTTTGGGGTTGCTCTTCATTGCGCTGGGCATTTTTGTACAATACAGAACCAACCGAGAGGAACAGAGCCGGACGGTACAGCCAGTAATATATGAGACACGAAATCCGCAGGTAAAAGTCACACCGCAGACCGAAAATCATGCGCAAAGTGAAGCCATATCCGAATTAACTGCGGGAGCTGCTCAGGCTTTGAACACTGTGAAGGATTCTGCGGTGAAGGCTGGCTCAACTGTCTCGGAAAAGATCAAAACAAAAGTGGAACAGGACTATGAAGTGGCGGCATCAAAAGCTAAGGGGCTGTCTTTTGATGAGGTCTGCGAGAATTTAGAAGAGATTTTCTTCAAAAATAAAGCGCTTAAATATGTGATGCCCTTTGCGGAGTACATACTGGGTCTCTTGGTCGCGCTGTCAGTTTTGTGCGCTCTTTTTCGGCTATACCCACCTGCAATAATCCCGTTGGCCTGCTGCGTGCTTGTGCTGGCAAAGAGAAAATACGGGATGCTTGCTGTTTCCCTGACAGGCCTGACGCTTGTCAATCTTTGGAACAACATTCCATACTTCCCGCTCATGAATTTCTACGATAAACTTTGTACGCTGCTCGAACTCGCTCTTTATATTTTGCTTACCGTTTTGGCATATCGAAAGTTTTTTGCAAGCGAGCAGGGTATTTCCCTACGCCGAAAATTTGCCGGGGTTGCTTCGGCGGCGAGCGCGCCTGCCACGGTTATCAAAGTGCGTTGTCTAAATTGCGGCACTCTATGCGATGAAGACACAGCGGTGTGTCCCGCATGCGGTTATGAAACGCAAATTCAGACTGTGGAAAATACTGAATCACACTTCGAGTCTCAATCCGAAACGACTCCAAAAACTGCTCAGAACATGTTGGAGTCCGAATCAATCGCAATCGAAGAAATACAGCAGAAAACGGATATAAAAGCTATAGAGGGAAACCCCAAACCGCTTGCCTGCCCTCAGTGTGGTTACAATTGCAGGTCGGGTGCTAAATTCTGCCCGAAATGCGGACAGGACTTGACGGCGCAAGATAAGAAAACGAGCGAGGAAAAGCAATGAGAAAAATAATTATATGTTTCCTGCTTGTAATTATGGCGACTTTTTGTTCTGTTCCAGCTTTTGCCACGCAAAGCAGTGATTTTTCGATTAACAATGGCGTGCTGACGAAATATAATGGCTCTGACGACAATGTCACAATTCCAGACGGTGTTACATCCATTGGTGACAATGCGTTCTCTGGGTACTATAGTTTAAGAAATATCACAATTCCGGATAGTGTTACGGTCATAGGCAGTGGAGCATTTGATGGTTGCTACTATTTAAAAAGCATGATCATTCCGAATCATGTCACAGATGTTGGTGAACGAGCGTTTGCTGGCTGTGAAGATTTAGCCAGCGTTACCATTCCAAATAGTGTGACGACAATCAGTAGGGAAGAGTTTGTTGGCTGTAAAGATTTAACCAACATAACAATTCCAAACGGTATTTCATCTATCGAAACAGAAGCGTTTTCTGGTTGCAAAGGTTTAACCAGTATTACTATACCGAACAGTGTTACAATGATTGATGAAGGTGCATTTATGGGATGCACAAGTTTAACCGACATAACGATTCCAAATAGAGTTACAGTTATGGGAAAATGGGTGTTTGCCTATTGCACAGGCCTGACCAACGTCACAATTTCGAACAGTGTCTCGTCCATCGGTGTTAAGGCATTTGAAAGCTGTTCAGATGTCACTATAAGCGGTTATGAAAATACTGAAGCACAAACTTACGCGAGTGATAACAATATCCCTTTTCAGTCGCTTGGTACAGTGCCGGTAGCGGAAACTGCTAGCAGCATTGAGTCCCAAGGCTCCCCCACGCAGGAAACTTCCTCAATTGTTCCCAACAAAACTATATCTTTTTCAGGCGGTTCATTCATGTTGTTATATTGGCTTCTTATAATAGTTGTAGTAATTGTTGTGGGTATTATTATTCGTATTATGGAGAAAAAATGGGCCATAAAAACTACACCTTTGAAAGCTTTACCAAAGCAGGCAATATTATGCTGTCCTAACTGCGGTGCTGAGNNAGATTCAGTGTTTTGCGACGAGTGCGGTACAAAACTCGAACCGCCAAAACCGGAGATAGCTGAAATTATATGCCCACAATGCGGCCATATGTGCAAACCCAATGCTAAATTCTGTCCGGAATGCGGTGCTGATATAGAAACATTCAAGTTCAAACAGTCTGACATAGTATGTTCGAAGTGTGGCCATATTTGTAAATTAACCGCTAAATTTTGCCCGGATTGTGGGCAGAATCTATCCGCACAAAAAAGAACGGAGAAATAGACAAATGAAGAAAATACCTTTGATTATCTTTCTTACAATAGTGATAGTATTTTGCTCTATTCCAGCATTTGCAGATGAAAGCAGTGATTTCACAATCGAAAATGGTGTATTGACAAGCTATGATGGCCCCGGTGGGGATGTGGTAATTCCAGACGGAGTGATATCCATTGATTGGAACGCATTTGACAATAAATCCAACTTGAAAAGTGTTGCATTCCCAAGTAGTGTTACAAGTGTTCACNNTGTTGATCCTCAAAATACTACATATTCGGTTACTGATGGTGTTTTATATTCAAAAGATAAGACTACTTTGGTTGCTTGCCACGGTGGCAAGACAGGCCACTTTTCTATTCCAAAGGGTGTCAAAGTGATCGGTACAAATGCTTTTGTAGCATGTGATAAGCTGTCGTCTATTATTATACCAGACAGCGTCACTACGATCAGCGATCTTGCCTTCCAAAGCTGTTTTGTATTACCAGAGATTACAATTCCGAATAGTGTTACTTCTATTGGAGACCACGCATTTATGAATTGCCTAAAATTATCTAATATTCTAATTCCTCGCAGTGTTACATCCATCGGAGAAGATGCATTCTTTACTACAGATGGAAATATTGTTACTATCAGTGGATACAATGGTAGCTCTGCACAAACTTATGCGGAAAAGAATAACATTCCATTTAAGTCACTAGATACAAAGCCACCCTCGGCTACTGTTAGGAGCAGTAGTGCTGCAATCAGCAAGTTATCTTCTTCGACTGCACCTGTAAATTCTTCAAATATCGGCAGAGTCATCAGTTCATCGAACATACCACCAGCTGGAACGGAGAGTCAGATTTCCAGTGAAAGCTCAGAATCTGTGACATCAGCGGTAAGCTCGACAGCTACTAGAATAGGAACGGGTGGTTCATTATGGATAATGATACTTCTGCTTATTGTCGGAATCATAATTGTTATTATTATTTATATAACTAGGAAAAAGAAACATACGCCAACCCTACCTTCACAAAACACAGCTTCGTTGCACTGCCCAAATTGTAACGCAGACTGTGAGGCGGGTGCTAAGTTCTGCGAGCAGTGCGGTCAAAGTATAAAAGATGTTTCTTTACCGAAAAGCCGGATATGTGCCAAGTGTGGCTTTAAAAATGATCTGGGTGCAAAATTCTGTATGGGTTGCGGAAATAAATTAAACAAGGACTGATTTTATGTTTTGCCCTAATTGTGGATACAAAAATGAGGATAATGCTAAATTCTGTGAGCAGTGTAGTACTTCACTGCAAAAGCATGTTTCAGATGCAGAAGTTATACCGAAAGAAATATCAAATAATTCAGCAAAGAAACACCATCATAAGAAGCTGGTATTAATCCCTTTAGTAATAATTATTTTGCTTGGCTTAGGTGCTGGCGGATATTTTTTTGTCGTTCACCAGCAAGAGGTTAAGGCAGAAGAAGCCTATGCTGCGCAAATCAGCACAGCGGATCAGGACGTGAAATCCAAAGATTATGATACAGCAATTGCTTTGTATCAGTCTGCGATAAAGAAGAAACCAAAAGATGAAAAAGCATATCTTGGACTTGCAGATGCATACATAGGTAAAAATGATTATGAAAAGGCCACTAAAGTGCTGAATGATGGGTATTCTGCCACACAGAGCAACGCATTAAAAAGCAAACTGGATGAAACTCAAAAAGTTTATAAAGACAAACAGGCTCAGCAGGAATATGACAAGCAACTGGCGGCTGCAAAACAGTATGTGCAGAATAAAGATTATGACAACGCCGCTGCCGCCTATCAGAAAGCATTGAATATTCATCCGGAAAATGCTGATCTGTATCTTGGTATAGCCAACGCATATTCAGGCAAATCAAATTATGAACAGGCGATTTCCATTTTGCAGAAGGGTTACGATAAAACTAAAAGTACAGATATCCAGAGCAAACTTTCAGAGCTCAAAAAAGAACAGCAGATTTTTCTGCTGAAAGAATATGCAAGCCATGCTTCATCGAGTAATCGAGCAAAAAAGCTAGATTTACGTTATCTTGAAGATGAAAATGCGACCTGTAGATTTTTGGGAGCACTAATTGTTGACTGCAATCGTGATGGAAATTACATACTGATTGAATCTTATTCGTATGATAATAAGTCCGTGGATGGATTCGGTACTTTCTATTATGATTCTGTTTATACCGTACAGAATGGTAAGGTTATCCCATTTGGAGGACAGAACATATTAGACAAAGCATATGCAGGATATAATTGGGGAAACGGTGGTAGCGAATACGCTGGCCTTGTTAAAAATAAAGATGATGGGAAATACTATTTCACAACTGGCGGATATTCGCGTGGAGAATTTGACTATGCAGGCCAAAATGTTGGATGGTACTATGTCGGAGATTCTACATACTACAAAGTAAGCGGAAACACCCTAAAGCAAGTTGTTCAAGATAAGTGGGAAGATAACACAAATGACAATGGCCAATGTACTTTCAATGGAAAACCTGTTACGAAGGAAGAACTTGATAAATTGAAGGAAGGTTCCTACACAGGTGCTGACATTGCCGAAAATGGTAGTGTAGCCGTTCTGAATTAAATCAAGGAATATCCTACGTATATCTCTATATCTCCATGAACAATAATTTTTAATTAACAAGCTGACGTTTTATTCCTGTACATTTTCACCAATGCTAGCGCGTGGCAAATTTTGTGCAGAAAGAGGAATTATTCGAGCTTACCACTCAAAAGATTGACATTGCAAAAAAAGCGCGTTAAAATGTCTATTGGAAGGTAAACTTCCCGTAGCTTAAAGGCTTTTGGATTGCCAAAATCGTTGCAATGTAAAAGCAAGTCGTTAATCATCAGCAGTTCGATTTATACAGAGATTCTGTGCTTAAAATAGCTTTAATTATTTTACGCACATGCTGTCTATGGGCGCTTAATTGCGCAGAGATGATGCCGCCTATTTCAAAGGATAGGTGGGTTCCATGACGGTGTGTGCAGAAGTGGTACTTTACTGCGCCGTCATGAAATTTCGTGACGGCGCTTTTTTTGCGTCCGGCGAGTTGCGTTCATTCGCATTTTCCGACCATTTTCGTATGGGGGGTGATGAACTTGAAGAAACTAATTTTGTTAATTGGCAGCTCAGGACTGGCGTTGTATGGATTTCTCGTGGAGTTTCTGATGTACGGCCAAATAGTGCCCTTCATTCTCTGCTTGGTGCCTTTTGCGCTGGTTCTGCTATTTATCGGTCAAAAGAGCGAAGAGAACCGCTAACGTCATCTGCGGAATGCACATTGAAAATAGAACACTGGAAGCCGGATACATACCGCAAGCAGCGGCATGCAGGGAGCTGGGCGGCGGGTGCGCCACGATCTTTCCTCACGTGATTGATTTCAGCATAATGGAAAGGGAGCGAAAAACACCAGCGCCACAAGCAGAGCAACGTCCAACGGACACGGGTGGCTCTAAGGCAATGATCTGTATGTAATGATACTTCCGTTCCGTCACAGCCCGAGCGTTGAAACGGCCAAACAGGTCGTGAGCCGTCGCAGGCAATGAGAACGGCCCGCCATCATCATGGGGGGAGGTGCGATTCCTATGGTAACAGGTACGCCGCCTGTTCATCCGGCAAGCCTAAAAAGTGAGTCAAAACAAAGTGACAGCCGCGCTGTAACTCACAGCGTCGCCCATTAGAGTGAATCAAATGAAACAGTGCGGTTGCTTTGATATTATCAGCCTGTTCTGAAGTAAAAAGCCATGGCACAAGAGCAAGCGGAATAAAATCTATTCGAACTAATTTTGCGATTGAGATTTTCTTTTTCGATGGACAGGCAAAAATTACACTGATTTGCATATCTTTTACTATCGCAGCATAAAGGGGAGCAGATTTATGAGTAAACCTGAAGTAACAGTGACGTGTATCTTTCCAGACAAAGGCGAGACAGCTTGTCAAATACTGTCCCGTTCTTTTCGCCTTTTCCTTCAGCGGGAGCTTATGCGGGATGACCGCAAACTTGCAATTCCGGCGACATCACATGTATGATATTCATGATGAATGGCCGCTTATTTTCGGAGGCGCAAAATGTACTTGGAAATAAGCAACCCCATGGATTATCAGGTGGGCCTGTATATCAGGCTGTCGAAGGAGGATGAAAACGAAGGACCGTCGGAGAGTGTAAACAATCAAAAGTCCCTGCTGGATGAATTTGTGAAGGAACATCGGCTATCCGTATACGGCACCTATATCGATGATGGCTGGTCCGGCACGAGCTTTGACAGGCCAGATTTTAAGCGTCTGATCGGCGATATCGACGCAAAAAAAGTGAACATGGTTATAACCAAAGACCTCTCCCGTCTTGGCCGCGACTATATCATGACCGGGCATTACATGGAACGGTATTTTCCGGAAAACCGGGTACGCTACATATCTCTGCTGGACGGAATCGATACGGGCGTGGAGAGCACGGCCAACGATATCACACCGTTCCGCGCGATCATGAATGATATGTATGCTAAAGACATCTCGAAAAAGATCAAGAGTGTCAAACACGACAAACAGCGCAAGGGATTATTTATCGGAGGAAAACCCCGTTACGGCTACAAAATGGACCCGAATGGGAAAAATAAAATAATCATTGACGAAGAAGCGGCACCAGTCGTGCGGCGCATCTTTGATATGGCGCTCACGGGACTGTCTTGTCGGCAAATCGCGGTTCAGCTCAACGACGAGAAAATTCCGACACCGGCGTCTTACGCCGGACTAAATCAGGGACGCATCGGACCATACGCCGGACTGTGGAGCAGCGAGCGAATTTCCGATATGCTGCAAAACGAAACGTATATCGGCAACATGGTTCAGGGGCGCAGTAAAAAGATCAGCTACAAATCAAAAAAAACGATTCGGCAGCCGCGTGAAAACTGGATTATTGTTGAAGGTACGCACGAACCGCTTATCGACCCTGAAATATTCACCAAGGTGCAGCGTATGGTGAACAGCCGCAGAACGACCCGCTCACGTACTTACGATTTTCTGCTCAAGGGTCTGATTTATTGCCACGAATGCGGTTACCCGTTGGCTGTAATCAACCGTCCGAACGCAGAAGGTAAGGATTGTCTTTACTTTGTCTGCCGTACCTATCAGCGCTTCACGAAGGCCGGTGTTTGCACCTGCCACTCCATCAAGGAAGAAATTGTGACCAATGCGGTACTGCAAAAAGTACGGGAAGTATGCGAACAATATTTACATACAGAACAGCTGATGCCGATGGCGGAACAGGCGGTGGAGGAAGCGCGGCAAGCGGAGAATCATGAAAATGAGATCGCCTCGTTGCAGAATAAAATAGAAAGCCTGACAGCTCACCTCGACAAGATGTACATGGATAAGCTGACAGGCCTTCTGGACGATAAGGATTTTGAACGAATTTATCTGAAGGTTAAAGAAGAACGGTCAGCGCTTGAACAAAAGCTCTCGAAGATTGATACGCCGGATTATTCTCCCGATAAGCAAGCGGAGATTGCAAAGAAGCTTGTGAAGCGCTTTGTTGACACCGCGTATTGCAGCAAAGAACTGCTTGTCAGCCTGATTGAGCGCGTAGAACTGACCGAAAACAAACAAATTATCATTCATTTCCGCTTCCGCCAGTTGGAAGCGATTTCTTAGAGACAATCACTTACAATAAGCACGTTCCTATGTTTCGAGAATTGAGAAAAAGTCACTTGGCGCTTTATATAAACGTTTTACAAAATAATATCATTGCGCGGGGCACTATTAGCCGAGGGAAAGTTGAATCCGACATTCCTTTAACTTGTTCCCCCAATGGCCATAAATAGTTACCCCCCGGCAAAGCCGGGGGGGGTTCGTAATACAATCAAATCCCCTGCATCTCTTTATCAGAGGTGCAGGGGATTTGTTGTAATATAGATTGCATTAAGTAATAAACTTTTACCGGGTTTCGTACGTCTTCAATTTATTTTGTTGTAACTTCATCTTTTGGCAAAATAAGATTGAGAAAAATTGCCATAATTGTTGCAATAACAACCGATGAGCTGCCAAATACAGTTGCCACCCAAGCTGGAAACTGTGCAAGGCACCCTGGTACCTGTGTTACGCCAACACCAAGAGCAACTGAAAGCCCAACCACGGCTGTGTTGCGAGGAGTAAGGTTAGTCGAAGAAATCATTTTAATCCCTGTCATTGTAATCATGGCAAATACGGAAATTGTTGCACCACCGATTACGCTCTGTGGGATAGTCGTTAAAAGAGAAGCAAACTTTGGAAGGCTCTTGCCAAAATACACGAAAATTTATATCAAACAAAACTGTATAATATGTCAATTGGTAATACTAATCATGATTGTTAATTTGGTGCTGGTCAGGTGCGTTTGGCACTATTGAAAAAGGGACCACTGCTGGTCGAGCCAGTGGTGGTCCCTTTTTATTACGTGTAATTTCTATGAGTTAGCACCAAGCAAATTGGGCTTTTCAAACTGGCTGTTGTACAGATTTGCGTAGAAACCGTTCTTGCCGATTAAATCGTCGTGGCTGCCCTGTTCAACAATGTCCCCGTCACGCATAACCAAAATCAAGTCGGCGTCACGGATTGTGGAAAGACGGTGGGCAATTACAAAGCTTGTGCGGCCCTTCATCAGGTTATCCATTGCCTTTTGGATTAGTATTTCCGTGCGGGTATCGACGCTGCTGGTCGCCTCATCAAGAATCAAAATCTGCGGGTCTGCAAGGATGGCGCGCGCAATGGTCAAAAGCTGTTTCTGTCCCTGTGAAACATTGCTGACTTCCTCATTCAGTACCATCTGATAGCCATCCGGCAAGGTACGGACAAAATGGTCAACTTGTGCGGCCTTCGCCGCAGCGATTACTTCCTCTTCACTGGCATTGAGTTTTCCATAACGGATATTGTCAGCGATGCTGGCGTTATAAAGCCATGTATCCTGTAACACCATACCAAACAGCGAGCGCAAATCGTTGCGCGCAAAATCGCGGATGTCGTAGCCATCAACCAAAATCGCACCTTGACTGACATCGTAAAAACGCATTAGAAGTTTAACAATCGTGGTTTTTCCCGCGCCCGTAGGACCAACAATGGCAATCTTTTGACCCGGTTTAATGCTGGTCGAAAAATCATTGATGATGATTTTATCCGGATTATATCCAAAGTGGACATGTGCAAACTGCACACTGCCTTGAATGTGGACGTTCAACTCCGTATCCGGCTCGGAGCTCGTGTTGATACAAATAGGCGTTTTACTTTCCGCCACTTCTTCCGGAAGATCAAGGAATGCAAAAACACGTTCCGCCGCTGCGGTAGTCTGCTGTAAAACATTAGAAATATTGGCTACCTGGGTAAGCGGCTGCGTAAACTGGCGGACATACTGGATAAACGCCTGAATATCGCCCACAGAGATTCTGCCGTTTGCAGCAAGATATCCACCTAAAACGCATACCGCAACATAGCCGAGATTTCCGATAAAACTCATAACCGGCATCATCATTCCGGAAAGGAACTGACTTTTCCATGCGGAGGAAAAAAGCGTCTCATTATAACCGTTGAAGGTGTTAGCGGAATCCTCTTCACCGTTGAATGCTTTCACAACAACATGACTCGCATACATTTCTTCAACATGGCCATTTACATGACCAAGATATTCCTGCTGCGCCTTAAAGTGCTTTTGAGATTTTTTTACGATCATCACGATAAATCCCATGGAAATCGGTATAATGCACAGTGCAACCAGCGTCATTTGCCAGCTGATGGAAAACATCATGATCAAGATGCCAATGATGGTCGCAACCGAAGTAATAATCTGAGTAACGCTTTGATTCAGACTTTGACTGATTGCGTCAACATCATTGGTAATGTGCGAAAGCACCTCGCCGTTACTGGTCGTATCATAATATTGAAACGGAAGTTTTTGAATTTTCGCGGCTATTTCGCGGCGTAGGTTGTAAGTAACTTTCATGGATACACCGGTCATGACATAGCCCTGAATATAGGTGAACAGCGCACTAATTATATAAAGTGCGGAAAGCCATATCATGATGTTCCCAATATAGCCGAAATCAATTCCCTTGCCCGTTCCTGTAATCTGATTCATCAACCCTGTAAAAAGCGAGGTTGTTACTTTTCCTAAAATCTTCGGCCCCACAATGGAAAATATCGTTGAGGCAATTGCAAAAAAGAATACAATAAGCATTGAGATTTTATACCGGCTCATGTAGTGAATCAGCTTTTTAAAAGTTCCTTTAAAATCTTTGGCTTTTTCACCACTCATCATCATAGCGCCGGGACCATGGCCTGCACCTGGTCCACGCATTGGTCTGCGTGTTTCGGAGGGTGTCTTACTCATGCTAATTCCTCCTTTGAAAGCTGTGATGAAGCAATTTCATAATAAGTCGGGCAATTTTCCAAAAGCTCCCGATGTGTACCTATACCCATAATTTTACCTTCATCAAGCACAATAATTTGTTCTGCACCCATAATGGTACTGACACGCTGGGCAACGATTAGGACAGTGCTGTCACCTGTGTGTTTTTTCAATGCATGGCGCAAGGTTGCGTCTGTTTTAAAATCAAGTGCGGAAAAGCTGTCGTCAAAAATATAAATTGGAGGTTTTTTGACTAACGCACGCGCAATAGAAAGGCGCTGCTTTTGCCCACCGGACACATTGGTGCCTGCCTGAGCGATTTCTGACTGAAAACCGTCCGATTCCTCATCAATAAATTCCATAGCCTGAGCAACCGTCGCGGCTGTTTTGATTTCTTCATCGCTGGCATTTTTATCGCCGTAGCGCAGATTGGAAGCGATGGTACCGGAAATCAGGATTCCTTTTTGCGGCACATAGCCGATTTGAGTTCGCAGTTCGTGCTGCTCAACATCTTTTACATTCACGCCGTTTACGAGTACCTCGCCGGAGGTAACGTCGTAAAAACGCGGAATCAAATTGATTAAGGTTGATTTACCAGAACCGGTCGAGCCGATAAAAGCAGTCGTCTGGCCCGGTTTTGCTGTAAAAGTGATATGCTCGATCGCGTCTTCATTCGCACCGTCGTAACGAAGACTGACATCTTTAAACTCAACATAGCCAATTTTATCTTTCACAAATTCTTTTTGTGTTTTCGGGTCTATTATTGTGGGTTTCACTGAAAGCACTTCGGAGATACGGTTGCCGGAAACAGCTGCACGCGGAACCATGATAAACATCATCGATATCATCAGGAAACTCATAATAATCTGCATCGCGTACTGCATGAACGCCATCATATCACCCACCTGCATGGCGGAGTCAGCAATTTGATGCGCCCCGACCCAAACGATTAAGAGCGTGGCGGCGTTCATAATGAGCATCATTGCCGGCATCATAAATACCATAACACGGTTTACAAACAACGAATTTTTGGTAAGGTCTTTGTTTGATTCATCAAAACGGTCTTCTTCAAATTCCTGCGTACCAAACGCACGGATGACCATCAGACCATTTAAATTTTCACGAGATACCAGATTTAACCGGTCAATCAGTTGTTGCATGATTTTAAATTTCGGGATCGCAATGCTGAATATAACAGCAATCATTCCAATCAGCACAACACAAGCCAATGCGATAATCCAGCTCATGGATATCGATTTGCGAAGCGCCATAATGATGCCGCCGATACCCAGAATTGGAGCGTAACACATGATACGGATACCCAGCATCACCAGCATTTGCACCTGAGTAACATCGTTGGTGGTACGTGTAATCAGCGAAGCTGTGGAGTATTGGTCAAACTCATGGCTTGAAAAGCTTTCCACTTTTTCAAACACATCCCGGCGCAGATCACGCGCAATTCCAGCGCTGACTCTTGCGGCGAAGAAACCCACCAGCACAGCCGCAGCACCGCCTGCAAGAGCGATTAAAAGCATCCACAGCCCTTTTTTAAGAATAAAGGCGGTTTGAATATTTCCGATATTCATGCCAAGTTCACGGTAAAAACTCTGGCACATCGCCGCACCGCTTTGTAGAAGCATGGAATCGGAATTTTTCAGCGCTTCCTTACGCGCGTCGTCCAACACACTCGCAGGCATTTTTTTCAACATCGGCTCAAGGGCATAGACTTTTGAAAAATCCACTTCCGACACATTTGTCTGCCCTCCTGTCGCAGTTGTCAGGCTCTTGCCGGACTGCTTCGCAAGTGTCTTCATCGTATTGATAAAGGTCCATGTGGCTTCTCCAAAGGTCTTGTCGAGCCCGGTCAATGCGGTACTGTCCACATTTCCACGCACATAGATATCCTCCGTCTTTAACAGAGGATATTGCTTTACATAGCTGTCGTGCTCCGAACCAGTAGCGGAAAATGACAGTAGTGTGTAGCTGCTCTCAATGGTTTTCTTTTGTTCATCGGTCATAAAATTTTTCATAAAAGTAAGACCCTTGGCACTGATTGCTTCGGGCGCAGCATTTTCAATGCCATTTTGCTGAATGCCGACGTTGACAATTTCCGACATATAATTCGGCAAGTTCAAGTCGGCCATTGCCTGCCCGAACAGCAGGGCAATGGAAACCAAAAGAACAAGCGCAAAGGGTTTTAAGTATTTTGCCAGTTTTATCATGTTATATGATCCTTTCAAAAACATAAAATGGTAAATTAGTTGTGTTCCTGCAGATGCTCCGTAATGGCATGCAGCTTATTGATCAGCCTAACAAGCTCCGCGGTATCCTCCGCACCCAATTCTTCAACAATCTCATCGAACCAGTAATGAAATTGATAATGAGCTTTTTCAAGCTGTTCCTCACCGGCTTGCGTCAATTTTGCATAGACAACGCGGCGGTCAGTTTTCGCCATCATGCGCTCGATCAATCCTTTTTTTTCAAGGCAATTCAACATTTGTGAAACAGCAGGCCGGCTCATTTGCACTGCCTTGCTAAGGTCGGTTATTTTTGTTCCGGATTCGTTTTCATCTGCATTTTTTGAAAGATGATAGATCATGTGCAATGTGATATACTCACCCCGTGAAACGCCGCCCAAGGGGGAAAGCCATGTTTGCGTCCTTTTCAGACTGTGCAAAGCCTCTAACAACTTATCTTTTTCCGTTTGTTCCATATACTCTCCTTTCTTCGTTGCGTACATTAATATTGTACATTATTAATATTTAACTACATGAAATATTATTATACGCAATTTGTTTGAAAAATCAAGTCAATTTTCGATGTTTCATGGATTGTTTACATTGTATCCATATTTTTACCGTTATCTGGAAATTTATGAAAATAAAAAGGAGCAGTACAAAAACTGCTCCAAAATCATTCGTTTTATTAATTTTTTATTGTTTTTCCACCGCGTCTGCGGCAGCGTCAAGCCAAGGTGCATTTGCAAGTTCGGCAAGCCCGGCGTCAAAGTTTTTACCGACTTCCGGATCAATCGGGCATTTACCCAACACTTTTAATCCGAATTTTTCGGCGGTCTGTTCCAGATGGCTTTCACCGAACACATTGATTATCTTGCCGCAATCCGGGCATTTGACAAAGCTCATATTCTCAACGATACCGATAATCGGCACATTCATCATCTTTGCCATGTTGACCGCTTTGGAAACAATCATGGAAACCAATTCCTGCGGAGAGGTGACGATAATAATGCCATCGAGCGGAATGGACTGGAACACGGTCAGAGGTACGTCGCCGGTGCCCGGCGGCATATCGACAAACATATAATCCACATCATTCCAAATGACGTCTGTCCAGAACTGTTTGACGGTGTTGGCAATAATCGGGCCACGCCAAACGACCGGTGCGCTTTCGTCATCAAGCAGCAGGTTGACGGACATAATGTCGATTCCGGTTTTTGTTTGAACCGGCAGTAAACCGAGTTCTGAGCCCACGGCCTTTTGTTTAAGCCCAAAAGCCTTTGGAATAGACGGCCCTGTAATATCCGCGTCAAGAACAGCCGTGTGGCTGCCGCGGCGGTTCAGAATCACGGCCAGCATGGAAGTAACCATGCTCTTTCCAACGCCGCCTTTTCCGCTGACAACACCAATTACCTTTTTAATTTTACTCAGTGAATTTGGTTTTACAATAAAATCGGTGGGATCTGCCTCGCGGGAGGAACAGTTTTCGCCGCAGGAATCGCAGTCATGTGTACAATTTTCTTTGCTCATTATAAATCATCCTTTATAAAAATTTTAAATCATTATGAAATAGCTTTATTGTAGGGGTATCCCTTGAATTTGTCAACTCAAAATTCCATTTTCAAACTGCGCAGAAACAAGTCGGACAACACCGTTTTGGGGTCTTCGCCGCCGTGGATCACTGCGTCAACCGCTTTGCAGATGGGCAGTTCCACTTTGTACTGTTCACCCAAGCGCAGCAGCGCAGTCGTGGTCGCCGCACCCTCGGCCAGCTCGCCGTAGTTCTCACCCTTTACGAACAATTCCCCGAACTTACGGTTATGGCTGAACTCAGAAAAGACTGTGGCCTCATAATCACCGAGGTGGCTCAACCCGTAGGCGGTAATTTCATTGCCACCCATAGCCTGAATTAAACGCGCAATTTCCCTTGTGCCGCGCGACATCAGCGCGCCTTTCAGCGCAGTCCGGTTCAGCCCGTCGAGCATCCCACCCGCAATGCCGATTACGTTCTTTGCAGCTGCGCCGACCTCATTACCGAGCAAATCGGTACCGTAATAGAAACGAATCAAGTCGCTGGAGAACGCCTTGACAAGATACTCTTTAATTTCCATGCTTTTGCTGTCGATAACCATACAGTTTGGAATTCCGCGTGTGAAATTCTGTACATGCCCCGGTCCGACCCAAATGGCGGCAGGAACTTTCGGTGCATATTCTTCCACAATTTGTGTCAGGCGTTTTCCGGTATCCGCTTCAATTCCTTTCATGCAGAGCACAATGACCTTACCGCTCAAATTGAACGTTGCCAGCTGCTCCATAAGCGTGCGAAAATTTTGCACGCCGATTGAAATCACAAGGATATCAGCCGAAGAAACGGCTTTGCCAAGATCGCTGAGAAGTTGGATTTTATCGTCTAAAGTGACAAGTCCGTTGGTACGCTCCAACTGAAACTGCTTTAATTTTTTTGAATTTTCGCGGCCGTAGAGGGTAACGTCGTGATTTAACTTATTTAAGTACCATGCCAAGAAGCTGCCCCATCTTCCGCAGCCAATGACCGTAATATTCATCCAATCGCCTCCATTTATTTTTATTATACCACAGAAAATGGATGTGCAAAAGGAGCGGATTTCTCCGCTCCCAAATTATAGAATGCTTAACTCAAACCAAAATATACTTCCGCTGCCTTCCTGGCTTTGCACACCATAGGCACCGCCATGCATATCGAGGATGGATTTCACGATAGAAAGGCCGAGTCCGGTGCCAATTTGCGCGCGTTTGTGCGCCTTGTCCACCTTATAGTAGCGATCCCAAATATCATTTAACTTATCCTGCGCAATTCCCTCTCCGGTGTCACGCACGGAAATTTTCACTTTGCCGTCGGTGACAAGCTGCGTAATTTCCACTCTCTTGTCGGCGCCGGTATAGGTAATCGCATTGTTGACCAGATTATAAACGACCTGTGATATTTTCAGCTCGTCGGCGTTGACCATTATGTCTTCATCGGCTTCAAGCGTAATGTTGTAATCCGTCAGCTTTGTATAACGCTCTAAAATAACACGGATGCTTTCCGTCAAATTAAAATCCGTTCTGTTCATCGGCTGCGTGCCCGACTGCAATTTGGAAATGTCAAGAACATCGTTAACAAGTGTGGTCAGCCGAGTTGCTTCATCAATGATAATCTGCACATTCTCAGGCGTATTTTCACCCGGCAGGTCACGCATAACCTCGCTATAACCCGTAATCATCGTGAGCGGGGTACGCAGGTCATGCGAAATATTGGCAATTAAATCACGTTGCAGCGCTTCGGTTTTTGACAATTCTTTTGCCGCATAATTCAACGTTTGGCCAAGCTCCGAAATCTCCTTGTATCCCGATTCATCAAACATCACGTTGTAATTTCCGGTGCCAAGAATTTTTGCCGAGGAGTTGATTTTGATAATCGGTTTGGAAATTCGTTTGGAAAGGAACAGCGCCAGCAGCAAGGACAAAATCAGCATAACGACCGTAATGCACACCAACTGTACGCGCAGCGTATTGACAGTGGCATCATCAGGGGAAATGGTAGAGTTGAGCAAAACCATTACTTTTGTTCCATCCGATTTGGCCGCGGTGCGCGCGTAGATAATGATGTCCATCCCGCCATCCCGCGGTTCCGAGCGCTGCCTGTTCGGAACTGTTTCCTGCGGTTGCAGTGCCAATAATTCACTGCGTGAAAATTGCTTAAAATACGTACCGCCCGATGCCTCTGTTACAGAAAAATTGTGCGCAAGGTCATAGGCGTTCAGCCGGATAATGTTGTAAGGTGAAGCGATTTCACTATTCGTTATCCTTCCCTGTTCCGTGCAGATGATAATGCTCAGCTGCCCGTTTTGGGAAATATTCTGAAGTGTGGTATCTAAATTTTCCGAATCAATATTTTGAATAATGGTCTGGGATGAACTTTTGATTTCGTTAATTTTAATTGCCTTATAAAAATAGTCAAGAAGAACGACTTGAAACACCCAAAGCAAAATCAGAATAACCACGGTAAAAGCGGCAAAATAGGCAAAAATACGCCACTTTATGCTAATACGCTTAAATCGTTCTTTCAACTTCAAAGCGGTATCCCACCCCTCTTAATGTCACAATAAATTTACTGTAGTCTTTTAAACTTTTGCGAAGAAGTTTAATGTGCGTGTCCAGCGTGCGGTCATCGCCGTAAAAATCATAGCCCCACACATTGGTAATTAACTTTTCTCGTGTCAGTGCAATGTTTTTATTGTTTGCAAGATAAAAAAGCAAGTCATATTCTTTGGGCGAAAGGTCAACTTTTTCGCCATCCACCGTTACAATGCGACCTGTAAAATCAATAATAAGTCCCTCAAAGCGCTGAACATCCTTCACCGCTTCTCCATTTCCGGGATTGGAACGTTTGATAATCGCGTGAATACGCATCATGAGCTCCTTGGGCGAAAACGGTTTGACCACATAGTCATCAATACCTAATTCAAATCCATGTATCCTGTCGTACTCCTCGCCGCGCGCACTCAGCATCAGAACGGGCGTTGCAGTATACTTACGTATTTCCTTTACCGCGGAAAATCCATCCAGTTCCGGCATCATCACGTCCATCAAAATAATATCAAAATCATTGGGATGGATGCGGCAAAGCGCAACCGCTTCCATTCCATCGCCCGCCTCCGCAATTGTGTGTCCCTCGAATATAGCATATTTTTTAATCAGTTCCCTGATTTTCTCCTCGTCATCCACCACTAAAATATTGTACATACCATTACCCTCCCGCTTATTCAACTCTATTGTCTTATTATACTGTATTTTATAGTACGAATGTGATGGATTCGTGATTTTTTTTGATAATTCTAATTTATACTAAAATCCATTAAAAAGGTTGATCAACCTTTTTATAGCGTGAAGCGCATTGGATTTTGCATGAGACGGGTTTTGCGCTTATTGGCGCTAAACAAAGCTCGGCGCAGCCGGGCGTTCTTCAATTAAAAGCGTCATCTTTTTAATTGAAGATTAGTATTAGAGAAACAAACGCAGAAAACCGCGGCAGACGAATGAAATCTGTCGCGGTTTTCTGCGTATATTATATGGAAGTGGAAAAATCAGTCAAACACGCCGGTTGAAAGGTAGCGCTCACCGGTATCGGGGAGAAGGGCAACGATTAGTTTCCCCTTGTTTTCCGGTCGTTTTGCAAGCTCTGTTGCCGCAAACACGGCCGCCCCCGAAGAAATACCGACCAATAGTCCGTCACTGCCGGCAAGCGTTTTGGTTGTGGCGAAAGCGTCTTCGTTTGCTACTGTAATCACTTCATCCAAAATAGAGGTATTGAGGGTGTCCGGAATAAACCCNNAGCGCCGATACCCTGAATTTTATGCGGACCCGATTTGCCTTCACTGATGACCGGGGAAGCCGCCGGTTCAACACCGACAATCTTAATATTGGGATTTTTTGCTTTCAAAGCCTCACCCACACCGGTAACTGTGCCGCCTGTGCCGATACCGGCGACAAAAATGTCGACCTTGCCGTCTGTATCTCTCCAGATTTCAGGACCGGTCGT
>DDHX01000064.1:148586-151782 GCA_002338255.1 Ruminococcaceae bacterium UBA1865 | reverse complement strand
CCTTCATACCCTTGGCGCCTTCGGTCAAAACAAGCTCTGCGCCCAAAGCGGCAACAAGCCTGCGGCGCTCAATGCTCATCGTCTCGGGCATTGTCAGAATAATCCGATAGCCTCTTGCAGCCGCGACAAACGCAAGACCAACGCCGGTGTTCCCACTTGTTGGCTCAATAATAGTAGTGTCCTTGTTGATTAAGCCTTTATCCTCCGCGTCCTTAATGAGCGCGTAACCAATCCTGTCCTTTACCGAAGAAAGCGGGTTAAAATATTCCAACTTACCTACCACGGTCGCTTCAAGTTCCTGAGCCTTTTCATAATTTGAAAGCTCCAAGAGGGGTGTGTTTCCAATTAATTCTGTTAAAGTTTTTGCAATTGTCATTACAATCTCTCCTTAAAAATAATTTTATAATAATCGTTTTATCTAAGCACAACAACGCCTCATCTGTAAACTTGGACAATAAACATTACGCTCCGCTCTAAGAAAAAATAATGCATCCATGAAAGCGCCTCCATAATTCATATAATTCCTATCTATTTAGTAATGTATTTGAATTGATGCTATTATATCTCTTATATATTACAAAGTCAATAGGAAAAGTAATATTTATATTGCAAGATTTTTTTAAACATAGTATGATATTATTTAGATAAAATATAGATTGGCAGCAGAAGGAGTACAAGAATGAAACTTTCAACAAAAAGCCGCTACGCGCTTGAAGGCCTGCTCTATATGGCGGTTTACGGCACGGACAGGCCGATGAGTGTAAAAGAAACCGCCGCGGGTATTTCTGTTTCGGCGGCATATATGGAACAAATATTTTTCAAGTTAAAAAAAGCCGGGCTTCTTTCGCCGGTGCGCGGTGCAAAAGGCGGATTCATCTTCGGTCACCCGGAAAATGATATCACTGTCGGTTCAATTATCCGGGCGATTGACGGCAACCTGGTGCCGGTTGGGTGCGTGGAAAACCTTTCCGCCTGCACAAGCAAGGCTCGGTCGAGNNACACGGCCGATCATCTGACGCTAACAATACTAAAGAACCGCTTTATTGCTGAAAACGGAGATGTGAAGAATGAAAATATCAACTAAGGGCAGATACGGACTGCGTGCCATGATTGATTTAGCGATTCATTGCGATGAAGGGTACGTGCCACTGGCGAGCATTTCCGAACGGCAGGATTTGTCGCTCAACTATCTTGAGAGTATTTTTGCGTATTTAAAGCGTGCAGGGCTTGTGACCGGTATTGCCGGTGCGCAGGGCGGTTATGTTCTGTCAAGACCCGCTGACGAAATAAGCCTGCTGAATATTCTATCCGTGCTTGAGGGTGATATGTCTGTTTACGACAGTGTCGGCGACGAAACAAAAATCCGCAGCTTTTTGAACCGCAATGTTTGGGAGACAATTGATCAAAATGTGAACAAAGTTTTGACCGGCACCACATTGAAGGACGTAATGGAAGAAATTAAAACCCAGTGTTTGTCCAATGACTGTTCCGGCCTTTGAAGCGCCTCGTGATGAGCTTGCTGATATAAATCAATTAAATAAACAAAGCCCAACGAAGGCTCGTCACAAATGTGGCGAGCCTTCGTTCTTATAGTATGCTGTATTTGCGTTTCATACTGCTCTCCAATTAAAACGTAATATTTCAATTGGAGAATGCCCGGCTACGCCGTGCTTATTTTGCGCTTAAAACAAGCACAAAACTCGTCTCATGCAAAATCAGTTTCCGTCTTCAATACTGATTTCGTTAAACTTTTCAGTCAGATCCTTTGTATGAAGGGCGGCTTTGTCTTCACCCGCCGCATCAATTACGATATTGCCGCGGTGCATCATAACGAGCCTGTCACCATAACCGACGGCAAACTTTAAATTGTGCGTCACCATCAGCGTTGTGAGCTTTTTTTCACGGACAATATGCTCAGTCAGTTCCATCACGTTCTCGCTGGAACGCGGGTCAAGCGCCGCCGTGTGCTCATCTAAAATCAACAGATCAATCGGCGTCATCGTGGAAATTAAGAGTGCAAGTGCCTGCCGCTGGCCGCCGGAAAGACTTGCTACGGGCAAGTTCAGTTTATCCTCTAACCCAAGCTTCAAAAGTTCAAGCTGAGTGCGGTAATTATCTATCCGCCTTTTGTTCACGCCGATATTCAAGCCAAAGCTTTTGCCTTTATTGTCGGCGAGAGCCATGTTTTCAAGGATAGTCAGCTCCGGGCAGGTACCTTTTGCCGGATCCTGAAAAACGCGGCCAATGAATTTGGAATGCCGGTATTCCTTTTGGCCGCTGATTTCTTTTCCGTTTACCAGTACGCTGCCGCTGTCAATGGGAATACTGCCGCAAAGAATATTCAAAATAGTTGTCTTGCCGGAACCGTTGCTGCCGACAACCGAAACATACTGCCCCTTTTGAATTTCCATATTAAAATCGGTAAACAAAACAACCTCATTGACAGAATCGCAGTTAAAGGTCTTATTGATATGCCGCAGGGCAACAAAGCTTTCCCCTGTTTCAGATTTGAGTTGGGTTGACATTTTGTTTTTTCCTCCTGCCCGCAAACAGATTGTTGGACACCAGCGCTATGGTGAAAATCACTGCCATTAAAAGCTTCAGTAAATTGGTGGGCAAACCTAACTGCATGGCAATCACAAGACACGCCTTGTAGAGGATTGCACCGAAAACAACCGCCGTAGTCGCTTTCACAAATTTTACTTTTTTAAAGATATTGGTANNGATGATAACTGACGCGAGCGCCATGACCACCATACCGACACCGCTCGATACATTGGCCGACTCCGCCTGCTGGCTCAGAATACAGCCGGCAAGCGCCGTGCAGCCGTTCCCGATTGCAAGGCCAATAATTTTCATCCTTCCGGGATCTTTCCCGAGCGAGGTGACATACTGCGCATTGTCGCCGGAGGCGCGAAGCAAAAGGCCGGATTTCGTCTTCAAATACAAATCCACGATGAGCTTTACGAGGACACAGCACACCACGACGATAATCAGCACTCGGTAATCCTCTGGAACTTTCTCGGTTAAAAAGCCGGAAAAACCGGAATTGAAAATCGTATTCTTATCATAAAATGGCAGAACCGCTTTACCGCCTGTAACAACAAGGTTGATACTCCACAGGCTGATCATCACAAGAATACCGGAAAGCAAATCCGTAATACCAAGCTTCACGTGCAGGAACCCCGTTACACAG
>DDHX01000064.1:132338-148405 GCA_002338255.1 Ruminococcaceae bacterium UBA1865 | reverse complement strand
CTATAAAAATGTGATTCCACGTTTTTATAAGATTTTAGTATTATTTTGTTACCGCAGTTGCACTGGAATACTCGGATGGCAGGGTCAAACCAAGCTTTTCCATGACTGCCTTATTGTATACCGGAGTGCAGTCTTTCACCATATAAACCGGTATATCGGAGGCCTTTGCCTCTCCCTTTAGAATTTGTGCAGCTATTTTCCCGGTTTCCTTGCCAAGCGCAACGTAATCGATGCTTTGAGATGCAAGACAACCATTTTTGACCTGTTCTTCCTCCGAGCCGAAGACCGGAATTTTTGCGCTGTTTGTCGCTTTCAGAACAGTGGAAAGATTATCCACCACATTATTATCGGTAAAATTANNAAGCGTTGGTCACGCCGACATCGACAATTTCAAAATTGTATTTGGGAGCGAGTGCCTTAAACTGAGCAAGCTGAGAAACAGAGTTCGGCTCACTTGTCGTATACAAAATGCCGATTTTTTTCGCATTGGGCAGAAAAGCGCGAATCATTTTCATCTGCTGCTCCAGTGGAAGCACATCGGAGGAGCCCGTGCAATTGACGCCCGGCTTTTCGTTTGACTTTACAATACCAGCCGCAACCGCGTCGGTNNTTCCAGCGCTTCAACCGCGTCGGAAACGGCGGTAAACACAACCGGAATATCAGTGCTTTTCGCCGCAGAATAAGCTGACATCGCGGCAGGAGTTGCAATTCCCATGATAAGATCATATTTTTTTGAAACCATATTTTTTGCAATCAAGTCGCCGTTGGAATTATCGCCCTGCGCGTTTTGAAAGTCGATGGTAATATTGCTGCCGTCCTTGTACCCCGCTTCCTCCAACCCGGCTTTAAAACCGTTGTAGCAATTGTCGAGCGAAGGGTGCGTCGCGTACTGGATGACACCGATTTTAAAATTTTTCGCCGCTGTGCTTTGAGCCGCCGCGGAACCGGTCGTGCTTGTGGAAGAAGAAGCCGTATTGGAACAGGCCGTAAAGGAAGCCGCCAAAGCAATCGCCGTAAGAACAGCCGCTATTTTTTTCATTTTGTTTTTCATAATAATTTCCTCCTAAAAGTGAAGTTGTGTTGATTTTGATATGGTTCGTGTGAATAGCCTCGCCATCGCAGTATGTACTCTGTCATCGTCTTCACTCCTGAGCTTAAATTTTAAAAAACGGTATAAAAAAAGCCCTTGCCCCTGAAAAATCAGGGACAAGAGCATTCACTCCTGCGGTACCACCCAAATTGGCGAAAAATCGCCCTCTTATTCCATACACTTTTATGTACGCTTCCTTGCTAACGGGTGAAGTTCCCGTCAAAAGCTACTAAGCAAGCCATTTGCTCCGCTTTTCGTTTTGCCCTCATAAGTCCATTCAGCCTGCTGCACTCCGTCGCAATTTCACCGCCTGCGGCTCTCTATGTGAATGTGATGCCTGCTTACTACTCTTAATCATCGGTTTGTGGTTTCTTATTCTCTTTGTCAGTTATTATATGCAAAATGCAGCCAAATGTCAAGCATTATTCATATTTATTTTTACTTTGTTTTTAGGCTTAGTGATATCATAGCTGTTTTGAATCCAGTTAAAAATTTCCTCATCGGGGATACTGCCGTCAACAATAATTCCGTTCCAGTGTACTTTATTCATATGATATGCCGGAATCACGCTGTGGTAAACGCTCCGCAGAAAGTCGGCCTGCATCGGCTCGCACTTTAGATTGATATTTATAAAACCGCCGCGTTCAAAAATAAACGCAAAACTCTTTTTGCTTTTGCTGTGGCGCATAACCGTCCATGCGTTTGCCGCGGCGGAATCCTTATCAAAGGGATAGTCCTCGTAAGCGCCCGGGAAAGTCAGGCAATAATCAATTAAATCCTTCTTTGTCAGCATTTTAACATCCCCTGCTGTTTTTCTCTACCAATTGATATGATTAAATTGATTTGCTTTTCTTTAACATTTTGATGATTTCAGCAGGTTTTGGCGCTTTTCCGTACAGCAACACGCCCATGCGGTAGATTGCCGCGGCAAGGTATCCAATCGCGATAGTGGAAATAATCAGGATACACACGGAAACCGCAATTTCCCAGTTCGCAACTTCGCCCATTGCAATACGCACAAACATGGCCATTGGAGAAGTGAACGGGATGAACGAACAAATCCTCATTGCCGTATTATCCACATTTCCGCTGCCCATGCTGAACATAACAATCATAAAAGCGATAATAAACACGAGGGTAACCGGCATAATGGTGGTGCTCAATTCCTCCATACGGCTCACGAGCGAACCAAGCGCGCCGTACATAAACGCGTAGATAAAGAAGCCGAGGATAAAAAATAAAATGGTATACAGAAGAATAGACAAAGGCATATTGAAAATCGACTGTACAATGGAAATGTCTTTAAAATAACTTTTATTCAAATTGTAAAATAGATAGCTCGAACCGAAAATCAGTACAAATTGCGAAAGTCCCGCCAACCCCGCGCCGAGTACTTTACCGAACATCAAGNNTCGGTTGAAGTGATTAAAAGTTCCATTGCGCGGCTGCTTTTCTCCGTTGCGACACTTGTTGCGACAAATTGGCCGTAAAGTAAAATAGCCATATAGAGTGCAAAAATCAAAATATAAGTGTAGAAGAAATTCTGCATCTGATCCTTACCGGAACTCGTTTGCACCGTGTCAACCTGCACCGCCGCGCTTAAAAGGCTATTTGCGTCATTTTGCGAAACCCCTAATTTAGAAAGGGTTTCACTTCGATATTTTGCAAGCAGAATCTCATTAAACTGCGTGTCAAAGCTGTTGTACATTCCTACATTTTTGACGATATGTGTGTAATTTAAGTTAGAATTAAGAACAATCGCACTGCTGTATTCATCGTTGTCAACAGCCTTTTTCAGTTCGTCAACGCTCTTATCCGTTACCTTGAATTCTGTGTCCTTCATTGCGGACGCAAAAAACGCGGCAGTCGCATTGGCATCTGTTCCGGTTTTATCCGCTAAAGCAATCACCGTTTTCTCAGTGGGCGCGCTCTGTTCATTCTTGGAACCGATGGCCGCCTGAATACGCGGAATGGAAAGTACTACTCCGACACCGACGACCAGTAAAAGAGTAAGAATGATAAACGCCTTGTTTTTGGCGTAATTTTTAAATTCAAATTTAAACACTGTCCAAAACTGCTTCATATTGCGTCCTCCGTGTATTCTACAAAAATATCATTGAGTGACGGTTCAAAGACCCTGATGCCGTCCAAATCAAACTCCTGTGCCGCAAGCGCTGAAATCAAGGCGCCCTTACAGTCGGCAGACTTCATTTTTATTTTTAACGAGTCACCAAGTTCACTCGTTTTTACAACAATATCCGTTAGCTTTTCGCGGCAGAACGCGTCGATTTTCTCCCTTTGTGGGGAAGAAACGACAATCTTGCTGCGATCATAGGAACGTTTAATCTCCTTGATATCGCCGGAAATCACAATTTTACCTTTGTTTAAAATTGCAATACTGTCACAGAATTCCTCGACATAATTCATTTGATGGCTCGAAAACAATACGACTTTTCCCTGTGCAATCAATTCCTTAACCACATCCTTGAGCATCATTGCGTTGACAGGGTCAAGGCCGGAGAAGGGTTCATCAAGGATCACAAACTCCGGGTCGGTAATCAGCGTGGCCGCGAGCTGGATTTTTTGCTGATTGCCCTTGCTCAGCGTATCAAGCCTTTTGTTTATGTATTCGCCCATCTCGAGCCGGTCAAGCCAGCGGACAGCGGATGCTTTTGCGTTTTTCGCACTTACGCCGCGCAGTTCAGCTAAATAGAGCAGCTGCTCCAAAATCGGTTTTTTAGGGTATAGCCCACGTTCCTCCGGCAGATATCCGATATTGATGCGCCGACGGTGAATCGGCTCACCGTCCATTAATACCTTGCCGCTATCCGGTGGAAATACACCCATGATAATGCGTATGGTCGTAGTTTTACCGGCACCGTTACGTCCCAACAAACCGAGTGCACGGCCGCTTTGCGTCTGCAAATCTACATTTTGCAGCACTTGTTTTTCACCGAAGCTTTTTGTGAGCCCCTGAGTTTGAAAATTCATGTTCACCCTCCTGTATTCACATCATTGTATTAACACAATGATACGTTATAAGAATTAATAAGTCAAGTCAAAATTTCTTTCTGTAATAGAGATTGCTCGCTCCATAAATCACCATCATCGCAATTATAACCACGAACAAGGTAAAACAGATTTCCGAATTTATTCGGCTGCTGATCACCGCTGCCATTAACAAAAGATAGACAACAATTACAAAAGTGCTAAAACCGGTTTTTTGCTGGATGAGCAGTTCCCGCTCATCATTGGTTTTGATATACATCGCGTTCAGCTTCTGGGGATTTTTAATTGTGTGCAGCCACGAAACTATGCCGTAAATTTCCACTGCTACAAACCCAATAACGCCTCCACCCGTCATACTGATCATATCTTTATTCGAATACCCCATTTGGGGTAAGGAAGGAATGACAAGCGTCGTCCCAAAAATCAGAAATACCACAATTAAAAGAGCGCTTAATATTGCCAATTTAATGCAGGAATCAATCAGCGATTTTTTATACTTTTCCATTGGTTTCCCCCTCTGTGAAATCAAAAATTTCTTCAATGGTTGAATCAAAATATCTTGCAATTTTATAGGCGAGAATAAGTGAAGCGACATACTTCCCATTTTCGATTGAAATGATGGTCTGGCGGCTCACGCCAACAGCCGCCGCCAATTCCTCCTGTGTTATTTTCTTCATTTTACGTAGTTCTTGTATTTTTGTATGCATGGCTCCACCTCTCAATGTAAACTTCGCTTTGCAATTACAGTATAGTTAGCTTTACATTAATTGTCAAGCTAATTTTACATTACTTTAGAATTTAACATTTTTTTGAATACGATAAAATTTTCTATATTTTTACGCTATTCATCCGATATATAGAGGAACATAACATTATTAAATTCGAAATGCATATAACAAGCGATTTTAAAGTCGTTCGGGGTTTGAAACTTGTAAAATTATGTGTTAATATAGACGGATTGACGAGTACTGTGACTGCTTTTCATATTACGAATCAGTTTCCTATATTTATCTACTACAAGGGGGAACAAGTGTGGATATTTCGGTCATTTTAGGATTGGTAGTTGCTTTTGGGTCTTTGATACTTGGCTATACTTTGGAACACGGAGTTTTAAGTTCTCTTTTTTTATTGAGCCCGTTTATCATTGTATTTGGAGGAACAGTAGGCGCTGTGGTGTTGTCTTCCAAGCTTACAGATATTACGTCGGCAATGAAATCGTTGCTGCACAGCTTTTCCAATAAATCCAGCGGTGATCCTACTCTGGTTATCACTAAAATGATCACCATGGCGGATACCTGCCGACAGGGAGGCCTGTTAAAATTGCAAGAATTATTAAATGATTCGGATTTAAAAAATGAAGATTACCTGATTCTAAAAGAAGGCATGATACTTGCGTTGGACATGAAGAATTCGGATGAAATTCAGTACGCGCTTGAATCGGATATTCGCACTTACACGGCGCAAAAGCAAATGGAAATAGCGGTGTTTACAAGCGCCGCCGGCTTCTCCCCCACGCTCGGTGTCATCGGTACTGTCATGGGGCTGATTCAGGTGCTTTCCAACATGACGGATGCGGCGGCCCTTACGGCTTCAATCGGTGTTGCTTTTGTTGCCACACTGTATGGTGTAGTTCTGGCCAACCTTGTTTATCTTCCTTTTGCCAGCCGGCTTAAAGGTGTTTTAAAGCGACAGCAGATTATAAAAGAAATGATGACGGAGGGAATTTGCATGATTGCCCGCGGGGAAGCGTCCCGCAACATTGAAAACAAACTTTCTGTGTACTATCAGGTATTTCCTCACGGCGCCAAAAAGTACAAAGAGGGAATTGAGAAATAAAGTTAAGGAGATATAACATATGCCTAATCATAAACGCTCATCAGAAGGCGAAGAACATGATGAGGGCGGTGAAAGATGGCTTCTTACCTATTCCGATATGATTACACTACTGCTCGCTCTGTTTATTATCCTTTATTCCATGAGTACAATTGATGCGAAAAAAGTGGCGAAGATGGCTGAAAATTTTAGCAATGCACTGCATACATCATCTACCAGTTCCACAATCGTAAAAACAACAGGAACCGCAAACGGAACGAACAAAACTACTGGAGCCGTCGTTACCACGGATGCACTGGATGAAGTTTACACTATTCTTGAAGATTATGTAAACAAAAACAATCTTCAAAATCAAGTCGGTCTTGTTAATTCAGATACCTATGTAAAAATTCATTTAAAAGATACTTTAATGTTTGTGCCGGACAGTGCCCAAATGTTGCCTGCCAGCACTCCGGTTCTAAAAGAAATAGAGCGGGCGATTGCGCAGGTTTACGGTCGTGTGGACTCTATTACCATTAGTGGACACACTGCTGATGTTGGTGAGCATACTGTGGCAAGCGATCAAGTGTCCTGGCGGCTGTCTACTGAGCGCGCAATCACCGTGATGAACAGTTTTGTCGGCTACGGCCTAACAGAGGACAAGCTTTCTATTGAAGGCTTCGCACATTTTTCTCCCATTGCATCTAATAATACTCCGGAAGGAAGAGCCCAAAATCGAAGAGTGGAGATTACAATTGTCAAAAATCCAGCCAAGAGCACTTCAAGCTCCACGAACAAATAATCAAAATTACAATATGAGGTAGATGAAAATGAAAACGGTTATTACAATTTCCAGAGAATATGGCAGCGGCGGACTTGAAGCGGGCAAAAAGCTTGCGGAAAAGTTAAACATTCCTTTTTATGACAGGAAACTATTAGCCCTTATCGCACAAAATGACGGACTGAATGAAAAAAAATCTAATGAGGCGCAATCTGACGATATCCCATTTTCAACTCGAGCGGAAATTATAAAAAAAGCGGTTCAGAATGGTTCCTGCGTGTTTGTTGAATGTTGTGCCGACTATGTGCTGCGCGACGAAAAAGACATTTTTAACATTTTCATTTACGCCGATGAATTTTGCCGTATGGATCGAATTATGCAAAAATACCATATTGAGCCAGAACAAGCTGCCAGCTACATAGTAAAAAAGAGTAAAGAAAGAGCTGTTTACTATAACCTCTACACCAGCAAAAAGTGGGGGGATCCCGAAAATTATCAATTAACCCTCGATTCGGGAGCCACCGATACGGACGACTTAGCGGAACTGATTCATGCAGAAATCGCAAAGCGAAAGCTTCCGCTATAAGGAAATTTACCCATCTATCGCATGTAATAACTGTTCCAAATTGTATGGTCCTCCCTATATTCACTGTAATAGGCACCGTTCAAATAACAAGCCGCACGTTTCGATAAGCGTGCGGCTTGTTCTATATACAAATTCTTTTTGATACTACTCTCCAATTAAAATCCAACGCGCTTCGCGCTATAAAAACGTGATTTCTTGTTTTTATAGGATTTTAGTATGACTCTTTAAAAATTCACTTGACAGAATACAATGATTGTTATATAGTTAGTTACGCAACCAATTAACTAACTGAGTGAGAGGTGAAAAAATGACTTTTGCAGAGGAAAAACCTATCTACTTGCAAATAGAAGAAAAAATTGAGGATGCCATTTTAGCAGGTGCGTTCAGTGAGGAAAGTCAAATTCCAAGCACAACTGAGTTTTCGGTAAACTATAAAATAAATCCGGCAACGGCACTGAAGGGAATCAGCCTTCTGGTAGACAGCGGAATCGTTTATAAGAAAAGAGGGCTGGGAATGTTTGTTTGTCCCGGTGCAAAAGAAATTATTCTCAGCAAACGCAAAAAGGATTTTTTTGACAGTTACGTATCCACACTTTTAAGCGAAGCAAAAAAACTGAATATGAGCAGAGATGACATTTTCAAGATGATTGAGAGGGGTTATGACAATGAGCAAAATTGAAATCAATAATATTACAAAGACATTCAGCGATGTGACTGCGCTGAAAAATGTGAACGTCAATTTTGAAGAAAATCACATTTACGGACTGTTGGGGCGCAACGGTGCGGGAAAAACTACGCTTTTAAATCTAATTACGGGTAAAATGTTCCCAACCAACGGCGAAATCCTTGTTGACGGTGAGCAGGCGATTGAAAACGACCGGGCTCTTTCTAAAATGTACTGCATGACGGAATTGAATCTTTACCCCGAAAAAATGCGGGTAAAAGAAGCCTTTCATTGGAGCGCCGGGTTTTATCCACAGTTTGATATGGAATACGCAAATGCACTGTGCAGTCAATTTGGATTAAAAACAAACCAGAAAATTAAAAATCTTTCCACCGGATACACATCCATTTTTAAAATCATCATTGCACTGTCCTGCGGTTCGGAAATCGTCATTTTCGACGAACCGGTTTTAGGGCTTGACGCAAACCATCGCGAGATGTTTTATAAGGAACTAATCCAAAATTACAGCAGCCATCCGCGCACCTTTATCCTTTCTACACATCTGATTGAAGAGGTCGCAACCATTATTGACCGCGTGGTCATCATTAAGAACGGTGAAGTCATTATGGATGACGAGGTGCAGAATGTCCTGAATCTGGGATGTACTGTAAGCGGCCCTGCCGGAGCGGTTGACCAATACATTGCAGATAAAAAAGTGCTCGGCGTTTCCACGCTTGGCGGCCTGAAATCAGCGTATCTTTTAGGGCAGTTCCACGATATTCCCAATAACCTTGAAATGGGTAAACTTGATTTACAGAAGCTGTTTATTCAGCTCACCAACTCTTAGGAGGCCGAAAAAATGAGTAAATTACAGATGAAAACCGCATTAAAATATCATATATCCGATTACAGGAACACCGTCCTCATCATGTACCTTTGCGTTTACCTTGCCGTGCTTATGATCCTTATTTTTGGCAATGTAAAAATTTCATCTTCCGGCAGCTCGGTTAGAATCTCAACAACCGGCGGGCTTGAAATCGCCTCTATGATTACCATTTTTGTTGTCGGCCTGAACTCCTTCAAAGAGAATTTTAAATTTCTCTCGGCAAACGGGATGTCACGTAAAACACAGCTTTGCAGCACCATCGCCTCGTTAGGCATTTTATCCGCTGTTTTCGCGCTGATTGACACGATAAACGGCATTATTTTCACACACGTCATGGTCTACCGTCCCATGCTGATGCAGGCTTACGGCCCGCGCTACGGGTATGCATTGAATGTGTATCCCTTCCGCAGCCCGGTTTTAACCGCGCAAATTCTCACTGAAGATTTTCTGTGGCTCCTCTGCACCTGCTTTTTTATTTCGATGATCGGACTGTGTATTACAACCCTGTTTTACCGCATGAACAAAGGCTTGAAAATTGCCGTTGGTATTGCAGTACCTGTCCTGCTTCTAAATGGACTGCCGTTTTTAGACGAACTGTATTTTGGAGGAGCATGCTTAAAAGCCTTGGCCAACGCGGCAAGTGCGGCATGGGGATTGTCCGGCAGATACAACCCATACATTGCCATGCTCAGCNNGCTCGCACGAAAGGCAGCCCTCAAGAAGTAGTGTTCGCCTATTTTGAGATAAGGCTTTGAGTTTACATTGATTATCAATGAAAGTACTGCAAAATAAATATAGCTTCCTTATATTTTAATTAATTATTAGAAATATTACTCTGCAATTATATAATATTATTAAAAATAGCCTATCTGATAATTAATTAACGAGGAGGACTCTGAATGAAAGCATCGGTAAGCAAAAAAACTATTTTTCTGGCTCAGTTTGCCATGTTGCTTGCGATTGAGGCCATCGTTTGCTTCACTCCCCTTGGCTCACTGCCAATCGGGCCGATGGTGGCAACGCTCGGCATGGTTCCTGTTATCATAACCGCGATTATTTTAGGCACACCCGCCGGCACTGCCATGGGATTTTTTACCGGCCTGTTCAGCTTTTTGGTAATGACCTTTACCCCGCCAACTCCGGTGGCTTTTGTATTTACTCCGTTTTATTCAATCGGGTCAGTTCATGGGAATTTCTGGAGCTTAGTGATCTGTTTTGTTCCAAGAATCCTTGTCGGCACGGTAACCGGACTTTGCTTTAGCTTATTCTCACGGCTAAAGTGGAACAAAGTTTTCGTTTATAGCGTGAGCGGCGTACTGGGCAGCTTAACCAACACCGTTTTAGTTTTGGGCGGAATCTATATTTTCTTCGGGCAAAGCTACGCCACCGTAATTGGCAAAAGCTTTGATCTGCTGCTTGGACTAATCGGACTGTCCATTTTGACAAACGGCGTTCCGGAAGCGGTTATCGGCGGTATTGCGGCCTACGCGATTTGCTACCCAATTAAAAAACACATGAGCCACAGCTTTGAATAAATATCATCAAACAGCACACAATATCAGCATAATCTTATAAAGAGGTGCTGAAAATGACTCAATTACAATGCGATGTTATGAACTGTGCAAATAACAAGGATAATTGCTGCTGTAAGCCTAACATTCAGGTGAATGGCCCCTGTGCCTGCGGCTCCGAACAGACTTCCTGTTCGTCTTTCCTTGATGCAACCAACAGCGCGCAAAACTCGACGGGTTGCAGTATGCCCAATACCTCGCTTGAGGTAAGCTGCGACGCAAAGAACTGTACTTTTTATGCAAACGAAAAATGTGGCGCCGACCACATCAGTGTAAGCTCTGGGGAAGACAATCCGGATACGGCGTCAAAAACACAATGTGCAAGCTTTCAAAGCAAATAAAAGCGTCTGTTTAACGGCGATATTATGAATTTAAATTGAAATGCAGTCCAAAAATGGGCGGTGCCAATCCGGCACCGCCCATTTTTACAGCTTAATAAATTGATTTTCAGCAACATCAAACAGCCCGATATCCGTAATGCGCAGTTCAGGAATCACCGGCAGCGACAGGAACGAAAGATTTTGGAAAACATCGATGTTTTCCGGCACGCCCATGCTGTGGGCCCAGTCAGCCATTCTACTCAGCTGCTCAATCATATCCGCGCTCTGATCATCGGTGAAAAGTCCGGCAATCCGAAGCTTCAGGGTATTAACCGCTTCGCCGCCGCGAACAATCGTGTACCCGCCTCCGCAAGCCTTCAATTCTTCTATCGCGGCAAGCATATCGGCGTCATTGTCGCCAATGACAATCAAATTATGCGCATCGTGAGCAACCGTGGAAGCGACAGCACCGTTTTTTAAGCCAAACCCTTTCACTACACCGAGTCCGATACGACCCGACCCATCGTGCCGCTGCACAACCGCTATTTTCAGCAAGTCATCCCTGGGGGTGAAAGTTCCGTTTTCCTGCGGCAGCTGCATCATCAGTTTTTTGGTGACGATTTCACCGGGAATTACACCAATAACCGGAAACTCGCCGTGCACCGTCAATTCCAGACAACTTTCACCTAATTTCGGCACATGGACGCTATTGGTAATTTTATCGGGCGCTTCCGTTTTTACATCGTGATACTCGATTTCATGAATGGAAACACCATCCTTGTAAACGTCGGCAATCGAAAGTTCATCAAGGCTGTTCAGTACAACCAAGTCGGCACGGAATCCTGGTGCGACCGCGCCTATATCCTTTAGACCGTAAACACGGGCAGGATTTAACGTTGCAAGTTTAATTGCCCGAATCGGGTCTAAGCCAAGATGAATTGCCATTTTAATGTTATGGTTGATATGACCGTGTTTCGCAGTATCGGCGAGGTGAACGTCATCGGTACAAAACACAAAACGGTCAAAACTGATGCCGTCTTTCAACGCGCCGCTGATAATGCGGGTCAGATTTTTGGCTGCCGAGCCCTCCCTGATCTGTACAATAAAGCCTGCGCGCAGTCTTTCAAGAGCCCCTTCGTAGTCAGAGCATTCATGGTCGGTATCCACACCGGCAATCCGGTAGGCCTGTAATTTTTTCCCGGACAGTCCCGGTGCGTGCCCGTCGATTGTTTTGGGCTGCAGCAGTTCGATTTTCTCAAGCAAGTCCTGGTTGCATGCGGTTACGGCCTCATAGTTCATCACTTCGCCAAGACCGACAATGTGTGGATTCTCACAGATTTTTTTCATCTGCTCCACATCGAAAACAGCACCGTTATTATCATATTGGTTAAGCGGCACGCAGGAAGGCAAAACATAATATATATTCAGCTTACAGGCTTCGCTGTCCTTTAAAATATATTCAAGTCCCTTTAAGCCGGCGACATTAACAATTTCATGAGGATCGGCAATGACAGTTGTGGTTCCGCAGGGCAAAACTTTTTTTGCAAAAATGCTGGGCGCTNNAGGATTCTATATGTACGTGTGCATCGACAAAACCCGGTGCAATGATCTTTCCGGTCATATCAATTTCCCGTGCTCCGTGATAATCGCCCACACCGGCAATATACCCGTCCTTGACCGCGATATCTGCGGTAAACAGTTTTTCAGTGAAAACATCAACAATACCGGCATTTTTCAACACAATATCCGGTTCCTCTTCACCGAGAGAAGTATGCATCAATCTCTTTTTTTCTTCGGTTTCCACATTAGCACCTCCAGGTAAATTTTTATTATCATATCACAATAAAAAAAAAGTTTCAATGCAAATAATAGTTTGTCAGAAGTTTGTCATATTTTGTAACAAATCTTGTGATAACGGTTTACATATGCTATACTATTTCCAATAATGATAGATTAGAAGGTGTATATATGAATCTACAAAATCACGGAAAAGCGGTGCTTGCTTTGGTGGCCGCAGGTATGCTGGTCTTAAGCGGATGCGGCAACACCAACAGCACCTCAAGCACATCGCAGGAAAGCTCAACAGCGCAAAGCGCGGTTTCTTCTTCTGCGCAAAGTACGATTTCCTCCTCGCCTGTAAGTTCACAGAGTACATCATCGGCTGCTCCCACTGTGACAGGAGCAGTTGAAAAAGGTGATAAGGAAGAAGCCAGTTATCTTGATGATGCCGTGTTCATCGGTGACTCGGTATCATTAAAGCTGAAAAATTTTGTTACGATAAAGCGTAAAATCAACGCCGGATTTTTTGGCAAAGCACAGTTTTTAGCCGCCGGCAGTATGGGCAGCGGCAACGCGCTGCAGCCGCTGAACTCTTCCTCAATTCATCCGTCTTACAACGGCAAAAAGGCGCTTCTTGAAGACAATGTGGCAGCAATGAGCGCTAAAAAAGTATACATCATGCTTGGCATGAACGATCTGGCTCCGTATGGAATTGACGGAGCGGTCAAGAATATGGACAAGCTCCTTTCCAACATCAAAAGCAAATCACCCAGTGCAATTTTTTATGTGCAGTCCGCAACTCCAATGGTAGAAGCAAAGCAAATGAAAACGCTCAATAATGCAAATATTGCATTATACAATGCGAAATTAAGCGTAATGTGCAAGGAAAAGGGTTACTATTTTCTTGATGTCGCATCCGTTATGCGTGACAGCAAAGGAAACCTGCAGAAGGAGTACTGCAGTGACCCTGCCGGTTTAGGAATTCATTTTACCGACACTGCCTGTGATGTTTGGATTGACTACATTTTCACTCATACCGTAAAATAAAGGAGGACTGAAAATGAAAAAGCTTTTTTCCATATTTTTTACCGCGGCCCTGCTCTGTTTGCTGGTTGCATGCGGCGGCACAAAGGAGGCAGACCTTTCCAAGGTGGGCGCGGACATGAAAGCGAAAATCACCAACACTGAAATGATGGAATTATCTACGGAAAATTTCATGCAGACTTACGGCATCGATTCCGCTGATGTAAAACAATCTTTTGCTTACGTTGATTCAACCGGAATTAAGGGTGATGAAATTGTATTTTTTGAAGGCAAGGATGCCGCTGCCGCAAAACGCATCAAGGAAAAACTTGACGAACGTTACAAGCAAAAAGAAGTTGAAATGAAAGATTACCTGCCGGAGGAATACGCGGTGCTGAAAAAGTGCAATGTGAACCAAAACGGCAATTATGTAAGCATGATTGTATCCCCGCAATACGAAGAACTTACAAAAATTTATAATACAGCTGTAAAAAAATAAACCGGATTTATTTTGAAATTCCAATAATTCGATTGGCATCGTCAGTCATTCTTTGCATATCGGACTTTTCGAGCACAATGTTCCCCGCTTTGACATTTTCAGATACCTGTTCCATTTTTCTGGCTCCACAGAGCACATTTATATTTTCGCTTCGCGCGATTGTCCAGGCGATTGCCAAATTTCCAAGCGTGCTTTCATACTTTTGACACAGATCGCCCCATCCTGCAAGCATTTCCAAAACAAGCTTTCTGTTTTCCGGCACCCACCATTTTCTGTTGTCCCTGACTTCACCCGGCTTCACCACATAATCCATGCCGATTTTTCCTGTTAACAAACCCTGTTCAAGAGGTGAATAGGCCTGCACTGAAATGTCGTGGTTTTCGCAAAGCGGCAATAGGATTTTTTCCAACTTGCGGTCAACCATACTGTATTTTTCCTGAATTACATCTAACTGTCCGTATTTTAAATATTCTTCAATTTGGGAAGCATTTACATTGGAAGCCCCAATGGCACGGATTTTACCTTCCTTCTTCATTTTCTCCAGTTCCCCCATTGTTTCCTGAATTGGAGTGGGACAAGGCTCGACGCTCTGCCAATGCGTATAAAGAACATCGATATAATCTGTTTGCAGCCGTCTTAGGCTGTTTTCAAGGTCCCTCCTGATTCCTGTCGCCGACAGGTCACGATACACAGCATGGCCATCTCTTGAAAAATGGAAGGAGCCTGCCTCATTCTCCCACTGCAAAGCACATTTTGTGGACAAAATTACTTTTCCTCTTTTTCCCTTTAAAGCCTTGCCCACCACTTCCTCGCTGTGACCGAATCCATAGACAGGGGCAGTGTCAATCCAAGTAATTCCTTGTTCCAGCGCGCAATCGATTGCCTTTATTGAAACACTGTCGTCGTTTTCACCCCACCAGGTTCCCCCGCCGATCGCCCAGGTTCCCATTCCAATCGTCGGTGTTGTAATGCCGGATTTTCCAATTCTGATCGTTTTCATAAATAATTCCTCCCTTTATCTTTCAACGTGTATTTTATAATATTCTATCACATCAATCTGAATAATGTTAGCAATATTCGGATAAAATATTATCGATTATGCAGTTCCATTTATCCCGTGCGAACATTGATCACATACTTAAAAATTCCGCTCAAATATAGATTGACATTTAGAGTTAGCAATGGTAAACTATAGATATTAATATTGGAATAAGTAATTATCCAATTGTTTTGAAAGAAGGATTTTTATGTTAAACAACGAAGTTGCAACACTTTTAAATAATCAAATTAATAAGGAATTTTTTTCCGCTTATCTTTATCTTGATATGGCAAACTACTACTTTTCCAAGAGCCTGAACGGCTTTGGCAACTGGTTCAAAGTGCAGGCGCAGGAAGAACGCGACCATGCGAACCTGTTCATTTCTTATCTTCTCAATAATGATGGTGATGTTTCGCTCGGTGCAATCGATGCTCCGGGAAAAGCTTTTTCGGATTTCAAAGTTCCGCTGACGGAAGCCCTCATCCACGAACAATATATAACATCCCTGATTAATACAATTTATGCTGAAGCGGTAAAGATTCGTGATTTTCGCACAACACAGTTCCTTGACTGGTTTGTAAAAGAGCAGGGCGAGGAAGAAAAAAATGTTGATGAATTAATCAAACGTTTTGATTTATTCGGCAGCGATGCGAAGGGGCTGTACATGCTCGATTCCGAGCTTGCAACCAGAATTTACGCCGCTCCGTCGCTTGTAATCTAAACCTACAAATTTTTATTTGCAAATATTCAATAAAAGTACCCCCTGCTGCAGTTTTTTTATTCTGCGGCAGGGGGTACTTTTATATTTACAAAAAACACTAATGGATTTTGTCAAATGTTTCGCCGATGCTGCCGTTAATCAGCAGGTCGGCTGCTTGATCCCTTGGCGTTCCGGAACGGTTGATTACAACAAGTTTATTACCGCTGTAATAATCAATCAGGCTCGCAGCGGGATAAACCGCAAGCGAGGTTCCGCCGATGATCAGCATATCCGCCCGTCGGATTTCT
>DDHX01000064.1:49184-132296 GCA_002338255.1 Ruminococcaceae bacterium UBA1865 | reverse complement strand
TAAAGCATTTTGGCACGATAAAAGTCAAAGAACTCCGCTGTGTGTGCCTCATAAAAACTATGGCTCAGCATCACCTCCGGCGGATATTGGTAGTGCTGGTGATATAGGCCGTCAACACTGCGAAAATCCGGAATCCCGCTTTCGGTCGAAACGCCCGCCCCGCCAAAAAACACAATTCGTTTGCTCTCATCAATCATCTTTTGCAGTTTTTCAATATTCTCTTCCATAGCAGCCTCCGTTTCTTCAGTACTTCTATTTTAGCGCTGAAAGAGGTGGATTTGCAAGGGAAAGATAAAAGTATCAAAAAATCAAAAATTCTTTGTAAATATTTGTAATTTGCATTGCAGCTTTATTTCGATTATAATAATATACAATATTTATGGAATGGTGGCTTGATCATGCAAGAAAAAGCTGTAAAAATAATGGATGAAGTAAAAAAAGGCGTTGTCGGAAAAGACGCGATTATTGGTAAGGTGCTAATGGTCATTTTAGCGCAGGGAAATATCCTGCTTGAAGATATTCCGGGTGTTGGCAAAACAACGCTCGCGCTCGCATTTTCAAAGGCAATGTCGCTTGATTATAAACGTATTCAGTTTACGCCCGACGTAATGCCGACCGACGTGACCGGTTTTTCGATTTACAACAAGGCGACCGGTGCATTGGAGTACAAGCCCGGCGCTGCTCTGTGCAACCTTTTTTTAGCTGACGAAATCAACCGCACCTCCAGCAAAACCCAGTCCGCGCTGCTGGAAGTGATGGAGGAAGGCAAAATTACCGTCGATGGCACAACCCGCCCCACCCCAAAGCCCTATACTGTAATTGCCACGCAGAATCCCATTGGTTCGGTCGGCACGCAGATGCTGCCTGATTCTCAGCTTGACCGTTTTATGGTACGCCTGACAATGGGCTACCCGGAACTGAAAGACGAGGTCGAAATTTTAAAGCGCAAACAGGGTGAGGACCCCCTTGAAACGGTACAAAAGGTAGTGGACGCGGCGGATATTATTGCTATGCAAAAACAAGTGGACGCGGTATTTATCTCAAATGACATCTACAATTATATTGCGCGCTTGGTCGGCGCGACACGTGAAAACAAATTAATCCGCTTAGGGGCAAGCCCGCGAGGCTCCATTGCGCTCACCAAAATGGCGCAGGCAGCAGCCTATCTGTCCGGCCGTGATTACGTTGTGCCGCAGGATATTCAATATGTTTTCCGGGATGTAATTGAACACCGTATCCTGTTGAATGCACAGGCGAAAATCAGCAATGTGACGGCTGGCAGCCTGTTGGGAACTATTTTAAAAGAAGTACCTGCACCCGCTGTTACAAGACGTTAGGGGTGTAGTATGTTTCGATATCGTATTGCCTACTGTACCACTCTTGCAGCAGCAATTCTGTTCTACCTTTTTTTTAACGGCTATCTGTCTTTTTTTACATTTGTGTTCGTGCTTTTACTGCCTTTCATTTCATGGCTTTTCACATTGCTGGCTGTTCTGAAAACAACAGTATGGCTTGAAATGAAAAGCCCTGTTGCAAATAAAAATGAGGAGTTCATCCTCAGTATTATCTTGAAAAATACTTCAATTTTCCCGATTGCCCGCTCAAGGATGAAGATTTGCTGCGTGAATTCGCTCTGCGGCGTACAGCAGAACGAAACGCTCTTTCTTCCGGTAAACGCGAGAATGGAGCAGATTGTAGAACACCGGATGCAATCGCAGTATTGCGGAAAAATCACAACGGAGCTAACACAGATCAAGTATTATGATTACCTCGGTATTTTTACAATAAAGAGAAATTTATCTGTTTGCGCCGAAACTTTTGTGCTGCCCAAAATGCAGTTCATCGATGCACAGATAGACACGGCGACAAACGTCAGTGTGGAAAGCAGCACATATTCCAAAGTAAAGCCGGGCGATGACCCCTCCGAAATTTTTGATATCCGGCCATTTCGCGGCGGGGACAGGCTTCGCAGCATTCATTGGAAGCTTAGCTCAAAGCTTGACGAACTAATGGTCAAGGAATTCAGTCTGCCAACGGACAGCGAAGTGCTTTTGCTGACCGAACTGCTCGCCCCCGATATGCCGACGCTTGATACATTGGTGGACGTACTTGCCACGCTTTCACATTTTTTAACAGAGAATCAAATCAACCATCGAATCGAATGGTTTGATATCAAGAACGGCCAGTTTAATGAAGAAACAATCGAGAGCGATGAAGACCTGGCGGTTCTTATGAATGCCGTCCTTTCAGCGGGAAGCTACCGCGATGAGCCCCACGCGCTTGCCTGCCGCAACAAACTGGACGGTATTGCACATGATTATCCGCACGCAATCTACATCACCGGCCGTTTGTCAGGCGAGTTGACGGAATTTTGCGACAGACCAAACGGTGAGAAGACAACCGTACTGTACGTTTGCGGTGAAGCAGACAGCGAACAGGAAAAACTCGGTTTAAACACGATGAACGCGGCGGTTGTAAAAATTCAGCCCGGTAAAATTCAAGAGTGCCTTTCCGGTGTGATTCTATGATGAAACAGGTGAAATGAATGCGCGCAGACAAACATAAATTGAATTCCTCTGGCATCGAAATCGCCCCACCCCTCCTGATCGAATCCGGAAACTTTGTTGCGGCAGATGCCGCGCTTGGCCTTTTGCTGATTTTGCTGGGCGTGTTTGGTTCTGTGTGGTGCTTTATTTCGGCATTTTCGCTGCCCATTTTACCGCTCACGGTCATCCTGTATACTTTGTTGTTTTCCTTCGTGTTTACACTGACCTTTTATTTAAAGCGTGCGTGTTACCCCATTGTATTTGTTTTAGCGCTCCTGTACGGCGCGGCTATATGGTATGGTCGCACGCCATTTGTACGTGGCTTTATCATTACAACCAATCAAATCATGATCACTTACGCCAGTCATTCGGACTATGTGCTGCCAATTTACGAAGTAGGAGCAAAGCCGGATCAATTTCAAGAATTATGTACGATTTTCGTGTTATTCGCTGTCTTCTTAATCGTCTGCCTCGTGAGTTGGGCCGTAATCAGACAAAAAAGCTTTTGGCTGACCTTTTTGACGACATTTCCATTTTTGCTTGCGTCGCTTATTTTCACAATTACTCCGAATTTTTTAGCCATATTAATGCTGATGACCTTCTGGGCTTCCCTGATTTTCATGCAGCTGTCCGCTGGAAGAAAAACAAATTTCGTAAAGACCCATGGGGTTTATTCTGCAAAAAGCAATCGGGCGGCATCAAGAAGCGGTCTTTTGATGATACCGGCAATTATCCTATGCTTTACACTGATTATGACTGTGTTCCCCCAGCAAAGCTACCAGCGCTCCGGGCAGGTCGACAGGATGAAGGATACTTTGACCGATGCGGTTATGCAAACGTCCATCTTCGGCGGCAGTGAATCGCTGGCCGGAAATGTAAATCATGTTAATTTAAGCAATGCGGACGAAATCCAGTTCACCGGAAAAACGATGCTGAAAATCAAGTCGGACAAGCAGTATCCGCTGTACCTGAAAGATTTTGCGGGAAGCGTTTACACCGGCTCAAGCTGGGAACAGCTGCCGGACTCCGATTACAACGATATCAATCAAAAGCTGAACGGTTTGAATGTTCAGAATATGTCCCACACGTTCCTTTCCCTGATGGGTCAGCAAAACAATCAAAATTACAATCCTTTCGGTATTCAGGTGAAAAATATTGCCGCGGCCAAGCAGTGCATTTACGCGCCATACAATCTAACCACCACCCCGGAAAATATCACCGGCGTAAAGTATGTGAACGACGCGTTTATCCGTTCGTCTTCCCTGTTCGGTACCAGTGAGTACAGCCTGTATGCGTACAGCCTTGGAAGCGGAATCCATTCCGATCCCTCCGGCTTATTTATAACCGTGGCATACGATGCATTTAATAATACAATAGATTANNGGTCTGCGCGGCTAAGTCCTGAAAATATAAAGGCCTATTACACAAGTACCCTGTCGGATAACCTAATGGATGACTTAAAAGGCAATAAAAAAAGCTTTATTCAAGCGGAGCAAGATTATCGCTTGTTTATGTACGACAAATACACGCAGCTGCCCCAAAGTACAAAAGAAAAGGTACTGAGCCTAATTAAGAAAGACGGGCGGCTGAAAAGCTTCTTTATAGATGATATGACCAGTTCCTACGCCTATTATTCTGTGGAAACGATAATTGCTGCAGTCAAAAATTATCTGAGTAAAAATGATTATTACACCCTTTCCCCCGGAAGAACTCCAAAGGGACGGGACTTTGCGGAGTACTTCCTCTCTGAAAGTCACAAAGGCTACTGCGTTCACTTTGCCACCGCCGCAACGGTCATACTGCGCGCTATGGGCGTGCCTGCGCGCTACGCAGAGGGATATGTTGTAACGGCCGACGATTACAAAACAGCCGGGAGCGACGGCTGGGCCAATATCCGCGACAGCCGCGCACACGCCTGGGTGGAAATTTACGCCCCGGGTCTGGGCTGGCAGCCGATTGAAGTAACCCCCGGCTTTAATGTGGAAAAAAATCTGACGCAGGACAACAATCCAACCAACGAGCCGCCTGTTTCGAGCGACATTACAAGCAGTACGCCCGAGGAGAGCCTCCCCGAAAGCCAAGTCGAGAGTAAGCCCAAACAACCAGAAAGCGCTGTCTCCTCTGAACCGGAAAAAGCAGCCGGTACGGAAACCAACAATGATTTTAATGCCGCGATGGTTCCCGTGCTCTTCACAATAGCCGCTGTTGTCCTTCTGTTGACCGCTGTGGCCTTAAAGCGCAGAGTCAAACTACAGCGACGTATGAAGTCATTCGGGCTTAAGAATGCCAACAAAGCTGTTTTGAACGTATACGCCTATATTTTGAAACTTGCCCGATTCGGCCGTGAAATCAGCACCGAGGTAACCGACATCACTTTGAAAGCGCGCTTCAGCCAACACATCAGCACCGCGCAGGAGCTGAAAACAATGACAGACTTCGCACGAAGGCTTGCGCTGCAAAGCTACGGTCGGCTGCCGACAGTAAAACGCCTTGTGTTCAAGTATTGGTATAACCTGATTTAAGAAATCATAACAGTGATTGGTCGCGCCTGTCAATATGAACAAAAAATACCGCTGATGGATTTTTTCCATCAGCGGTATTTGGTTTTATATCATTATTATTTACTTTGTCATGAGGTCACAAATCTGGTTGGAAAACGCAACCGGATCATCAATATTGACGCCCTCGATCAGAAGAGCCTGCGTATAGAGCAGTGACGCATATTCCTTAAGCAGGTCCTTATCATTCGCATATAAATCACAGAGCTTTTTGAAAACCGGATGGTTCGCGTTGATTTCAAGCACACGCTCTGCGGTTACCTTTTCGTCGGTCGGCATTGCGTTGAGTACTTTTTCCATCTCAATCGAGATTGCGCCGTCGGTGGACAGGCACACAGGGTGGGTCTTCAGCTTTTGCGACAGAATGACCTGCTTCACCTTTCCGTCCAGCGCGTCCTTCATAAAGTTGAGCATGTCCTTATTTTCCTCAACCTGTTTCTCGGCTTCCTTCTTCTCTTCCTCAGTTTTCAGCCCCAAGTCATCGGCGGAAACAGACTTGAATTCCTTGTCATCGTACTTCATCAGCATACGGAGCGCAAATTCATCGACGTTATCCGTCAAATAGAGCATCTCATAGCCCTTGTCGCGTAGCTCCTCCGTCTGCGGCAGCTGATCAATTCTCGCCGTCGTTTCTCCACTTGCATAATAGATGAACTTCTGTTCTTCTTTCATGCGGGAAACGTATTCCTTCAGCGTTACAAGCTTCTTTTCGCTGGAGGAATAGAACATCAGCAGTTCCTGCAAAACGTCCTTGTGCATTCCATAATCCTGATAAATACCGTACTTTAACTGTAAGCCGAAGTTTTTGAAGAATTCCTCGTACTTTTCACGTTCATTCGCAAGCATGTTTTCCAGTTCGGACTTAATCTTTTTCTCCAAACGAGCAGCAATCACTTTGAGTTGACGGTCATGCTGAAGCAGTTCACGCGAAATATTCAGCGACAGATCCTGGGAATCAACCAGTCCGCGCACAAAGCTGAAATAATCCGGCAGCAAATCAGCACACTTGTCCATAATCATGACGCCGTTGGAATAAAGCTGCAAGCCCTTTTCATAATCCTTCGTGTAAAAGTTCATCGGCGCTTTTGCGGGAATGAACAGCAAAGCGTTATAAGTCGCGGTTCCCTCAGTGCTTGAGTGAATCACTTTGGCCGGGTTGGTATAATCCATGAATTTATCTTTATAGAACTGATTGTATTCGTCCTCGGTAATCTCATTTTTATTTTTGCGCCAAATCGGCACCATGCTATTGAGTGTTTCGTTTTCGGTGTATGTTTCGTACTCTTCCTTGCTGCCCTCTTTTAAACGGCTTTTTTCAACATCCATTTGAATCGGGTAACGGATATAATCGGAGTATTTCACAACGATTCTTCTGAGGGTATAGGTATCAAGGTACTCGTCGTAGTTGTTATCTTCTGTGTTGGGCTTAATTTTGATAATAATCGTCGAGCCATGGTCTTCCTTTTCGCAGGGGGTAATGGTGTAGCCTTCCGCGCCCTTGCTTTCCCATTTGTAGGCTTCTTCACTTCCGTAAGCTTTGCTCAATACGGTTACACGCTCACCGACCATAAACGCGGAGTAAAAACCGACGCCGAACTGACCAATGATCTCAATGTTTTCCTTTTGCTCATTTTCCTGTTTAAAATTAAGGGAACCGCTTTTTGCGATCGTGCCGAGGTTGTTTTCGAGTTCTTCTTTCGTCATTCCGCAGCCGTTGTCTGTAATGGTAAGTGTGCGGTTTTCTTTATCCGGAATAATTTTGATACAAAAATCCTCGCGGCTCAAACCGGTGTCGCCGTCGCTCAGGGTCTTGTAATAGAGCTTATCGATTGCATCGCTCGCATTGGAAACAAGTTCCCTTAAAAAGATTTCATTGTGCGTATAAATGGAATTAATCATTAAATCCAAAAGACGTTTCGATTCTGTTTTAAATTGCTTGACTGCCATATCAATACCCTCTGTTCATTAATTTTAGCACTCTGCATGTTTAAGTGCTAAAACTATTTTATTACATTGTAAGAGAAATTTCAAGTAGATAATTTGTTAATTTTTTGTTGCGGAAAACAAAAGCGCCGCGGGATTCCTCCTGCGGCGCGAATTGGCGAATCTAATTAATCTTTGCAGTACAAAGAAAAGCACCGCCATTTATACGGCTTCTGTTTGATTTTGTTTGATACAGCGGTTGAAAAAGAAAAAGATAAGCGCCTCTATCATTGTGCCAATTATCGCTGAAATAACAGTCAATACTGCATTAAACACGTTCAAGCCAACAGTCAGGTTAAAAACTTGAACCGTTTCCAGGGTAGCACCACCGGATGCATTAATATGATTGACAAATTGAAGCGTACCATACGATTCAAGGATGGGCATTGCAAGATTGAGAATTAGTATCAGAAAAAATGCAGCCCCATGAAATGAAAAGCTTAGATTCAGCGGCTTAATCAGCAATCTGAGCGTGAAATAAACAACCCCAAAGCCAACAATTATAGTAGGCAGACCATGGACAAACACCATGTACCACTCGTTCATCCTTATTCCGTTTTTTGCCGCTTCAAGTTCAGTACGGTTCAGCGACGGCATCAGGACAACAGTCAGCAAAAACTTTGCTGTTAATTCGGCGGCAAAGACAATCCCCATTGCTTTCAACGCGGGCTTTTTGAAAAGATCCGCTATATTTCTGTTTGTAAAAACAAAAACAAACAGCATTGCAATCAAAAGAATAAATGCTGCGGAGCCAAACAGATTAAGAAAAAAATACCCCGTCTTCTGCCAAAAATCAAGCCGGAAATTACGCAAGTATCCCCACGGATTTCTATGTAAACTCAAGACCAAGCTTCCAATAAACAATCCCAATGGTAAAACAACAAACTTTTTTACTTTTTCCATCATTATTCTCCCTTGATATTACTATTTGCAATTATAATATCACTCGCAGCATAGGAATACAAGGGATAAACAAGCTGATCTTTGTTTATTCGTCCGTTGGCACATAGTCATGGTCAATGGTGAGAACGACAAAATAAGTCGAATCAAGCTGACTGATTTTCTCCGAAATCAAACTGGTCAGCTCGCTGTCACTGATTGAAAATCCAAAGGATACACACACGTCAAAAATGAGGTTAGAGTGCGTAGTGCCCCACACAACGCGAAAATCGTGCATGCTGATTTGTGGAGAAATGCTTTTGATGAGTTCCTCAACCTTTGCTTTCAGTGTATTGGTACGCTCGTCATTGGTGACAATCGGGTCAAGATGAATGACCAGATGAATACCCATTTGGCTCAGGAAGTCACGCTCAATATTATCGATGATATCGTGGCTGACCATAATATCCTGCCCCGCAGGAACCTCACAGTGAGCAGAGGCAAAACGGCGCATCGGCCCGTAATTGTGGACGTTCAAGTCATGCATTCCCAAAATACCGTCGTAGCTCATAATTTTCTTGTAAATTTCATCGACAAGTTCCTTGGATGGTGCCATTCCTAATAGTGGATTGCTGGTGTCAATAATCAGTCTCACACCGGTAACCATAATAAGAATAGCGACGACCAAGCCCATGTAGCCGTCAAGATTAAAATGAGTAAAGTAGGTAATTAAAATGCCGGCAAGTACAGCAAGTGTTGAAAAAACGTCGTTCATGCTGTCAGTAGCAGTCGCAGTAAGCGTAGTGGAGCTAATAATCTTTCCAACCTTTTTATAAAACATGCACTGCCAAACCTTAATCAAAGCGGAAACGATTAACACCACAATGGCAATAACGCTGAATTCGGCATCTTTCGGGTTCAATATCTTGCCAAATGAGCTTTGTGCCAACTGGAAGCCAATGATTAAAATAACAAAGGAAACGATTAGTCCGGACAGATATTCAATGCGCGCGTGACCATAGGGATGCTCCTGATCAGCGGGTTTTCCGGCCATCTTGAAGCCTACCAGCGTGACAATCGAAGAACCTGAATCGGACAGGTTGTTGATTGCGTCTGCCGTAATTGAAATACTATTAAACATGATACCTGTAATGATTTTCATCAAAAACAACAGGATATTCGTAGCGATCCCAACAGCGCCCGCAAACTTGCCGTAGCGCTCACGCACTTTGATATCCTCTGTATTTTGATAATCCTTAACAAACTTTTGTATTATAAAATTAAACATTTCTATCCCTCGAAAAGACTGCCGCCGCCACAATCTATTGCAGTGAACAGCGGAAAATCTTCTATTTGCAGTTTTTTAATTGATTCGCAGCCAAGATCTGGAAAAGCGATTACTTCCAACGAACGCACACATTTCGCCGCCAAAGCACCTGCTCCGCCAATTGCACACAGATAAACCGCATTGTTGCGCCGGATTGCCTCCACTACCTCGGGCGAACGTCCTCCTTTGCCAATCATGCATTTCAGACCAAGGTCGAGCAGCCGCGGAGTAAACACGTCCATGCGTGAAGAGGTGGTGGGGCCGCAGGCACCGATTGGCAGGTTAGCGGGAGCCGGCGTTGGGCCGGCATAGTAGATTGAAGCGTCCTTCAGCTCAAACGGCAGTTGCTCCCCGCTGTCAAGCAAAGTAAAAAGCCGCTTATGCGCAGCATCACGCGCAGTATAGATGGTACCGCTTAAAAGAATCTGATCACCCGCCCGGAGCATTTTTGCCGATTCGGCTATGTCTTGTGTATGAATCCGCAGTCTGTTCATGCTAACCTCACAATTATCAGAATAGGGAACTGCAATGCAGTTCCCTATCAATTTATTTGCATTCGGTATACTGTACGGGCTACCAGTCAGAACATATTTTTCTTTCTTAGAATAAAGTAAGCAATGCCCATCATGGCACCTGCCAAGCAAACCGGGAACCAGAAAAATGGGAGCGGCGCACCGGTCACATTCATACCGTAAAGGCCGGAAATAACGGTTGGAATTGCCATTAACAACGTAATGGAAGCCAACACTTTCATGACTATATTCAGATTATTGGAAATAACCGATGCGAAAGCATCCATCGTACCGGATAAAATGTTCAAATAAATATTGGACATTTCAATGGCCTGCTTTACTTCAATCAGTACATCCTCAAGAAGATCCTGATCCTCGTCGTAAAGCTTAACGACACGGCCGCGCATGATTTTTTCAATTGTAGTTTCGTTTGCCTTGAGCGAGGACGAAAAATACACAAGAGATTTTTCAATATCCAAAAGTTGAATCAGCTCAGAATTTTTCATGGATTTGCGAAGCTCTTTTTCAACAAAATTGCTGATTTTATCAATTTGCTTTAAATATTGCAAGTACCGTGTTGCAACACGAAGCATAAAGTGCAAAACAAAACGGGTTTTGAGGTTCGTCTGAACCCCTTTTACGACGCCCTCCGAAAATTCGTTGATGACCGGATTTTCCTTTGTAGAAACAGTAATCACGTTTTTTTCAGTGAGGATAATACCAAGCGGTGTGGTTGTGTAAGTAATATTTTTGCCCGCCTTTTCAATGACAGGCATATCAATAATAATCAGTGTGTTTTCATCTTCACAGTCAATATGGGAGGACTCCTCCTCATCCATGGCAGCGCGAAAAAAATCCGGTTCAATTTGGTAATCAGCAATCAAGCTGTTGATTTCCTCATCATCCGGAGCCACGCAGTTAATCCAACAGCCAGGTTCACAATTGGGAATCGGCGAGATGTGACCGTCGATCGTCTTGTAGTAGGACAGCATTGCGCTCATCTCCTTTATTTAATTTGTTTAAGTATCTACTTAAAGGGTCAGGTTTCACAATGCCACCCCCAATATGTTAAATTCTAAATTAAATGTAATATTGCATTAATTATTATATCACAGAATCACGAGATTACAAGAGATAACAGGGTGTTTTGAGCAATATTTCTTAAAATTCGTTCTAAAATACCCCACAAGGCTCTTTTTGAGCAAATTGGGGCAATTTAAGCGCTCTCCGAACGAATTTGGGGCAACCGGAGTGCGAAATGATAAAATGGGCGGATGCATTTTGCATCCGCCCATTACATAACTTTTTATGAATTATTTGCGATTGAAAATCGACATAATGTCAGTAAAGTCCTCATCATCAATCGGGTTTGCTCTGGAGACCTTTTTCTCGGGCTCGTCCTTTTTCTCGCTCACTTTTTCTTTCTCGTTTGCGAAGGCTGCATCGCCATTTGTAGAGAAGCCGGTTGCGATAACGGTAACACTCATCTCATCGTCCATATCTTCATCGAACGCGGCACCCCAGATAATATTTGCTTCCTCATGTGCCTGAGCGGCAATCATGGATGACGCAGTTTCAATTTCATCAAGACCGATATCCGGCGATGAAGTAATATTGATAATAACACCTTTTGCACCGTTAATCGCTGTTTCAAGAAGCGGACTGGAAATAGCCATATTGGCGGCGTTCTCCGCTTTATCCTTACCGGAAGCTCTTCCGACGCCCATATGGGCATAGCCGGCGTCTTTCATAACGGCAGTAACGTCGGCGAAGTCAAGGTTGACAAGGCCGGGCAGTTTAATTAAATCGGAGATGCTCTGAACACCCTGACGAAGAACATCGTCGGCGATGGAGAATGCATTAATAAGGGTGATGCGTTGTTCGCTNACAAGCTTCAAGCGCTTATTTGGGATAACGACCAAGGAATCAACATGCTCGCGTAAAGCGGAAATTCCATTTTCAGCCTGCTCCATACGGCGGCGGCCTTCAAATTCAAAAGGCTTGGTCACAATGCCAACCGTAAGTACACCCATGTCGCGCGCGATTTCAGCGACAATCGGAGCTGCGCCGGTACCAGTACCGCCGCCCATGCCCGCTGTGATAAACACCATGTCGCTGCCCCTGACGGCGGCGGCAATCGCCTCGCGGCTTTCGTCCGCAGCTTTTTGACCCATTTCAGGTTTAGAGCCAGCACCCTTACCGTGGGTAATCTTTTCGCCGATTTGGATTTTCTGTGTGGCTTTGGAGCGATAAAGTGCCTGTTTATCGGTGTTCACACTGATAAACTCAACACCCTGAACGCCCATGGTTACCATGCGGTCAATGGCATTTCCGCCGCCGCCGCCAACACCGATTACTTTAATCTGCACTATGTTATCAAAGTCGTTATCAATTTCGAAAGGCATGTGCTGCATCCCCCTTAATATACATCCATAATTTTATAATATATGTTAGTTGTTACCAATTTCACAATTTTTGTAATACTAATAATTTAACACTTTTTGAGTCCAATTACAATAAATATTTGATTAGTTTAAGTATATTATAAACCAATAAAAAATATATTCTAATATAGCATTATTTACTGCTATTTTGTGCCGGTTTGCTAACGGTTGCCGAACTGGTAGTATAGTCCGGGTCAAAGTAAGCATTGTTGTCTTCAACCGCGACAGAAAGGTTCAGCGTTCCCTTTTCATTATCTTTTATCTTGGCTTCGTCAAGGATACCTTTGGCGAAACGGATTTTATAGTCAAAATCGGACGGCAGCCCCAAGTTCATGATTAAGCGGTTGTCATAAACAATGATAATCTTAGAGGGTGAACTCACATCAATTGCCGTCACTTTTTCAAGCTTATTGTCACAAATTGCTGTCGTCAGTTCCTTAAATACATTCTCTGTGGAAGTATCCTTATAGACAATACTTTTGCCGAGCTCGGCCTTGGAAAGAGTCAAGCCTTTAATTGACGGGCAATTTTCCGGCATTTTAGCTGCTAATTCGAGTACCTTTCCGTTAATGCTGACCACTGCATATTTGCCAGCATATTGAATTGCGCCGGAAATGGCCTCCTCTTTCACTTCAATGCTGATTTTAGCAGGCAGGCGGCGGGTGACCTTTGCTGTTCCGATATACGGCAGCTTTTGCTGAATTGATGTGCTCGCATCCTTAACGTCGGCTAAAAACAAATTATCCCCTTTTTGAATACCAGAGGCTTTGATTACCTCCTCCGCTGAATAGCGGGAGGTACCGGTTACCTGTATGCTGTCGATTTTAAAAAGAACGGTCAATGAAATGACAACCGCCGCGGCAATTACGGCAACAAATGTAAAAATATAAAACAGAAGCAAAGCCCGCCGCCTGCGCCGTTTGCGGGTGTCCGCACGGCGCTGCGGAGTCGCGTACCTGCTTCGACCGCTTTCTTGGCCACTCTGTTCGCTTATTCCGGACACGGGGCGATATTCACCGCTGTTTTTGTCGTACACGCGCGGCGGCGAATAGCCACCCCTGCCTTTTGAATTCCTTTTCATTCGTATTCCCCCGATTGCCAAAACGGATTAAATTCTTTTTATGTCCGCGCCAAGCATAGCAAGACTCTTTTCAATGCTCTCGTAACCACGGTCCATGTATTTTAAGCCGGATATCTGCGTTGTTCCCTGTGCTGCCAGCCCCGCCACAACCAGTGCGGCGCCGCCGCGCAAATCCGCTGCTTCCACAGGTGCGCCGGAAAGACGGCGAACCCCTTCGACAACCGCCACGCGTCCCTCAACCTTGATGTTGGCACCCAAACGCAGCAGTTCGCCGACATGTTTATATCGGCTCTCAAATATGTTCTCTACAAAGATACTCGTGCCCTCCGAAAGCGTGGTCATCGCCATAACCGGCGCCTGTGCATCGGTTGGAAAACCCGGAAACGGCATGGTTCTGACGCTTTTGACGCGACCGAGTTGTTTTGGTGCGGTAATTTTAATTTTGTGATCGATAATATCAATTTTACATCCGCATTCCTCAAACACAGGAATGACCGGGGCAATATGTTCCGGAATTACGCCGGTAATGGTGAGTGTGCTGCCTGTAATCGCCGCAGCCGTCAAATAGGTAGCCGCCGCAATTCGGTCTGGAATAACATTGTGCTCACAACCGGAAAGATGGTTTACCCCTTCAATGATGATTGTACCTTCGCCCGCGCCGTGAATCTTGGCACCGCAGGAATTAAGAAAATCTGCTAAATCCCAAATTTCCGGCTCTCGCGCAGCATTGGTAATAATCGTTGTACCCTTTGCGCGGCTGGCCGCAATAATGATATTCTCCGTCGCCCCCACGCTCGGGAATGACAGATTAATACAAGCCGCTTTGATGCCGTCAGGCGCGCTGCAGTCCTAACAGCCATGATCTTCGTTAATAACAACGCCCATTTTTCTAAGTGCCAAAAGGTGTAAATCAATCGGCCTCGGGCCTAATTCACAGCCGCCTGGGAACGAAAGTTTTGCCTTGGCCATGCAGCTGACGATTGCGCCCAAAAAGACAATGGAAGAACGCATTTCGCGCATCAAATTATCTGGAATTTCGTAATTTATTGCGCTTGTTGGATCAATGACAACATCGCTGCCGGAGCGCTCAATCCGGCAGCCTAAATAGCGCAGGATTTTCAAAGATGTTTCCACATCCGACAAAATCGGACAGTTATGTAGTATGCACTGCCCTTCACACAGCAGAGAAGCCGCCATCAGCGGTAAAGTACTATTTTTTGCGCCGTGAATGAGAATCTCGCCTTGAAGTTTATTGGGTCCATGTATCAAAAGTTTTGACATAGCAACACCTCCCACATAGTCTAAACACATACTATGCGGTTTTTGGCGGTGCTGTGATTGCTTTTACAGAACGTCGGCCAATACCTCTTTGATTATTTTATAAATTCGCATATTAGCATCTAATATTGCCATTTTGCGTGCATTCTCAGCCAGTGAAGAAATGGTTTCGGGCTTCTTAAAAAGCTCCTCCACCTTTTTGCACAAAGCCGCGCCGGAAAGATCCTTTTCTTCAATAATCGCCGCCGCATTGCGGTTTACCATTGCCATGGCGTTATGATACTGGTGATTTTCCGCAACATTGGGCGATGGAATCAAAATAGACGCTCTCCCCTGTGCCTGCAGTTCACTGAGCGAAATCGCGCCCGCACGGCAAATAACCAGATCGGCCGCCGCAAGGCATTCAGGCATATTGTTAATATACTCTTTAATATCGATATTGGGATGCTCGGACAGATTCAAGCCCTTTTCTTTTAATAAATCGGGGAACCAGCCGCCCCACTGGCCATAACCGTGAATATGCTGAAAACGGTCTGTTTTGGCGCTGTCCACAAGCAAGTCCGCAACGGCTTCGTTAATTTTCCGCGCGCCCAAGCTTCCGCCGAACGATAAAATCAACGGTCTTTCATCAAGACCAAGCGCTTTACGGGATTCGGCACGCTGCGCACGAATAACCGCCTGGCGCACCGGATTGCCGGTTAACACGCATTTAGCCGCCGGATCAAGATACTTTTGCGCGTCGGCGACAGCCAGCATGGTTTTATTGGCGTGCTTCGAAAGCATTTTGTTGGTAACGCCGGGATACGCTTTCTGCTCATGAATAACCGCCGGAATACCCATTTTCATTGCTTCACGAATGACCGGACCGGCAACGTAGCCGCCTGTTCCCACACAGATATCGGGCCGGAACTCCTTAATGATTTTATGTGCCTCGTGACTCGCGGTAAAAACATGGACAACGGTCTTTGCGTTCTTCTTTATGTTTTTCCAGCTGAGTTTGCGCTGAAAGCCGGATATAGTAATGCTCTGAAATGTAAATCCTGCAGCGGGAACCAATCGTTCCTCCATGCCGCCCTTTGCACCGATATAAAGTATCTGTGCATCCGGCTCTTTTTCACGCAGGTATCCGGCAATAGCAAGGGCCGGATTAATATGTCCCGCGGTACCGCCGCCTGCAAATAACACTTTCATAGTTAAACCTCTCTTAATGATTCATCGTTTATCGTAATATTCCATCTTTACTATGTCTTTTCAATGGCCGACGTTCGTGAAATGGAAAGAACCACGCCCATTTCCGCAAGAAGAATGACCAGCGAAGTACCCCCATAGCTAAAGAACGGCAGACTAATTCCGGTGTTTGGAATCGTGTTGGTCACAACAGCAATATTCAGAACGACCTGAATTCCCACTTGAACAATCAGCCCGATGCCAAGCAGCATGCCAAACTTATCCTTTGCTTTCAGCGAAATAGTAATGCCCCGCCACACAAGCATGGCGAACAAAATAATAATAATCAGCGCCCCGATGAAGCCAAGTTCTTCGCAGACGATCGCGAAAATAAAGTCNNCCCAGTCCAAGCCCAAGCAGACCGCCTGAACCAATCGCGTAAAGCGACTGCCGTGTTTGCCAGGTGTCCTCAATCAACTGCTTGGTCGCGTTTGAGAAGGGGTCAAGCCAAGCAACAATACGATCATTGGCGTAGTTGAATTTTTTACTGAAGAGGACAAGATACGCAACCGCCGCGCCCGCCCCGCCAAGTGCAACCCCGAACCAGCGCAGGCGAACTCCGCCGATGAACAGCATGACAAAGGCCAAAAGTACAATGATGACGGTTGCCGAAATGTGAGGTTCAAGCACGAGCAGCCCGGCCATCGACCCCATAATCAGTACATATGGCAGCACCCCATAACGGAAGGTATCCATACGTTTAAAATTAATCGAAATTAAATGGGCAAATACAAGAATAATTGCAAATTTTGCCAGTTCCGATGGTTGGAACTGACCCAGCGGGCCCAACTCAATCCAACGGTGAACACCGGCGGTTCCTTTCACAAATAGCACCAGAACCAATGCCATGTAGGAAAACAGCAAAATTGGAATTGCAAACTTGTGCAAATGGTGATAATCAAAATACGAAATAAAAATCATTGCCGTAACGCCTAAAACAGCAAAAATGGCTTGTTTGCTGATGAAAAAGTAGCTGCTGCCGTGCCTGTAATATGCATTGGCATAGCTTGCGGAAAAAAGCATCACCAGACCAATAATCAGCAGGGTCAGCGTTAAAAACAGGAAAGGCATATCCATTCCCGAACGCACAGAGAAAACTCGAAACTTTTTCTGCATTTTCTTTGTAAATGAAGGCTCTTTTAATTCCCGTTGCGTGTCACTGCGCGCTTCCCGGCGGCGGGGGGCTTCCATTGGTTTTTCTTTGGTTTTATTCATGGTTGTCGCCCTCCCCTCATTTCAATACACACGATACTTGTTATTAAACCACAAGAAGACTGAAATATTTGTCATAATTTATAATAGTATATGTACTTTAGCCATAAACAAACCGGATTAGAATCCAAACATGACAAGCAGAATCGTACCGATACCAAACAGAACGGTCACACCGCTGAACACACGGCATATTTTCACTTCGCTCCAGCCGCAAAGTTCAAATTGATGATGAATCGGGCTCATCTTGAACAGGCGTTTCCCATGGGTCAACTTGAAATAGACGACTTGAAGAACAACCGATAAGATCTCGCCGATATAAACGATACCGAGCGGCAAAATCAAGATCGGAAGATTCAGCCCAAACCCTAAAGCGCACACTATGCCTCCCAGAAACAATGAGCCGGTGTCGCCCATAAATACTTTAGCCGGGTTAAAATTCCATATTAAAAATCCAAGGCAGCTGCCCGCCACCGCGGTGGCAAAAATACTGACTCCGTAGGAACCGACCATTGTGGAAATCATCATATAAAACAGTGCGACAAAAAAAGTTACTGAACCGTTCAGACCGTCGATTCCGTCGGTAAAATTGACGGCGTTAACCATGCCGACAATGCCGAGCACCGCAATAATCCAAAACCATACGCCCAAGTCCACTTTTCCAACAAACGGAATCAAGGTCGCCGAGGTACTGCCCGCCAGATGCAGGGAATAAAGGTACGCACCAGCGACGATAAACTGCAAAATGAGCTTTTGTCTTACATTCAAACCAAGATTGCGTTTTTTTACAACCTTGATATAATCATCAAAAAAACCAATTGCCCCAAAGCCGACCGCCATGAGCAAACCACCGAAAATTTTTGTGCGCATAAGCATTTCCAGCGAATTTTGTTTTGTAATGCTGTAATAAAGCGGCACGCAAATAACAGTTGTAACCGCGATACCGATGATAAACATAAAACCACCCATGGTTGGCGTTCCGTTTTTTTTCAAATGCCATTTAGGCCCAATTTCACGAATAGTTTGACCAAAATTTATTTTGTGTAAAAATGGTACCATCCACTTGCCAAGTAAAGCGGTAAGTGCAAAAGAAAAAATTGCCGCAACAGCAGTCCAAACTGAGTTCATATGTTCTTTCTCCACCTTTTTATCATTGTTGCCCACGGTTAAGGAACCGCTGAATAAATTTCAATGCCCTCTTGTGACAAAATTTCTTCCGAACTGCGCGAAAAGTGATTCCTTAAAGGGAAGCATATTTTATAATTATACCATACTATATCGGCTTTTTAACAATTAATATTAATGTTATTCAGCGCATTCAGTACTTCGGCAAACGGAATGCCGCAGGCAATTGCCGCCGCAGCTGCCGCCAAAGCAGGTGTGACGAATTCTTCGCCCGCAATTTTCACCCTGCCAATCACGCCCACCCCAATCATTTCAAATGCGGTAAATCCTTCGGGGGTTTGGCGAATGTTTCTAACGGTGATATCGGCGCTGTCACTGACCGTCGAATAAGTGAGCAAATTCAGCCCGGCGAGCGCCGGCAGCGCAGTAAATTCATAATTTGTAACACAAAGGGCAAAGTTTCTTGCGCTGTCCGCCTGCTCCGCATCGCAAAGGAGTAATAACGTTAACTTATCGTTTTGTAAGAATTGGTTGCTGACTGCGGCGGCCACTTCGATCTCTCGGTCGCAAAAAACCAAAATTTTCTTCAATATAGAAATAGTATGCCCATTTTTATCGCTGACAGCAATCCGCTTTTTGGCATGAGAAAAACTTTCCATCATTATCATTCCTCTGTAAAAGGATATTGTTACGCAACCTCATTTGGCTCTATAAAACCAACCGTAACGACCGTGCCCGGTGCAACCTTCGTACCCTCGGCAATGCTCTGTGAATTGGAAATGGGGCTTGAGCTGGTCAGCGCGGCTCCTGTTATGCTAATATTAATGCCCGCGTTCGCCGCTTCTTTGTTCGCCGTTGAAAGCGATAAGCCAACAAGCTTTGGCACTGTCACTGTTTTACTCACGTTCGAATCATCGGTAAACAGAACCACTGTACCATTTTGCGGAATTGACTTGCCCGGCTCCGGCACCTGAGAAATTACCTTTGCACCGCTGCCATAAACTTTGGGTACAAGCTTCATTTTGCCAAGCGCTGCCTTTGCTTCAGCAATCGTTTTTCCGACAACATCCGGCGCTTTCATATCAAGTTTAGCAAGTTCGGCGTCGGTATACTTACGCTCCACGCCCAGATACGGGAGAATTTCTTCCATTGTTTTCGCAAATACAGGTCCTGCAACCGCAGCACCGTAATAGCTGCTTCCGTGCGGCTCATCAAAAAATACAAGCATTGCGTACTGTGGATCATCCGCTGGGGCAAACCCGCAGTAGGACGCAATATACTGCATCGTGCCAGTTTTGTGGAAGACATCAATTTTTTGAGACGTACCCGTTTTTCCACCCACGCGGTAACCCGGCAGATAGCCGTTCTTTGCCGTACCGGTCGTTGCATTCTGCTGTAGAATTGCATCCATGCGTTTGGAAGTATCGCTTGATATAACCTGACGCTTCGGTGCAATATCGGCCGATTTGACAATATTGCCACCGTCATCAATAATCTGACTGACCACATGGGGCTGCACCATATAACCGCCGTTGGCTACTGCCGCAACCGCGGTAATCATTTGTATTGGCGTAATACTGAAGTTTTGCCCGAAAGACTCGGTTGCAAGCTCAACGGGATTGAGCTGCGCGGCAGTGTAATAAATACTGCGTGATTCGCCGGGCAAATCAATGCCTGTTTTGTTTGTAAACCCGAACGCCGAAAAATACTTGAAGAAACGGTCGGGTCCTAATAATTGGCCTACCTGCATAAATACCACGTTGCTTGAGTTGCAGATTCCCTGTGCAAAAGTCAAGTGACCAAAGCCGCCACTCTTCCAATCATGAATTTTACTGCCGCCGATTGTTAGATACCATGGGCAGTTAAAATTCGTGTTCTCACTGACAAGTTTTTCTTCCATCGCGGCGGAACCTGTGATCATTTTGAAAACCGAACCGGGATAATAGGTGTCGCTCACCGCTTTGTTTCTCCACTGCTTTTCTCTTGCAGTTTTTAAAGCGGCTGTTTTTGCGTCCCCGTCCTGCATGCTGTTAATTTGGGCGGCCTCCGTGGGGTCGGCCACAGAAAACGGATTGTTCGGATCAAAATCACCCTTGACGGCCATTCCCACAATCGCACCGGTCTTTACGTTCATAACAATTGCCGTAGCACGATCTCCGACCTTGTTTATGGCAACACCTTCCGCAAGATTCTTTTCGAGAAAATGCTGTACAACCTCGTCTATGGTAAGAACAAGGCTGGAGCCGTTTTGTGCCTCAACCTTCTGTTCATATTGAAAGGGCATATCTGTACCGATTGCATTTTTAGCAGTCACAAGTTTGCCCGGAACTCCCGTCAGGTAGCTGTCGTATTGCGCTTCCACGCCTGCAAGTCCCTGACTGTCCGTACCGGTAAAGCCCAAAACAGAAGCAGCGAACGAACCATAGGGGTAATATCGCTTATAGTCCTCAATCAGACGGATTCCGCTGCCGATGTTGTTATCTGATTTAAACTTAATAATTTGATCCTTTACTTCAGTTTCGACCTTTCGCTTCAGAACATCATAATACGTTTTCTTTGTACTTCGTTTTAAAATATCCGCTTTGTCCATACCGAGAATTTCCGAAAGTCCCGTAGCGATTTTATCGCGGTTTTTATCCTGTATATACGCCGGTTCAAGCACCACCATCCACACCATGGCGCTTTTGGCAAGCGGTTTCATGTTACAGTCATAAATGGTACCACGCTGTGCACTGATGGAAGTATCCTGCATCTGATTGTCAACCGCACGAGTATGCAGCTCCTCACCTTGAACAAGCTGAAGCCTGACAAGACTAAAAATAATCGCGCCAAAGCCAATTATAATAAGTACCAAAAGCACAAAAATAGTGCGGCGCCACATTCTGATTGTTGTACCCTTTGCCATCGCTGCTCCTCCAAATTAACTCTAATTCTACTCACCAATTAAAATGAATATCCCAATTGGAGAACACCCGGCTATGCCGTGTTTGTTTTGCTCTTAAAATAAGCACAAAGCCCGTCTCATGCAGAATCCAACGCGCTTCGCACTATAAAGACGTGATTTCACGTTTTTAATGGATTTTGGTATAAATATCATTTACAACGTGATGTTACAAAAATGAGAGTTAAGATTCGCTCTCAACTCTCCTTCTTGCATACTAAGCCAAACATCTCAATAAAATTGGGTAGTAATACTTATTTATCAATTATTTTATTTATGACAATAAATGCATGATTGATTCCCACAGCGAAGTCAGGAAGTTCGTGCCGGTATCTTTTTGGACGACTTGTGTTTTATCGCCCTTGGAAAGCGAAATCGATTCAACCTGATTTTGTTCGATTTTTTTCAGGCCGAGCTTCTCGGTTGCATAGTTTTCAACCGTTTCGAGGGAAAGCTGGGAATCGGACTTCATTTGAAGCTGCGTGTAAACGCTTGTGCTCTCATTGTAGGTTTTGGTCGCGGCGTTGAGCTTTTCGGTCAGCTCGGTCAGTTGCACCTGTCCGTAAACCATGGTGCTGACAATGCCAAGCATAACAGCCAGTACAAGGAAAGTGGATACCGCTTTCACGGGATTTACTTTTGTTCTGCGGTTTTGTTCCAGCTTTTTTTGCGGAAGCGCAATGATATTATCTTTTTTCTGCGGTGCTTCCTGCTGCTGATGTTTTGGTTCAAATAATGCAAAATCATAGGCCTCGCTGCTGTTCCGAGATGCCATATCGCTCACTCCCAATCTATCGTCATTATCTTTAAAATAGAATTTACAATTTAATACAGGTTCTCAACCTCGCACTGCGGCTGCGCGGGTTCTGTTCCAGTTCCGCTTCGCTTGGCGCAAGCCCCTTTTTAAAGAGGAGTTCGGCCTTTGGCGTTTTTCCACACACGCAGACCGGGAAATCCGGCGGACAGGTACAGCCTGTACACCACGAAGCCATGCGCTGTTTCACCATTCTATCCTCTAAAGAATGAAAAGTAATAATCGACAGCCGGCCACCCGGCTTTAAAACTGAAAATGCTGCATCCAGTCCCTGAGAAAGCCTGTCGAGTTCACCGTTAACCTCAATGCGCAGCGCTTGAAAAGTTTTGCGCGCCGGGTGCCCCTGTGCCCGCCTTACGGCCGCCGGAACAGATGCCTTTATCACTTCAGCTAACTGGAGCGTCGTTTCAATGGGTTCCTGCTCGCGTGCTCTGACAATACCCTGTGCAATGCTGCGTGCATTTTTATCCTCGCCGTAGCGGCTAATAATCTGTGCCAGCTGCTGCCATGTAAGGTCATTGACCAAATCCCTCGCAGAAACGCCTTGCTTGCTCATTCTCATGTCGAGGGGAGCATCATAATGGTAAGAAAAACCGCGTTCGGGATTATCGAGCTGATAAGAAGAAACGCCGATATCAAGCAGCACACCGTCGGCAGGAGCAAAATTTAAGTTTGATGCTACCTCGGCCATTTCTGAAAAATTAGCACGGTAAATAACAGAACATTTGTAATCTTTCAGTCTTTCGGTCACTGCCTTAATTGCGTCTGGGTCCTGGTCAATTGAAAGCAGTCTGCCCGTTGTGAGCTGATCCGCAATCGCCTGTGAATGACCGCCGCCGCCAGCTGTGCCGTCGATGTAAATACCATCCGGCTGAATGTCGAGACTTTTGATTGTTTCGTCAAACAATACCGGCTTATGTTGAAATTTCATACTCATACTCCCGCCTATAGTTCGAGCATATCCATTGCGTCGGCAATGCTGTCCTCAGTAAGGGTGGAACTGAATTCACTCCAGTGCCCGGTATCCCAAATTTCAGCACGGCTTGACGCACCAATGAAGGTTACATCTTTGGAAAGTTTTGCATGGTCGCGCAAAGACTGGGGAATGAGAATTCGGCCCTGCTTGTCCGGTTCGACTTCCGCCGCTCCGGAAAAGAAAAAGCGCTGAAGGCCCCGCGCTTTAGAAATAGGCATTGCTTCCACTTTATCCTGAAGCCTTGTCCACTCCTGCAGTGAAAGCACAAAAAGGCATCCGTCCAGGCCCTTGGTGATATAAAAATGCTCGCCCAGGTCCTCACGGAACCTGACCGGAACAATCACCCGCCCCTTTGGGTCAATATTATGTTGGTACTCGCCGATCAACATAATGAGCCACATTGAGGGTAAAAGCGCAATGTGAAACCCACATCGTGCTACTTAGCCCCACCTTTCACCACTTGTGTTTTGATTATAGCGTATTTATTTTAAAAATGCAACCGTTATTTTTTGATTATGTCAACCGTTTTCGCCATTTTTTTCACATATAATCTTATATTGACGCAACAAAAAACGCGCCACAACATATTGTGGTGCGTTTCAAGAAATATTGTTAGATTTTTAATTAATTTTGGCCGGATCGCTGAGAGGCTTTAATATTCTGTCTGGTCTGACGAAGTTCAGCCAAATTCGCAGCAAGTCCATCATCCGTGCGCTTCATCAAATCGTCTATGTAATCATTGGAAGCCTTTCGCATTTCACGGAACTTGACTTGAGACTGGCTCAGTAAATCGTTGGCCTTTAGCTGTGCCTGCTTTACGATTTCATCCTGATTCACCATTGCTTTGGCACGTTCCTCCGCCACACGGATAACCGTTTCAGCTTCACGTTTTGCATCGCTGATAATCTGAGTGCGGTCGGCGCAGATTGCCTTCGCCTGACGGATTTCCTGCGGAAGATTGACGCGGATTTCGTCAAGAATCTGTTTAAGCTCCTCGCCGTCCAAAACTGCACGACCCCGGCTGAGCGGAAAACTCCATGCTTTTTCGACCATTTGGTACAACTCGTCTATTAGTTCTTCAACATTTAAATCACTCATTGCGTTTTACCCCCTGCACATAATCTTTCTTTGATATCCTCTAAAATACACTCAGGCACGAAATTTGAAATATCACCACCGAAGCCGGCGATCTGTTTTACGATACTTGAGCTTAAAAACATATTTTCCGCACTTGTGGTCAAAAACATGGTTTCAAGGTTCGGGTTCAGCACTTTATTGGTAAGCGCCATTTGAAACTCGTACTCAAAGTCTGACAAAGCACGCAGACCCTTTACAATTGCGGTTACGTTGCGTTCCCGGGCATACTCGGCCAGAAGTCCGTCAAAGCCCACGACTTCAACATCGTTCATCCCTTTGGTGCATCTCTTTAAAAGTTCAATACGCTCGTCTACAGTAAACAGCGTATGCTTTTCAGGATTAACAAGCACCGCTACAATCGTTTTGTCAAACACTTTTCGCGACCTGTTGATGATATCCAGATGGCATAAAGTAACCGGATCAAAGCTGCCGGGGCAAATTGCAATCTTCATATTTCGGTCACGTCCTTATATCTGTATAGTGTTAATACAATTTTTCCATAGCGGTAGGAACGGACACGGATAAAATCTCCTGCGGTTTCGGGCATCTCCTCATCACTCGGGTTTTCACAGACAATCGTGCCACCTTTGTTCATAGAGTTGGCAGTCATCGGTAGCGCCCGCTGCAATATGCCCGTACGGTAAGGCGGATCCAAAAACGCCAAATCAAAAGGTTCCCTGTTCTCTACTAAAAACATTGAAAAGTCCATCTTCTTGACAAGCGCACGCTCTGTAAAGCCCGTATGCTCCAAATTCGCCTGCACAATGGCAACGGAGTCCTTGCTTGCATCTACGAATACAGCTTGTCTTGCTCCTCGGCTTAATGATACGATTCCCAGCTGGCCGGAACCCGCGAANNCCTCAATTTGAAATTGAAGTGCGCTGAACAATGCTTCTTTTACCCGTTCCGGTGTAGGGCGAACGCTTTCTCCCTTTTGTGTGTTCAGCCGTTTGCCTCGTGCCAGGCCGGTTATCACTCTCATATATATAAACTCCTTAAAATACAAAATAAATTACTTATCTTGGTTATTATCCCATTATAATGCCGTCGTGTCAACTTCTTTAAGTATTTTGCCCATTGGTGTGAAAATAATCATAGACACGCTGTGCAGAAGGTTTTGTCATGCCCGGCGCGCCGGCCAATTCCACCAAATCCGCATTTTTGATTGCAGAAATGGTTTTAAAATGCTTCAGCAGTGCTTTAGCCCTTGTTTGCCCAACACCTTCAATGGAAGTGAGGGTGGAAGATATCGTTGTTTTTTTACGGACTTGACGGTGATATCCGATTGCAAAGCGATGCACCTCGTCCTGAATGGTTGAAACGAGCGTAAATGCGCTGCGATTGGAATTGATGGCGATTTCGCCGCCGTCCAGTGCGATGGCTCTTGTGCGGTGCTTATCATCCTTGACCATACCGAACAGCGGGATTTTCAGCCCCGCAGCTTCTAAAACAGGCCGGATTGCACCGACATGGCCTTTACCGCCGTCGAGCAGAATCAAATCAGGAAGTCTGCCGAATCCATCCGTAATCTTCTTCTCCTGCGCATCAAAATATTCATGAAAACGGCGTTCGATTACCTCCTGCATAGAGGCATAATCGTCCTGCCCTTCAACGGTTTTTATTTTGAATTTACGGTAGGCAGATTTTAAAGGCCTGCCGTTTTCAAACACAACCATCCCCGCAACATTGTCACCGCCTGCGAGATTTGAGATATCGTAGGACTCAATGTAAGCCGGGGGCTGCTCCATGCCCAATAACCGGCCAAGTTCATCCAGCGCGGAAGCTTCCCGCCCGGTGCGGTTCGTGGCCTGTGCAAGCTGCTCGGCTGCGTTGTTGCGGCACATTTCCACAAGCTGCGCCTGCTCGCCTTTTTGCGGCACGGAAACAACCACTTTCCTGCCCGCCTTTTGAGTCAGCCATTCTCCCAAAAGTTCAGAGTCCTCCACCGCACCGTCCAGACAGACGCGGGGCGGAATCCGGTCACGCATAGAATAGTAGCGTTCCAAGAACTCACTGCGAGCGGTCTTAGGATTGCCCGTTTCACCCATTAAAAAGGTTTCCCGGTCACAAAGGCGGCCGTTCATAAAGCGAAAAACCTCAAAGCAGCTCGTGTCCGCTCCCTGTGCCAGCGCGATGATATCCTGTTCCGGTACACGCGCCGCAACTACTTTCTGGCGGTCGCTCATGCGTTTAATCGCCGTGAGTCGATCCCTGATTCTGGCGGCACGCTCAAACTCGAGCGCATCGGCGGCGGCGTTCATTTTTTTTGTCATTTCACGTACGGACTCAGCACTTCCACCGCGCAAGAATTCAACTGCCTCGCCGACATATTCATTATACTCAGCCTCGCTCATTTTACCTCTGCACGGGGCACAGCACTGCTTGATGTAATAATTCAAGCACGGTCTCGCCTTACCGATATCCTGCGGAAACCTGCGTGTACAGGTGGGCAGCTTAAATATTTTAAGTGCCTCGTTCACAGATTCCTTGGTTGCCCACGAGCTGACATACGGGCCTATATAATTTGCCCCATCATCCAAAAGCTGCTTAGCTTCGGAAATCCGCGGCCAAGGCCCCGCCGTAATTTTAATATAATGATCCCCCTTGTCATCTTTTAACAAAATATTATACTTCGGCGTGTGCTGCTTAATCAGGCTGCACTCGAGTACAAGAGCCTCAAACTCGCTGTCGGTCAGAATGTATTCAAAATATTCCACATTGCTGACCATGCGGCGCACCTTGTCATCATGGTTCTTTTCCGAACCAAAATACTGACTGACGCGGTTTTTGAGCGCCTTGGCCTTGCCGATATAAATAATCTTACCCGATTTATCGTGCATGATATACACGCCCGGATTAAGCGGAAGGCGCATGGCGCGGCTTCGCAGCTCTTTAATATGATTTTCCTGCTCTGTCATGGTACCCTCCTAAAAATTAAATAATAAATACAAAAAAAGCACCGCCGATAAAGCGGTGCTATTTGTCAGAACAACTTACTCGGCAAAGCCTGACTCAACCAGTTCTACAAGACTGTTGACTGCTTCTTCTTCGTCGGTACCGTCCGCAATAATACGGATTGAGGTTCCGCCGACAATTCCAAGCGACAAAACGCCCAGAAGACTTTTCGCATTGACACGTCTCTCTTCTTTTTCTACCCAAATAGACGATTTATACTCATTTGCCTTTTGAATAAAAAACGTTGCCGGACGCGCGTGAAGACCAACCTGATTTTGTACCAATACTTCTTTAACACACATTCTAATCCACTCCTATAAAGAAAAATAAATTCCGTAAAACGATTAAAATAAACTATCAATTCATTGTAAGTCATGTTTATGATTAAAGCTATTATATCACATTTAAGCATGCCGTCAACAAAATAAAAAAAGTTTGGATTGATGACTGAATGATGGTTGTTATGTTCGGTCTCTATTTGTGCAATATGCCGTAATTGTTGAAAACTTTTGTTTTCTCTGCCATACTACATGCTCACAAACTGTCGCATATACATAAAATGAGACGGCTCAAATTTCGTTGTTTTTCGCTGAATTTTGTAATTTGGTTAAAAATTCCTTGTCTTTTTTTGTTAATTCCGCTGTTTTCAGCATATCGGGCCGTTTCTCCGCAGTGCGCAAAAGGGACTGCTCTCTGCGCCATTTTTGCACATTTTGATGGTGCCCGGTCATCAGCTCATCCGGTACCTTTCGACCCCGCCAAACTGCCGGTCGGGTGTACTGGGGATACTCTAAAAGGGAATTAAAATGACTTTCCTCCTGGAAACACTCATCGTCGGAAAGCACGCCGTCGATCATACGGCATACAGAATCGGCCACTACAAGAGCGGGAAGTTCGCCGCCGGTAAGGACATAGTCCCCAATCGAAATCTCTTCATCTATATATTCATCAATAATGCGTTCGTCAATTCCCTCGTAATGTCCACACAGAAACGCGATGTTTTCATATTTTGCCAATTCTTTTACGCGCTGCTGGGTAAGCGTTTTGCCTTGTGGGGACATATAAATCAAATGGGGTTTTTCGCCCAGCTGATCAATCAAATCGTCTATGCATAATGCAATGGGTTCGGCCTTCAGCAGCATACCCATCCCGCCGCCGAAGGGAGAATCGTCAACTCTGTTATGCTTATCATATGCAAAATCACGAATCTGGTGGCAGCAAATCTGCACCGCACCCTTTTTGCGCGCACGGCCAATGATGCTTTCGGACAGGACTGTTTCGCACATTTCCGGAAAAAGCGTGAGCAAATCAATCCGCATCGTCAAAAATCCCCCTCATTGGGCGTATCTGCATTTTACTATTGGTAGTATTTACATCTATTATAACGTCAGGTATCGCCGGAATCAGATAATTCTTCTTATCTTCCGACGTAATTTGATAAACATCGTTCGCGCCGGTGCGCATAATTTCGGTCAGCGTACCATAATAAATGCAGGTATCGACATCAAAAACATCCATGCCGATTAAGTCCTGCATAAAGTAGCGGCCCTCTTCCAGCTTTGCGTCGTTGCGGTCAATATAGATTATTTTACCCCGCAGAATATCCCCTTGTTCAATGGTGTCGATTCCCTTAAGCTTCAAAAGAAGCTGTGTTTTATGAATGCGGGAAGAAACGACCTCCAGCTTTTCCGCCCCTTTATTCCAGTACAAGGTCTTAAACTCGTCCAAAAAATCGGCCGAATCGCACCACGGGTCAATGCGCAATTCGCCCTGCAGGCCATGAGTTCCAACGATTTTACCCGCTTCTAAAAATTGATCCAGCATGGTATCCTCCTATATGAATCCGCCGAAGCGGTTTATTAGCAAAAGGGGGGCAGACGCACAACGTCTGTCCCCTAAGTCCGCAATTAATCGATCTCGACTGAAATCTTGCCGTTGTTTCGGGTAGCTGCGGCACGCATGACAATGCGGATTGCCTTGGCAATGCGTCCCTGTTTACCGATTACTCTGCCCATATCATTTTCGTCAACATGCAGATGATAAACAACGGTTCCTTCTTCGTTCGGCTCGTCTACATCCACTTTAACGGCAGATGGTTCTTCGACAAGACCCTGTGCAATCGCAATTAGCAGCTCTTTCATGGTAATCCTCCGCTATTACAGTACGCCGTGGCTCTTAAACAGAGCTTTAACGGTGTCTGTCGGCTGTGCGCCGTTGGAAATCCATTTCTTTGCCTTTTCAGCGTCTACTTTCACAACGGATGGTTCCTCCATCGGATTATAATAACCGATTTCCTCAATGAAACGGCCGTCGCGCGGGAAGCGGGAATCTGCAACAACTATACGATAGAAAGGAGCCTTTTTTGCGCCCATTCTGCGTAATCTGATCTTTACTGACATAATGTTTCACCTCCAAGAATTGATAAAATATCTTCACCAACAGGGGATACCTGATTGGATGAATTCAAATAATTAAAATGGCATTCCCATGCCGGAAAAGCGGTGTTTCCCGCCCTTGCCCTTCAGCTGCTTCATCATCTTTTGGGTTTGCTCCAGCTGTTTGAGCAGACGGTTTACGTCCTCGACCTTCATTCCGCTGCCCGCCGCCACGCGCCTTTTGCGTGAAGGATTGATCAGGGCTGGCTTACTGCGCTCTTCCGGTGTTATGGAAAGAATAATTGCGGCCACGCGGTCCATTTGGCGGTCGTCAATATCGACATCCTTTAGCTGTTTGTCCATCCCCGGTATTTTGGATATCACATTTTTCAGCGGCCCCATCTTTTTGACCTGGTTGAGCTGGTCGAGCATATCGTTGAAGTCAAGCTNNAATTCTGATCCAATTTACTCTGCGCATCCTCGATGAGCGTCAGAACATCGCCCATGCCCAGAATACGCGAAGCCATGCGGTCGGGATGGAAGACTTCAAGGTCCTCCAGCTTTTCACCGGTACCGGCAAATTTAATCGGCTTACCGGTAACAGCACGAACGGAAAGCGCCGCGCCGCCGCGGGTGTCGCCGTCAAGCTTGGTAAGAATTACGCCCGTAATAGAGAGCAGTTCATCAAAAGCTTTTGCAACATTAACGGCTTCCTGACCGGTCATAGAATCAACTACGAGTAAAATCTCGTGGGGAGCAATGACTGTTTTGATGTTTTTGAGTTCATCCATCAACACTTCATCAATTTGCAGACGACCGGCGGTATCAATCAGCACCATGTCGTTGCCGTAGTCCTTCGCGTGGGCGATGGCGGCTTTGCAAATTTTGATTGGGTCTTCTTTTCCCATTTCAAAAACAGGAACACCCGCTTTTTCACCTACAACCTGAAGCTGTTTAATAGCGGCAGGGCGGTAAATGTCGCAGGCGACGAGGAGCGGACGATGCCCCTTGTTTTTCAGCATCAGCGCGAGCTTTCCAGCGTGGGTCGTTTTACCGGCGCCCTGCAGGCCGCAAAGCAAAATTATGGTCGGCGGAGAAGAAGGACTAACAATTTTGGAGTCGCTTCCGCCCATCAGGCCGGTCAATTCTTCGTTTACAATTTTAATAACCATCTGTGCCGGGGTAAGACTTTCCATTACAGCGGCGCCAACGGCGCGTTCACTTACTTTATTGGTAAAATCCTTTGCCACCTTGTAGTTGACGTCCGCTTCAAGCAAGGCAAGACGAACCTCGCGCATCGCTTCTTTTACGTCTGCTTCATTTAATTTTCCTTTAGACTTCAAACGTTTAAATGCGGCGCCTAATTTATCGGCAAGGCCTTCAAATGCCAATACAATCCCTCCTTCTTATTCGCAGAGCTTTTGTGTAAGATCGAGGATGACTTTGACATTATCCTCAAGCTCATGGGAATAAATAAAATGGTCGTTATAATCCTTGATTTGAGCCGCGGCAGAGCTGATTTGCTCAAGACCGTCCATCATTTCACGGAAACGGCGGGCAAGTCCCAAACGTTCCTCCATGTCGAGAAGCTGGAACTCGGCGCGCTTTATGGAATCGCGCACACCCTGACGGGTAATACCCTGATTATCTGCTATTTCGGAGAGAGATAAATCATCGTTATAGTAATACTCGATTACTTCGCGCTGTTTATCGGTGAGCATATCGCCGTAAAAATCAAGCAAAAGCGATATTTCCAAATTTTTCGCCACTAAACACCCCTCCATCTAACGTGTAAAGTAATTCGCTTTACAGTTATGAATTATACAATAAAACGCGGCGCTTGTCAATAGGTAAAACCCATTTTTCACGCCGCATTTCTTCCCCATAAAATCAGCTTAATAATCCGATGTACGACTTTAAATTCTGCTCAATATAAATTTTTAATTTGTCAATATTACCGGAAACGCCCACCACAAAGTTTTGATTGGCAACCGTAAGGCTGCTGATGTCTGCCCCGACCATATTTTCTAAAACGTAGGTATTTAACAGGTCTGCATTTACGTGCAAAACATTGCCGTCCACACCGACTTCTTTGGGAAATACTGTTTTGCCGTAGGAGAGCACCCACGCGGGATTAACAGGCAGACGGCCTATCTTGATCGAATTTACCGTTGCGCTGATCTGTTTTTCCGCAGCGGGAGCAACCGTCAAATTAGCGCTTACCCCGAACCGTATTCCTTTGTAGTCCACCGGCACATATGCGTCGACTGTATTGTCACCGTTGATGGTAAAACGCACGCCTTTTATCTTTGTTTGTGTTCCTTTTGCAAGCTTCGCCGCTAAAATCGCATTCATCTCTTCGGAGGAAAGCTGTGCGGGTGCCCCTGTAACAGCAGCCTTGACAAGCTTTGCGACCCCTGTGTCCGTCTTTGCACCCGTGGCAATGGGTTGATTCGGATCGTTCAGTATTAAGGCAAACAGAATTCCTATGATCATCAGCAATAAAACCACAAAGGATACAATAAAAATCAGCGGTTTTTTACCGCGCTTTTGGGCTGCCTGTTTCATAGAAATCATTCCTCCTTCTGCTTTTGACTGCGCTCTGCTTATTTTAATTCTACAACTGTTACGCCTGATTCGCCCTCGCCGTAAACACCCAGACGGTAACTTTTGACGCTCGGGTGGCGCTTCAGATGCTGCTGTACTGCGGCACGCAGCGCGCCCGTGCCTTTGCCGTGAATAATGGTAAGCTGCTCAATCCCGCTGAGCAGCGCCGAGTCGATAAACTGGTCGACGTTCATGATGGCCTCGTCGGCCATTTGCCCGCGCAGGTCAAGCTCCGTGACAACCTTTGCCTGCGCCCTGCCGGTCACGTTTCGAGTGACGGTGCGGCGGGGTGCTTTGACCGGCTTTTCCTGTATCAAACGCAGGTTGGAAAGCGGTACGCGTGTTTGGATGATTCCTGCCTGAACCAACACATTTTTGCCGCTGCCTTCCGGCAGTTGCAGCACGGTGGCTTTTTTATCAATATCATAGAGTAAAACCGTGTCACCGACTTTAAGCGGCCGCGGCAGCACATACTCACCCTGCTCCTCTTTTTGATGAATGGGGTCGGCGGTTTCCTCCAGAGAACGTAAACCGGCTTTCAGTTTTGCTTTTTGTTCGGCAGAAAGTGTCTTGTTATGCTGCCTTTTCAATTCATCCATCTCATTTAAAAGAGCGTCAATCTGGCCGCGCGTGCGTGCGACCAACTCAGCCGCCTGGTGGCGCGCCTTTTCAATCTCCTTGTCGGCTTCGGCCTGTATACTGTCACGAATCGCCTGTGCGTCCTTTTGGGCGCGCGCGGCTTCAACATGGGCCTGTTCAGCACCGGTGCGCTCTGCCTCCAAACTTTGGCGGCTGTTCTCAAGACTTTGCACAACATCCTCAAAGCGTGTGTTTTCGCTGGAAACAAGCTCCTTTGCGCGTTCAACAACAGTGCTGTCCAAACCCAAGCGCAAAGAAATCGCAAACGCATTGGAACGCCCCGGCACGCCGATTAACAGGCGGTAAGTCGGGCGCAAAGTCGTAACATCAAATTCACAGCACGCATTCTCTACCCCTTCCGTCTGTAAGGCATAGGCCTTTAATTCGGCATAATGCGTTGTGGCGGCAATTCTGGCGCCTTTTGCGCGCAGAGCTTCCAGAATTGCCATTGCGAGTGCCGCGCCCTCAACCGGGTCGGTTCCCGCGCCAAGTTCATCCAGAAGAATCAAACTGCTTTCATCCGCCTGTTCAATAATTCTGATAATATTAGTCATATGCGCCGAGAAGGTGGACAATGACTGTTCAATGCTCTGTTCATCGCCAACATCGGCTAAAACTTTATGAAATATGGAAATTTCACTGTTTTCGGAAACCGGAAGCAACAGTCCGCACATTGCCATCAGTGTTAAAAGACCAACGGTTTTGAGCGAGACCGTTTTGCCTCCTGTATTCGGTCCGGTAATAACGAGCGTATCAAAGTGGATACCGAGTTCAATATCGGTCGGCACAACCTGATCGGCACGAATAAGCGGATGCCGCGCTTTTTTCAGCAATATTCTATGCTTATCATTGACAATCGGCATGCTCGCTTTCATTTTATAACCCATATTTGCCTTGGCAAAAATCAAATTCAGTTCCACTGCGGCCTTATATCCGCTGATGGTACCGCTGGAAAAGTTGCCGGTTTCAGCCGAAAGCTCTGCAAGAATCCGTTCAATTTCAGCTTGCTCCTGCGATTGAAGCACCTTAACCTGATTATTGGCCTCGACCACTCCCATCGGCTCCACAAACACAGTCGCGCCGCTGGAAGATGTGTCATGCACAAGACCGGCAATTTCACCCCTGCACTCCGCTTTAACAGGTACGACGAAACGACCGCCGCGCAGCGTAACAATGGGGTCCTGCAAATATTTTTGATAAACCGAGGAATGAATCATTTTGTCAAGCTGTTCCCGCACACGGGAAGATGCGGAGCGGATTTTACGCCGGATAGCGGCGAGCTGTGGTGAAGCGCTGTCCGCCATTTCCTCTTCGGAAAGAATCGCGTTGTAAATCCGGTCTTCCAAGTATTTATTCGGCATCAGCGAATCAAAGCGCCAATCGAGGCAGCTTTGCACGCCCGCGCTTTTCGCGCGCCACTCAACAATACCGCGCAAGGTGCGCAGCACGCCGGCAATCCGCAAAAGCTCAGCCATATTAAGCGTTCCGCCTGCCTCGGCGCGGCGAAGCGAGTTGGTAACGTTTTTCAAACCGCCAAAAGACGGTGCGCCAAAACGTGCAAGGAGCGTGTGCGCTTCATCGGTATCCGTCAGAATCCGCTGTACCTCGGTCAGCGAAGTGGAGGGAGTAAGCTGCAGTGCAAGCTCGGCCGCGTCGTCACAGGCGGTCTCAGCGGCAAGCAGCTTCAATATTTTGTCAAGCTCAAGGGCTCGATAATGTTTTTTATTTTCTTCCATAAACATAAATAATATCCTTTCTTAGGGTACAGGCAAATCGGAGAATGATATAAAATGCGCGTATATCCTCCGTATTGCGGCTTTATCGTCCATGTGCATTTGCATTTCATATTTCGGTTCTTCCAGGTTACATCTGGGAATGGGCAAGCGTAATCACCACAATCTCGGGGCAATTCAAAATTCGAACTCCAAACGTTCCGCTGCCAAGTCCGCGGCTTACGAGCATTTTTTTGCCGCTATACTCATAAATTCCGGCGCTGTACTTCGGAAAAAATTCCCGTTCCGGGGAAAGCAGTCCGCCTGCAAACGGAAGTCGAATCATCCCGCCGTGGATATGGCCGCAAAGGGTCAAATCAGCGCCCCATTGGGCGTAATCGACAAAGCAGAGCGGGTTATGGGTCAGCAGAATTCCATACTGTGCGCTGTTATATTGACCCATCGCCCGTTCCATTTCCCGCTCGCCAAACGGAGCGGCGGGCGCCGACCATAGCTTTGACTGCTTATAGTATTTGAGGGGAAGCGACAGGCCGTAAAGACTTATCTTTTGGTCTTCTTTACAAATCTCAACGTTCTCATTCTCCATCACATGGATGCCTGTCGCGGTGAGCTTTGCCAAAAACAGTTTTAATTCATGAGGCTTCATATCCTGCTCGTGATTTCCAATCACATAATAACACAAATACTTTTTTGCAAGCGTTCCCGCCAACTGAAAGAACACAGTATGATTGGAATCCGAACGGCTGATCATATCCCCGGTCATCACAAGTAAATCCGGCTGCACCGCGTCTATTTTCCGAATCAACCGCACATTGTCGCGTCCAAAGCGTTTGCTATGCAAATCGGAAAGCTGCATAATTTTAAAATCCTGAAAGGCAGTAGGAATTTTTTCGGACACGATCGAATAATTTGAGACTTGCAGCAAATGATTCTCGATAAAGGCAGCCGAAACTACCCCTGCAGCTTTGACTAAAAATTTGTGAAGGAATGTTTTGTTTCTTTTCTTCTCCATGTTTCCTCCCTGACAAAAACCCGGCAGACGCTATATAAATATGAATTGTATTAAGAGCATGTACAAAACTGTCCCGCCGCCGATACTTAAAAGTGTGCTGTGCTTCCACTTGTGAAGCAGGACGACCACTGCGACAGAAATCAATTCCGGTGCGCCAAAAGGTGCTGAAACATTTTTTACGCAATAGATAATCAGCATACCAATGATTGCACAAGGCAGCACCCTGCCAAGGTAGCGTATGTACTTCGGTGTTTCCTTATTCTGAGGAAACACCAAAAACGGCAGTGCGCGGGTGAACACGGTGGTAAGTGCAATCGAAAAAACCATAATAAAAGATTGCCCTGTTGTTAAAGTCATCCGTTCTCGACCTCCCCCATCGGTTTTTTCAGAAAGGTAAGAGCAAGAACAATGAGCGCCATGGAGGGCAAAATGAAATCCGACGGTCCGAACGCCATCAGGCACAAAGCGGAAGTGCCCAGCCCAATCAGCGCAGGAATATGGTTTTTATCCTCTTCCCACTGATTCACAAAGATAACGGTGAATAGGGCGGTCATTACAAAATCGATTCCTTTTGTGNNAATGAAACAAGCGAGCCGATAATGCCGCCCGCCGCGGAGCCGATCACCCAGTAAATTTGGTCTAAGAGGGAAATAAAAAACAGAAACCAGTTTTTATCCACTCCCTGCGGCGCTTTGGCACTACACAAAAGCGAAAATGTTTCGTCCGTCAGCGAGAATATCATGTAGGGTTTCTTTTTGCCCATATTTTTTAGCTTTGTCAGCATAGAAATACCGTAAAAAGCATGTCTTGCATTCACCATCAACGTCATCAACACCGCCTGAAGCGGCAGGAACGGGCCGGTTAAGATGCCAATCGCTACAAACTGCATGGAGCCGGCGTAAATAAATACGCTCATCAGTACCGCCCAGCCCCAGTGGTAACCTTTACTGCTCAGCAGAATTCCGAAAGCGGCACCTAAAAAAAGGTAGCCGAGCATCACCGGAATGGTGTGCGGAAACGCTGCGCGGAGGGCACTTTTTTGTTTCAAGGGATTTTCCTCGCAATCCTTATGTTTTCATCTGCCGGTAAAAATCGAGTGTGTTAAAACTGCGCTCCAATGTGGTTAAAACATATAACTCGCTCGCACTTGAAAGTTCCTTCAGTCCTTGCGGAGACAGGCTGAAAGAAAACAGTTTTTCAAAGTCGGCATAAATCGTATGGCGCAGACCGGTCATTGCGCCGCGGCTCAATTTCACCATTGGCTCAGCAGAGGGTTGAAAACAATCCCCGCAATAAATCAAGCCTCTTCGGGGCAAAAAATACATTTCATCAGCTTCGTAGCAGGAACAGCCGGCACAGCAGACCAAGTCTGGCATATAGCCCGCAAGCGAAAGCATCCGCATCTCCACAATTGCTTTAATCAGCAAATTGGGCTTTATACCCTTGCACAGAAAGTGGAATGCATTCAGAACTAAACGTAAAAAATCCCCGGCCTCGGCTTCTTGTGGAGCAAGCGCACCCGCAAGCTCGCAAAAATATTGGGCAAGGGAAAGGCGCTCAATATCCCGCCGGAGGTCAAAAAAGACTTCAATGGATTGAGCGTCATCAATTATGTATTTATCCCGCCCCTTAAAAATAGTGAAGCGGGAATAACTGAAAAGCTGAGTGGCTGAAAGTTTATTGCTTTTGATTTTTTTTGCCTGTTGAGCAAAGGCGTGCACAACGCCTTCTTCACGCGTTAAAATGGTCACAAGCCGATCGCTTTCACCCACGCTCTTCTCCAGGATAACCAAGCCGTTGGTCTCTATCTGCATTCGGGTCCTCCCGCATTTGCAATTCCTCGTCATAGTGCTTACATTGGCTGTAAATCAAATAATCGCTGACATTGCCCGTATTTTGAAAGCAATTCCACGCTGTTTTTTCATCCATATTCACCGCTCCCTTTTCTTTTGCTACTCTAAGTATTCGCCTTTAGCAGGGTTATATGAGCGGTAAATATATGAATTAAACCCAAAATATTACAAATTATTCAGTGAAAATATGCTTTACGTTATTTGTTAAAGCTGTTACTGTCAAAGCCCATACTGCGCAAAGCTGCGGCACGGTTACGCCAGTCCTCTTTGACTTTAACCCATAGTTTTAAGTTGATTTTGCAATCGAAAAAGCGTTCCATATCGCCGCGAGCCATTGTGCCCACTTTTTTAAGCATTGCACCGTCTTTGCCGATTACAATACCCTTGTGGCTCTCTTTTTCGCAGTAAATAGTAGCTTCAATATCGGTGATATTACTTTTATCTTCACGCTCGCGCATCTTCTCGACCACGACCGCAATCCCGTGCGGAACCTCTTTGCTGCATAGGCGAAGCAGCTTTTCCCGCACAATCTCACCCGCCAAAACGCGCTCGGGCTGGTCTGTTAATGTATCCTCGTCAAAAAAGTGCCCGCCCGGCATTGCAAGCTTTTCGAGCTCAGCCGTCAGGTCCTTTACGCCGTTGCCGTCAATCGCAGAAATCGGCACCACAGCCTCAAAGCTGTAAAGTTCGGAGATCTCGGTGATTTGGGCAATCAAAGCGCTTTTGTCGGACAGCAAATCAATTTTATTGATTGCCAAAACGGCCGGCATTTCGAGCGACTTGAATTTTTCAATTAGTTCCAGGTCGGCGGGGGATATTTTCTTGCCGGCTTCAATCACCAAAAGGCACGCGTCAACACCCGAAACGGACTCGGTTACGGATTTCACCATGTATTCACCAAGCCGGTTGTGGGGCTTTAAAAGGCCGGGTGTGTCAATAAAAACAAGCTGATACGGCCCGCGTGTTAAAACGCCCATAATCCGTGTGCGCGTTGTTTGGGGCTTGTTTGAAACAATTGCGACCTTTTGGCCGAGCATTGCATTTAAAAGTGAGGATTTTCCGACATTCGGACGGCCCACTATGGCAATAAATGCCGACTTCTCCTCTGTATTATCTATCATTGTAAATTCTCCTTATTTGTCACGTTTTTTTCTGATAAAATCCCGGATGCCGATTGGCCCCATGGCAATGTACACAACACATACCGCTGTCAGCAGTAAAAGCAGCAAAAGCATAAGCGGATTCAAACTGAAATACTGCACGATTTTTACAAACGCCGCACGCTGCCAAAAAATGCATACACCGACAATCACCGAAAAAAAGGCACAGACCAAAACGCCGCCGGCAGCCATATCCTTTATAATCCGTACAACAGGATGGAAACTGGCCGCAGTCATATCCGAAAGCTCCTCCGCAACGGTATTAAACAGTTCAGCCATCATCACCATTGCAATGGTGAGAAAAACCACCGCATAACGCGCCCGTGACATTTCAAAAAAGAACGAAAAGACAAATACATACAGTGCTGCCACTGTATGTATCCGCATATTTCGTTCATTGTTGATGCAATAGACTATTCCCCGAAAAGCATATTTAAAGCTTTTAAAAAATCGCAAGCCTTACTCCTCATCCTCGTCCAAAACATAGCTGCTTGTACTTGGCAGACCGAGCTGGGTCATAACCTGCTCCTCTTTTTCGCGCATATGGACTCGCTCTATTCCACCGTTTTCGTGGTCATAGCCGAGCAAATGCAGCATGGAGTGAGCAGAAAGATAGCCAACTTCGCGCTCAAGGCTGTGGCCGTAACGGTCAGCCTGTTCCACGGCTTTTTCCATGGAGATAACGATATCGCCCAAAATTTTTGCCCCGGTTGAATGGTTGGTGTCATAAACACCGTTTTCACCCATTGGAAAAGAAAGCACATCCGTCGGAACGTCTTTGTCGCGGTACTGTTTGTTCAGCTCGTGTATTTGCTCATTGTTTACAAAAGTAACGCTAATTTCCGCCGGGTCACTAAATTTTTCCATCCGAAGCACTGCATTACAGCAGCGGCGCACCAACATGCGTAAGCCTGTTGGGATTTTTACTTCTTTTTGTTTGTTTTCAATAATTACTCTTACCTTTTCCATCGTGTTAACGCCCGACCTCCTCATTTTTTTCGTATGCTTTTATGATATCCTGCACCAGTCTGTGGCGCACAACATCTTTTTCATTGAACCTTACCTGTGCTATATCGTCAATATCGCGCAAAATCTTAATGACATCCTTTAAACCGGACCTGCGTCCGTCAGGTAAATCAATTTGGGTGATATCTCCGGTAATCACCATCTTGGAATTAAATCCCAGACGTGTAAGAAACATTTTCATCTGCTCGGGTGTGGTGTTCTGTGCTTCGTCAAGAATAATAAAGCTGTCGTCAAGGGTTCTCCCGCGCATATATGCGAGCGGCGCCACTTCAATATTGCCGCGTTCAACATATTTCTGGTAAGTCTCCGCGCCCAGCATATCAAACAGGGCATCATAGAGCGGGCGGAGGTACGGGTCAACCTTCTGCTGCAAATCACCCGGTAAAAAGCCTAACTTTTCTCCGGCTTCAACAGCCGGGCGGGTTAAAACAATCCGGTTGACCTCCTGTGCGCGGAACGCCGTTACCGCGAGTGCCACGGCAAGATAGGTTTTTCCGGTTCCTGCGGGGCCCACACCGATTGTAATTGTATGGCTCTTAATCGCCGTACAATACTTTTTTTGCCCAAGTGTTTTCGCCTTTACAGGCTTTCCCTTTGACGTTATGCAAATACAGTCGCCTGCAAGCGTATCAATTTTGTCCTCACTGCCCTCGTTGACAAGGGAAATACAGTAACGGACATTCTGTTCGCTCAGCGCTTCGCCGCGGTTGACAAGCGAAAGCAGGCTGTCGATTGCGCGCACCGCCCTCGCAACATCCTCCGGCTCACCGGAAACTTTAATTTCGCTTCCCCGCCCAACGATGCTGACACGGTACTCTTTTTCCATCAATTTAATGTTTTCGTCAAAATTCCCAAAAAGAGCAACCGCCTGCTCCATGCGGTCAATATTTATCCTTTGTTCAAACATTCTATCACCCTATGCAGATTTTATCGACGGAAGCTGACTTTCCGAAAGATAAATTATTATTATTATAGCACAATTCTTTCTTTTAATCATCATGATTTGTACCAAAAAATTCAGTTATTTTATGATAATTTCCGATTCCTGTGCGATATTCTCCTCACATTTTACCAACTCGCGGTAAAGCAGTTTGGAACCGTCAATTTGCTCGCTCGGGTTCATCGAAACAATTTTCGCATCGCCTAATTCCTCTTTTTGTTTTTGTGCCATTTGTTTTTTGGCCTCCACCAGTGCCTGTTCTTTTGTGAGCGTGACATCAACCGTCTGCTGCTCACTCCAATTTTCTTCATAAACGCTGATGGGAAGGACGGAATTCATCAGTTTTAAGTCGGTGTGAATTCCTTCTGTCTTGTAGTTGCCAATGGGTTTTTCAACAAGAGACAATGGTACGCGTACACCGAAAAGGTTAAGGCTCCGCCTTGTCACCACCTGTCCGGTCGGCCCGGACACCCGGCGCTTTCGTTCGACTTCTGTTGTTAAAGTGCGCGCAGTCGAAGCGATGATTTTTCCAGATGCTCCCCTGAGGGTGCTCTTTCCCTCATCGTCTTCGACAACGCCACTGATTAAAAGCTGCCCCTTGACCACTGCGTCGCCCTCTTTTACCATTGCAGTTCCGGTGTAAACCTCCATGGAGAGAATCTGCCCGGTCTGGGCGGCCTTAATATTATAAATTTTTTGATTGTCCTGTGCGACAATCTGCGGCCGGTCAATTTTTTCCTTCAGCTGAACCTCGGCGGTACAGCCGTGTGTATTGAAAGACAGCCAACCGATTTGCGTAAATTTCAGCATCAGTTTCTGCTGTAGAATTTGTGGCTCAATCTTCGATTTGAGCGTGCCGGGAACGACTCCTAATTCTTTGAGTTCCGCTTCAATCTGACCGGCGGGGATCGTCGTGTTGCCCTTTACCTCAATACTCCATAAGCGTGCGGAAAGCAGGTACAGCACCGCCATGAATACAAGCGTCCCGACTACAAGACCGCGGCGCTTTCTAATCCCTTTTGTGGCAAATGAAAAGCCGTACCGCCCACCAACCTTTAATTTTGCATTTGCCCGTCGCGCGCATGGGCGCAATTCGCGGTATCTGCCGGCGGCAACGCACGCTCCGCAGTTTGCTCCTCCCCTGATATCCCACAGGTTAATTCCGGAACGGGCGCAATGATTTAAAAAGCGCTCCGGGCTGCCCCCGATAACCGAAAAGCTCACATACCCCATAAGCCAGCGCGTTAAACGTAATGAAACCATACCGTCACCTCACATACTAAACTCAATTCCGGTCAAAAAACCCGTTACCACAAGCGAATCTGCGGTCAGGCATTTAATGACGAGGCCGCGCCCGGAAAAACGTACGATCAGTTTCCCTGTTTTGATTCTTACAACATCGGTGTCATACTCAAGTACGCCGCTGCAGCCGTCCACAATGACCTCTTGGTTCCCGTTTATTTCCATATGCGATGGCATTTGCATCGGTACCGCCAAATTTCGGATATTCATTTTATTTGCCAATATAATCCCCGCCCTAATTGTATTTATCACATAAAGCCTATGCGGCAGAAGGTGTAAATATCCGCTTATGGTCGGATTATATCACTGCAAAAGCCGATTGATATTGCTCGAATATCGGCGTAAAAGTCCACTTAAAGGCATATATATAACTTCATACAACAACTTTTTATGCCTACACACATTAAGGAGAATGATAAGCTACCGGCATTTCCCGTGCGAAACAGGCCGGCTGTACATTGAGTTGAATGCCGCACGGATGGAGGTTTAACATGAGGATAAAACAAGGTTTGCTGCTCACGGGGACGTTTCTGGTCGCATGTGCGCTGCTGATTTTTCCGGCTGAGGCGGCAGCGGGTGCCAAAAACGGAATTGGTTACTGCCTTCAGATTCTTGTGCCGTCACTTTACCCGTTCATGGTACTTGCAGTATTTGTTGTCAAATGCGGTCTTTCCGAGAAAATGGGCAAGCTGTTTGAAACGCCCGCACGCCGCATTTTAAAGTTGCCGGGAAGCTCCGCGGCATCGATTTTGATGAGTGCAATCGGCGGTTATCCCACCGGTGCGCGCAGTATTGCCGCGTTGTACGAAAATGGCGCGGTCAGTGAAAAACAGGCCGCAAGAATGCTTTGTTTTTGCGTGAACGCAGGCCCGGCATTTGTGATCAGCGCTGTAGGCGTAGGCTTTCTGAAAAGCGCGCAGGCCGGTGTGATTCTGTTTGCATCACAGCTGCTCGCCTCCATGATTTTAAGCGTACTTTGCGGTATAACCGCAAAGTACGAAACCGCTGTGCCAAAATTGAAACCGCAGCAGAGTAAAAATGCAGCGAATGCACTGGTTGCGTCCGCCGCAGATGCCGCGCGCGCCATGATCAACATGTGCTGCTTTGTAGTGCTTTTCGCGGCGCTTTTGAACTTGATGCGCATTTGGGTGAAAGAACCGCATGCAGCGGCGGCGCTTTCCGCGGTAATGGAAGTAACAGGCGGCTGTTCAGACCTTGCCCGGCTCGGTGTTCCGCTGTGGGTGTTCTCCTTTGCCATTGGCTGGGGCGGAATTTGTGTTCATTTTCAAATAATCTCCTCCGTTGCGAACATTAAAATCAAACTCTCCCGTTTTGTGCTGTTCCGTCTGCTTCACGGTGTATTTGCCGCCTTGATTACGGCGGAGCTGATAAAAATATTCCCGTTGGACGCCGAGGTTTTCAGCAGTACTTCCAAAGCGTTGACGGCAGACTTTTCCGGCACGATTCCCGGGGCTGTGGCGCTCATCGCGCTTTGTGCAGCACTTATTTTCAGTATTCCAAGTGAAAAACTGGAAATTAGTAAAAGCTGATGTTATAATATGATCAAATAATCAATAAAAATGCGTAAAGCAAAACCCGTATGATTGATTTCATGGATATAGAGCAGAGGAGAATCAAGTATGTTCGGTAAAAAAAAAGGAAAGTTTTTTGGAAACAACATTCAGATAGAATGCAAATACTGTGCGAACAGCTCGGACTTTGACGGCGCCAGCGTCTGCAAGCTCGGCCGGTACCTTGAGCCGGATGGAAGCTGCCGCCGTTTTGTGTATGACCCGTTAAAACGCACACCTTTAAACCTGCCGCCGCTGAAAGCGCACAGTGCGGATGAATTTAAGCTGTAATGCCTGCAACACAAAAGCCTCCCGGAACAGTTTAAAACTGTTAGGGAGGCTTTTCTTAACCCTTGCGGGAATATGATTTTTTCCATTTTGGCTTTTCCGATAATTTTTTAGCAGGTGGATTCCGTTTCTCCGCATCTGTGAAGCCTCTGGACGGTGCTTCCTTTTTCAGCGGAGCCTTTCGCCTTGGATCGGCGCTCTGCGCCATCGGGCGGCGGCGGTGCAGCTCGGATTTTGGTGTGGGCGTTGTAATCAGCATCGGGTACGGATTATCATCCACCACAGGAATCGTTTTGTCAATCAGCTTCTGAATATTCCTTAAATCGGACTTTTCATCAACACTGCAAAACGAAATTGCAATTCCGCTCAGGCCCGCTCTGCCGGTACGGCCGATGCGGTGNNAGGTACCTCGGGCAAGTCAAAGTTGACTACACAGGAGAGCTCTTCAATATCGATTCCTCTCGCAGCGATGTCCGTTGCCACCAACACCCGAATTTCACCGTTTTTAAAGCTGTTCAGGGCCATCTGGCGGGCATTCTGCGATTTATTTCCATGAATCGCCTGTGTGGTTATTTTTGCTTTGATTAGTTCTTTCACTACATTATCCGCGCCATGCTTCGTCCTGGTAAACACAAGGGCGGAACGAATCGATTTATCCTGCAAAATATGAATCAGCAGTTTTCGCTTGTTATCCTTATCTACAAAATATACGGATTGATCAATCATATCCACAGTTGTTGCCGGCGGGGTAATTGTTACCTTCGCCGGATTCACCAAAATGGTATTGACCATTTCCGAAATTTCCTTCGGCATTGTGGCTGAAAAGAACAGCGTTTGCCTTTGCTTTGGGATTTTTGCAATAATCTTTTTTACATCCGCGATAAAGCCCATGTCAAGCATCCGGTCGGCTTCATCGAGCACAAGTATTTCTACGTTCTGCAGATTGATATAGCCTTGATTCATTAAGTCGTTGAGCCGTCCGGGGGTTGCAACAACGATATCCACACCGCGCTGCAGCTTTTCGACCTGCATCTTCTGGGAAACGCCGCCAAACACTACACAAGCGCGCAGCTTGGTAAAGCGGCCGTAAGAATGAAAGCTTTCGTAAATTTGAACTGCAAGCTCCCGTGTCGGGGTCATTATAAGGGAACGGATTTTACGCGGCTCTGTTTTTTCGGTATTCGGATTGCTTAACAGCTGTAAAATCGGCACAGCAAACGCCGCTGTCTTTCCGGTACCCGTTTGCGCGCAGCCGAGCAAATCCCTGCCGGCCAGTACGAGAGGAATCGCCTGCTCCTGAATGGGGGTCGGCACGGCATAGTTTTCTTTTTCAAGTGCTTCTAAAATTTTCGGGCTGATATTGAGGTCTTTAAAATTCATATTTTCTCCTATTTTGTTTCAATTTGGGTCGCGTTAAGTATTTTAATGACTATCATCAATGATGCGAAACAGCAATGCTACGAGCGCTGCGCACCTCACGAAATATTGCAATTTACAATCAGTTTTAATCCTGTTTTTGCAGGAAGTTCTGTCACCAATGAGTATATCAATTAAACTTTATTATAAAATTATACCACAATTCAATATAATAGTCTAATTATGTCCCAAAAGCCGGATTGTATGATTGATTTTGCGGTTTTACAGCATACAGACTTTTTTAATTGGCTAAAATATCAAACTTGAGCTACCTGCAATCAGTAAAAAACTGGCAGTATTTTCCGAATGTATTTTTTCAACTTCCGTAAAAACTATTTATGGAGGTGAATGGAATGCCTGAAAATACTTTTGCGGAAAATTTAAATACCAACCAATATTTTTTATCGCTGCCATCCTATGTACAGGAAGCAATTAAGCAAGCGGGGCCAAAAGTTCAATCCAACGAAGATTTGCGTGAAATTGCCGACAATTTAACAAACCATAAATAATATTGAGCGAGGCAGCAGTGCCCCGCTCTTGCTTTTATATCTATGTATACACAGAATTATGACGGATAGTTTATCCTTTTCTTCGTCTCACGAATACACTGTAAGAACAATTCAAATTGAGTATGGGAGGTATTGTTATGAATATGAAAATACATCATTGCATGGAATCAAGTGAAAATATCTTAATAATGCACAGAGGAAAAGAAATGAAGCTGACGCAAAACAACCCGATTCAGCAATTTAAGAACAGTCCAAATTCTTATTTTGCAACGCTCTATTCCGCCAAGAAGCCGCGGCAAGCTAAATAATTGAAGAAAGACGGAGCAGAAATGCTCCGTCTTTTATGGCCTTGGCCGGCAAAACATATCTGCAACATCAAAGTCTCAGAATGTGTTTGGCCCATCTCATACAAGTCATTTTTAATATAAGGAAAGGCGCATTTACTTTATTTAGACAAATCTTCATTGTATTGGTAGGAAATGCGATTATTTACTAAAATATTTTCGCATTGTTACGATAAATATTATAGCTCTACAATTATTGATATGGAGATTATAATATTGAATTTTAATATAAACGAACTATTAAGTTCGCTTTCCTCTACGCTCGATTATGTGGAACAGGATTTAGTGAACAACGTAACAAATCACGGCAGACGCGTAGCATATATTGCATCCCGAATAGGAGAAAAATTAAAGTTGCTCGATAAGGACCTTTTCGATTTGATTTCATATTCGCTGCTGCATGATAATGGTGTTACCAAATCGCTGGTTCAGCTGCATGGCTCAACGGATTACATCAAAGCGGAACTGACCCGCATGCATTGTATTGAGGGCGAAAAGAACATTCAGTTTTTTCCGTTTTTTTCAAGTATTCCAAATGTAATTCTTTATCACCACGAGCATTACGACGGCAGCGGATTTTTCGGGATGTCGGGTGAAAACATTCCCTTATATTCCCGTATTATCGCTTTAGCGGATACACTTGCAATTATATTTTCAGAAAATCAAACTATCAGTGATATGATTCAATTCATTAGACACTCAAAACAGGAATTCGACCCAAATCTAAAAGATATTTTTTATGATTTAAGCCGCAATGTTGAATTTTGGCTGAATATGGGCGACACCTATGTTAAGGACGCGTTAACCAAAATGATGCCCAAGATGAACAGAACATTTAATTACCGGGACATACACACCGTCTCGCAAATTTTCAGCAATATTATAGATGCAAAATCACCCTTTACAGGTACCCATTCAAGGGAAATCAGCGAGAAAACCGGAATCATGTGTCAATATTACAGGTATGACGAAGAAACTTATTGGAAAATGCGTATTGCTGCGGATTTGCATGATTTGGGAAAAATAATGGTTCCAAACGAAATACTGGATAAGAACGGTACTTTAAATCAGCATGAAATGATCATCATCCAATCCCATGCATTTTATACCCGCAAGGCATTGGAGAAGATTACCGGATTTGAAGAAATTGCCGACTGGGCGGCTAACCATCATGAAAAGCTCAATGGTAAAGGGTATCCCTACGGATTTGATGCAGACCGTTTGGATTTCAACTCCCGCCTTTTGGCCTGTATCGATATTTATCAGGCGCTGACGGAGGACCGGCCCTATCGTACTGCCATGTCCCATACCCAAGCGGTTGGCATACTGCGCACTATGGCGCGTCAGAATTTGATTGAAGCATCAATTGTTGAGGATTTGAACGGAATTTTCAATCACAGTTCTGTCCTCCGCTTTTCTGAGCAACACTAATGTGAACCCAAATGTTTACAGGAATTTCAATGCAGAAAAAATTGAGCACAGGTAAAATTACAGTCATATAAAAAAAGTTTACAATTAATTTGACAACCAATACAATTTAATGTATAATGAACGCAGTGCCTAACTTTTGTTAAGCATATATTTTATAATCGAGGTATACTACTACATGTACGAAGACAAAACTTTAATTTGCAGAGACTGCGGAGCCGAATTTGAATTTACTGCAAGCGAGCAGGAATTCTATGCTGGAAAAGGTTTCACAAATGAACCACAGCGTTGTAAATCTTGCAGAGATGCACGCAAAAATGCAAAGGGCACTTCCAATGGCGGTACCCGTGAAATGTTCGATGCTGTTTGCGCTTCTTGCGGAAAAGCTTGCAAGGTTCCTTTCAAGCCAAGAGAAGATCGCCCAGTGTATTGCAGCGACTGCTTTGCAAATAATAGAGCATAAACTTAAAAATCGTTTTTTTAGTGCATCCTTCGGGATGCACTTTTTTTATTATCCCCCGAAGTTTCCGGATGAAAGCTAATTCGGCATCATCTCTCCCCTTGAAATTATCAAAAATCACTTTCTGCATTACTTGACATAAAGCGGGAAATCTAATTCCGGGGTGATTCTATGAACGACCATTATTGCGGATGGGATAAAAATTTGGGTGACGATGCAACAGCAGCAAGTGACTTTGATTTTTTGCCGCTGCAGGTCAAGGAAGAAATCAACAGCCACGCCAATCAAGGTGATCTTACGAATAAGACAGCCAAGCAGAAGAACGCGAAATCCGATTGAAGCTTTGCCAACCTATCTGGTTTAATTGTCTACAATTAAAAATAGAGCCGCATAAACAGCCTATATTGGCTTGATTAATGCGGTTCTATTTCTTATATAANNAATTTTTGTCAGTTTTGTAAGCTTTTATAGATTTTAAGAATATCGCTTAAGCTTTTTCGGAAACTACCGTAAAACGTTTGCGGATATGATTTTTTTTCTCGATTTCATCTACAAGCGCAACGGCATAGTCGGCGTAGCTCACGTAGCTTTCCCCGCCTTTATTGACAATCAGATTGTCTTCACCGAGCGTATAGCTTCCGGTTCGGGTACCCGAAAAGTCAAAATCCGCTGCAGGGCTAAGATATGTCCAGTTGACCCCGCTTTTCTTGAGTGCTTCAAAGCCTTTTCCCATATTTGATGCGGTGGGCTTAAATGCATCCGGGAATCCCTCCGTGTTCATTACCTGCAAGGTCTTCTCCGGGTCAACATAAAGACTGCCTGCGCCTCCAACTACCACAAGGCGGGTATCGGGTACCGCCTCAAATACGTGGATGAGGCTTTTCATTGAGGTTTCGTGCTGTTCTTCTTTGCCATTGGGTGCACGGAATGCATCCACAACCACATCAAAATTTTTCACATCGTCAGCGGTAATATCAAAGATATCTTTTTCAATCACCTTAACAAGGCCGGACGTTATCTTTGCCTTATCCCGAACAATCGCGGTTACGTCATAGCCTTTTTTTAATGCTTCCTGCACAACTAAATTCCCCTGTTTACCTGATGCTCCAATTACTGCAATTCTCATAATTTTGTTCTCCTTTTAAAGTCTAATATTATTTTTATAAAGTCAATTGACTTATTCTTTCTATACTATTATAATATATCTGTACCACATAAATGTAAAGTAAGCACTTAAAAGTGGTATAGTATCTAAATGTATACTAATGGATTATAAAGGAGTAAACTTATGATAAATACGAAAGAATTACCGCCTTGCCCTGTGGAAACCACCCTGTTGATGATGGGAGATAAGTGGAAAATACTGATTGTGCGTGATTTACTTACCGGAACCAAACGATTTGGTGAACTCAAAAGATCCGTCGGTAATATTACGCAAAAGGTTTTAACCCAGAACCTGCGTATGATGGAAGAAAACGGGTTGGTTAATCGCAAAGTTTACGCCGAAGTTCCTCCCAAAGTGGAATATACGCTGACGGGATTGGGACTCAGCCTAAAGTCCATTCTTGATTCCATGTACGAATGGGGCGAACAATACCGAGCAAGCTTGAAATAAAAGGATACTGACCGAAAATGAACTGACCTCAATTGATAGACCTATGATGCAACAGACAGGCCTATCAATTGAGGTCAGTTTTCATTGTGCTTTTTGAGAGAGATTTCTATGTTTGATATTTTAATGAATTGAAATGCAATCAACATCATATCTTCACAATTGGGTGATATAGTAAAAGTAAATTAAGGAGGTGCTTAAAATGTTTTGCAACAGGTTTGGTGTTGAAGGCTATGGATTTAGTGGTTACGGGTATGGAGGCCCACATATAATTATGATGATTGGTGTTATTTTAATCTTATTGGCAATCGTGTATTTTATATACAAAGCAAATCAAAATAAAAGTTCCAATATAGCATACGAGAAGGGTTCTCCCCGGGCAATCGAAATTCTAAATGACCGGTTTGCCAGCGGTGAAATAAATGAAGAGGAATACAAAGCAAAAAAGAATCAAATTTTAAAATAAATAAAAAAGTAATGATCTCCCGCTGGCCTGTTGGCTGACGGGAGATTTCCTACTCTGGAGTATAAAAAACATTGTAATAAGAACATTGAAAAATATATTTTATTTATTTTTTAAAATTAACTCACTCTTTCTAAGTCCTCATTATATTTTTATTTTTCTATGATATAATAAAGATAACAAATTTTAGGAGGCACACTATGAGTACTAAACAAAAAACATTGCTTGAAAGCAAAATAACGGTATATAGGGTTTGCTATCAGCAGGCTGAAATCAAAAAAGATCATAAACGCATGGATAAAATAGGAGTTATCATAGATGAGCTCTTAGAAGAGGTTGCCAGTTTAGATTAATTTTGAATATTTTTGTGGCTCTTGCCCTTTATGGGTCTGAGCCGCTTTTTTATTACTTCTCAAAACTTTCAAATTGGCTTCACTTTAAAGTCACATTGCTCTTCTATACTATAAATATCCCAAGAAGATAAAACAGATTACAAGTTCCTTATATGAGGATTTTTATATTTTCTTTTTCATAATTTTCTCTTCTCAGCCGCCCTGTAAAAAGGACGGCTTTCTCTATCCCCCTTTATTTTTTCGTATCAGTATTTCGAGATAAAAGAAGAAGCATGCCCCCTACTGGAGACATGCTTCCTTTTTCTAAATTTTTCAGGTCATTATAATTACTGAGCAGACGAATTCGTCTCAACCCAAGATACAAATGAATCCATGAACTTTTGCAAAAACTCACGTGTGTTTTCATTAATCAGAACACCATTATCATCAAAAAGTGTTGCCACATTTCCGATATAGGCTTCGGGTTGCTGCATAGTCGGTACATTCAAGAAAACAAGTGACTGACGCAGGTGATGGTTTGCACCAAAAGCGCTCAACCCGCCCGGGGATACACTCACCACCGCGCCGGGTTTGCCGTCCCAGACGCTCTGCCCGTACGGTCTTGATCCGACATCCAATGCATTTTTAAGCACAGCAGGAACGGACCTGTTATACTCTGGCGTTACGAAAAGAACTCCATCAAATTTCTTCATGAGCTCGCGGAAATCTGTCCATGGCGCGGGCGGAGTGCCTTCGTCATCAAGATCCTGATTGTAAATTGCGAGTTTGCTGATGTCAATTTCCTCCATCTCAAAAGATGCCGGTGCCAATTCTTCCAAAACTTTTGCGATTTTTTTGTTAAAAGATTCTTTGCGAAGACTCCCTGCCAATACTGCGATTTTTCTGGTTTTCATATATAGTTCTCCTTTAATTTAAGTTTAATTGTTTCTTTATTTTTATTTTTATTTTTATTATCTTCTTTAATTTATAATATATCTTTAAAATATATATTGCAAGTATGCACTTTTAGGTAACATAGTTTAAAATAGATACTATTGACTATTTTACGATGAAATACACTGAAAAAGACGTATTGATTTTCGATCGTACTCCAATGGGATTGAATGGAATTCTACTCAAATATCTCAAAATCTCACATTGACAAGCTGTACCTTAAAATCATAGTATGTACTGGTCTCTTAATGGAAGAAGGTGAGGTAAATGTGTAGAAGATGTCGTTGGTGCTGGTGTAATCGCCGTTGTCGTTGGATATGGTGCTGCAGGTAACAAAAAAATGATGTCGCTTGCTGTAAGTTAGCAAGCGACATCCCTTTTTTAAATAAACAAAAAAGTAGCGTCACCAAATGATCGGAGACGCTAACTGATTGTGTTGTTATTCAAATGTAATATTATCCGGAGGAATACCGTATTGTTTGGCGATAACGGATTTAATTTTTTGCTTGTCCAACCAAAGGGTCGAATTGATACTGTCAATCAGTCGCTTGGTTGACTGATTGTATCTTCTTCCACTCTCGTTGTATAAACTTATGTCAATAACGCTGATACCCTCTGAAGTATTATTTGCAATTACAATTGCTTTATCTGAATTCATTTACTCATCCCTCCAATATCTTTATAGTAATTGAAATAATTTCAAAAGTCAATGTCAGAAATAAAAGAGTATCTTTTATTGTTTTAAAATATAAGCAATTTATTATTTCCGGCATAAAATGATTTGGGAGGTGTTACTTTGTATTTAGAACCACAATTCGACCAATTGCAAAATTTATTGAAAAGGCCGCCGGATGCGCATGCCGCGGTTAAAGGCAGCCCAAACTTTCCTAATATTAATGGAATGGTTTTCTTTTATCAGTTATCTGACGGTGTTCTGCTAATAGCACAAGTGCACGGCCTTCCTCATGGGCCAGAAGTATGTTCAGCTGACGTATTCGGATTTCATATACACGAAGGAAGCTCATGCACCGGAAATACCGAAGATCCGTTTGCAAGCGCAGGTAAACACTATAATCCAAACAATTGCCCGCATCCTGCACACGCAGGAGATTTGCCGCCGCTATTCGGAAATCAAGGATATGCCTTCATGATGTTTATCACCGATCGGTTCTTGGTGAATGAAGTCATCGGCCGCACTGTAATCGTGCATTTGTCGCCAGATGATTTTACAACCCAGCCGTCAGGAAATTCCGGAACCAAAATCGCTTGCGGCCAAATCGTACACAATGTATGACATTCGATTTCCATTTTAAACCGCCCTGTAAAAAAGGGCGGCTTATTTAATTTTTGAATTCAATTTATAACGTGGACAGGGACTATGACGAGTAAGTTTGAGCGGACACTTTATTGCCTGAAAGCCATAAAATAACGGCGTACATTCATTTATTATTTCACCATTATTTTAAGAATTTCTTTATCGATCTGACGCATTCCATCACGACCAATCAGACCGACACAGCTGATGGTTTCATCCGACTGATTTTGCAAAATACCTGATTCAGGTTCATAAACACGTCCCCTGAGTGCAAGGTAGTGAGCCATCATAGCCGCTTCCAGACTGGTTACAATTTTAGAAGCACAGGAAGCTTTCGCTCCGTCACAGATGATGCCTGGAATATTAGCAAGCGTATTATCAACAGTCATACTAATCTGCTCCAGTGTACCGTGTTCCATGTAGGTTACAGCAGCGCCGCTCGCACAGCCCGCCGAAACGGCGCCACAAAATGCTGAAAGACGCCCTATATAGCTTTTTTGAAAAATGGTAAGCAGATTGGAAAACACGAGCGCGCGGGTCAGAATTTCCTTATTAAACCCTTTTTCCTGCGCATATATAATAACAGGAATGGAAGATGCCATTCCTTGATTTCCACTGCCTGAATTGATTATGACCGGCAGTTCACAGCCGCTCATACGTGCTTCCGAACCGGCCGCGGCGTAGGCCTTCATACGGGTCAAAACAGAATCCGGGTAAACTTCCAGAATGATTTTTCCCAGACCGAGTCCATACTTTCCGCTTAGGCCTTCCTGTGCAATCTTAATGTTATAGCTGATTTCCCGGTCAATCAACGGCTGCACTTCTTCTAAAGACACAGTATCTGCATACTCTTTAATCCGCTGAATAGTAAGCATTCCGTAATCGGCGTCGGATTCTTTGGTGGTAACAGAATTATCTTCAAGAAGAACCTCATCGTTCTTTTCAATTCGCACAATATTGGTATGGGAATGCTTAATCTCGACCAACACATGATTTTCAGCGTCAAACAGTTCAATTCGAATATGAAGGGGAATCTCACTGTCTAAAAGCCTTACCTCACAGTAGTTGGGTTGTGACAGCAATTCTTGCACTTTCTCAATATCCTGCTCGGTTGCATCCGAAAGAACTTCCATCTTTTTTTGTGCATTGCCAGCTACCAATCCCATCAACACGCTTGCGGAAATACCGCGAAGATTCCCGGAATTCGGAATGAACACGCATTTTACATTTTTAATAATATTTCCGCTACATTCGGCAACCACATGCTTCGGTAGCTTCCCCAGTATTTCTCTTGCTTTGGCGGCAGCGTAGGCAAGCGCAATCGGCTCCGTACATCCCATGGCAGGAACAAGTTCTTCACGTAATATTTTCAGAAATGTCTGTCGCATTTTTGTTGTTAATCCCATACTGTTCTATCCGACCTTTCTATACTCAACATTTATTCGTCATACAAATGACAGGAGGTAAAATGCCCTTTTTCGCATTCCTTCGATTCAGGCGCAACCTCGGAGCAGATTGGCTTCGCATAAGGACAGCGGGTGTGGAACCTACAGCCGGACGGGACATCCATTGGGCTGGGTATGTTGCCCCCTATAATCTGACGCGTTGAACTCCTCGCTTTTTGAGGATCTGCAATTGGAATGGCTGAAAGCAGCGCCTGTGTGTACGGATGCAGAGGATGATCATAAACATCGTCGCAGTCGCCCATTTCGACCAGATTACCCAGATACATAACACCAATACGGTGGGAAATATGCCGCACCATAGAAAGGTCATGCGCTACAAACAGATACGGAACTCCTATCTCCTGCTGAAAATCCTCCAGCAAATTGACAACCTGAGCTTGAATAGAAACGTCAAGCGCGGAAATTGGCTCGTCGCACAAAATAAACTCCGGATTGGTTGACAGTGCCCTCGCAATCCCAATACGCTGCCGCTGGCCGCCGCTGAATTCATAAGGAAATCGTTCCATGTCATCCTTTTTCATGCCGACTTTCTCCAGCAGAGACACAATTTTATTTTCTCGATCCTTAGACGACATCTCTTTGTCCAACAGCAGCGGTTCATTAATAATTTCACCGACATTCATGGACGGGTTCAGCGCGGAATAAGGATCTTGAAAAATAATCTGCATTTTTCTGTGGTATACGCCAAGTTGTTTCTTTTCCAGTCGGGCGATATTGGTACCGTCGAACAATATATCGCCGTCCGTTACATCATACATCCTGATGATGGTACGCCCAAGCGTTGACTTTCCGCATCCGGATTCTCCCACCAGACCGAATGTTTCCCCTTTGCGAATGGTAAAAGAAACATCATCAACTGCTTTTACAACGTGTTTGTTTCCACCAAAAAAGTTTTTTGTGGCAAAGTACTTTTTCAGGTTTTTAACTTCAATCAGCGTCTCGTTCATTTCAGCTCACCTTCTCCCGCAAGTTTTTGAGCATCAATTTCCCGCAGAAAGCACATGGATTTCTGACCGTCCTCAAACTGCTGATAGGCAGGAATACTGGTTCTGCACTCCGGCATTGCAAAAGTACAACGCGGTGCGAACGGGCATCCGGCGGGCGGATGGGCAAGTGAAGGAGCGCTTCCCGGAATTGGCTCTAACCGTTTCTTTAATTGTGTATTCGGTTTTGGAATGGCGTTCAGCAGCGCTTGCGTGTAAGGATGCCTGGTTTTGTAAAAAATCTGATCGGTTGTTCCTGTTTCCATAATGAGTCCGCCGTACATAACTGCAATCCGATCACAGAGGCTTGCGACCACTCCCAAATCATGAGTAATTAGAATAATTGACATTCTTTCTTCTTTTTGCAGTTTTTGCAGAAGCTCCAAAATCTGGGCCTGAATCGTCACATCCAACGCCGTGGTTGGTTCGTCGGCAATCAGCAATTTTGGCTGGCAGGCCAGTGCCATTGCAATCAATACGCGTTGTCTCATTCCGCCTGAAAACTCATGGGGATATTGCTCCAGCCTTTTTTCAGGGCATGGGATTTCAACTTTTTCAAGGACCTCAATAGCTTGTTTTTTTGCTTCGGCGCGGCTAATATTGCAGTGCCGCATCAGTACTTCCTCAAGGTGAAATCCAATTTTTTTCAGCGGATTAAGCGCAGTCATTGGATCCTGAAATATCATTCCCATACTGCAGCCACGAAGTTTACGACGCTCATTTTCTGACATGCTGAGCAGGTCTGCTCCGTCAAATACAAGCTTTTCTGCATTGATCGTCGTGTTATCCGGCAGAATTCCCATAACTGATTTCATTGTTACGCTTTTTCCGCTTCCGGATTCCCCTACAATTCCTACGATTTCGCCATATCCAACATCGAGATCAATTCCACGAACCGCTTCAATATTGGTATTCCGAATGTGAAAAATCGTATGTAAATCACGTATCGTCAATAAATTTTTATTCTCTTCCATTATTCATCACCTGCCGTAACTTTTGGTTCTATCAAAACGCGCAGAATATCCCCGATTTTATTAAAGGAAAACACCGTCAAAATAATCAGAATACCTGGAAGGAGAGCCATATATAATGCGTTTTGCAGATTTCCTTGCGCATCCTGCAGCAAGCTTCCCCATGAGGACATGGGCTGTTGAATCCCGAGTCCCAGAAAGCTCAGTGAAGATTCCGTCATAATCGCGTTCGCAATGCTTGTTGTTGCAGAAATAATAATAGTGGGAAGCACCGACGGAATTACATGCCGCATCACAATATGAAAGGAAGATGTCCCAATAAAATCCGAATACATCACGAATTCGCGTTCTTTTACTGACAAGGTCTCCGCTCGAACAAGTCGGGCAATTTCCATCCAGGTAAAAAGTCCGATTACAAGAATGATGGTTTGAAGGCCTGGCTTGAGAAGAATGCTGACTACAGTAATCAGAATCATCCACGGGATGGAGGAAAGCACGTCCACAATACGCATTAAAATATTATCGACTAATCCCCCAAAGTATCCTGCAGCCGTTCCGACGCCAACCCCGATGACTGTGCTGGTCATCATAGCCAGAACGCCAACGAGCAGCGATACCCTCCCACCGTAAATGGTACGTATTAAATAATCACGGCCAACTTCATCCGTGCCAAACCAATGCTGCGCACTTGGTGCACTCAGCATATTTTCCGGATCAATTGCATTCGGATCAGTTGGGATTAAGAATGCAAAGATGGACAATAAGATAATAAACACCAAGAATATGACCGAAAAAATCGCAACTTTATCATGCTTTAAAGCATAGAACATATTTTTTATTCTTCTGTGTTTCTCCACACCGATCACCTCATTTCCCGAATTCGTGGATCCGTTGCACAGTAAAGAATATCTGACAATAGATTACCCAAAATTACAAGCGCGGAAGAAAGAATTAAAATAGCCATTACAACAGGATAATCCATCCCCTGAATTGCCTTGACAAAATAGGGACCGACCCCGGGCCAACTGAACACAGTTTCAATAATGATGGCACCTGTTACGAGCATCGGAAGCATCATTCCGAATTTGGTGATAATCGGCAGAAGCACATTTTTTGCAACATGTTTTGAAAGGATTTCAAAGCGGGAAGCACCGAACGCTTTCTGCACGACCACATAGTCTTCTGACAACTGCCCAATCGTGGATGACCTCACATACCGGGTCAAATCCGGCAGGAACGCAATCACCATCACAATAAAGGGCATGATATAATGTGCAAGATAGTCAGGAAAAGAATTTTCCATTCCAATGGTATGCATTCCGAGGATGGGAAGAAGATTAAACTGGTACCCCAAGAAGAAGATAAGAATCATTGCGAGCCAGAACGGAGGGGTTGCAATGCCAATAGAACACAGACCGTCAATCAGTTTATCCAACCATTTTCCCTTGTGTGACCCGCTCGCCAGACCAAGTACAATGGAGAGCAGAAAAGCCACAAGATAAGACGGTATTACCAACTGCATTGTAGCTGGAATCCGAGCGGCTAAATCGCTCGAAATACTTTGATGCGTTACAATGGAATAGCCGAAGTTACCAGTTGCAACTCCTTTTATCCATAAAAGGTACTGCACAAAAACCGGTTTATCATAACCGTATTTTGCCTTGATCTGTTGTACGGTTTGCGCGGACATCTGAGGACTTGTCATGGCGTCAATTGCGTCGTAGGGAGCAAAATGGATCATGCAAAATACAATTACGGTAATAATCAAGAGCAGGGGAATGGCTTGCAGTAGTCGTTTTCCAATATACCTTACCAAGAATCGTCACCTGTCCCTTTCTTCGACATTTTAGATTTAGTTCAAGTATGGAAAAACGTTCCATCATAAACGATAGAACGTCTCCACATAGAATCAAGTATCCAATTTATTTGTAATACAATTTGGACATGTCGCCAAAGGAATAAACAGAGACCAGTTTTGCTTCATCAATTCCCGCTATATTCGATTTAATAGCCAAAATCTTTTTATTGTCGCAAATCGGATAAATCACAGCATCATCCTGAAGCTGCTTCTGTAAATCAGCGTAAATATTTTTGCGGTTATTATCGTTGGTTTCAATTTTTCCTTTTGAAAACAGCTCATCAACCTTTGCATCCTTGAGCCAGGAATAGTTAGAAGGGCTGCCTGAAATAAACAAGCTTGAATACGTATCCGGGTCAATTCCCATGATATATCCGTTCAGATAGAGGTCATACTTTGTGGTTCCTTTTTTCTTCATTTCATTGGATAAAGCGGTGGAGTCGGCACCACTCAGTTCCAGCTTTATTCCAACTGCAGCAAGCTGCTGCTGGATTAGCACTGCCTGTTTCTGCTGCACAGCATCGTTGCCGGAATACCCAAGTTTCAGGCTGATGTTTGACACACCGGCTTCCTGTAAAAGCTGCTTTGACTTATCGACGTTCTGCTCATACTTTTCCGCATTCGTTGAAGCCCACGGATTGCTTGGCGGCAGGAATGTATAAACATTTGCATAATAGTCATTCGTGAGAAACGCTGTCTTATTCATCTGGTCGCGGTTCAAGGCAAAGAAAACCGCCTGACGAATCTTTTGATTTTTCGTATTATCAGTGTTGGTATTTACCATCATATAGCCGACACGGCCTTCGCTATAAGGCTTTAATGTAAGGTTTGTATCATTTTTCAGGTCTTTTACATCGGAAGGCTGAACCAGCGCAGCGTCAACTTCACCCTTCTGCAATGCAATCTTAGCCGTGTTCGCGTTTTCAACAATGCGGAATATGATATTTTTAATTTTAGACTTGCCTAAAAAATAATCATCATTCGCAACAAATTTAACATATTGGCCAGCCTTATATTCGGCCAACTTATAAGGGCCGCTCCCAACCGGAGTTGCATTTTTGGGATTGTTTTCAAAATTGGTGGAGCCTTCATAAATATGCTTAGGCATAATAAATATCTGTGAGAACATCTCCACAGCACTGGAACTGACGATTGGTAATTTGAACTGGACGGTGTAGTCATCCACCTTTGTCACTTCTACCATCTTATCGCCAAACATCAACTGGCCGTATGCCCAGCCCGCGTTTGATTCCTTTTCCATTTCATTAAAGGTGTACACAACGTCATCTGCGGTAAGCGGCTGCCCGTCGCTCCATTTTACATTTTTACGAAGTTTTGCAGTATAAGTAAGGTGGTCTGCTGATGGGGTCATGCTCTCCGCCAGATCATACTCAATACCATCTGGATTCACAATATAAAGAGGGGAATACAGCATTTTAACTGTCATCAACCCGTAACGATCCCCCGTTGTCATTACGTTAACGGAGTTACCTGGATCACCCGGAATGGCATAAGTAAAAGTATCTGACTTGGTGGCGCTGGCTGTTGGCGCTGATGTGGAGCCACTGGCAGCAGATGTGCCGCTACCGTTTGAGCACCCTGTGAAAAGCACGCCGATTGCTAACGAGACTGCCAATAATTTAGTGACTAATTTTCTGGTCATTTCATTAAATCCCCCTATTTTGTTTTCCAGTCAGTGAGATAAGGTTCATGATACAAATAATAACATTTATTCTACTTGTATTTCTGGAATTCATTATTAAATGCTCTTTCCACTTTCCCAAAGCTGATTAATTATAGCCTGTTCCCCAATTTAACTTAAAGACGCGCATTAAATCAGAAACTATGGTTCTAATTATAAAAAGGGCAAGGTACACTCCTCCAAGAGCCCCCTTACCCAGTTCTATAATTATAATAAATAATTAGTCGAAGAATGTCAATGTTAATTGAAATAGTTTGTAGAATTAGCTATAATTCACCAACCAATAAGGCTATTTTATCCATATAATTTATTTCTCTCGAACTGTTAAATTTCTTTAATCCGATTAACCTGTACTTATACAAAATTATTCAAGTTAGCTCCATCCCATCTTTAAAATAAAAAATCAACCCTCTCAGCCATTCCGGTTGGGAGGGCTTTTGTTACTGCATGTCAGATCATTCATTTTGAGTAAAATCTACTAATTCTTTATTGAACTGATTCATCTGGTCATAGAACAAAAAATGGCCGCACTGTTTAAACGGTACGAGTTTTGAACTTCGAATTCCTTTATTCTGCGCAATAGCCAGAGGGAACAGGCATACCTGATCATCCAGACCGTGAAGAATTAATGTAGGAACATTAATTGTCGTCAGATCATTAAATAGTCTCTCCTCGTCCAACCAAGTGTTTGCAATTGCGGCGGTTGACCAACTGGCCGCTTGTAACCCCAATTGAAAAATCCAGTCAGAGAATGGCATGCTTACATGATTAAAGAAAATCATATTTCCAAAGTCTTGCAGCATTTTAGGCCGATCTTTGTATGTGCCTTGAATAATATCTATCACGGCCTGTCTTTGCAGTCCATAAGGAAAATAGGGTCGCTGAATCAGACTGGGAGCCGCCGCGGCAAAGAGAGCTAACTTCGATACTCCGTAGCCATTGTGTCGAGCCATGTAGCGGATGCAAATTGCACCTCCCGTAGAATGGCCGCTTAGGGTAAAATTTTGCAATTGTAGGGCATCAACGACAATCCTAATATCATCAGCTAATCGGTCATAATCGTAGCCACCCCAAGGCTTATCGGACAAACCGAAGCCTCGGCAGTCTATTGCAACGCAGCGATATCCCAGCTTTGGTAACTGGTTTAGCTGATATTCAAACAGATTGTGGTCTCCGGGCCAGCCGTGGACAAATAAAATAGTTTTATTACCGGCTGGGTTTAAATCTTCAACAAATACATTTACGTTGGGTTCCACAGTAACATAATATCCCACTTAATTACCTCCATATAAATAATAATAAAATATCCATGTGTGGAGAGTTATGCTACAAAGTTAAAGGCCTGTCGACAAGAATATTGGGACAGAAAAATCTCCCGTGGGCCTTAATTCGCTAACAGGAGGTTCCTCACTGTGGTAAAGGAATGGTTCTAATTCAATATGTGCGAGGCTTTCGTTTCGTGCAGAGCTTCGCCCGCTAAATTAATTCTTGGCGCCTTTTCACTTAATTGGTAATTATTACTAATGATAATATAAAATTATATGGGGCATGTAATATGGTAAAATACGGAAAAGTAAGAAGGAGACGGTAAATGTATGAAAGCTGCAGTAATCAGAAAAATCGATGCCTTGGGGCGTATTGTTCTGCCGAAAGAAATTAGGACTACCTTAAATATAAATAATAATGACGAACTCGAAATTTTCGTTGATGAAGATAGAATTATTCTACAAAAGAGAAAATTTGCCTGTGAATACTGTGATCGTGTAGCTAATGTTTTAAACTTTGAAGGTCATAGTGTATGTCGCAAGTGTATGGAGAAAATGGTCGATATTATAAAATGAGATAAAATTAGCCGCTCACTTAATTGTGGGCGGCTTTTTTGTATATGCAGAAATCATTAGACTGTTTGCAATTTTTTGTTTTCTTTATCGTACTCTAAAACGATTTCTTCTAAATTTTGATAATATAGTTTGAACAGTTCACGAAATTTATTTGTAAACGTATAGCTTCCCTCTTTATGAGATCCAGGTTCCACCAGATACCCACAATTTGACAGAAAATGTCCACGTCTACTCCAAACTTTTATTGAATCTCCGTATTCTTCAAATAAAGTCTGATGTACATTTTTAGCCAAAACATCATCACTTAAATGTCCTTTTGAATATCCGTTCCACATAGCATAAAGAAAAATAATGCTATTGGTTTTAAGGTGTGCTTTATTACCTAATAGATCAAAAGTATATGATTTCATAATTGCCTCCTAATTTTATTTTTCTATATTATCAATATTTAGTGTAACACTAATAATAATGTTAATACAAGCAAATTAGACTATTCAGAAATTCTTTTCATAGTACTTTCTTTCCTTCTGGCGTTAATCCGGGGATCGGTTAACGCATCTGTTAGATTCGATTTGCCACATAAAACAAAGCCCGCTGATTATCGCAGCGGGCTTTTCTTATTCCTGCCACTCATAGATGGCGAAAATACTTGGTGTGAACTCATGGAAGCTTTGTTTTGCATCCGTGAGTGAGACAAGAAAGTGACCCTCCACGCGATATGCCCCGCTGGTATACACTTGTACTTCAGTACCACCTAATGCGTAGTCATCATCATTTGCGCAGCCTACTGTGTTTTGACTTCCAAATTCTACCCAAACAAGCCGGCCGTCGTACTCCTGTATGTTTTTAATTATTTTACCTTTCATGTCATAACCTCCAATATCTTTTGCTGTTTCTATTCCGCAATGACGCGCGTTCCGCGAATACCTTTGGCTCATTGGAAGTAAAGACCGCCCATATGTCTCCCCCAACTTGCACCTACGGATTCTCACCAGTCATTCCCGACCAAAAAACAAAGCACACCCCCTGTCGGGAGCATGCTTTGTTTTGGAGCGGGAGACGGGAATCGAACCCGCGTCAGCAGCTTGGGAAGCTGCTGTTCTACCATTGAACCACTTCCGCGTGTTTTTATATTTTAACATAAATTATTTTCACATTCAAGTAAAAATTATTTTAATATTTCATTGAACATTTTTGCTTCAGCTGAATCATTGCTGCCAACGCTAACGAGCACATATTTTCCGTTTTGAGTAACTGCAGTGTTTTTCAGCAAATTGTATTGTGCTGGGTTCAGGCTCTTAAAACCGGTTGCTTTGGAATTGATATGATTCGTAATTGCAGTCTGCAGCTGAGTAAATTTGGATTTATCGGTTAACAAAAAGCACGCGAGCTCCGATGCGCTGTCAGACGACTTGCTCATATAAAGTGAACTGTCAGAAATAACACCATCAGGGATATTGTAATGCTTTGAAAGCTGATTCCAACTAACCTCAGCCATATCAGTATAATTCATTTCTTTGATAATCCGGGCAGTAATTTGAGCCGGTGCAGGACGTACCGCATTCTCTTTCGTGCTCTTAACAAGGGAAACTCCCCCTGCAAAAATGGCGAAAGCAACAATCAGTGCAATGATAGAAAAGATTGTCCATCTTTTTTTGTCCATGATTGCTTTAGCACCTCACCCGTTTTTCAAACATTATTATTGTATATTATAGTACTTCACAATAATTTTAATTACTATATAGAATATATTAAAAATATAACTATATTTCGTGTAATCATATTAACTATTTTGTGCATTTGAAGAATGAGAAATTTGGTTGCCCTTTGCTTTACATAAACTAAATATTTATTTTCAGGTGCTGAAATGCAAAAGTGGTTTCTTCAACACTTTCAACAGAGTTTTCAACAAATCAACCGTACCACAGCCACTGTTTTTCCGATTTTCAACACATTTATTTTACTGATGATAAAAACACAGTGGAATGATTTAAGTACAATTGTGTTTACATAACCACTATTTATATTGCATTATGGAAAAATTTGAATACGTGATTCCAATTAACTTTAAATCGCACAGGGCCGGATAGAAAATCTATCCGGCCCTGATTAGAAAATAAAATTAGTCTTTTGATTTTTTTGCAACCTCGTCCATTGCCTTTTTAATAAAATCATCAAGGCTCATTGAGCCAATATCGCCATCTTTTCGGCTGCGAACCGACACGGTGTTTCCCTCAGCCTCTTTATCACCCACGACAAGCATATACGGGATTTTCTGAAGCTGTGCCTCGCGGATTTTATATCCGATTTTCTCATTTCTGGTATCAATTTCGCTGCGCAGACCGGCAGCAATCAGCATATTATTCATTTTCTCCGCATATTCACGGGTATTATCGGAAATCGGAAGAACCTCAACTTGTACCGGAGCAAGCCACATCGGAAACGCGCCGGCGTATTGCTCAATTAAAATTCCGATAAAGCGTTCAATGCTTCCGAATACCACTCGGTGAATCATAATCGGGCGGTGCTTTGCGCCATCCGCGCCGGTATATTCCAATTCAAACCGCTCCGGCATTTGGAAATCGAGCTGAATCGTTCCGCACTGCCAAGTTCTGCCGATGCAGTCGGTGAGGTGAAAATCAAGCTTCGGGCCGTAAAAAGCGCCGTCCCCTTCATTTATCTCAAAATCATATCCAAGTTCAGTGATCGCGTCACGCAAAGCGTCCGTTGCAATATCCCAATCTTCCTTCGCACCCATGGAGTCCTCCGGCTGAGTGGAAAGTTCAATATGGTATTCAAACCCAAACGTTTTATACACTTTGTCAATGAGGCGTACTACACCTTTAATCTCATCCTTCATCTGCTCTTTGGTCATGAAAATATGTGCATCGTCCTGTGTAAAGCAGCGAACACGCATCAATCCATGCAGCGCCCCCGAAAGTTCATGGCGGTGTACAAGGCCAAGTTCACCCATCCGCAGTGGTAAATCCTTATAAGAATGCATTTTAGTCTTATAGACTAACATACCGCCCGGGCAGTTCATTGGTTTGATTGCATAGTCTTCCTCATCAATCACCGTCGTGTACATATTATTCTTATAATGACCCCAGTGGCCGCTTCTCTCCCACAGCCTGCGGTTCAGAATGATTGGTGTGGAAATTTCCTGGTACCCGGCTTCACGATGAATCTGCCGCCAGTAATCAATCAGCAAATTCTTTAATATCATACCCTTTGGTAGGAAGAATGGAAATCCGGGGCCTTCCTCCATGATGGTAAACAATTCGAGATCTTTTCCGATTTTACGATGATCACGCTTTTTGGCTTCTTCCATCATGGTGACATATGCGTCAAGTTCTGCCGCCTTTGGAAAAGAAATCCCATAAATACGCTGCAGCATCTTATTTTTTGAGTCGCCGCGCCAGTAAGCGCCCGTACAATTCGTCAGTTTAACAGCCTTTACGCCGCCCGTGCTCATTAAGTGAGGGCCGGCACAAAGGTCGGTATAGTCACCCTGCCTGTAGAAGCTGATTTTTTCGCCCTTGCCGGAGTGTTCTTCAATCAGTTCAACCTTGTACTTCTGATTGTCTTTTTCCATGAGTTCCTTTGCATCCTTCGGATCAAGTTCGAAGCGTTCAAGCGGAATATCTTCTTTAATGATTTTTTTCATTTCCGCTTCGATTTTCGCCAAATCCTCGGGGACCAAATTGCGGGAAAGATCAAAGTCGTAATAAAAGCCATTTTCAATGGCCGGCCCGATTGCGAACCCTGCTTCCGGGAACAACCTTTTCACAGCCTGTGCCATGATGTGTGAGGTGGTATGCCAATAGGCTTTTTTGCCCTCCACACTGTCAAAGGTCAGTATTTCAAGCTCGCAGTCCTGTGTGACAGGAGTACGAAGGTCGACAACCTTACCGTCTATTTTTCCGGCACAGGCTGCCTTGTACAGACCCGCACCGATCGACTTGGCAATTTGAGCGACCGTGATTCCGTTCTCAAACTCTTTTTCGTTACCCTTTAAACTTACTTTTACCATATCTTTCACTCCTTTAAAAATAAAAAAAGCCTTGCCCCATAAAAGGGGCAAGGCTAAAAAGCTTACGGTTCCACCCAATTTCAGCGGATAAAATCCGCCCTCATTGAAGCATATAACGGTGCAAACCGGCGCGCCTTTGACAGACTGTTTTCAGCGCACACTCAGAGGCGGTAGCCATTGCAATTCAGATCACCGCGCGCGTTTCCAGCTAATACGCACACTCTCTGCTGTGACCGCAAATGCGGCTTCCTCATCAACACTTTGAAATATTTTGATTGGTTTCATACTATCACCGGCAAACGTACTTGTCAATAGGCAGATATCTGCCGCTCACATATTTACTGTTTTATTTCATAATGCGCGATAATACGACAAGAAGCGGCAAAATTCACATTTGAAATTTTGTATGTAATGATCACACGGATTGTAACCAATATTTCTTGACATTAGGGTACAAAAAGTAATACAATTGTGAATAAGATGTACTAATATGCATTTATGGGCTTAACGCACCCATTCTACAATGATTTAAAACTAAAATTATGAAAAAGTAAGAAAGACAAGGAGGTACCAGCAATTGACCACTGTAAGTTTAACAACATGCATTATAATTGCGCTCGTTTGCGCAGTTATTACCGGCATCGTCGCATTTTTGGGCGGCATTGCTCATCGCAAGAAAGAAGCCGAATTCACAATCGGTTCAGCTGAGCAGGAAGCCAAAAGAATTGTCGGCGACGCAATTAAATCATCTGAAGCTAAGAAAAAAGAAGCGGTTCTGGAAGGCAAGGATGAAATTCACCGTCTGCGCAACGAATCCGAACGCGAATTGACCGAGCGCAGAAAAGAAGTGCAGCGCCAAGAGCGCCGTATTCAACAAAAGGAAGAAATCCTTGACAAAAAGATGGAAAGTCTTGAAGCCAAAGATGAAATTTTAAACAATAAGAACAAACAGGCCGAAGAAAGACTAACTGAAGCCGAAGCTGTTAAGAAAAGCCAATTCGATATGTTGGAGCGCATTTCAGGATTTACAGTAGAACAGGCAAAGGATTATTTGCTTAAAAATCTGGAAGACGAGCTCACACATGAAAAAGCTGTCAAGCTGATGGAAATCGAACAGCAAACCCGTGAGGAAGCCGACAAGTCCGCAAGAGAAATTATTTCGATGGCAATTCAGCGCTGTGCGGCAGATCATGTGGCTGAAGCTACAATTTCCGTTGTTCAGCTGCCAAACGACGAAATGAAAGGCCGTATCATCGGCCGTGAGGGCAGAAATATCCGTGCAATCGAAACGATGACCGGCGTTGACCTGATTATCGACGATACACCAGAAGCAATCACACTTTCCTGCTTTGAGCCGGTTCGCCGTGAAATAGCCCGTATTGCACTGGAACGTTTGATTGCAGACGGAAGAATTCATCCCGCACGCATTGAGGAAATGATCGAGAAGGCACGCCGAGAGGTGGACGCCACCATTAAACAAGAGGGCGAGCGTGCTGTTATTGAAGCCGGAGTGAATGGGATTCACCCTGAACTGGTTAAACTGCTGGGCCGGTTGCGTTACCGTACCAGTTATGGTCAAAATGTTTTAAACCACTCGTTGGAAGTTGCCTGTTTATCCGGTGTGATTGCTTCCGAACTTGGTTTGGACCCGACAATCGCACGCAGAGCGGGTTTGCTGCATGATATCGGCAAATCGCTCGACCATGAAATGGAAGGTTCCCATGTTGACATTGGCGTTGACGTGGCTCGCAAATACAAGGAAAGCGAAACCGTTATCCACGCGATTCAGGCTCACCACGGCGATGTTGAAGCTAAAACGGTTATTGCATGCATTGTACAGGCGGCTGATGCGATTTCCGCCGCAAGGCCGGGCGCCAGACGTGAGAATCTCGAAAATTACATTAAACGTCTTGAAAAGCTTGAAGAAGTTGCTTCCTCGTTTGAAGGTGTTGAACGCTGCTTTGCGATTCAGGCCGGCAGAGAAATCCGCATTATGGTTAAACCTGATATTATCAGTGACGATAAAATGATTCTTTTGGCTCGCGACATCTGTAATAAGATTGAGAGCGACCTTGAGTATCCGGGGCAGATTAAGGTAAACATCATTCGCGAAAGCCGTGCAATTGAGTACGCCAAATAGGCAGTTCAACCTGTCATAGCGCATAAAACGCAGCCGCGCAAATTGGTGCAGCGTCTGCGTACTTGGGGAGAAGTTTTTGGGGAACAGCTTTTGCTGTTCCCCGTTTTTTTACCTCCAATATATTCGTCCATATAAAGACTTGTATCACATCCATGTGCGAATGATACTAAAATCCATTAAAAACATGAAATCACGTTTTTATAGCGCGAAGCGCGTTGGATTTTGCATGAGACGGGTTTTGCGCTNNTCCAATTTAAATATACATTTTCATTGGAGAGTAGTTATGAAAAGCCTGCAAGTAACCTTTCACAGGTTTTCTTGCAGGCTTCATTTTAATCAGGTTAAATGTTTCGGAACGATTGATCAGCTGATATATTTTTTAATAATTTCAGGATCCGGGGATAGAGTATCAAGTTCGGACTGTTGCATACCGAAATCCGGATATCCAAGTGCGCCCATTTCTTCAAGGTCCAGCCCTTCAATTTCCACTTCGGGTTTCACACGGATACCCCATACCTTTTTAAGAAGCTTGAACCACAAGTAGGATATTCCAAATCCCCAAACAATCAATACAGCGACTGTGATCAGCTGCGCGAACATTTGACCGGAATCGCCGTAGAAAAGGCCTTTCACTCCACCGGAAATACCGTTGATACCATCGCCGTATGTTCCGTCTGCAAAGAGCCCGAGAGCAATAATGCCCCAAACACCATTCACGCAATGAACGGAAATGGCGCCCACAGGATCATCGAGCTTAAGCTTGTTTTCAACAAAAGGAACCGAGAGGCACACCAAAAGTCCAGCAACTGTCCCTATGAAAAAAGCGCAGATTGCGTTTACAAACGCACAGGGAGCGGTAATCGCAACAAGTCCCGCAAGCGCACCGTTACAGGTCATGGAAGGGTCCGGCTTGCCGTATTTAATCCACATATAGAACATCGCTACCAAACCGCCGATTGCACCTGCAACCATGGTATTTGTGGCGACAACTGCCAGTCTGAAATCTCCTGCATTCAGCGTGGAACCTGCATTAAATGAGAACCAGCAGAAGAACAGGATGATTGTGCCGACAATTGCCATTGGAATGTGATGACCAGGGAAGGCTCTCGCCGTACCGTCTTTTCTGAATTTTCCGATTCTTGGTCCAATTACAATTGCGCCCGCCAATGCCATCATACCGCCCATTGCGTGAACAACAGCGGAACCCGCAAAGTCAACCGCACCGTGACCAAGGCCAAAGTACTTACCGAGAGTTGACATCCAGCCACCGCCCCACATCCAGTTACCAAACAACGGGTAATAAATCATGGACACGAAGAAAGAAGAAATGACAACCGCTGAATATTTCACTCTTTCTGCCATGGAACCTGTCGGAATAGTAACTGTGGTGTCCATAAACACCATTTCGAAGAAGAATAGGGCGTAAATTCCAGCGTCATATGTACCGCCGGACTGAAGAAAAAATCCCTTATACCCCATAATGCCGCCAAAACCAGGAATGGAAAGCATTCCGTTCAGCGCCGCACCTCCGGTTCCAAGACCCGCCGCGCCTCCGGAGCCGCCGAACTGAATCGCAAATCCAACTAAAAAGTATCCGATTGCGCCGACCAGAAACACCATGAAATTCATCGTCATCGTATGTGCCGCATTCTTGCCGCGGCAGAAGCCCGTTTCAACCATCGCGAAGCCGCATTGGAAGAAAAAGACCATAAACCCGGTAATCATAATCCACACGAAATTCGCACTCAACTGTGCTTTATTTGCCGCAGAAGCAACATCGGAAATGGTTTCGGATCCGGTGGATGTCGCGTAGGATGCGCCGGTAGGGTCCGCTACGGTTGCCGCAAATGCCGAGGTGGACAGCAGCACTGTCGCAATCACAATCAATGAAGCGATACTCAGAACCTTTAATAATTTTTTCATACCAATACCCCAATCAAAATATTATAGTAATTAGCTGTTTTTGGCATTCTTGTTTTTCTTGAAATTATTCCATGAAAATCTGGAAGTGGGTTGATAAAGTTCATTTTTCAACTTTATCAGCGATATAAAATACCGAACTCCCAAATACAAAACAGCCGCTCCGACAATTAATCCGGGAACCTGTGTGTTTATTATTAGAAAGCTGATATTGTTAACATAACTATAGATTGAGAAAAACATTCCGGAAACACAAATGGCTCCGGCAACAGTAAACAGGATTGCAATAATCGCCTTTTTCTTGGAATCTACAGGAAAATTCGTGCCTTTAGATTGCATCGTCACCACTCTCACCCGTTCTTATTTTAATTGACTCTTCCACATTGTAAACGAATATCTTACCGTCGCCGACTTTTCCAGTTTTAATTTTCTCTGTTATTTGGGCAATTAATTCGCTCACCACAGAATCATGCACCACAGTTTCGATCTTCACTTTTGGAAGAAGATTTAAACTGTATTCAGTCCCTCTGTAAACCTCTCTCCTGCCTTTCTGGTGTCCGCATCCGGACACCATTGCAACCGTCATTCCATAAATTTTCAATTCGTTGAAGATCTCCTTGACTTCCTCAAGCTTTTCAGGCCTGATGATCAACTCTACTTTTTTCACTGTACCCATCTCCTTATTTGTCGTATTATAAAAAATGTCGGTTTCGAATAAATCGAAACCGACATCATTGCCCGCCTCTGCACTTTGAATTATGAAATTATGCAAATAAAAAAGGCGCAGCATCCGTGTAAAACGAATACTGGCGCCTTTGCCATGCTATATAATATTCAACAAGTTCCCTGATTTGAACAGATTTATAAAATCTTTGGGTCAGATTGCGTCGTCTCCGCTTTCACCGGTTCTGATTTTTACGGCTTGCTCCACATTGTACACAAATATCTTTCCGTCACCGACCTCGCCGGTCTGTATTTTTTTAGTAACCGCTTCTATCAGTCCGGTCACCGCTGAGTCATGCACCACTGTCTCAATTTTAATTTTAGGGAGAAGGTTAATGCTGTATTCTGTTCCCCGGTACACATTTTTTCTGCCTTTTTGTTGGCCGCAACCGGAGGTCATGGTAACCGTCATGCCCAAAATACCCAATTGGTTGAGGGTTTCTTTAACATCCTCAAGTTTTTCCGGCCTGATAATCATTTCAACTTTTTTCGTAACCTCATCCTCCTTAAAATTATAATTAAAAATAAAGGCACTCCGATGATTACGGAACGCCTTTGTTTCTTACTTTTATCATACTCTAAATTATTATAAAGTCAACAATTTGTTCATGATTTATTATTATTTATGATATTAATGCAAAAAATTGGAGTCTACTAAAATTTAATTGTGAAAACAAACAATAATTTTACCGAATTTTTTATATCAGCATAATTTATGCATTATAGATTTACATGTGAATGAGAAACTGTTACAATATTTATATTTGTTTTTGCTAATAATATTAATGATTGAAGGCAGGCTATCAGTATGAACATTCTCGCCATCGGCGACGTGGTCGGCAGCATCGGCTGCCGCTTTTTGCGTTTGCATCTTCCCCAACTAAAAAAATTAAAAGGCATTGATATGGTGATCGCCAACGGTGAAAATTCAGCCGACGGAAATGGATTAACCCCCGTTTCCGCACAATTTTTGTTTGACAGCGGCGTGGATGTCATTACTACCGGCAACCACAGTTTTCGCCGCAGGGAAAGCTATGAATTGTATGATTCCTGTGAATCACTGCTTCGCCCTGCTAATTTTCCGCCGTCGGCGCCCGGCAAAGGCTTTTGCGTTGTGGACATGGGCAGAATACAGGTCGGAGTCATCAACCTGATGGGCGTGGTGTATATGGAAAGCCTCGAGTCGCCGTTTGACGCCGCGGATCGGATCCTTGCGAGTGAGATGCCCAAAATTACGCTCATTGATTTTCACGCCGAGGCAACAGGCGAAAAACGCTCTTTCGGTTACTATTTGGACGGACGTGTCTCTGCTGTATTCGGAACCCATACCCATGTGCAAACCGCTGACGACTGTGTGCTGCCGGACGGCACCGGCTACATTTCCGACCTTGGCATGACGGGGCCGATTCATTCTGTGCTTGGCGTTAAACCAGAAATAGTCATCGAAAAAATGAGAACAAAAATGCCGGTTCGCTTTGATCTATCCGACGGCGACTGCGAAATGGACTGTGCTTTATTTCACATTGATGAAAAAACGGGAAAAACGACTTCAGTGGAACGAATCCAAATACAATAATTTAAATTTCGTTTGTTTTTACAATTTAATTGTAATAAATTAAATGTTTTTGGTAAATAATACTTGCAAATCTTTGTATTTCGTTTTATGATGATACTGTAATTTTGCTATAGTCTGGAGGATGCCTATGGAAATATTAAAAGTATCGTCAAAGTCAGCGCCTAATTCAGTTGCAGGCGCAGTCGCAGGAGTGATTCGGGAAGCAGGGTCTGTTGAGTTGCAGGCTGTCGGCGCCGGTGCTGCCAATCAGGCTATCAAGGCTGTCGCGATTGCACGCGGATACCTCGCACCGGGGGGTATGGATGTGATTTGTATTCCGGCGTTTGCTACCGTAACGATTGAAGGAGAGGAACGCACGGCAATCAAACTCATTGTTGAACCAAGATGATATTTGCTTCTACCAATATCCTCACGTCTTCGTGAGGATATTTTTTAGTGTCCGTATTTTTATTGATGTAGCAGACGATGATTTTGTGTTTATGGTAAAGCAGTTTTTTCGCATTAAATTTTATAGATAATTTGGAGATTGAAACTGCCATCACTATATGTTATAATTATAAAATGTAAATTATACAATGAAACGGTAAATTTTGGGTATGCCTAATGTTTGAATCGAGGGAGTGCTGACAAGTGATTAATGGAAATGGCCTGAAAAACGCGATGATTTCAGGTGCTAACAATATTTTAAAACACAAAACATCTGTTGACGAACTGAACATTTTTCCTGTTCCGGACGGCGACACAGGAACCAATATGTCAATGACCATGGGTTCTGCTGCACGTGAATTGGAAAATAGGCAAAACGACAAAGCAGGCGAGGTCGCTCACATTGCCGCTTCTGCGCTGCTGCGCGGCGCGAGAGGAAACTCCGGAGTTATTCTTTCCCTTTTGTTCCGCGGCTTTTCCAAGGGCATTGAGGGCATGGACGAAGTCGGCGGTGCTGACTTGGCCAGTGCGCTGGGCGTTGGCGTGGAATCCGCATACAAGGCTGTTATGAAGCCCACCGAGGGGACAATTTTAACCGTTTCCCGCGTAGCCTATGAAAAAGGAATGGCAGCCGCTGAAATTGACGACGATGCCGTTTATGTGTGGAGCGCTATTTGCAAAGGAGCCGCTGAAGCTTTGGAGGAAACCCCGGAGCTGCTTCCCGTACTGAAAAAAGCAGGTGTCGTGGATGCGGGTGGCAAGGGTCTGTGCTATATTTTTGATGGTATGCTGAGCGTATTTAAAGATAACATTATGATTGCAAATGATGTTGAATCACCGGCAGAAAAAACTTCGGAAAGCGAATTTTTCAGAAATGCTGCTGCGGAATTTGACCAGATCATCAATTTCACCTATTGCACCGAGTTCATTGTTGGACGCGATGAGGAATGTGAAAAAGATCCGCAGGAACTGCGTACTTTCCTCGAAACAATCGGTGATTGTGTTGTGGTCGTTGATGATGAGGAAATCATTAAGGTTCACGTTCACACTGAAAACCCCGGCGACGCGCTACAGGAAGCTTTGACCTTTGGTTCATTGCTGACTGTTAAGATTGAAAACATGAAAGAACAGCACCGAAAAGCTGCCGAGGCAAACGAAGAAGCCAAAGCAAAGGCGGCCTCCCCTTTAGCTCCCGCTGACCCCGTTGAAGAAATAGGGTTTGTTGCAGTTGCCGCGGGCGACGGGCTGAAAACCCTGTTTACCGACTTAGGCTGCACACATGTGGTTAGCGGCGGACAAACAATGAACCCGAGCACAAACGATATTTTAGCGGCAGTTTTGGCAACGCCTGCAAAGACTGTACTTATCCTGCCGAATAATAAAAATATTATCATGGCCGCCGAGCAGACGATTCCGCTTGTCAGCGACCGCAAGGTGATTGTACTGCCGACCCGCACAATTCCACAGGGTCTTTCCGCAATGCTCGCATATGACCCGGATGCATCCGTCGAAGAAAATGCAATTGGCATGATGGAAGCCACAAATGGTGTATCAACCGGTTCTGTGACCTTTGCCGCACGCGATTCCGAGTTTGGCGGACACAAGATTAAAGCGGGTGATATCTTAGGTTTGAACAACGGCAAAATGGAATTAATTGAAAAAGATATTGTGCATACCTGCAGTAAACTGACCCGCTCTATGGTAAACCGCAGCACCTCATTCATTACCCTTATTTATGGTGCTGATGTTACCGAGGAGCAAGCAAACGACGCGTATAACCGCATCAAAAGCAAAATTGGCGGCGATATCGAAGTAACCCTTGTCAATGGCGGACAGCCGGTATATTATTTCATTATCTCCGTAGAATAATGGCCGCCCACTGTTCTATCTTTCCGCAAAATCAGCAGGATGCGTAAAAATAGAAATGTGCAGGTGTGAGCATGAGTTCTTTATTTGAAAAGAAAATTCAAAGTTTAAAAGGCGTCGGCGAGAAGCGATCCAAGCTGTTTATCAAGCTTGGATCGCCGACCGTCGGCGCTTTGCTGCGCTTGTACCCTCGTGCTTATGAGGATTTGAGTCACCCCTACTCCATTCTAACCGCACCGCTGAATGAACCATGCGCCGTCCGCGCTTCGGTTCTTGAACGGCCGAAGGAGACACGGATTCGCGGCGGCATGACCATTTACACGGTAAAAGTAACCGATGGTGCCAGCGACATGATCCTTACTTACTTCAATAATCCATACATCATGACCTTATTAAAAGAGAACGAAGAATACATTTTCTATGGAAAAATGAACGCCAATTTCTTAAAGCGTGAAATGAGCGCGCCAGAATTCACCCGTGCCGCTGTCTGTCCCGCCGTTCGACCAATTTACCGGCAAACGCAGGGGCTTTCCAGCAAAATGATTGAAAATGCAGTAAAAAGCGCATTAGAATTGCTGCCCGATGCAATGCGTGACCCCATTCCCGAAAAAATCCGTTTGGAGTACGAAATGTGCCATCTGCACTTTGCACTAAAAAATATTCATCTTCCCGACAGCATGGAAAGCCTGGACATTGCCCGCAAGCGGCTTATCTTTGAGGAGTTATTGGTTCTTCAGTTAGGTCTGCTTCGTTTAAAGGGCCGCAGTCGCACTGTAAGCCATTTGAAACTTATAAGTGATTACTCTTCCCAGTTTTATCCTTTGCTGCCATTTGAGCCCACAGGAGCGCAGAGAAGAGCGGTAAACGAGGCGCTTGTTGATATGATGAGCGGATACCCAATGAATCGTTTGATTCAGGGTGACGTCGGCTCCGGTAAAACCGCGGTCGCAGCGGCACTTTGCTTTTGCGCAGTGAAATGCGGAATGCAGGCTGCGCTGATGGCGCCTACTGAAATTTTAGCACAGCAGCATTACGCATCCCTTAAAGAGCTGCTGTCCGCGGCAGGAATACAGGTTGCACTGCTGACCGGCTCCATGACGGCGGCAAAGAAGCGTGAAGTTTTGGGCGCGCTGCAATCCGGAGAGGTACAGCTGATCATCGGCACTCACGCGCTTTTGTCTGAGGGCGTTTCCTTTCAACGGTTGGGGCTGATCATTACGGACGAACAGCACCGGTTCGGTGTTGCGCAGCGCGCTGCGCTTGCCTCCAAGGGCGATCATCCGCACATGCTTGTTATGAGCGCAACACCCATTCCGCGCACACTCGCGCTGATGATTTACGGTGATCTCGATATTTCCGTCCTTGATGAGCTTCCGCCCGGCCGGCAAAAAATCGACACTTATGCCATTACGAGTGAAAAGCGGCAGAGAGCATTTCGCTTTATTAAAAAGCATATTGACGCAGGCCGCCAGTGCTACATCATCTGCCCCATGATTGACGAGGGCCAGAACGATATGGCGAGCGTTGTTCAATACGCGGAGCAGGTCAGGGATGAGTGGCTGATTGGCTACCCCGTCGGGATGCTGCACGGCAGGATGAAGCCGAAGGAAAAGGAGGCCGTCATGGCCGAATTTTCACAAGGCCGACTTTCCGTACTGGTTTCTACCACTGTGGTTGAGGTTGGCGTGGATGTTCCAAACGCGGTTATTATGATGATTGAAAACGCCGAACGTTACGGCCTTTCCCAGCTTCACCAGCTGAGGGGACGCGTGGGACGCGGTAAGGATAAATCCACCTGCATCCTGATATCCGACGCACAAAATGAGGAAGCGGTGACGCGCTTAAAGGCAATGTGTGCAACAAGCGACGGCTTTCAGATTGCCGATCAGGATTTGAAACTTCGCGGGCCGGGTGATTTCTTCGGACAAAGGCAGCATGGGCTTCCCGATCTTAAAATTGCCGATATGCTGCATGATATGAGCGTTCTAAAGCAGGCACAGGAGATTGCTCGCGGAATTTTGAATGAAGATTATGAGTTGGAGTCAGACGAACATCGCGGTCTGCGCGCCGAAGTAAAGCAGCTGTTCGACGGTATGGAATCCTCCTAAAAATAAATCCGCAGAATGCTTGGCACTCTGCGGATTTTTATTCGTTTATATCATTTATACCGTTTTTTCTGCAACGGCTCGATAGGAAGCACATCATTGAACACTGCATAATTTTTAGCGGTTATCTTACGGTCAACGTGGATTGCGCCAAAAAACCATTTGCTGAATTGAACCTGCTTGATCAGCTGTTCAAAATAAGCTTCAAGCTGGTTGGTACTCTCCTTTGGGTTAACTGTGTTGGACATAACCCGTGGCGCAGGTTCATGAGTAACAATATAATCAACGGTCATACCCGCATCGCTCAGATTTTTCACACCGGCGCGCATCTCATCAATACTTGGCATCTCGCACGCCCACCATTTTCCGGCTGCGATGCGCATCTGCTTTTCCACGCTCTCGCCGCCGCCGAACACAAATATCTTTTTACCCTCAATCGTGTACAGCTGGCCGCGCATCAAATGATACAGATTTCCACAGATGTGCTGAACTTGGCCGCCATTCCAATCGGTCACCGGGTATTGATTCAGCAAATCAAAATTTTCATGCGTGCCGTCTAAAAATAGAATTTCAAACTTCTTTTTCCCTAATTTTTTAAGATTTTTCTCTTCTTTTTGCCCGCCGTCCCAGATAAATCCAAAGTCTCCGCATACAATAAGCGTATCGCCTTTTTTCAGCTTCTTCACCTGTGGCGAGTCAAATCGGCACATCTCGCCATGCATATCTCCGGTTATGTAAATCACTGTAATTCCTCCAGTATATCTTACAATTTATTAACTTTTCCAAACTGCACTTTATCTTTTAAAGGATTGCTGTTATACTTGATAAATAACACTCAATCCTCAATTTAGCAATCGTAAACAATACTCATATCATATCACATTGGAGGCAAAAATTCTATGAAAAAAAAGCTTTTGATACTGTTTAGTCTAATTTTGACGATATGTGTCTCTTCCTCATTTATCACTGCAAGCGCTGCAACCTTTAACATTAATTTTCAGCCCACTTCGGCAGCAATTGAATTGGTGAATCTGGACACCGACACCATTGTTTACCAAAAGAACGCCGATGTTCGACGCGAACCTGCTTCAACAACCAAAATTATGACCTTTATTATTGCAAGTGAACATATTAAGGATCTTGAAGGAACAAAAATAACAATAACGAAAGAAGTTATGAACACTCTTTTAGGCACGGGAAGCTCTATGTCCAACATTAAAATCGGCGACCAGCTGACCGCCCTTCAGCTTCTCAACTGTATGCTGATTCCGAGCGGCAACGACGCGGCGCTTTTTTTGGCCGATTATGTGGGAAAGGGCGATGTAGACTCCTTTGTTGATATGATGAACCAGAAAGCAAAAGCGCTGGGCTGTACCGGCACACACTTTGCGAACCCCCACGGATTGCATGATGACAATCACTACACCACGGCAAGTGACCTTGCAAAAATAACGAAATACGCAATGAGTCTGCCGCACTTTACCGAAATTACCTCGCTATCGCGTTACAGCTATAAGCCGGTGGGCGGCCCAGACGCGGGAAAAGTGAGAAATCTTTCCACAACAAACCTGCTCATTGATAAAAATACCGGCAGCCAATATTATTACCAATACGCAAAGGGCATTAAAACCGGTCATACGGATGAGGCCGGTTACTGTCTTGTTTCTTCCGCGACGGCCGAAGGTTACAGCTACCTGTGTGTCGCGCTCGGTTCGCCGGACATTGACGCAAGCGGCAAAGCAATAAAAACACGCGGAGAAATGGTCGATACAAAGAAGCTTTATCAGTGGGCGTTTAGAAATCTGGAGCTAAAAAAGGATCTGGTAAGCAGCGCGGACTCCATCGGTGAAGTCAAGCTGAATAACGCGTGGAACAAGGACAAACTGCTGCTTGTGGCAGAAAAAAGCTATTCGGCAATGCTGCCAGCCAATGTTTCGGCAAGCAGTATTATTATTACAAAAAATATTCCGAAAAGTATTGACGCTCCTGTCAAAAAGGGGCAGGTAATAGGCACGGCAACGCTCAGCTACGCCAATCAAAAGCTCACCACCGTCAACCTTGTGGCCTCGGAAAGCGTGGAGCGCAGCGAGCTTCTGCACTCGGCTAATGCGGTTAAAGCGGTTTTCACTTCAACCTGGTTTATTGTGATTGTAGCAATCATCATTTTGCTTGTAATTATTTATATTATTCTGGCTCTTATTTATAACCGTAAAAAGAAGAATTTACGAAAAGTTAAGAAGTACAGAAAGCTGTAATACTACTCTCCAATTAAAATATAGATTTCAATTGGAGAACGCCCGGCTACGCCGTGCTTGAATGTCCTATGAACTCATCCCGAAAGACAAAAAAATCCCTGCTGCCAGTGAAGACAGCAGGGATTTTATTTTGTGTAAAATAAATTACTTAACTTCTACTTCTGCGCCAGCTTCAACTAACTTTGCTTTAATTGCTTCAGCATCGTCCTTGGAAGCGCCTTCTTTAACAGCCTTAGGTGCATTGTCAACAACGTCTTTTGCTTCCTTCAGGCCAAGACCTGTGATTTCACGAACGACCTTGATAACCTGAATCTTGTTAGGGCCGATAGCCTTAAGGATAACGTCGAATTCAGTTTGCTCTTCAGCAACAGCAGCAGCAGCAACAGGAGCAGCAACAGCAACAGGAGCAGCAGCGGAAACGCCGAATTCTTCTTCAAGAGCCTTTACGAGCTCTGAAAGCTCAAGAACGGTAAGGGACTTAACATCTTCAATTAATTTTACAACTTTATCTGACATTGATAGTTACCTCCAAAAAATTTTATTATTTTATTTATTGAATCTAAGACTTATGCGTTGGCGGTCTGCTTTTCCGCAATTGCGTTAAGAGCAACAACCAAACCCTTGAGTGTGCCGTTCAGCACGGTAACAAAACCTGAAATTGGAGCGTTGAAGCCCGCCAAAACCTTGGAAACCAAAACTTCTTTTGAAGGCAACGCTGCTAATTCCTTAACTCCGTCGGCATCAATGACGCCTCCGTCGACGAAACCAGCCTTGATTTCAAACTTTTTGCTTGTTTCAGCAAACTTAGAGAGGATTCTTGCGCTGGAAACATAATCGTCCTTGCTGATTGCAATGGCGGTCGTACCTTCCAGAACATGGTCAAGACCATCAATTCCGGCATCTTTTAGTGCAAGGCGCAATAAAGTATTTTTGACAACCATATACTCGTCGCCGGACTCACGCAATTCCTTACGCAGCTTTGTATCCTGTGCTACGGTAATACCCTTGTAGTTTACAATGATACCCGTGCAAGAAGCTTTTAAGCTTTCGGTAAGAGTTGCGACTACTTTTTGTTTCTGCTCTAAAATCTTTTCACTTGGCAAATGTATTCACCTCCATCAATTGAACTATGACGCGGTAACAATAAAAAGCCCTTCCCACATTACCGCAGGAAGGGCGTAAGCACACTTTTGGTGTATCGTACGGCTCTATCCTCGGCAGGCTGGGAAAATCCCATTAAGCAAATGCGCCTGCTGTCTTTGAATAAAGAACAGCGAATAATATACTATCACAAGCTTTACAACCTGTCAAGTTTTTTGTAATCAGCCGACCTTGTTCGGGTTGATTCTGACGCCAGGGCCCATTGTTGAAGCAACAACACAACTCTTAACGTACTGGCCCTTTGAAGCAGCCGGTTTTGCTTTTACGATCGCACCAAGCAATGCGTCGAAGTTTTCACGCAGCTTTTGGCCACCGAAAGAAACCTTGCCGATTGTGCAGTGGATAATGTTTGTCTTGTCAAGACGATACTCAATCTTACCGGCTTTGGCATCTGTAATAGCCTTGCCGATATCGCGCGTAACAGTACCCGCCTTCGGGTTAGGCATTAAGCCGCGGGGGCCTAAGACTTTACCTAAACGGCCAACAAGACCCATCATGTCAGGAGTAGTGATGAGAACATCAAAATCCATCCAGTTTTCAGACTGAATCTTCTGTACCATTTCTTCAGCACCAACAAATTCAGCTCCGGCCGCCTCAGCGTCCTTTGCTGCGTCGCCCTTGCAAATTGCAAGTACGCGAACGTTTTTACCTGTGCCGTTTGGTAATACGATAGCACCGCGAACCTGCTGGTCTGCATGGCGGCTATCAACACCCAATTTAACGTGAACCTCTACGGTTTCGTCAAACTTGGCTGTTCCGGTTTTGACACAAAGGTCAAGCGCTTCCTCTGTATCGTAAAGCTTTGAACGGTCGATGAGTTTCACGCCATCGACATATTTTTTACCGTGTTTCATTGGTTTTCCTCCCTATTGAGTGGTAAAATCGGAGTAGAAAAGTTCCTCCCACCCGGGTTGATCAATCTACGACTTCAATGCCCATGCTGCGTGCTGTACCGGCAACCATGCTCATGGCTGTTTCAACAGAGCCCGCATTCAAATCAGGCATTTTCATTTCAGCAATTTTTTTGATTTGCTCACGAGTAATTTTTGCTACCTTTTTCTTGTTCGGTTCGCCCGAACCACTCTCAATACCGCAAGCCTTTTTAATAAGGACAGCAGCCGGAGGAGTTTTTGTGATAAAGGTAAACGAACGGTCTGCATAAACCGTAATGACAACAGGAATAATCAGTCCTACATCATTTTTTGTGCGCTCGTTAAATTCCTTTGTGAACGCCATGATGTTAACGCCGTGCTGACCGAGTGCCGGTCCAACAGGCGGTGCCGGGGTAGCCTTGCCAGCAGGTATCTGAAGCTTAATAAAGCCCGTAACCTTTTGAGCCATTTGTTTGCACCTCCAAAATTCGTGGTAGATGGCGGAGCGAATGAATGAATTTATCCGTTCCTCCCACAGGGGCGATGCCCCTCATAATAAGCGGTCTCCCGCAAATTATCCAATCAATATTCCACTGCTTCAACTTGATCTAATTCAAGCTCGACCGGTGTTTCGCGTCCAAACATAGATACCGTTACGCGAACACGGTTTTTGTCGACTTCGACTTCCTCCACTGTACCGACAAAGCCATCTAATGGGCCATCGATAATGTGTACGGAACTGCCGACACTGTAGGAAACCTCAATCTCTTTCTTCTCAACACCCAACTTCGCCACTTCTTCATTGGTAAGCGGAATCGGTTTTGACGACGGACCCACAAAGCCTGTACAGCCGCGGATGTTGCGAACAACATACCATGATTCGTCGGTGAGGAGCATCTTAACCAGAACATAACCGGGGAAAATCTTGCGCTCAACGTCGCGCCTTTTGTTATCCTTAATTTCGGTAACAGTCTCAGTCGGCACGCGTATTTCCTGAATTAAATCATGGATCTGGCGGTTTTCCACTGTTTTTTCAAGATTGGAAGCAACCTTGTTCTCATACCCGGAATAGGTATGAACAACGTACCATTTTGCGTCTTCAGGCATAGTAATTTCCTCCGCTCATCCTACTTTGCAATGTTCATAATTAATCCAAGCAGGTTCATGAGTAATGTGTCCAACCCAAAAATGAACAAGCCGATAACAATTATAGTTACCAAAACAACGCCTGTATTATTAAATACAGTTTTGGATGTAGGCCACACTATCTTCTTGATTTCACTTTTGGCATCGCGGAAGAACTTGGAGATATTTTTGCTTGTTTTAACAAAAAAATTCTCTTTTTTTACAGTTGTTTCTGCCATTGTTTGTCCCTCCGTCCGGATTACTTCGATTCTCTGTGAAGAGTGTGTTTCTTACAGAACTTGCAGTACTTGTTCATCTCAAGCCTGTCCGGATCATTCTTCTTGTTTTTCATCGTGTTGTAGTTGCGCTGCTTGCACTCTGTGCAGGCCAATGTAATTTTAACTCTCATGACGGCACCTCCCGTTGTACGGAAAAATATTTAGGTCCTATGAAGACCTCAGCCTCCCTCTTAAAAGGGCGCAAAAAAAATAACCCCTTATATGAGGTATAACAATAATAACATATGCCCACACGGCATGTCAAGTTTTTTCAATACTATTTTTTATTTTGTGAGATTATGGGCAAATGCGGGCAGAGTATCGTGCTCCTGCCCGCCNNTTCTTATCGCTTCATGCTGTTCAGGTTGTCCGCAATAAACTTGCTTTCCTTTTTCTTTTTTTCCGGCTTTACAGTTTTACCCTTGAATTTCAGACCCGCAGTGTAGCTTTTTTTAAGGTCGTCATTGAAAAGCGGCTTCATATTATCAATTGCGGTCTGGTTGTTAATGTTATTTAAGATCACAATAATAATGATGGAACGCACGTCCATGTCACCAACAGCATACATGTCGTTCAAAAGATCACAGCAGCGTTTAATATTATCCTGCTTTGTAACCTGCGTACAAAGCGCTTCAATTTTTGGCACCAGATGCTCACGGGTGAACGTAACCGCACGCACATCGCCGTACTTGGCTTTTTCATCGTTCAGTTCATCACGGAGTTCCGGAAAAATACCGACAAAGCGGTTAAAGAAAAACAATGGGTCGGTGTTGCTCTCATCGTCTTTTTTGCGTTTCTTTCTTGATTGAATCGCAGCCACGCGCTTTGGCCCCTGGATTGTTTCAACAAAGTCGTTTACAATGCTTTCCGCTTCGGACAAACGGTCGGTTTCCGCGTCAAACAGCCAAATCGAAACAGACTTCCACTGAAGGTCCGGCTCGCCTTCGTCAACGCCGCAAGTTCTCAGCTCAAAGCGTTTTTTGTCTTTATTGTAAAGTACGCTGTAAGCGGTATCCTCACTTGTAAACAGCACTGAACGACCATCGCCGTCATTTTGTTCCGCTGCGGCTCTTGTAAAGCCCTGTTCGCTCAATGCCGCGCCAACCTTTTCGGCAATCAGGTCAAATGCCTTCTGCTCCAAAAATATCACTCCTGAATCTGTAATTTATATTCCATATTATTATTTTCAATATTGGTGTTTTAAATTATACTACATAAACGCTTTTTTGTCACCATACTATTTAATAAATTTGCGATTGCACCGGCAACCGCCTTGTGGTATGATATATATTCGTAGTATTATGTATATATTAAATAAGAAAAGAACGAATCTTTGGAGGATATCGTGATGGATAAAAAGAAGATTGCCGTTGTTTTTGGCGGCTGCTCATCGGAGCATGAAGTTTCATGCCTTTCCGCGACCTCGGTACTTAACAATTTGCCAAAGGATAAGTATGAAGCCGTGTGCCTGGGTATC
>DDHX01000064.1:0-49091 GCA_002338255.1 Ruminococcaceae bacterium UBA1865 | reverse complement strand
ATGGATAAAGCGGTCACCCACACGCTTTTGTCCGCCGCTGGAATCAATCAGGCAAAATATCTTTGGTTCTACGCCGATAAATATACGACCGGCTCGGAAAAAATTAAATTAAAGATAAACGCAAGACTTGGTTATCCGATTTTTGTAAAACCGGCGAACGCGGGTTCATCCGTTGGTATCAGCAAAGTGAACAGTGAAGCTGAACTTGATGCGGCCGTTGCAAAGGCGGCGCGGGAGGATGATAAAATCGTCGTTGAGGAAGCAATCGTCGGGCAGGAGGTTGAGTGCGCCGTACTCGGCAATGCGCAGCCGGAAGCCTCGCTAATTGGAGAAATCGCCGCTTCCGCGGAATTCTACGACTACGATGATAAATATATTTCGGGTACATCCCAGCTCTATATCCCGGCGCACCTTGACGACGCAGTCATGGAGGAAATCCGTGCAACTGCAATTAGAGCATACCGTATGCTCGGCTGCTCCGGCCTTTCCCGTGTGGACTTTTTTGTAAAGAACGGTAAAGAGGTCATTCTGAATGAACTGAACACCATGCCTGGATTTACTTCCATCAGCATGTATCCGAAACTTTGGGATGCCTGCGGCGTTTCCTNNTTACACTTGCTTTCGAGGTGAAATCACAGTACTAAACGTCATTGCCTCGTCAGAAAATAATATAGAAGTATTTTGGAGCGATCGAAAAGAATGGACAATAGACCAATCGGCGTTTTTGACTCTGGGCTTGGCGGGCTGACCGCCGTAAAAGAGCTCTTAAAAATCATGCCGCATGAGAATATCATTTACTTTGGTGATACCGGCCGCGTTCCTTATGGGTCACGCAGCCGCGAAACCATTATTAAATATGCAAATCAGGATGCCACATTTTTAAAATCTAAGCATGTAAAAATGATTGTTGCCGCATGCGGCACAGTCAGTTCGGTTGCCGGTAGCCTTGGCGACAACCTCGGTGTACCCTACACCGGTGTGCTGAAACCGACCACAGCAGTAGCAGCTGCTGCAAGTAAAAATAAACGAATCGGCGTCATTGGCACCACGGCAACGATACGCAGCGGTTCCTACCGAAGAGAATTAGCGGCGATTGACCCCGGAATTGAGGTCTGTGACCGTGACTGCCCGCTGTTTGTCCCACTGGTTGAAAATGGATTTATCGCCGACAATGAAGAGGTCACGCGCCTTGTGGCACAGCGCTACCTAACTCCGCTGAAGGAAGCGGGAATTGATACGCTGATCATGGGTTGTACCCATTACCCCATCATTCAGCATATCATCGGTGAAGTGATGGGCAGCGGTGTTACTCTGATTGACAGCGGACGTGAAACCGCCCTTTACTGCGCGGAAATATTAAAGGAACAAGACCTGCTTTGCTCCGGCAAAAGCGACGGCGACTGCTCCTTTTTCGTCAGTGACCGGGTAGAAGGCTTTTCACAGCTTGCAGAAATCTTTCTCGGCAGGGACGTAAAGCATGACGTCAGCCACGTGGATATTGACTTATATTAAAATAAAGACTGAGCAAGGAGCAAACAAATGAAGGAAAATTACCTCATCTCGATTAAAGGCAGGCAGAAAATCGATGACGAGACCGGGGAAATTGAGCTTACCACACTTGGCTCGTATATCAGGAAAGGCGAAAGCCAGTATATTGTTTATAAAGAATATGATACTGAGAACCACAACGCGCCGCAAACTTCGGTTCTAAAGGTGGACGGCAGCGCAAAGGTGACGCTGATGCGCGGGGGCGCGGACAGCACACGCCTTATTTTGGAGAGCGGCAAACGGCACCTGTGCCAGTACGATACAGGCTACGGCCGCATGATGGTCGGCGTTTTCACCAACAAAGTAAAATCCGAACTCGGCGACCTTGGCGGGAATTTAGAGATTAACTACACCCTCGATATCAACTCCAATTTATCAAGCCTGAACGAGCTATTTATTACGGTCAAGGAGGCAAATAAAAAAGATGTCAAAAATAGTATTGCAAGCAACCAATGAATTGAAAAATGCGATTATCCACGCAATCGGCAAGGCGCAGACAGGCGGTGATTTACCGCAGGCAGAAATCCCGTCGTTTTCCATAGAGGTACCGGCGGACCGCACCCATGGCGACTGGGCCACCAATGCGGCGATGGTTTCAGCCAAGGCGTTTCACCTTGCTCCGCGAAAAATTGCACAGATCATCACAGATCATATTGTGCTGAACGGTACTTTTTTTGACCGGTTTGAGATTGCCGGCCCCGGCTTTATCAATTTCTTTTTGAATGAAGCATTTTATGTTGAAATACTCAAAGACATTACGAAATGCGGAGCGGACTACGGCCGCAGCGATTACGGCAAAAAAAAGAAGATCATGGTCGAATTTGTTTCGGCTAATCCGACCGGGCCGATGCACATGGGCAACGCGCGCGGCGGCGCGCTGGGCGACTGCCTGGCCGCTGTGCTTGACGCGGCAGGCTACGATGTGTGGCGCGAGTTCTATGTGAATGACGCGGGCAATCAGATTGAAAAATTCGGCAAATCCCTGTCAGTGCGTTACTTGCAGATCTTCAAAGGCGAGGATGCGGTTGAATTTCCGGAGGACGGATACCACGGCGAGGACATTAAGGAAAGAGCCGCCGAATTTGCGAAGCTGCATGGCGACATATATTTGAACGCAGAGCCTGAGGAACTGAAAAAAGCGCTGATTGACTATGCGCTGCCAAGGAATCTGGAAAAAATGAAAACCGACTTGAAAAAGTACGGCATTGAATATGACGAATGGTTTTTGGAAAGCCGCCTGCACAATGACGGCGAGCTTGATGAAACAATACAAATTTTAAAAGACAAAGGCCTGACCTATGAAAAGGACGATGCCCTTTGGTACAGAGCGACTGATTTCGGCGCGGAAAAGGACGAGGTGCTCGTCCGCCAAAACGGTAACCCAACCTATTTTGCCACCGACATTGCGTATCACCGCAACAAATTTGAAAAGCGCGGCTTTGAGCGCTGCATTGATGTTTGGGGTGCTGACCACCACGGCCATGTGGCAAGAATGAAAGGCGCGATGAATGCAATCGGTCTTGACGGCGATAAGCTTGACATCGTTTTAATTCAGTTGGTACGGTTGGTCAAAGCCGGCGAAGTCGTCCGTATGAGCAAACGTACCGGTAAGGCGATTCAGCTCGGTGATTTATTGGACGAAGTACCTGTGGACGCGGCAAGATTCCACTTCAATATGCGTGAAGCAACTTCTCAAATGGACTTTGACCTTGATTTGGCGGTACAACAGGATTCACAAAACCCTGTTTACTATGTGCAGTACGCAAGAGCCAGAATCTGCAGCATCATAAAAGCACTTGCCGCTGAGGGAATCCATCCGCGTGACTGTACCGATGAAGAGCTTGCTCTTTTGACCGCACCTGAGGAAATCGAATTAATCCGGCACCTTTCCGCCTATACCGGCGAAATTGTGACCGCCGCGCAGGATTACGACCCCGCACGAATTACACGTTATGTCATTACACTGGCAACCCTGTTCCACAAATTTTACAACGCCTGCCGCGTGAAGGGCGAGGACGAAAGCCTGACCGCTGCAAGACTGTATTTGTGTAATGCAACTTCGACCGTCATCTGCAACGTACTTTCCATGTTTAAAATTTCAGCACCGGAAAGTATGTAAGCAGGAAACATGATAGGAGCAATGAAAAACAGNNATCCTTTTAAACTGCCCATGCTGCTGGACGGCGCAACGGCCACTAACCTGACCGCCGCCGGTATGCCGAGCGGTGTTTGCGTAGAAAAGTGGATATTGGAGCATCCGGAAACGCTTGTGAAGCTGCAAAGCGATTTTATCGCTGCGGGTGCACAGGCTGTTTACGCGCCGACCTTTGGTGCGAACAGAGCCTGCTTAAGCAATTACGGTCTGGATGATGATGTGGCAGACCTGAACGCGAAACTGGTTGCGCTTTCCCAGAGCATTGCCAAACCCGCCGGCGTTCTGGTCGGGGGCGGGCTATGCCCTACCGGGCTGTTTGTGCCGCCGTTGGGCGATGCCGACTTTGATGATATCTATGATATTTACCGTGAACAAATACGTGCGCTGAACAAAGCAGGAGTGGATTTTATCGTCGTCGAGACGCAGACCTCGCTCGCCGACATGCGGGCGGCAGTGCTTGCGGCAAGAACGACAAACCTGCCGATATTTGTGACCATTACCGTTGATGAAAGCGGCCGTACCTTAACAGGCGGAAGCCTGCTGCCGGCGGTGATTACTTTGCAGGCAATGGGTGTGGACGCAATCGGACTGAATTGCTCGTTCGGGCCTAAGCTCATGCTTGAATTTATCGACGAAGTCATGGCACATGTCAGTATACCGATTATTGCAAAGCCAAATGCCGGCGTTCCTATGTGGAACACGCCGGGCAGCGCGGGCTATATTTCACCCGCTGAGTTTGCCGGAGAAATGCGGCTTTTGATGGAAGCAGGCGCGCGGATTGTCGGCGGATGCTGTGGCACGATGCCGGAACATCTGAAGGCACTTGCGGATGTCGTGAAGGACTTTGCACCGCCGGAAATTCCAAAAGAACCGGACTGTTTCGCAGCGGCGATTGAGCGGGAAGCCTTCTTTTTGGGTGACGATATTGTTTTCAGTGAACCGATTGAATGTACCAGTTCGCTCGGCGACGACCTGATTGACCTTGATGACGAACTGGTTACCGCGGCGCTCGTCGAAGTCAACAGCGTTGACGACGCGATGATTCTGTGCGAAAACAGCGCAATGACACGGCTACCAATCGCTGTGCATTCCGATAATTTAACGGTACTTGACGCCGCGCTTCGTTATTTCCAAGGCAGGCTGATTGTGGATTCCGACTGTCAGATTGAAACAGAACTTATTGAACCGCTCGCGGCAAAATACGGTGCGATTGTGTATTAGAATAAAGAACCGGCTTAGAATTTTTAGTTCTAAGCCGGTTCTTTTCGTTCAAGACAACCATGATGTGCTGCCAAAGGGTTTATCTTTCAATAATTTCCGGATCCTGAGGTTTTTCTACATCTGCCGGTATTTCTGGCTCGTCCGGCTCATTCCAGCTGCTGAACGCCAAATACATTCCTGCAAGCGCCACAAAGCAGGCAACTGCCGCGGCTGCAATCGCCCAACTTGTAACCCCGAACGGCCCCAACACCATGGAAACAAGGGTCAGCACCATGCCAATCTCGAAAAAGGAAACAGCAAGTTTTCCGTCACTCATGAAAAATCCCCCTATCTTAATTGTTATATTTGATGAAATTTATTCGTCGATAAACAGTTCGTTCGACAGCGTTGCAAGCTGCTCCATTGTAAGCTGTTCCGCACGTGAATTGGGTGCAATCCCGGCTCGTTCAAGCGCGGCGGCGACTTGCTCTTTGCCAAATGAAAGCCCGGCCGCTGTTGAATTTAACACTGTTTTTCGGCGCTGTCCGAATGCTGCCTTTACCATCTTGAAAAAGTTTTTCTCACTCTGAATTTGTATTGCCGGTTCTTTGCGTACAGCCAATTGGATAACTGCTGAATCTACATTTGGCTGCGGCAAAAAGCTTGTGCGCGGAACCTGAAAAAGGATTTCGGGTTCGGAAAAATACTGCACGGCCGCACTGACAGCCCCGCATGCGCGACAGCCCGGCGCAGCGCAAAGACGTTCCGCCGCTTCTTTCTGCACCATGACCGTGATAGTGCGAACCGGAAGGCGTTCCTCCAAAAACCGCATAATCACAGGGGAAGTAATGTAATACGGAAGGTTGGCGCACACAACCACATCCATACCCGCAAACTCTTCGGATATCAATTTTTGTATATCCGTTTTCAAAATATCATCCTGAATAATTTTAACATTGTCAAGGCCGGCGAGGGTTTCGCTTAAAACCGGCAGCAAGCGTTTGTCAAGCTCCACCGAAACGACCTTGTCGGCGCGTTTGGCAAGCTCCACAGTCAGCACGCCCACACCCGGGCCTATCTCTAAAACGCCGACACCCTCCCCCGCTCCGCACTCGTCGGCCATTTGGGGACAAATATCCGGATTAATTAAAAAATTCTGGCCGAGCGACTTTGAAAAATTAAACCCGTGACGGGAAAGCACACTTTTTATGGTCGTAATATCCGATAAATTCATTCTGTATCTCCGTATCTTTTCGATTTAATCTGTTTGCTGATAGAACGGCACATTTCGTTGTAACAGCAAAGTGCCAAAACAGATAATGGCTGTTAATAATTAATTATATCATACATATTAACACATTTCCATTGATTATCCGTCGAAAATACAATATGATAGAATCAATAAACAAGAATTGGGAGGCATTCAAATGATTCGTACCGATAAAAAAAATTATTACCTCGATATAGCGGAAACTGTACTGGAACGCGGTACCTGCCTGCGGCGGAATTTTGGCGCAATCATCGTGCAAAATGATGAAATCGTTTCTTCCGGTTACACGGGTGCGCCGCGCGGCCGCAGCAACTGCATGGATACCGGCATCTGTGTGCGTGAAACACTCGGGGTGCCGCGCGGTGAGCGCTACGAACTTTGCCGCTCCGTTCACGCCGAAGCAAACGCAATCATCAGCGCTTCCCGGCGAGACATGATCGGCAGTACGCTGTACCTTGTCGGCAAAGACGCAAAGACCGGCGAATACGTCGAAAATGCTTCTCCCTGCTCCATGTGTAAAAGGCTCATTATTAACGCAGGTATTACACGCGTGGTTGCACGCGCCACCAAAACCGCTTCCACTTCCATTGATGTTTCCGAATGGATTGAGAAGGACGAATCGTTGAACGGTACATTTGGATATTAAACAATAAAGATGCCGCTGTGTTTACAGCGGCATCTTTATTGTTATGACATGGCCAACAAGTTCTGTAAAGCAAATATGCTTGTCGGATGAGTGAAAGAATTGAAGCTTCTTTCCCTTATAAACGGCTCAGTGTAAAGCAAATCAGCTGTTCAGTCAACATTCATTCCATGATCTCTTCGCTTTATTAGGCCAATAAATGAATCAGCTGTTCGGCAACAAACACGGCGGCGGTCGAACCGAGTGCGACGATCAAAAGCCCCTTATTCTTGTAAGCAAGCAGAAGCGCCGTGAGCAAGCCGAAACACGCAGAATATAAATTTGCGGTGGAATACAGGATTTCGGGAAAAGTCATTGCCGCGAGTACCGCATACGGCACATACGCTAAAAATGACTTTATAAAACGGTTATTAATCTTCTTTTTAAAGATCGCAAGCGGCAGCATCCTGACGATATAGGTGACGAGCGCCATAATTAAAATGCAGATTAAAATCCGCTGATAATTCATGTCTGCACCTCCGCATCGTCAACGGGGTACCGCAATGCGGCGTAAGCCGAAGCGATTACCGCGCAGATAATAATCACCCAACCACTCGAAAGCAGGTTGAGTCCCGGAGTCCATTTAAAAATACAGCTCAGCACAGCCGCGATGAGAATGACTTTCGCGACCGGAAGCGATTCTTTTGCAGGTGGAATGATGATCGCAATAAACATCCCGTAAATTGCGATGCCGAGCGCGGTGCGCACCCCCATCGGCAGCAGGTTTGTTGCGGTGCCGCCAAGCAAAGTTCCGACCGTCCAGCCTATGTAGGGCATGGCAATCAATCCTGAGAAATAGTGAGCATTGATACTTCCATGCTGCTGCATGGCAACGGCGAAAATTTCATCCGTGACGCCGAACGAAAGTACCCACCGCTGCAGCGTGGTCATGGCTTCATCAATTTTTTGGGAGAGCGACAGTGACATCAGCATATACCGAATATTAATGACGAATGTGGTAACGGCGATTTCGATATACAAGCCACCCGATAGAATTAAGCTCGTACCCGCGAACTGCCCCGCGCTGGTCAAGTTGCTCATGGAAATGAGGAGCGCTACCCAAACCGGCAGTCCGCCCTGCGTCGCCATCATTCCAAATGCGAATGAAACACTGATATACCCGAGGCAAATCGGCAATCCATCCTTTAATCCCTTTTTAAATGTTAAAGCTTGATTTTCCTGCATTTTTCGCTCCCAAATTCAATACAATTCGTATAATTAATTCAAAATAATACAATATTCACAGTAATTTGCAAACAAGATCGCCCATTTCCTCACAGGTAACCTTCCGCATTCCGTCGGTATAAATGTCAACTGTGCGCGCTGTTGTCAGCACAGCTGCGACTGCATCTTCAATCGCCTTTGCGGCTTCCGGCTGGTCAAGCGAATACCGAAGCATCATTGCCGCGGAGAGAATGGTGGCAAGCGGGTTTGCCATTCCGGTTCCGGCAATATCCGGTGCGGAGCCGTGAACCGGTTCGTACAGACCGGCTTTGCCCGTGCCAAGGCTCGCAGAAGGCAGCATCCCGATGGAGCCGCTGATCATGGACGCTTCATCCGAAAGAATATCGCCGAAAATATTGGAAGTAACAATGACGTCAAACTGTTTGGGGTTGCGGACAAGCTGCATCGCACAGTTATCGACATACAAATTAGTCGATTCAATATTAGGATACTCCTCTTTCCCGATTCTCGCAACTGTTGCGCGCCATAAACGGGAGGATTCCAAAACATTTGCCTTGTCAACGCTGCAAAGCTTTCCACCGCGCTTTTCGGCCATGTCGAATCCGACACGCGCAATCCGTTCAATTTCCGGTACGGAATACATTTCCGTATCATAAGCCGCGTCAAACCCGTTGACGGTCTTATGACCGCGTTCGCCAAAATAAATTCCGCCCGTCAATTCACGTACCACCATAATGTCAAGATTATCCCCGATAATTTCAGCCTTCAGCGGAGACGCTTCACGCAGCTGTTCAAAAATAACCGCCGGGCGCAGGTTGGCAAAAAGCCCGAGTGCGCCGCGGATTCCTAAAAGACCTGCTTCCGGCCTTGAATCACCGGGTCGCTGATCCCATTTTGGCCCGCCGACCGCGCCTAACAGGGTGGAATCCGCCGCCTTGCATTTGTCGATGGTTTCCTGCGGGAGCGGCACACCGGTCGCATCAATTGCGCTGCCCCCTAAAAATGCCTCGTCATAAGCAATTTGAAATCCGAATTTATCGGCGGCGCGATTCAGCACCTTAACAGCCTGAGTCACGATTTCCGGTCCGATGCCATCGCCTTTTAATAAAACAATTTTATAATTTTTCATAGCGGTCTCTCCTATTCATTATGATTGATTTCCGGAGCCTTGCCCCCGGTTGATTGCGCAGATAATTCCCTTGATAGAAGCCAAGCTGATGTTATTGTCTATGCCGACACCAAAAACAGGTTTTCCATCCGGCGCGGTCAGCTGAATGTAGGAAACCGCCTTGGAATCCGCACCTTCGGAAACGGCGTGCTCCCGATACGAAACAAACTGATAATCGGTAATACCTATGCTTTTAATTGCGCGGAAAAATGCGCTGATCGGGCCGTTACCGCTATCGCTGATGGGATGGTCTTCATGTTCAAAGCGGAGAATCCCCTCAAAATGCACCTGTGTATCACCACTTGTGTCATTATCCTCGTACAATTTATATTGCTTTAAGTTATAGGGATAATTGATTTCAAGATATTCTCGATGAAAAATATCAAATATTTCGTTGGGCTGCAGTTCGCGTCCCGCTTCGTCGCAGGCAGCTTTCACCATCGCTCCGAATTCGGTATGCATTAACTTCGGCAGTTCGTAACCAAAGCTTTGCTGCATAATAAATGCCGCGCCGCCCTTGCCGGACTGGCTGTTGATACGGATAATCGGCTCATACTCGCGTCCGACATCAGCCGGGTTAATCGGAAGATACGGCACCTCCCAGTATGGGGTACCGCTGTGCGACATATAATCCACGCCCTTTTTAATTGCGTCCTGGTGCGAACCGGAAAACGCGGTGAACACAAGATCACCTGCGTAAGGATGACGGTCATGTACCTTCATTTTGGTGCATTTTTCGTAAACTTCGCGGATTTCGCGGATTTTCGTGAAGTCGAGTCCTGGGTCAACGCCTTGCGAGTACATATTCATAGCGACCACCATAATATCCGCGTTCCCGGTGCGCTCCCCGTTGCCGAACAGCGTACCCTCCACCCTCTCGGCGCCCGCCATCAACCCAAGCTCAGTCGCAGCCGTTGCTGTACCGCGGTCATTGTGAGGATGCAGGCTGATAATGGCGCTCTCGCGGTTTTTAAAATGGCGGCAAAAATACTCGATTTGGTCAGCATAGCAGTTCGGTGTGCTGCCTTCGACTGTATTGGGAAGATTCAAGATTAATGGATGCTCCGGAGTCGAGCCGAGTACTTCCATCACCTTTTCACAAATCTCAATGGAATTATCAATCTCAGTACCGGAAAAGCTTTCCGGGGAATACTCATAGCGAATATTGACCCCTGTCTCTTTTACCTGCTCATCGGTCAGCTCTTTAATCAGCTTTGCCCCTTCGACGGCAATGTCAATAACGCCCTGCATGTCGGTCATAAAAACGACCTTGCGCTGTAAAGTGGAGGTCGAATTGTAAAAATGGACAATCACATTTTTAGCGCCTTGAATGGCTTCAAATGTCTTTATAATCAGGTGAGGCCTTGCCTGAACAAGCACCTGAATGGTAACGTCTTCGGGAATCAAGTCGCGCTCGATCAGCGTGCGTAAAATTTCATATTCCGTTTCCGACGCAGACGGGAATCCCACTTCAATTTCTTTAAAGCCGATATCCACAAGCGTCTGAAAAAACAAAAGCTTTTCCTCAAGGTTCATCGGATCAATCAGTGCCTGATTTCCGTCGCGCAAATCCACACTGCACCAAATCGGGGCTTCTGTAATTACTTGATCAGGCCACCGGCGTTCCGGTAAACTGATGGGCTGAAACGGGATATACTTTTTGCTTCCTGTATACATCATCGAACACTCCTTTACTCATCAAAAAAAATCAACTGAAATAAAAAAAGTCCCGAACACAGTTTTCACTGTGTTCGGGACGAATCAACAAATTCGCGGTACCANNACCCAAAATTCGGCTCCGCTTCGCGGTAGCCCTTTACGGCCTCAATAAAGGCCCTGGCCTTTAACGCTGCCGCTGCGTCCGCTTCTACGCTTTCACATCGAAGACGGCGGCTCCGGGATGAGCTATACACAAACGTTCAAACACCGGCTCGCACCAACCGCCGGTTCTCTGCAATGTCTTCACGAATGTCTTGTTCCCTTCATTGCCTTTAGGGTTTATTAAATTATCTATTATTATATTTTATGTCGCATGCTTTGTCAAGGATAATCTTTTATTCTTCTTCCTTTTTTCCAAACGCCCTGTTCGCTGCCTCGCGTGCCAGGTTGATGACGAGTTTCTGGTCGTCCTCTTCCTCCACCGGCTTTTCCGGAATCGTCGCATAAACCTCGGCGACCATGGAACGCATCCACAGACCCGGCGTAATACGCAGCGAATAGCCGCAGCCGTTTTCCGTCATCCAGTCGTAAAAATTGGCACGTGGCAAGCCGTAAGCCGAAAGAATGGACATAATGGTTCCGCCGTGGGCAACAATAACAGCGCTGCTTGTACCTGAGCGCATCATGCCTTCCACAATCTTTTCAAAAGCGGCACAGACACGCTGCATAAAAACACCTCCGCTTTCACCGTTGGGAGGAGTGACCACGCGGTTGCTCTCCATCCACTCGGCAAAGTTTTCATCTGAATCGGCCAGCTCTTTTGCAGTTTTACCCTCCCAGTCGCCAAAGTCACACTCGCGTAAATCTTCAACCACAATCGGCTGTGCTTCGGGATACAGGATACGCAGGGTTTGAACACAGCGCTTGAGCGGGCTGCAATAGTAAACCTGCGCCGTCGGGTACGGACTTCTGTGTTTCAGCTCCTCCAAGTTCGCGACGCCCTCCTTCGCAAGGGGCAGATCGGTCCGGCCCACATACTGGCCGAGCAGATTTCCCTCGGTGATACCGTGGCGAATTAAATGAATGGTATATGACTTCATAATATTGCTCCTTTGTCATAATGTTCTGCCTGTGTACCGCAAAAAAGGCGAAAATCATGGATATATGTAGAACTCCATTGGATTAGCACGATATATAGCGGCTTTACAAAGCGTTATATTTGTTATATACTTTACAAGATGTTAATTTTTCATTATTCGACAGGGGATATTTCAAATGAATAATAGTTTTTCAAGAATTATTACTTTGCTGCGTAAAGAACGCGGATTAAGTCAAAAAAAAGCAGCAGAGGAACTTGATGTTTCTCAAGCGTTGCTTTCACATTACGAAAAAGGAATCCGAGAATGCGGCCTTGATTTCGTGGTAAAAGCAGCCGAATTTTACGATGTCTCCTGTGATTATCTTCTTGGAAGAACCCCCCATCGCAGCGGTGCAACCATTACGGTTGATGATATCCCGGAGCCGGATTCAATGGGGAAAGAAAATATTTTAAAGGGCAGTTTGCTGCCTGTGCTAAATAAAAAGTTGATTGCCAACTCACTGAATATTATTTACAGCATTTTACAGCAGTGCGGAAGCAAAGCGCTGACCACCGAAATATCTTCATACTTGAACATTTCCATTTATAAAAGTTTTCGCTTACTCTACTCTGCTAATTCCAAAAACCCACAGGGGCTTTTTTCGGTTCCGCTCAAATTGAGCGACGGCCGTTCCAGCGCCGCACAGCAAATTGCGCTTGCAAATGCAGCATGTGTGGCAGGTGGCGACGATGTTGAGGAAATGGAAGGCTTGGAGAAAGAGAAAATGCCTACTCTTTCACCGGAAAAAATTTCTGCTGAGTATCCGCTGTTTTCCAGTTCACTGTTTAATTTGATTCAGAACTCTGAAGCGCTTATGAAAGTAAATAAACAAAGTAAATAAATTATATCATAATACGCATAAAATGCAACCGACCCGCCGAATTTCGGCGAGCCGGTTGTTTGTTGTCTTTGTCTGTATTATAGCTGTGCCGCGACTGTTTCGCCCTTGCGTGTCAGCTCCGCATAGCCTTTTCTCAGATAAGGTAAATCAAAAAGCGTATCCGGCTGTTTTGAATTTTCCATCACCGTATGACAGAGAAACTCATAAATTTTACTCTTATAGTAAACATCATAGTCACCGGTCACCCAAACCCGAATGGTGTAGTCGATAAAAACAAGTCCCTGCTCCATTAAGCTTTGCAGTGCGGCAGCGCGCGCTTTTACCAATTCCATTGAATCATTCTCAGCGGTAATCCAAACATAATTCAGCGCCGTGTTGACGAGCTCTTCCTCGCGGGAACTGTGCAGCTCAAGCCGTACAATCGGGAAGCGCTCCGCTTGTCGCATATCATGCAAAATCGTCTTTTGTTCCTGTGTTAAATTGAAATTCATTGTTTCCTCCTTATTCTATATTGATCATGTTTTATCAATTCATTTGTCTTCCATTAACATTATTATTCTTTCTTAATTGTATCAGATAATTCCCATTTTATATTTCCACGCAAGGATACGCAAAACACTTTCATTGAGCCGCTGCTCCGTGACGCTGCCGTTCTGTACGGCGGCATACAGCGCATTAAAATCCTCCGCTGTGTTGGAGGATAAAAGGATATCGTTTCCGGCGTTGAAGGCTGCCACAGACGGATTTTTGCCGCCTGTGAAGTCCGGTATGGCATCCATGGACAAATCATCCGTCATGATAACCCCTGTAAAGCCAAGTTCCTTGCGCAGAATACTGTGTACCTTTGGAGAAAGCGAAGCCGGATTTTTCGCGTCCATGCAGTTTACAATGTTGTGTGAAACCAGAACGCACTGCGCTCCGGCATTGATTCCCGCTGTAAACGGAAGAAAGTCTGAACTTGTAAAAGTGCTGTAGCTGCGCTTGTCATAGGCAATCCCCGTGTGTGTATCCTTGTTATTGCCATACCCCGGAAAATGCTTCAGCGTACACGAAAGGTTTTGGCTGTTGTATGCGTTGACCGATGTTGTGACAAATTTCGAAGTTTGTGCGGCGTTTTTTCCAAATGAACGGTCGTAAATAAAGTCGGAAAAATTGGTGGATACGTCACAGACCGGCGCTAAATTCAGGTTTAGTCCGAGTTTTTTTAAGAGCTGTGCTTTTTTCACGGTATCATTGTAAATTCCATCCAACCCTGAACGCTTGAATACCTGCTGCGGCGACTTGAATGCACTCGCGGCAAGTGCGGAGTATTTACTGATACGGACTACCGTACCGCCTTCCTCGTCACAGCAAAGAATCATGTGTGTTTTGCTTGCGCTCTGATAGGATTTCAGCATACTCTGTACCTGCACAATGGTCTTATTCTGAAAGTTTGCAGCCATCAGGCAATACCCGCCCGGCTGATACTCTTCGGCCGTTTTGACCGCACCCGATTCGGGGCAGCGAAAAACAAACACCTGTCCCACTTTTTCTTTTAAGGTCATAGCCGACAGCTTGCGCTGGGCAGCGGTGTTATAGCTTCCGAAAATACCGGTAATGACGGGCAATTCAGCATTATCCGTGGAACTTGCAGCGCTTTGCGCGGCGCTGCTGAGTATTTCGCTTTCAGGAACGAGTACGGACTGGCTTGAAACAACTGCCTTACTGCTATCTGCGGGGTCCGCGCTGCTCACCACGGAATTGGGCGAGGGCAAAACCCTGTCCAACGCAGCATCCGCTATTTTATAAACACCAAATATAGCCGCAAGGACAAACACAATGCCCCCCGCAACTAACAATGGAGTGGTATTTTTCAAACGTCTTTTTTTTCTCATTTTGTGTCCTCATAAACCCGAACAACCTGCCGCGGTAAGCGGCAGGCTGAAACATTATGATTTGTTTTCTTTCACCAGTTCGCGGTAAAGGCGGATATACTCATTTGCGGAACGTCCCCAGCTGAAATCACATTTCATGGCACGTTCAGCCAAAATCTTCCACCCTTCCGGCTTGGAGTAGCCCGCCAACGCACGGTGAATGGCATTAAGCATATCGCCGCCGTTATAGGTTTGAAAGGTAAAGCCATTGCCCTCCCCGTCACCGCTGTCCTGAATAGAGTCCTTTAACCCGCCTGTTTCGCGAATAATCGGAATGGTACCGTAACGCAGGGCAATCATTTGCGCAAGCCCGCATGGCTCGCTCTTGCTCGGCATCAGCAGAAGATCGGTACCGGCGTAAATCTTGCGTGAAAGCTCCGGTATAAAACCGAAGCACGCACAAAGGCGGCCGGGGTATTTATTCTGCATATCCTTAAAGAAATTTTCGTACTCCCAATCGCCGGAGCCGAGAATGACAAACTGTACGTTCGTTTCCTGCATCAGCTGATCAAGCGTTTCCTTGACCAAGTCAAGCCCTTTGTGCGACACCATTCTGGTAACCATTCCAATCAGTGGCACCTCGGGGTCCTGAGCAAGGTTCAGCCTCTCCTGCAAACCCTGTTTGTTTTTTGCCTTGCCGGACATATCCTGCGCAGAATATGGGGCAAAAATTTCGCTGTCATTTGCAGGGTCGTAACTGACGGTGTCGATTCCATTTAAAATACCCGAAAGCTTCCACTCCCGCTCCTTCAAAATAGCGTCAAGATCGTGGGAGAACCATGGATCGAGAATTTCCTTCGCGTAGGTCGGGCTTACCGTCGTAACGCGGTTCGCGCACTCAATTCCCCCCTTTAACAGATTGATACAGTCGTCATATTCTAAGATCGGCATATCGGATTCAGGAATTCCCAGCACATCTTCGACAAGTTCTTTACCGTATTTTCCCTGATACTGAATATTATGAATCGTTAGGACCGTTTTAATTCCTTGATACCATTCATTATTTGCATAAAAGATACTGAAATAGATGGGTATCAATGCTGTCTGCCAGTCATTGCAGTGAATCACATCCGGTTTAAAGTCAATATACGGCAGCATTTCAAGAGCTGCACGGGACAAAAACGCAAAGCGCTCAGCGTCATCATAGTGGCCGTAAAGGCCATGGCGCTTAAAGTAATATTGATTGTCAATCAGATAGTAGATTACGCCGCCGGACCTTGCTTCAAATACGCCGCAATATTGACGGCGCCATGCGACCGGAACGGAAAGGCTGGTGATAAACTTCATGTTGTCACGCAGCTCCTGAGGAATATCTTCGTACAGCGGCATCACCACGCGGCAGCCGATTAATCTTAACCTGAGTGCCTGCGGCAGTGAACCTGCCACGTCCCCCAACCCGCCGGTAGCGGCAAAAGGCCTTGCTTCACTGGTGCAATAGAGTACTTTCATTCTTGTAACCCCCTTAGCTGAAATGATAATTTTAGAATAAATTTTTATACAACGCTGCCCTTGCTGATAAACACCGGATAGGACTGGAACCCAAGCAGCGAACGGTCGTTTTTAATAACAACATCTTTATCAATTACAACATAATTCAGCTTGCAGTTCGTCCCGACGGAACTGTCCTGCATCACAACGCAATTTTGAATTTTCGCATTCTTTCCAACATGAACACCACGGAACAAAACGCAGTTTTCGACAGTGCCCTCAATCACACACCCATCAGCAATGATGGAGTTGCTCACACTTGAACCGAGTCCGTAAAGCGCGGGCATGTCATCACGTACTTTAGTATAAATCGGCCTGTCGGAATTGAAAAGCTGTGCCCTGACCGTAGGAAGCATAAGTACCATATTTGCGTCAAAATACGAATTCATGGAACAAACCATCTGTGTAAATCCTTTGAATTCATATGCATAGATTCGATAATTTTTCAGACTTCTTTGTAAAAAATCGCGCTTAAAGTTGTAAAGATTCCGGCTTACACAGTCTGCGACAATCTTAATTAATAGTTCCCGCTTAATGAGCAGCATCCCCCCAAGCCCATAGTTGCACTCACCGTCGGTGTTCGGGCTGATGAGCATATCACGCACACGGCTGTCGGGATCAATCGTGTAAACCGACGCGTCATGCATCTTTTCGGGCAATTTGCCGTAACGGTAAATCACGGTCATATCCGCGTTATTTTTAATATGGGAGGAAACAACCTCCGTAAAATCAATGTTGCACACAACATCGCAGTCTGTCAGCAGGACAAATTCTTCCCTCGAATTGGACAGAAAAACGTTGATAGAGGAAAGCGACTCAATCCGGCTGTTGGACAGGCTGCACTCATTGCCAAAAGGAGGAAGAATATACAACCCTTCGCGTTTGCGGGACAAATCCCACGCTTTTCCGGAACCAAGGTGATCCATCAGAGACTGGTAGTTACCTTTGGTAATGACGCCGACCTTGTTGATGCCCGAATTCACCATATTGGAAATTGAAAAATCAATTAAGCGGTATCTGCCGCCGAAAGGCACCGAACCCATGGTGCGTCTTTCCGTTAATTCACGAACCTGCTCTTCATGAATATTTGAAAAAATTAATCCCAGTACATTATTTCCGCGCATTATTTCGCCGCCTCCTCTGCCAGTGTTTCAGCATCTATCATTGCTTTTGGCGGTACTGATGTGCCCGGGGCGATGATGCAGCCGTCACCGACAACAGCAATGCCCCATTCATCCTTATTTTCAATGTCCTCGGGACGTGCACCGACAACCGCTCCTTTTCCGATAACCGCGTTTTCGGAGATGATGGCATACTGCACGATCGCGTTTTCTTCCACACGGGTACCCGGCATGATAATGGAATCCTTTACTACCGCGCCCGGAGCAATGTAAACGCCGGAGAACAGTACGGCAAAATCAATTTCTCCGTAAACGTTGCAGCCCTCGGCTACAAGTGAATTTTGTACCTTTGCGCCATTTGCAATGTAATGCGGGGGCATAACGGGATTGCGGGAATATATTTTCCAGCTTTCCTCGCTTAAGTCAAGCGGAATATTCGGATTCAGTAAATCCATGTTGGATTCCCACAGGCTGTCAACCGTACCGACATCTTTCCAGTATCCATCAAACGGATAGGCGACCATGCGCTCCCCCGCGTTAAGCATCGCCGGAAGAACGTCCTTTCCAAAATCATTGGAGGATTTGGGATTGGCTTCGTCCGCTTCAAGGTATTTGCGCAGTTTGCTCCACGTAAACACGTAAATACCCATGGAAGCCTTGTTGCTCTTGGGAACTTTCGGCTTCTCGTCAAACTGATAAATTGAGCCGTCTTCATTGGTGTTGAGGATACCGAAGCGGGAAGCTTCTTCCAAGGATACCTCGATTTCGGCAATCGTGCAGTCCGCTTCTTTTTCCTTGTGATAAGCAATCATTTTGGAATAATCCATTTTGTAAATATGGTCGCCGGAAAGGACGACGACATATTCAGGATTATATCTTTCAATATATTGAATATTCTGATAAATTGCATTTGCCGTTCCTTTGTACCAATCCGACTTACGGCTGCGCTGATACGGAGGAAGCACACGAACACCGGCGTTCATACTGTCCAAATCCCATGGCTGGCCGCTGCCAATATACTCATTCAGTACAAGCGGCTGATACTGTGTTAGCACACCGACCGTTTCAATCCCGGAATTCACACAATTGGAAAGCGGAAAATCAATAATTCGGTACTTCCCCCCGAATGGCACAGCTGGTTTTGCAAGAGTCTTTGTCAGCACGCCCAGTCTACTGCCTTGACCACCAGCGAGCAGCATCGCAACTACCTCTTGTTTTGGCAACATTTTAATTCCCTCCTCAGTGAATTATTTTTTATTTTTCGCAGGTTTTTTAACTATCTTTACTTGAATTACCGGAACATCCGGCTTGACAGCCTTTTTCGTTTTACGGCGGCATTTGAGAAAAATCACCGACATCGGCGGCAAGGTCAAATGAATGGATTGCTCGCAGCCGTGCATCGGCTTCTTAGCAGAATGGATATCACTGCCGTTGGTAATTCCGCCTCCGCCGTATATAGTGCTGTCAGATGAGAATATCTCGGCATAGATTCCCTCAAACGGTACTCCTATCGCGTAATTATCTCGCTCCGCTTGCAAAAAATTGCAGACAATGATCACTTCATTGCCGCTTTTATCAATTCTGCGGAAAGCAATCACGCTCTGGGTGTAATCATCATTGGATATCCACGAAAATCCCTCCCATGAAAAGTCGATCTCCCAGAGAGACGACGTATCAAGATAGAAGTGGTTCAAGTCCTTGAAAAATTGATGCAGCATCTGATGCTGCGGTTTATCGAGCAGAGGCCAATTAAGCTCCTGTTCATAGTTCCACTCGAGGCGCTGCCCGAATTCCGTGCCCATAAAAATCAATTTTTTGCCCGGGTGAGCCATCATATAACACATAAAAGCCCTAACGCCCGCAAACTTTTGCGCTTCGTCCCCCGGCATTTTATTGATCAATGAGCCCTTGCCATGCACAACCTCATCGTGTGAAATCGGCAGAATAAAATTTTCGGAAAACGCGTAAACGAAGGAAAAGGTAATATTGTCATGGTTGAATTTACGATAAACCGGCTCAAGTGACATATAATGCAGCATATCATTCATCCAGCCCATGTTCCATTTGTAATTGAATCCCAAGCCACCGCAGAAAGTGGGCTTGGAAACCATCGGCCACGAGGTCGACTCCTCGGCAATCATCATCACGTCCGGAAATAGCTCAAATACAGATTCATTCAGCTTTTGCAGGAACGCGACAGCCTCTAAGTTTTCTTTTCCGCCGTTTTTATTGGGTATCCACTCGCCGTCCTTGCGGCTATAGTCAAGGTACAGCATGGACGCAACCGCGTCAGCGCGAATTCCGTCAATATGGTATTTTTCAAGCCAGAACACCGCGCTTGAAATCAGAAAGCTAATCACTTCATTACGACCGTAATCAAATACCAGCGTTCCCCACTCTTTGTGCTCACCTTTGCGCGGGTCACCGTATTCGTAGCACGGCGTACCGTCAAATTTGGCAAGGCCGCATTCGTCCTTTGGGAAATGTGCCGGAACCCAGTCCATAATAACGCCGATACCGGCCTTATGGCATTTATCAATAAAACTCATAAATTCTTTTGGATCGCCAAACCGGGAACTTGGTGCAAAATATCCGGTAACCTGATATCCCCACGAACCGTCATAGGGATACTCTGTGATCGGCATCAGTTCAACGTGCGTGTAGCCCATGTTTTTAACATATGGTATCAGTTCATCGGCAAGCTTATCATAAGAAAAAGCATTTCCGTCCTCATATCTGCGCCACGAGCCCACATGCAGCTCGTAAATATTAATCGGCTGACTGTAATGCTTTTTTGCTGCTTTATGCTTCATCCATGAAGNNAGTTGTAGCCCTCAATATCATAGTATTTTGAGGCATTGCCGGGACGGGTCTCAAAGTGGTACGCGTAAGGATCGCTTTTAAAGGTTTGTCTGCCGTCAGCGCTTTCCACACAAAACTTATAGGTCTGGTACTGCTGAATAACGAACGGCAGATAGCATTCCCAAACACCGTCACTGATTTTTTCGAGCACATTTTCATCGGGCTTCCACTCGTTAAAATCACCGGCAATGGAAACCGCCTTGGCATTTGGCGCCCATACGCGGCAAACCATACACTCTTTCCCGTCCACTACAGCTTTATGTACCCCCATAAAGTCATATGCTTTTACGTTGGTTCCCTGATGGAACAAATAAAGCGGCAGGTTTCCGTTATTTGATGCACTATTCTTTTGCATTTTAAACAACTCCCTTTTGGTTTTAATCGCTCCTTATGTTTCTTTAGATTTATAATATCACAAATTGTTAAAATAGCAAGCTTTTAGTAATATATTTGTAATATTTATCTTGTCATCTTATGATTTTTAGTTAGTTTGTTACAAAAATGGCACTTTTCTTACTGTAACAAACTAACTAATGTCAATAGTATAACATGAGTTTGATGTCGATTTTTGCGGATACAGGAAGGAAGGAAAAAAGGGTTTAAATGTGAATAATAATATATAAATTATTTTAAAAATGCAGGGCTATTATCGCCACAAATAAACAAGATAAGCAAAATTAAATTCGTCGTTTTCTTAAAATTACAATAGTAACAAAAATAAGCGCCTGCCTTTTCTATAGTGAAACATTACAATTATTCTATTTGAATTTAAAAAATTATGTATTTTTTTGAATTACATATTGACAAATCATTAATAATATTTATAATGAATATTGTCAAGTGAATATAAAAGAGTGTGTAACTGATTCGATCAGGCATAAACTTTCATGAAATTTAAATTTTTATGATTGTTTATGCCTTTTTTATTTTTTACATACTATTTTAAATTGACGTGTTGAACTGACAGAAAATCTGTTCAGCGAACTACATTTTACCAGTAATCAATGCAATCATACAGCATTTAAGCAGAGGGGATTACAAATGAATTATCGGGTAGCCAAAGTATTTAACAGCAACGCGGTTTTGGCTCAGGACGAAACAGAAACCCAAGTTGTTCTTATGAGCAAAGGGATTGGCTTTGGCAGGCATATTGGCGAACTTATTGAGGATTATGGGGATAATCAAAAAATATTCTACATTCTGGATGACAATGTCAATGCGGTAAAAATGAAGCAACTTGACTTTGAGGTAAAAAAAGTGGAGCAGGTCACGCGCGAAATTGTCGAAGTAGCGCGGGAACGGCTCCAAATTGACAACAATAAGCTCTACGGCGCTTTGGTTGATCATATTACCTTTGCAGTTGAATGTTTACATATGGGATTACCGATTGATAATCCGTTTTGCGGCGAAATTGCCATTCTTTACAGCCAAGAATATGAAACGGCTCAAATTGCCGCTGAAATCATTAAAGAACGTATCGGCGTGGAAATTGGTGACGGGGAAACGGGATTTATTGCTCTGCATCTTTACTCAGCCCGCAAAAACAAACACATACGAACAGCCATGAAAAACACGCGGGTTTACAGCGAAATTTTAACCATGGTTGGTAATTCAATGAGTAAGAAGCTCGACAATACACACGCCCCGGCAAAAAGTTTTTTACTTTCGATTCACTGCCTAATCACGCTGACCGCACATCACAATCCAATTATCATGAGCTTAAAACAGCAGGTAAAGCTGAATATATCAAATTCATACCTAATCGCTTTACAGGTTGCGAAGTTAGTTGAGAAAGAAATGGACATTCAACTTAGTGAGGATGCGGTTGCGTTCATCGCGTTGGATATCGAAAAGCTAAAGCAATTGTAATCCATTCGAGGGAACTCGATAAAAATATTATATTTTGGGAGGAAAAACAATGCAAAAGGTTTTAGCGGCACTTCAAAAACTTGGAAAGTCTTTAATGTTACCGATCGCAACATTACCTATCGCGGGTCTATTACTTAGGTTTGGGCAATCAGACTTGCTCAATATTCCCTTCATAGCAAATTCCGGTAATGCTTTATTTACTAACCTTCCTATTCTATTTGCAATTGGTATTGCAGTTGGATTAGCAAAAGACAATCACGGTGCTTCAGGTTTGGCTGGTGCGGTTTGTTATTTTGTTCTGACAGCATCCAGCCAAGCAGTCAACAAAGCGCTACAAGTACATACTATGTTCACGCCTCAAGGCGGAATGCCAAAAGATTTAAAGGAAATTGACTTGGCATGTTTTGGCGGCATCATTGCCGGTACTATTGCCGGTTTGCTTTATAACCGTTTTAAAAACACAAAACTGCCGGATTGGCTCGGATTCTTTGGCGGCAGAAGATTTGTCCCAATTGTATCGGGTGGTGCTTCCTTAGTTGTCGGTGGCGTTCTTGGCTTGATCTGGCCAACTGTTCAAAACGGTCTTGATGCAACATCTAAATGGATGGTATCAAGCCATGGTGCTGGTGAATTTTTATATGGCTTTCTAAATCGTCTGCTTTTACCATTGGGACTACATCATGTAATTAATACACCAATCTGGTTCCAATTTGGTGACTACACAGGTGCTGACGGTGCTGTGGTTCATGGTGATATCTTCCGTTTTCTTGCCGGTGACCCAACTGGTGGCCATTTTACAGCGGGCTTCTTCCCAATTATGATGTTTGCCCTGCCTGCAGCCGCACTTGCCATGTATGTCTGCGCAAAAAAAGAAAACAAAGCAGTGGTTGGAGGAGCTCTTTTCTCAGTTGCGTTTACCGCTTTCTTATGTGGCATTACAGAACCAATTGAATTTATGTTTATGTTCTTAGCACCTGTCCTATTTGTAATTCATGCCGTATTAACGGGATTATCCCTTGTAGTTTGCAGTATGTTGGGTATTCATGACAGCTTTGCTTTCTCAGCAGGTCTAACTGACTACTTGCTCAACTGGCGTATTGCTCAAAATGGATGGATGATTATTCCAATCGGAGTTGCTTTTGCTGTCGTATACTTCTTCCTGTTTGTATTCTTCATTAAAAAATTCAATCTAAAAACTCCAGGCCGTGAAGATGATGACGAAACAGCAAACTTTTCAAAACTTGTGGCTGATCAAGGTTTTGATTCACTTGCAAAGCAATACATATCGGCTCTTGGTGGTACAGAAAATATTAAGGAAATCGACTCTTGCATTACCCGTATCCGTCTTGTACTTGTCAGCAACAAAGAACTTGACGAAAAAACCTTTAAGGCGCTTGGTGCCTCCGGTGTAATGAAAGCCGGTTCTCAGGTAACACAGATTATTGTAGGCACAAAGGCTGAGCTTTTAGTGGATGCTATGAATAAATTTATACCGGAAAAATCCTCCGTAACAGCATAATCGATTTTACATAATCTGTTTCCCTCCCCTGTGTAAATTGGGGGAGGGAAACAATATCCATCATAATAATCACTCCGGTTTTAACGGAAATAAATAACGGAGGCCTACCATGCAATTATTCAGCAAAGATAAGAAAAATGTAATACTGGCTCAGCAAACGGGTGAAGCTGTTGTTATCACAGATGTACCTGACCCCGTATTTTCCGGCAAAGTTTTGGGTGATGGAATTGCAATTATTCCCAGTAGCAATGGAGTTTTTTCACCGGTTTCCGGTACCATCGTACAAATTGCGCACACACTTCACGCAATCGGAATCGAAAGCGATGATGGTATGGAAGTGTTGGTTCACCTTGGAATCGACACTGTTAAGCTCAATGGTGAGGGCTTTACCTGCTACGTAGAAGTTGGCCAACATATTGTTGCGGGCGACAAATTAATGGATATGGATATTCAATTCATAGAGGAAAAAGGCTATAACACGATTTCCCCCTGTATTATTACCAATCTTAACGACATAAAAAGTTTGGAGTTTGAAACCGGTTCTGTAATTGGCGGTGAAACCGCAGTCATGATTTATAAAAAACAGTGATTTGTCAGTAAATAAGAAAATCAGAGGAAAGACCAAGCCGCAGGTCTGGCGGTCGTTTCTATTTTGCTTTATATATTCATACCTTTATAGAGAAAATCAATCTTTATGCGCGCCACAACATAATTTAATATTCAAAACGCTTCTTATTAGGTTCAAACGGACTTAATAAGAAGCATTTTATTGCTAACCAATAAAATAAGGCTACACTAAGTATTTGTCTGAATGATGATGTTTGAATTGTTAGCGTCCGTCATATTTTTAATTTTATATTTCCTTCGTTATTCAGTAATTTTTTTAAAAATAAGACGAATACTATTCATGCATCCTTTCCATAAGCTTAAAAATAATAGGAGAGTAAAGAATATGGCTACCTATACGGGCGTTGTTAAATGGTTTGACAATGAAAGAGGCTATGGGTTTATTGCTGCAAATGATGGCAGCGACGTCTTTCTACATCATTCACAAGTGAAAGAAAAAGGTAATGACAAGGATATACATGAAGGAGAAGAAGTAAGTTTTGATATTATTCAGGATCAAAAAGGCTCTTCTGCCGTCAATGTTCAAAAATTATAGATTCATTGGCACTCCATGAAATCTTGTGTAAAAGTGAATGTCACATACTAAATTCATCAAGAAAGGGGATTTATTAATGTCTAATGATACACGCAAGGAAAATAAACAGCCGGCCAAAAAAGCTGAGGAATATGAAAACATGATTACTCAGCAAGGCAAAACACCTGATGAGCTTCAAGCGGACCTTTTGGCCGGAGAACCTGATGATTTATCAGTTTACTTCACAAATGTAATAAATTATTACGGGGATGGATCGAAATAGTCCATCCTTATTTAACATTATTGAAAGTATTTGAAGAACAATTTAATTTTAGCCTAAAAATTTTCAACAATATAAAAACACCCTTTATTAAAGTAGAAAATACTTTAATAAAGGGTGTGCATTTTATATTGTGATGATAGCAAATTAATACTCACTGATGTAAACAGTTTTCATAATACAAGCTATTCAGCCAAACTTATTTATGGTCTACAATGTTCATGTGCTTAATTAATTCAAGCACTTTGTTGGAATAGCCCCATTCATTGTCGTACCAGGAAACAAGCTTTACGAAATGGTCGTTCAGCATGATGCCGGCATTTTTATCAAAGATAGAAGTGCGGGGATCGCCAAGGAAGTCAGAAGAAACAACTGCGTCCTCAGTGTAACCAAGGATACCCTTCATTTCGTTCTCAGAAGCTTCTTTGACAGCTGCACAAATTGCTTCGTAATTGGTAGGAGTTGCAAGGCTGACAGTCAAGTCAACAACAGAAACATCCAATGTAGGAACACGCATGGACATACCTGTTAATTTGCCTTTTACTGCAGGAATAACAAGTGCGCAAGCTTTTGCAGCGCCTGTTGAGGAAGGAATGATGTTACCGGCTGCTGCGCGGCCGCCTCTCCAGTCTTTGCTGGAAGGACCATCAACCGTCTTCTGAGTAGCTGTTGTGGAGTGAACTGTTGTCATAAGGCCTTCAACAATGCCAAACTTGTCGTTGATAACCTTTGTTAAAGGAGCGAGGCAGTTTGTTGTGCAGGAAGCATTGGAAACAACCTTCATGTCCTTTGTATAGGTTTCGAGGTTAACACCGCAAACAAATGTTGGTGTGTCATCCTTGGCAGGAGCGGAAATAACAACTTTTTTTGCGCCGGCTTTGATATGAGCGGAAGCTTTTTCGGTTGTGCAGAACACACCGGTGGACTCTACTACATATTCAGCGTCAATTTTGCCCCATGGGATTTGGGAAGGATCTTTCTCAGCATAGACATTGACCTTCTTGCCGTTAACGACAAGCTTGCCATCCTCTGCTTTGATGTCTCCGTTAAAATGACCATGCATGGTATCATACTTTGTCATATAAACCATGTAGTCAACATCGATAAATGGATCGTTAATACCCACAATTTCAAATGTTTCCGGCTGAGCTACGGCTGCACGGAATACCAAACGACCGATGCGGCCAAAACCGTTGATGCCAATTTTAATAGACATAAATCTTTTACCTCCTGAAATTTTAATGTTTCTTCTTATATTTTATAGCATTTCAAGCAATTTTACAAGTGATTTGACATAAATTTAACTAACAATTTTTATTTTCACTTTGTATAAAGGGGCTTTTCCCCCGTTCGGTAAATTTTTCCTCGCTCAGGTAGGCTTTGCGCAAAAACGCAATGCAGCTTTCCTGCCTTGGTGCTTCGTCCGGCTGCACAGCAATGTCCTCTGTGGTTTTGCTTTCGGCCTCGTTAAGCTCCTGCCCCGCTGTTTCAGTCACACTTTGCTTTGATGCAATATCCGGAAGATGTGAAACCGCCGCAAGAAAAGCAATGATATAAAATGCCATCAGGATATTTACCAAATGTAGTCCAACCGGAAACGAACTTGTTCGGCTCGTACCGCTGAAAAGAAGCACCGCGCTTGGAATGCCGGTCAATAGTGCCATCAAAATAGCCGGTAAACCAAATACATAAATCCGTTTGGTGCTTTTTTCAGTTTCAATTCCTGCAAGCATTTTGGCCTGCGCAAACAGAAAGAGAAGCAGAAAAATCACGGTAAAGGTATCATAAATATTCTCCGAGATATTGACCACCGACACATAAGTGATAAAAAGTGTGATGAGGCAGACACAGCCCCACAGAGAAGGAATTAGTGACAAAAGAGGAAATTTAACAAACGTATTCTGTCCTGTGGCAAAATTATAAGCAGTAAGAATCAGAACAGCACCCGCTAAAATTCCGAAAGCGGATAGAATCACAGATGGGATTTGATTCTGCTTCTCTCCATCGGCCAAAAGACTGATTGCATACTGGAAAATAATACCCAAACCGGTCAGCGTTCCGATTACCGCGGCAGGGATGCTGCGAATCGGGCTGTAAGCCCGCTTCTGCTTATCCATGGTACAGATCACCATCATCAGCAAAAGACCGACAGCGTGGCCGACAGAAATGATTACGGTTGTTGTATTCCCATCGGTGTAAAACCCGGTATCCGGCTCCACCAAAAACAAAACCTGATAAATTCTGGTCGGCAAAGCGATCAGCAGTGTAACTGCGAATACAATCCATGCATTTTTAATCTTCATGACAAAATTTAGTCCTTCCACAATTACTGTTCATTTCTTTTATCAATAGGCACATATGGTTTGCTTTTCGTTAAGGAACGGTAAGCCGGGCGCATAATTCTGCCGCCAGTTTCCATTTCCTCCATACGGTGGGCGCACCAGCCCGCAATTCTGGAAATAGCAAAAAGGGGCGTGAAAAGGTCGCTGGGTATCCCAAGCATTTCGTAAATCAGACCAGAATAGAAATCAACATTGGCTGAAATTACCTTGGACTCCCCCTTAACCTTTGCAAATGCGTCGGGCGAAAGCTTTTCAACTCTCTCAAACAATTCAAACTTTTTGAGCAAGTCCCTTTCTCCCGCCATCTTGCGTGCTTTGTCCTTTAAGATGACAGCTCTTGGATCGGACAGCGTGTAAACCGCGTGTCCCATGCCGTAAATAAGCCCGGAATGGTCCGCCGCCTCACCGCGTACTATTTTTTCAAGGTAGTTCGATAATTCCGTCTCGTCCTCCCAATTATGTACATTTTCCATCACATCATCCATCATCATCATGACCCTGTGATTGGCGCCACCGTGACGCGGACCCTTTAAGGAGCCGATTGCAGCTGCAATCGCGGAATAAATATCCGTACCGGTGGATGAAAGCACGCGTGCCGCAAAAGTGGAGTTGTTGCCGCCGCCGTGCTCCGCGTGGAGAATTAAGCAAAGGTCAAGAAGCTTGGCCTCCTCATCAGTGAACACACGATCAGGCCGTATGGCGTTCAAGATTGACTGCGCCGTGGAATGAGACGGGTCAAGCGGATGGAAATACATACTCTGTTTGTCAAAATGGCGGCGTTTCACCTGGTAGGCGTACGTCATTATGGTGGGCATCTGTGCAATCAGCTGAATTGCCTGGCGCATATTGTTTTCCAGTGAAATATCATCCGGATTACTATCATAAGAATATAATGCCAGCACGGAACGTGCCAGTTTATTCATAATATTTTTTGAAGGCGCCTTAATAATCATATCTTCGGCAAAATACTCAGGGAGCTCGCGATAACTGTTTAATACCGTACAAAATGACTTCAGCTGGTCTGAATTCGGCAGTTTACCAAAAAGCAGAAGCCAAGCGACTTCTTCGTAACCAAATCTATTTTCTGCAATGCATCCGTCAACGATATCGTTAATATCAATTCCTCTATAAATCAACTTCCCCACATCAGGAATGCGTTCGCCGTCGGCAATCAGGTAGCCATGAACATTACAGATCATGGTAAGCCCTGCCATTACGCCCGTACCATCCGGATTGCGCAGGCCACGTTTCACCTGATACAGTTCAAATTTTTCTTGAGGAATTTTGTTGTTCGCCCTGAATTCATTACATAGGCTCTCGAGACCCGGATTGTTTTGCTCAAGAACAATTTCTGCCATTTTTGCACACCATTTTCCCCACGCAAATTAAAATCACACCGCAAAAACACCGCCTCTGCTCTGCGTGGAAGAACCGGCGGTCATTTGTTACTTTGTAAAGCTTTCTTAATATCATATAACACAGAATGGGTAAAGTCAAGTAATGCACGAGTAACTTTGTTGTTGATTTTGCAGCAAAAACTGTTTAATATTTCATTTTTATGTCGTTTTTAGGGATACAAGAAATATATCTATAAAATTATGAATAATTTCTAACTCTCATATGTAAAATGTAATATGGAAATCTGGCAAGGGAGTGTATAAAATGAAAGGTAAAGCAATGTTGGCCCTCCTGCTGTTTCTGATCATGTTTTTGGTGCCGCTTCTGTCATTGGGTGCAAAGATTCCGGACAAGACCGGTACATCTTCAAAGCGGCAGCAGGCAAGCAGTGGCGGTGTTAGCAGTACCACACCCGCAGTACAAAATTCTTCACAGTTTAAAATACTGGATACAAAAAGCAACAAAACCATAACGGCGGACGACCGCAGCTTTCTTTTTGGAGCCATTGCGACTGAGATGTCCCCGGACGCCCCACAGGAAGCACTGAAGGCACAAGGTGTGGCGGCCTACACCTATTACAGCCGCCTGCGCAAACAACAAAAGCAAAATCCCACGCCCTCGCTGAACGGAGCGGATTTTTCTGCGGACACACAGGGTTGGCAGATATACGTTACAAAAGCGCAGATGCAGGAGCGCTGGGGCAAAAACTTTGATACTTACTATAATAACTTAACGACAGTAGTAAATGCAGTGTACGGACAGGTGATCAAGAGTGACAACGACCTGGCCGATGCGACATATTATGCCATCTCCTCCGGTAACACCGAAACTTCCGAAGATATTTGGGGCGGCAAACTGAAATACCTTGTATCAGTCGCAAGCCCGGGCGATGTATTTGCAGGCGGTTATCAAACGACTGTTACCATGACCGCAGATCAATTCAAAGCAGCTGTGCTAAAATCCGAGCCTAAGGCGAATCTAAGCGGGGACGCCGCCACATGGGTCGGTGAAATCAAACGTACCGCATCCGGCTCAGTAAAAAGCGTTCAAGTCGGAGGTGCCTCAATTACAGGAAACGACGCTCGCACTGCTTTGGGACTTCGCTCAGCCAACTTTACCCTTACCTATGCAAACGGAGTATTTACCTTTGTTGTAAAGGGTTATGGTCACGGTGTTGGCATGAGCCAGGTCGGCGCAGAGTATATGGCAGGGCAGGGCTCTACCTATAAACAAATCTTGGCATGGTATTACCCAACCACCACACTGACAACCATCAATACATAAAATACAGCTTTTCAAAAGTAACACGGATTACGGTTGACATACCATAATCCGTGTTGTTTTATTTGATACCTGTAATGCAGCTATTGCTATTACTGGGATACGGAAGGCAGATTCCCCAAATTATTGTTTTCATTGCCGTCCGGCAGTGTTCTTAAATACTCTGTACCTTGTTTCACTGCCACGCCTACCCCTTTAATACGGTTGTCTTTGGCCATTTGAACGCCCTGTTCCTTGGATACTTTCTCTCCATCGGATAGCTGATATCCTGATATCTTCCCGGATTTTTTGATTAATCCGGTAATTGACAAGGCATCTTCATCCGGAACAGGATTAACCTTATTAATTGAGGCCGGAAAAGCTGTAGATTTTTCTTGATTTTGATTCATTATCATCCTCTTCTTTCTGTTAAACTATTTTTTACAGCNNAAGAAGGCATTATTCTCACATTATCATATTTTTATCAAATTTTAAAAACCACAACAGCAACAACACCCCCTGTGCAGTGTTAATCTGCACAGGGGGGTGTTGTTAGAAGAAAACAAAAAGAAAGAAGGATTGCATAAAATGCAAGTTTTAATCAATAGAAGAATCAACCGCCAAGGTAAGCCTTACGTACTTTTTCATCGTTGGCGAGTTCATCTGCATCGCCCTCCATTGCAATCGAACCGGTTTCAAGAACATAGGCGCGGTTTGCAATTTCAAGTGCTTTTTTCGCATTCTGTTCAACCAAAAGTACGGTCACCCCGGATTGGTTGACATCGCGGATAATATTGAAAATCTCACCGACCAAAAGCGGTGAAAGGCCCATGGACGGCTCGTCAAGAAGCAGCATCTTCGGATTGCACATCAACGCGCGACCGCTTGCAAGCATTTGCTGTTCTCCACCGCTGAGAGTTCCCGCAAGCTGTTTGCGGCGCTCCTTTAAACGCGGCAGGCGCTCAAATACATGTGTATAGTCCTGCGCGATTTTATCCCCGTCGTTTCGGATATAAGCACCCATTTCAAGGTTTTCCTGTACGGTCATTTTCGCAAAGATTCTTCTGCCTTCAGGAACCTGTGCCAGACCGAGTTTAATGATTTTATGCGCTTCTGTGGTACGCAGGTTCTGACCGCAAAAGGTAATCTCCCCGCTCTTCGGCTTTACAAGGCCGGAGATAGAATGGAGCGTTGTGGTTTTTCCTGCTCCGTTTGCACCGATTAGCGTTACAATTTCGCCTTCCTGCACCTCAAATGAAATATTCTTGATCGCATGGATGGAGCCATAATAGACATCCAAATCTTTAACAGAAAGCATTACTCCCATATTACTCACCTCCAAGATACGCAGCAATAACCTTCGGGTCATGGCGCACGTCTTCCGCGCTGCCCTCGGCGATAATCCTGCCGTAATCCAAAACCACGATGTGTTCACAAATGCCCATTACAAAGTTCATATCGTGTTCAATGAGCAGTATGGCAATTTTAAATTTATCGCGAATCAGCATAATTGTTTCCATCAGTTCCCTTGTTTCAGTCGGATTCATTCCGGCAGCAGGTTCATCAAGAAGCAAAACTCTGGGATTGGTTGCCAATGCGCGGGCAATTTCGAGCTTACGCTGCTGACCGTAGGGAAGATTCTTTGCATAATCATGCGCATTTTCGTCAATACCGAAAACCTTCAGCAGCTCGTGGGCACGTTTGGAAATCTCTTTTTCCTCTTTGCGGTAAGCCGGCAAGCGAAAAATTCCGGACAAAACAGAATATTTCATCTCACTGTTCATTGCAATTTTAACGTTATCGATGACAGAGACATCTTTAAACAGGCGAATATTCTGGAATGTTCTGGCAATTCCATTTTGCGTGATTTGATAGGTTTTTTTACCTACAATACTGACTCCATCAAGCTCAATCACGCCCTTTGTCGGCATGTAAACATCCGTCAGCAAATTAAAAACAGTGGTTTTCCCCGCGCCGTTCGGCCCGATTAAGCCAATGATTTCACCCTCATTAATTGAAAAGTGAACGTCTTCAAGGGCTTGGAGGCCGCCAAAGTTGATGCCCAGATTTTTTGTTTCAAGCACAGCCATTGGTTAGCCCTCCTTTCCCACGTTCGATTTCTTTTTTGTTCCGCCGGATTTTCCTGTAATTCTGTCAATAAATTTTGTAAGCGAAAACTCACTGCGTCCAAGCAACCCGGTCGGACGAAACAGCATGACGCAGATTAGCACAATGGAATAAAGGAGCATACGGTAATTGGAAAAGTCACGCAGCGCCTCCGGCAGAATCGTGAGTACAACCGCTGCAATAATGGAGCCCGTAATCGAGCCCATTCCACCCAAAACAACCATAACCAGAATTTCAACCGAGCGGTTAAAGTCAAATTTGGAAGGATCAATAATACCGATTTGGTGAGCAAAAAGTCCGCCTGCCACGCCTGCAATAAATGCAGCTAAAACAAAGGCAAGCAATTTGTAGTAGGTTGTGTGGATTCCGGAAGCCTCTGCGGCAATTTCATCCTCACGAATGGCAATGACCGCTCGTCCATGACGGGATGTTCCAAATGTAAAATTAATAAATATTACGAATACCGCAATGAAGAATACATACGTAAACATTGGCGTAAGATTTTGGCGCGAATTGAGGGATTGGACTCCGTAAAGTCCTTTTGCACCATTCGTAATCGTCAAATTATTTGCAACAACACGGATAATTTCACCAAAACCCAAGGTGATAATCGCAAGATAATCTCCTCTTAAACGAAGAGCAGGAATCCCGATAATCATGCCGAACAACGCTGCCACCAGACCGCCGATGATCAGGCCGATAGGAAACGCCACCACAAGCGGCAGATTAACGTGAAGTGTGAACAGTGCGGCAGAATAGGCGCCTACCAGCATAAAGCCGGCGTGGCCCAACACAAGCTGCCCGAGCAAACCAGTAACCATATTCAAGCTGACCGCCAAAATCACATTAATACACACCATATTGATAAGATCGGAATAATAGCTGTTAATGACTCCCTGACGAATCAAAAAGTAAAAAAGAAAATAAAGAATGAGGACAATTGCCAAATTTGCAACATAAGAAATTATTTTTTTCTTTGTCATACCAGCCACTCTTTACACCTTCTCCCTTGCATTTTTGCCAAGCAGACCCGTCGGCTTGACCAACAGAACAACAATCAAGATACCAAAAACCACAGCGTCTGTCAGATTACTGCTGATATAAGCATTAGTTAAACTTTCAGCAACGCCTAAAATGTAGCCGCCAAGCATAGCACCCGGAATACTTCCGATACCGCCCAGCACAGCTGCGACAAATGCTTTTAAGCCCAGCATACCACCCATAATCGGCTTGATCTGCGGATAAGTATTGCAGTAAAGAACAGCACCAACTGCGGCAAGAGCCGAACCGATACCAAATGTAAATGCAATTGTCGTATTGGTATTGATCCCCATCAGCTTTGCAGCGCCCGCATCCTCGGAGGTAGCACGCATTGCTTTACCGATTTTACTCTTATTAACTAACAGTTGCAGACTTGCCATCATCAAAACGGAAACAGCAATGTTTAAAAGGGTAGATGAAGTAATTTGCAGCGCACCCAATTGAAGCGGGCTGAAAGTAAACATTTTTGGCATTGATTTTGCATCTGAGCCAAACAGAAGCTGGAAAAGATTCTGCAAAAAAATGCTTACGCCAATTGCCGTAATCAAAAGCGAAATTCTTGGCGCGTCATGAACGAGAAGCCTATGATAGGCAACACGCTCAATCACGACACCGGCAATACCACAAAACAAAATAGAACCAAGCACTGCAAGCCAAAGCGGAAGATTCAGTGTAACCAGAACAACAAATACGACGTAAGCTCCCACCATAATAATATCGCCGTGAGCGAAGTTAATCAATTGCACAATACCATAAACCATGCTATAGCCCAAAGCGATCAGAGCGTATATGCTGCCGATGCCCAGGCCGTTGATTATCTGTGTAAAGAAATCCATAAATCGCACCCTCCTGCATCTATTGGAAACACTGTTATTTCTAACATCCTAACCATAATCTGAAAAGAGGGTGAATTTCTTCCCCCTCTTTTCACGATTTTAATTCACATGTCAGACAATATTATTTTTTGTAGTTTTCTACAAATTTATATTTGCCGTCCGCAAGAGTAGTAATAACGGCTTCTCTGACCGGATTGCGATTTTCATCAAATGTTGTATTACCGGTAAGTCCCTTGTATTCCAATCCCTTCAGCGCGTCACAAATCTTTGCAGAATCTGTTGAGCCCGCCTTATTGATTGCCGCGGCCATCATTCCCATCGCGTCATAACCCAAAACCGCGAACATATTCGCATCTGCATTATATACTGTTTTGTATTCTTTCAAGAAAGCCTGTAAATCCGGATTGGTGCTTTCTGCGGAGTACTGGCTGCAGAAATAGCTATTCTTAACAGCATCCCAGTTGCTCTTGTCAATTTTCTCCAAAACACCGTCCCAACCATCAGCACCAAGAAGCTTTGCTGTAATTCCAATTTCTTTCGCTTGTACAGCAATCAAGGCAACATCAGAATAATAAACAGGAATCATAATGACATCGGGGTTGCCGGCTTTAATTTTGGTCAGCTGGGACTTAAAGTCCACACTGCCTGACTGATAAGCCTCTTTATTAGTGATTGTAACACCCGCAGCTTTTGCAGCAGCTTCAAAAGCATCTGCAACGCCTGTGGAATAATCATCACCGTTGTCATAAATGATAGCCGCTGTCTTTGCGTTCAACTTTTTTGCGGCATAGGAAGCCATCAGCTCGCCTTGGAAAGGATCGATAAAGCAGGCACGGAAAATATTGTCTCCGGCTTTTGTAATATCCGCCGCCGTTCCGGTTGCGGTAATCATCGGTATACCGTCCTTCACGGCCTTTTGCGCAACTGCTATTGTAGGCTTGGAAGTAACATCACCAACCAACGCAATAATCTTGTCATTCTGGACAAGCTTATTGTATGCGTTGACCGCTTCTGTTGCGTCACCTTTTTCATCATATGATATATACTCAATTTGTTTGCCAAGCACGCCGCCAGCTTTATTGATTTTGCTAACAGCAAGCTTAACACCATTGTTCGTTGCAATACCGTAAACAGAAACATTTCCGGTCTGCGGTGCAAGGCCGCCAATTTTAATGGTATCGCCTGTTGTTGCTGCGGTACTCCCCGCAGCAGACTGTGTGGTTCCCTGTTGTGCACAGCCTGTCGCAGAGGCCGCAAGCATTACCGCTGCAAGTGCAGCTGCCAAAAAACGCTTTTTCATCATAATTACCTCCCAAGTATATAAATGTCTTTTAAAGATATTTGTGTCTAAAAATAGCCAAATCAGTTAAGTTAAGCGGCCTTGTTATTCTATCCACAAAATATTTTATTAAACATGATTATACTACTGATGCTAAAATTGTGCAACCTCAATTTTATGATTATTCGTGGTATTTTAAAATATCGTCTAATTCAACAGTTTTGTCTATGTTTTACGTCGATGATCTAATGAATATGAAATATTATATCTGGAAAATTGCAAATTGTTCGCTTGTGCATCACTTTAAACTGGTAAATTTAGTATCTGATGCAGTCCCGTACTATTCATCTTCCAAAATGATATGTGCACATCCGATCATATAAAAAAAAGAACGCCTCCTAAAAAGGAAGCGTCCCAAAATCAATTTTTAATTAGCCAACTGATGCATACATGAAGTAGTCAAAACCATACGGGGACGAATAGTAGCCCTTAACATTGGGGTTGATCAACATGCTGCGTGTACGGTACAGAATAGGAGCAACAGCCCAATCCTGCTTCAGCAGAATGTCTTCAGCCTTATGCAAAGCAGGCATTCTGACTTTATTGTCATCGGTTGATTTAACCAGTTTGATGAGTTTGTCGTACTCAGGATTGGAATACTTGGCGTTGTTGTTACCGGAACCTGTCACAAACAAGTCGAGGAAAGTGACTGGATCGTTAAAATCAGCGCCCCAACCATCGCGTGCTACAGAGTAATTACCCTTGTTACGTGTGTCAATAAATACAGACCACTCTTGGGAAGAAACAGTGCAGGTGATTCCCAACGTTGTTTTCCACATGTTCTGAAGTGCTTCAGCAACTGCATTGTTGACTGAGTTTGTATTTGTAATATACTCGAATGATGGGAAACCCTTGCCGTCCGGATACCCGGCTTCAGCGAGAAGTTTCTTTGCTTCTGCAACGTTCTTATCGTAATCCGCTGCTTTTGTTGAATAATAGTCGCCGCCCACTGTACGGAACTGTTTTGTAGAGTCCACATCGGTCGCACCGAGCGGGACAAAACCGGTAGCAGTAGTCTGGTTCTCTTTTGTTACCTTTTCAACAATGTAATTACGGTCAATTGCAAGAGTAAGCGCCTGTCTTACTTTTGGATTGTTAAATGGTGCCTTTTGGTTGTTGAAATCAACATAGGTAATTCCAAGTTCTGTATTCTTGTGGAAATCCGGCTTATCCTTCCAAGCATCCATTTCATCAACGGAAATTGGATAAGCAAAGCTAATCTCACCATTCTGATAAGCTGCAAGAATGGCTGAATCATCTTCAAGAAGTACGAACTTCAAAGAATCAAGTTTTACTTTGTCTGCATCATAATAATTCGGATTTTTAACAACAGTAATGTTTTCCTTATGATTCCATGCCTGCATCTTGAAAGAGCCGTTGGAAATATAAGTTTTTGCATCCTGTGTCCATTTATCATTTCCTTCTACAACATCTTTTCTAACAGGATAATATGCTGTAAAGGAAAGCAGTTCAGTGAAGTAAGCGCATGGTGCCGCAAGCTTAACTTCAAGTGTTTTATCATCAACTGNNTACGCCCAAAGATTTAACATCTTTGTTCTTTCCGGTGTAGATATCTGTTGCGTTAAGGACTGGATCAAAGATATATGCGTATTGTGAAGCTGTCTTCGGGTCGACAACTCTCTGCCATGCATACACAAAATCACCGGCTGTTACAGCCTTGCCGTCAGACCACTTAATGTCGTCACGAAGTTTGATTGTGTAGGTAAGGTGGTCAGCACTGATATTAATATCCTTCGCTTGTGCGTTCACAATCTTGCCTTCTGCGGAATATCTGGTAAGTCCCTCAAAAAGATGCTGCAGAACTGATGTAACATCAGCTGCCTGATTTAAAGCCGGATCCATAGTTGCCGGCTCAGGACCTACACATACTGCAAGTGATTTTGCAGCAGCAGGTGCGGTGCTTGCCGCAGTCGACGCGGTGGCGGTACCTGATGAGGCTGTTGTGTTGCTTCCGCAGCCAACAAAAGCGGAACCAATCAAAGCCATTGCAATTACCAATGCTACGATTTTCTTTGTCATAATAAATCCCTCCATTTAATTTCTGAATTTCTCTTCTTCTATTTCAATCTGCTGCGCAGACTAAAATCAATTAAAACTCGCCGATGCGATGGCAGGCGGCAAAATGCCCGCTTTCATATTCCTTGAATTCAGGAACTGCCTCGGCGCAGTGTGCATTTGCGTAAGGGCATCGAGTACGGAACCGGCAGCCCGAAGGCGGATTCAGCGGACTCGGAACATCACCTTGCAGAACAATCCTTTTTTTGGAACGGCTTGCCTTTGGATCCGGAATCGGAATTGATGAAAGCAAACTTTGTGTGTAAGGATGAATCGGATTGGCGTAAAGCGTGTTGCTGTCGGCCAGTTCTACCAGTTTGCCCAAATACATAACGCCAATTCGGTTACTGATGTGTTTTACAATTGCAAGGTCATGAGCAATAAACAAATAAGTAAGACCCATTTCCTGTTGCAAGTCCTCAAACATGTTGACAACCTGCGCTTGAATGGAAACATCCAGCGCTGAAATTGGTTCGTCGCATACAATAAATTCCGGATTGACAGCAAGCGCGCGGGCAATTCCGATTCTTTGGCGCTGTCCGCCGGAAAACTCATGAGGATAACGGTTTGCATGTTCGGAGTTCAACCCGACTCTTTCAAGAAGAGCTAAAATCCGATCATTACGGTCGTTTTTGTTGGCCGCAATATGGTGAATATCAATCGGCTCCCCAACAATATCGCCAACGGTCATTCTCGAATCAAGCGAGGCATAAGGATCTTGGAACACAATTTGCATTTTTTTGCGGTACGGTGCAAAATCAACATGGGTAACATCCACACCATCATATATAATTTTACCGCCAGTCGGCTCATATAATCTTAAAATCGTTCTTCCGGTTGTTGTTTTTCCGCAGCCGCTTTCCCCAACAAGGCCGAAAGTTTCGCCCTTATTGATGTAAAAGCTTACGTCATCAACAGCCTGAACGTAATTGGTTTTGAACATACCGCCCTTTACCGGGAAGTATTGTTGGAGGTGTTCAACTTCTAACAGCTTTTCGCTCATTATTTGTCACCCTCCTTTACATTTTCAAACTGCTCTTTTTGCAGCAACCAGCAAGCACTCTTATGTCCTTCTGAAATATCGGTATACTCCGGCATTTGTGTCAAACAGATTTTCATGCACTGATCGCAACGGGAAGCAAACGGGCAGCCCGCCGGTGGATTTAACAAATCAACGGTAGTTCCTTCAATTGGAATCAGCCTTTCATGCTCCTGCTCATTGATTTTCGGAATGGAGTTTAAAAGGCCCAGGGTGTAACAGTGTTTGGGGTTATAGAAAATATCATCCGTACTGCCAATCTCGACAATTTTTCCGGCGTACATGACTGCAATGCGGTCACAAACATCGGAAACAACACCAAGATCATGTGTGATGATAATAATCGACATATTAATTTTCTTTTTCAGCTCAACCATCAGCTCCAAGATCTGAGCCTGTATGGTTACGTCGAGCGCCGTGGTCGGTTCATCTGCAATTAGCAGTTTCGGTTCACAGGCAAGTGCCATTGCGATCATAACTCTCTGACGCATACCGCCTGAAAATTCATGCGGATATTGCTTCATGCGCTTTTCAGGCTCATTCATTCCAACAAGCCCCAAAAGCTCAATTGCTTTCGCTTCGCGCTCTTTTTTATTCTTGTTTGTGTGAAGTTTGAGCATTTCCGTCAGTTGGTTACCGATGGTATAAACCGGGTTTAACGAAGTCATTGGATCCTGAAAAATAATGCTGACTTCGCTGCCGCGCATTTTTCTAAACTCTTTTTCGCTCATTTTGTCAACGTGGTGTCCGTTAAAATCTACTGTACCGCCCACAATTCTGCCGGGCTCAGCAATAATACCCATCAGTGTATATGCGGAAACACTTTTTCCGCTACCGGATTCTCCAACAATTCCAAGTACCTCGCCGTGGTCAAGCGCGTAAGAAACACCACTGACCGCCTTCACCTCACCAGCAGGGGTAAAAAAGGAAACTTGAAGGTTTTGTATGTCAAGTAAACAATTAGAACTCATTTTCAAATCTCCTATTTCTTTAACTTTGGATCAAACGCATCTCTCAGCCCGTCGCCAAAAAGATTGAATGATAAAATAATTAAACTGATTGCAACTGAAGGAACGACAAGACGGTAAGCGAAGGATGTGATGCCGCCGACTGCCTCGGAAGCCAGCGAGCCAAGACTCGCCATTGGTACCGCAACACCCAGTCCGAGGAAACTCAGAAATGCTTCGGTAAAGATTGCCGACGGAATCTGCAAGGTTGTCATAACAATCAAAGTTCCAAGACAGTTTGGAAGCAGATGTTTCCGAATAATTCTTCCGTTTGAAGCACCCAGGGCTCTTGCCGCCGTAACAAACTCTTGCTCTTTCAGCGACATAATCTGGCCGCGCACGATACGAGCCATTCCAACCCAATACAGCAGGCTGAATGTAATAAAAATACTGATTAACCCGACGCCGACCGTTTGCAGACCGGCAAAAGCGGGATTGTTTGCAATCAAATTGTTTAGCGGTTCTTTCAGTGACACCTGCAACAGAATGATAATCAGCATATCCGGTACCGAGTAAATGATATCTACAATACGCATCATAACCAAATCAACCTTGCCACCGAAATATCCGGCAATAGAACCGTAAACGGAACCTATTAAAAGAACAAGGGCACTTGCTACTAAACCGACCAGCAATGAAATTTTTGAACCAAGCAAAACACGGATACCAAGGTCCCGTCCAAACTTATCAGTACCAAAAATATGTGGAAACACACTTTTGCCCGCAGCTATTGTTTGCTGCTCGGTCTGGGAATATTGCATAGGGCGCAAATCTTCACTTCCACGGATCTGCTGATCATATTGATAAGGGTAAAAACTTGGAACAACAAACGCCAAAAACATAACAATGATGATTACGACGAACGCGACCATCGCCACTTTATTTTGGCTGAAGCGATGCATTGCATCCTTCCAATATGTTGTGCTTTCCCGCATTACATTTAATTGTTCTTTTTCTGCAGAGCTGGCAGGTAAAAAATCTTCTGCATTCAACTGCATACTGAATGGATTTGCTTTTAATTGAATATCTTTCATTTAATTTTCTTCCCGCCTTTCTTACTTTAATTTGATTCTCGGGTCAACCAGCTTGTAGGCAATATCAACAATTACATTCATAAACACAAGCAGTATCGCCAGAAAAATCGTAGTGCTCATCACCATCGGATAATCGCGACCGGTGATACAATTGATAAATTCTCTGCCAAGGCCGGGAATCGTAAAGATTTTTTCGACAACAAAACTTCCCGTCACAGTGTAAGCAAGCAACGGGCCAACATAAGTAATAATTGGAATAATCGCATTTCTCATTGCATGTTTAAATAGCATTGAGAATTTCCCTACCCCTTTTGCCCGCGCGGTTCTGATGTAATCCTGATTTAAAGCGTCAAGCATACTTGAGCGCATCAGACGCGTAATGTATGCCATTGGATAAAATGCAAGTGTCGCAACCGGCAGGATATAGTGCAGTGGGGTTTTAAGGCCCATCGTCGGTAACCAGCGAAGATTCACACCAAAAAACATCATTAAGAATGTCGCCACAACAAAAGAAGGCACTGCAATACCGAGCGTGGAAACCACCATTAAAACACTGTCGCCCCACTTCCCTCTGTTCAAAGCGGCAACCGATCCCATGGTAATTCCTAAAATCAGTGCGACTATGATTGAAATTCCGCCTAATCTGGCCGATACCGGGAATGTGGAAAAAATAATATCATTTGCTGTTCTTCCTGTTTGCTTAAGGGAAAGTCCAAAATCACCCTGAAGCAAATTTCCCATATAGCTGATGTACTGCATATACTTTGGTTTGTCAAGGCCATACTTTTTATTCAGTGCCGCAGTCGTAGCCGGTGAAACCGCCTTTTCACTCAAAAAAGGCCCGCCAGGAATCATGTTCATTAATGAAAACGTAATAACCGAAATCAGAAAGATTGTCAAAAACGCATACCCGATACGTTTTATCACATACTTTGTCACTGTAGCCACTCCTTAAAATTCTTCCGGAATAAAAAAGCGCAAAAAACATTATGTTCGTAACAGCCTGTATCAACGTGACAAGTTCCTTTAAAATGCGCTAATATTCGACAATTATATCACGAATACAGTTCCAATTCAACATAATATAGTGATGCGTTGCAAAAGCCTTGTAGGACACATTCAGCATCGAATGTGTCCTACAAGGATAATCCTATTGCAATATTATAGCAACTATTTATTCAAAATACAAGTTTTATGAATAAATAAATCTTTAATGCGGCCATAATTTGCATCTAAAATATTCTATTGTTGCAAATTAATTATTCTTTGATAAAGTATAGTTTTTTATTTACCCTTAATATCTATGTCGAATATTCTTGTCAAGCAACCTTTCAAAAAACAACCTCGTTATTTTAAGAAGGTAAATATTTCAATATTAGGTTGCAAAATCAGGTGAAATAACATATAATAATCAAGACGTATGAATACATGATCATATGTTCAGGAAATGAGGTGATTATAATGGATGAGACTATCGACATCTGTGAGGAAAAATGTGTACACAAAAATCTGGTAGAAAAATCACTGAAAAGCATGCAGGATTTGGATACACTCTTCTCGCTCGCTGAACTTTTTAAGGTTTTTGGTGATACCACAAGGATCAGAATTATTTGCGCACTGCTCGACAATGAACTTTGCGTCTGCGATATCGCAGAAATTTTGGGCATGGGGCAATCCGCCATTTCGCATCAGCTCCGGCTCCTGAGGAATACCCATCTTGTGCGGGTAAGGCGCGATGGAAAATCTTCATTTTATTCACTGGATGATGAACATGTTCGGCTCATATTTGAGCAGGGATTAAATCACGTAACGGAGGGAAAACACAATGCATGAAGAGGAACTGTACTGCGAGTGCGACCATTGCGGATGCGGTCATTGCGGAGGCAATGAAGAAACGGAAAATTCCAAACTCTCCGCAATAGGAACCATTGTTTCCATTTTATTATTTTTAACCGGTGTCATTTTGGAGCACGTTTTTCACATGCCTTCAATTATTTTGGCAGGCTGTTTTGGTGCTTCCATTATTTTGGCAGGCTGGCGGGTTTTTATAGACGGTTTTAAGGCATTACTTAAACTTAAGCTAAATGAAACTACACTGATGTCCATCGCGGTAATTGCCGCATTCTGCCTCGCTCAATATTCGGAGGCTGCGATGGTGGCCATTCTTTTCAGCTTAGGAGAAATACTTGAAGACAAGGCAATTGATAAATCGCGTGCAAGCATTGAAAAACTCGCAGAAATACGGCCCGACACGGCACGCAGGATTGTGGATGGCACTGAGGAGCTTGTTCATGCCGAAGAAGTTAAGATTGGCGACACTGTTCTGGTCCATCCATTTGAAAGAGTCCCTCTTGATGGCATTGTGCGAATGGGTAATTCATCACTCAATTCTTCTGCGCTGACCGGGGAAAGCGTACCTATTGACGCAGCCGCGGGTACAAATGTAATGTCCGGCATGATGAACGAACAAGGGCCGCTCACCATCGAAGTAACTAACAATTTTCAGAATTCAGCAGCTTCAAGAATAATTTCCATGGTAGAATCCGCTTCGGCGCGCAAGGGTCAAGCGGAAAAGCTGATTACACGATTTGCTGAAATTTATACTCCGGCCGTTATCATTTTAGCGGTTTTACTCATGATTTTGCCCCCTCTTTTTGGCCTGGGGGATTTTAGAGTCTGGCTTTATCGTGCAATGGTTTTTTTAGTAGCATCCTGCCCGTGCGCGCTAGTCATTGCCGTACCGCTTGGATTTTACGCGGGAATTGGTGCGGAAAGCACAAACGGTGTACTGATTAAAGGCGGCAAGTATTTGGAGGCATTGAGCCGTGCGGATGCGGTTGTGTTTGACAAAACCGGCACGCTGACAAGCGGCGAGTTAAGTGTAAGTAAAATTAATGTTCTAAACGGTATGGGTGAAAATGAGCTGTTGAAAATTGCAGCGTCTATTGAACAATACAGCGCACATCCCGCAGCCAAAGCAATCATAAAGGCCGCGAACGGAACAGAAACCTTTGCCGTCAACAATGCAGTGGAGGTTCCAGGACACGGCGTTACCGGTGAAATAGAAGGTAAAAAAGTGCTCTGCGGCCGTAAAAATCTGTTGCAGGACAACGGCATCGATATGAGCGCCGTTTCTCCGGCTTCCATTTATATTGCCATAGAAGGCAGCCTTGAGGGAAGTATTGAGCTCAGTGATATGCCAAAGCCGGATGCTGCTGAAGGCGTTAAGCTGCTGAGGGAACTGAATATCAATCGCATTGTCATGCTGACCGGTGATAATGAGAATTCGGCCAAGGCGGCTGCAGAGAAATGTGGCATTAGTGAATACCACGCCGCGTTGCTGCCGAATGAAAAAGTCGATATGATGGAAAAAATCCGTGCAGAAAGCGGCCGAACAATTTTTGTTGGCGACGGTATCAACGATGCCCCTGTGCTGGCGGCTTCGGACTGCGGTGTTGCGATGGGGTTCGGCACTGACGCGGCAATTGAAGCATCCGATGTGGTATTGACTCTTGACAAACCTTCAAAGCTTGCCTCAGCGATTCGCATTGCCCGCCATGCAATGATCGTAATCCGGTCGAATATTATCTTTGCACTTGCTGTTAAAGCTGTAGTCCTCATTCTTGCAGCAATTGGCTTCGCACCAATGTGGCTTGCTGTGTTTGCCGATGTGGGTGTGTGCATCCTTTCTGNNTTAAAATTCCACTGATCATTACACCAAAAAAGCGGCCGCCTGTTCTTTACAGACGGCCGCTCATTATTAAAAGGGCAGGGGCGGATGGTATCCGCTCCTGCTCTTTTTCAGATTGGGTAATATTGCAAGCAGTTAATCTTTCAAATCAACTTGCTGAACCGCCTTTCGCAGTTCAAGTACCGCGGAGGGAGTGACCGAAAGTTCACTCACACCGATTTTAACATAAAATTCAGTAAGCGTCGTATCCGCTGCCGACTCACCGCAGATGCCGACCCAAATACCCGCTTTTTTTGCACTCTCCGCAGTCATCTGTATCATGCGGAGCACTGCCGGATGACGCGAATCGAACAATTTTGAGATAGAGTGATTCATGCGATCAACAGCCAAGGTGTATTGCGTTAAATCATTGGTACCAATACTGAAAAAGTCAACCTCTTTTGCAAGGAGGTCGCTCAATATGACTGACGCGGGTGTCTCAATCATAATACCCAATTCAAAATTAGCATCGAACGCTATTTTTTCCGCCGTAAGGTCATTTTTAACCTTTTCAACGATGGATTTTACCTGTTTCACTTCGTCAACCGAGATAATCATTGGGAACATGATCGCAAGCTTGCCGAATGCCGAAGCACGGATCAGTGCTCTAAGCTGTGTGATAAAAAGAGCCTGACGGTCTAAACAAATGCGGATTGCACGGTACCCCATTGCCGGATTTTCTTCCTTTGGAATATTCATGTAAGGAACTTGTTTGTCCGCTCCCAAATCGAGGGTGCGAATGATTACGCGCTTACCGCCCATTTTTTCTAAAACAGTCTTATACGCCTTAAATTGCTCTTCCTCGGTCGGGAACGTGCTGCTTTCCATGTATAAAAATTCGCTGCGGAACAGGCCGATGCCGTCCGCATCATTTTCCAACACCATATCGAAGTCGCTCGGGTGGCCAATATTCGCGTTGATTTCAATTTGGACGCCATTTTTCGTAATGGCTTTCGTGCCTTTTAACAGCTTGAGCTCCTGCTGCTGCCGCATAAACTCACTCTGCTTAATTTGATATTCACGCAGCGTTTGATCGTCCGGTTCGATAAACATGTCACCGGCCTCACCATCAACAATAACGGAAGCCCCATCCGTCAACTGCGCAAAAGCATCCGCTAAGCCGACAACCGCCGGAATCCCCATCGTTCTGGCCAAAATCGCGGAATGCGAGCTCTTGGAGCCTTCCCGCGTTACAAAGGCAAGCACCATGGTTTTGTCCATCTGTACGGTTTCGCTTGGCATCAAGTCAACAGCACCGACAATTGCCGGAGTAGTAAGGCTGTCAAGCCCGTTCGCAAGGCTGTTGTCAAGGCAGCGAATGAGCCGTTTTGAAATATCAATTACATCGGCGGCCCGTCCCCGCATGTATTCATCATCCATTTGGGAAAACATTTCGGAAAATTGCTTTCCGGCCTGCCACACCGCGTATTCGGCATTCACTTTATCGTTTTTAATCGCATTCTGTATTGCGCTGTAAAAGTCATCGTCTTGAAGCATCATGATATGTATCTGAAATATCATGGAGTTTTTTTCGCCTACTCGCTTCATTGCTTTTAAATAAATTTCGTTGAGCGCCTCAACCGCGGCTTCCTTGGCAATGTCCAGACGGGTAAGTTCGGACGCAACATCGGTGATATCTTTCTTTGCAATATGATCGTCGATATTTACACAAAGCGTCAGTTTACCGATTGCAATACCTTTAGAGGCTCCGATACCACTGATTTTCTTCATTTTTTACACCCGCCTTAAAATTCTTGTTCGCAAAATTGTTTGATTTTCAGATAGTCCGCTTCTTCATTCGCACCCTCAACTGTAATTGTAATTTCGTCATTCTGCTTTACACACAATCCCATGACGGCAAAAAGCTTTTTCGCGCTGACGCTTTTTGACCTGAGTTCTATTTTGATTTCCGAATCACAGGAGGCCGCGCATTTGACCAGCAAACCGGCCGGTCTGGCATGAAGCCCGGCTGCATCTTTTATCACATATTGAAATGATTTCAAATTAATCTACTTCCTTTGTATTTATTGTTCTTATAAGGTAAATATTCATATATATTACAAATACATTCTGTTACAATTGTACCAATTTTAATTTTTTTGTCAACATTATTTTCTACCGCGCACTCAATTTGTTGGCGATGGAAACATCACAGAGCTGCTTGATACTATAAATCGCGGCGGTTTCCGTGATTCCGTTTTGTTGAATATAGTCGTAAATATCCAAATTGTAATATCTTAAGTCGATAATGTGTATTTCAGAGAAATTTGTGGCGAGAAACGGAACCATGCTGTTGGCATAGGAATCCTTTAGTATCAGCAGCTTTTTACCGTTTTTTACGTCCGCGTTTTTAACCACGTCCACGCTGTGGTTTCCGCCGAGGAATACCGAGTATTTGTCCTTCTTTTGCAGGTATTCATCCCAAAAAAGATTGTCACGTGTTTTTTTACCCGTTTGCTGCGTCAAAGCCATCTGCTTTTTGTAGACGGGCAGATATAAGATATCCGGTGCCTGATTCGTCAGAACAGCCTTGGAATAAAGCGTACCGTAGAATTGCGTGGAGGCCGCTTTAAAGTCGAAGTCATCACGCGGCGCAGCGGTCATTCCCATTGCCGTTGCCAGCCCCTTGTAGCCCTCGTAAGCGCCGTAGGTGTTCCAGTGGTGATCGGTCTTATAGTAATAGTCGTTGCCTGTGCGGTCACTGAGGGCATCAAACAAGTCAATGACATGCGTGTTGCTGTTAGCGCTCGTTTTGATTGCGTTCAATTCCTCGTGTTGGTCATGGTTCGGTGCGGAAAGAGGCAGCCTGTCCTGCTGCTCCTGTGAGCCGGAGGGCACCGGCACAAAGTAGAACGGCAGCGCCGATTTTTTCGCAAACAGATTCAGCCCCGCAAGGTTCCTTTTAAAGGTATCGGTGTGGTTTGGAAGAAGAACCTCATAAATATGGTCGTCCTTGCCGAAGTACACGCCGCCCACGGCGGGAGTATCGCTGTAATTTGAACCTACATCACGCTTACCCATGAGCAGCTGAACGCTGGTGTTCATTGAAACGAAGGTTTTACGCAGCATGAAATGGTCACCGACATAGCTTTCGATGTGCTTCATAAAGCTGCCGTCCTCCACAGACGAAAACGAGATGTCGGGCACCGGCTCAAGCACACGGTTTTCGTCCTCGGAAAAAGTTTGTTTCGGCGCAAAAAACAGGAAGATCACACCGACGACAATCGTCAGAAACAGCAGCGCGGTAACAATCACAAACTCCGCTTCGCACTTCTTAATATTCTCTTTTATATTCATCAATATTTTCATATTTCACCTTGAGGAGCATGATGCTCCACCCCATTCGTGTTTTGCTTGCATCATCAATTGGCGGCAAATTTTTGCTTAAAAGCGGAAGTAAAGGAATGGACTGTAGGCATTACTCACCAAAAAGGTCATGGAAACGGCAAACAGGCAAATAAAGCCCACGCCCCACACAATTTTTCCGGCTGTGCCGCTTTTGCGCAGCTTTTCGGTCAGATTGCCAACGAGCGGCGTGCTGCAAACCGCCGCGATCATTAAGATTGGCGCGTAAGTAAGCAGCGAGTAAACGCCAAGCTTGTCCGCGCCCGGGGCAAAGCCGAACATTGCGGCGATCATACCGAACGCCTTGCCAATATCGAGGTACGAAAACATGACCCAGCCGATTACTACGGCTACAAAGGAATAAAGCCACTGGAAGAACCGTGGAATTTTGTCGAGCCATTTTTGCAAAAACAGCTTTTCACAGATGATCAGTACCGCGTAGTACGCACCCCACATGGCGAAGTTCCAGCTTGNNACCGTGCCAAATTCCGGTGAGCACCCACACAATGGCAAGGTTACGCACATTTTTCAGCTTTGAGCAGCGGTTGCCGCCGAGCGGAATATAAACATACTCGCGGAACCATGTACCGAGGGTGATATGCCAGCGCCGCCAGAACTCGGAAACGCTGTGTGAAATATACGGCAAATTGAAGTTTTCCGGAATCTCGAAGCCAAACATATTTGCAAGGCCGATTGCCATATCCGAATAACCGGAAAAATCGAAATAAATCTGAAAGGTAAAGGCGAGTGCGCCGAGCCATGCGGAAAGCGTGGACGGGCTGCCCATGTACTGCACTTTGTCGGCAAGAAGCGCAAGGTTGTTGGCAAGCAGCACTTTTTTAAAGATACCCACCATGAAACGCTTGGAACCGGCTGTGAACTTTGTGAGCGTTTCCTGCCGGTTGTGCAGCTGGTCGGCCAAATACTCGTAACGCACAATCGGGCCGGCAACAAGGTGGGGAAAGAACGAAATATAGGCGCCGAAGTCAATAATATTCCGCTGCGACGGTGCTTCCCCGCGATAAATATCAATCGAATACGAAAGCGATTCAAAGGTGTAGAACGAAATGCCGATTGGTAAAACGACGGCGGGCAGCGGCACAGAAAGTCCGCTGATGGAGTTGAATGTTCCCACAAGCAAATCGGAATACTTAAAGAAGCCGAGCAGCCCAAGGTTCACGCAGATGCTGATAATCAAGAACACACGCGATTTCACCCGTTCCGCACGGTATTTTTCAATCAGGTGCCCCGCAATATAATCAAAGCCGGTGGTAAACAGCATCAAAAAGACGTAGACCGGCTCGCCCCACGCGTAAAACACGAGGCTGAAAATAAACAGGCACAGGTTTTTAAACTTCCGCGGCACAAGATAATAGGCAATCAGCACCAAAGGCAGGAAGACGAACATGAAAAACAAGCTGCTAAATATCATTTCACTGTTCCTTTGCGTTTTTATAGTAATACTAATCTTCAATTA
>DDHX01000014.1 GCA_002338255.1 Ruminococcaceae bacterium UBA1865 | reverse complement strand
AAGGCTGTTTCAAAACGATTTTTAAATCGTTTTGAAACAGCCTTTTTTACTTTTGCAAGACAATTGAAAGCATCATTTCTGCCATCAGTACTCAGAAACTGTTTTTGATTTAACATTTTTTCTTGCTTAGAAAATATGATAGTGCTATACTCGACTTTATAAGGTAAATATAGTTCAAAGGTGGAAATTATGTGAGCAATCTATTTTGGGGTTTCTTTTTTATCGCTTTTAATTTTAACTTAACCCTTGGCAATGCAGTGATTGGCCTTATTCCTGATTTTATTGGGTACTCTTTGATTCTGAAAGGGATAATCGAATTGCAGGATTCGGCAATCCATTTCAAAAAAATAAAAGATCTGGTTGTATTAATGGTCTTTGTAAAAATCATTACTTATTTTATGGATTTATTGGGGATGACCGCGCAAATTCAGACTGGCGCTGTTATCGTAGGACTTGTTCTTCTTGTGATAAGTCTATATATTGAATATTCCATTATTTGTGGCATACAGGAAATGGAAAAATCACAGTATGTGAATTTAAATGCAGAAAAATTATTTTCCCTCTGGAAAATTGTTGCGATATTCAGTGCGCTCGCTTACATTGGCCTTATTCTTCCTTCGTTGTCTTTTGTATTTATTCTCATTTCGGCAATTGCCAACATAGTATTTCTGTATAACTTATACCAGTCAAAAAAGGCCTATGAGCAAAAAGAATAGCCGGTAACGTGTTACCTTGCTGTCCATTATTGATGAGGCTGTGTGAAAACAAAAAGCAATCGGTTCAGTTCGCTGCAATAATCATCGCACATTCAAATTTCATGTAATCTATAAAATATTGATTGGAGAGTAAGAGATGAATTTGGAAATAAACGAAAAATTAGAACAGGCTCAACAGGGCGTAGCTCGCCTGCTTAAGATTGACTCCATGATTCAACAGTTGAAATTGGAGCAATCCAAGCTCGAAAGCAAAACAGCTGAATTGAAGGATATTCTAAACAAAGAAAATTATGATGTAGAAAAAATTGAAAATAAAAGCATTGCTTCTGTCTTTTATTCCATGCTGGGAAAATTGGAGGAGCAGGTTGACAAGGAACGCAGGGAAGCTCTTGCCGCAAAGTTAAAATACGGCCAAGCCGTAAAAGATTTGGAGGACGTTAAATATCAAATCGTGAAGCTATCCTCTGAACGATTGAATTATGTGAATTGCCAACAGGAATATGACCTCCTCTACACTGAAAAGAAGGAACAGCTCCTGAAGGAGTCCGGGGAATCAGCCCAAAAAATACTTGAGCTGACCGGCAAACTGAATTTTGAACGAATCAACCTTAAAGAAATAAAAGAAGCAATATTAGCGGGCAGGAAAGTACTTGATAGTCTGGACAGCACCCTTGACAGTCTTGGTCATGCCGAAGGATGGGGAACTTGGGATATCCTTGGCGGCGGGCTTCTTTCCGACATTGAAAAGCATTCCTATATTGACGACGCCAAAACGGAAACAGAAAACACACAGAGACTGCTGCGGCAATTTCATACAGAACTTACCGATATCACCATTAACTCAGATATCAGCATCGAAACGGGTGGTTTTGCAAAATTTGCAGATTTTTTCTTTGATGGGCTAATTGCAGATTGGTTTATGCAGTCAAAAATCAATGAATCTCAGGAAAGCGTTTCAAATGTGCGAAGTCAGGTTTTGAATATTGTCGCCAAGCTCAGGCGGATGGAATCCCAGTCGAATACTAACAGCGAAAACCTTGAAAAAGAAATCAGGCAGCTTATTCTAACAGCATAATTATTTTACGATTTAAAAGTATATTCATAATTACTGAATACAGGAGGAGTAACACATGAATTCATTAAGTGAACCGGTGGTTTCAATTAAAGACCTGAGAATGAACTACGGAGAAAAGCAGGTTTTGAATGGAATTAATCTTGAAATACACAGTGGGCAGATTATTGGCTATATAGGGCCAAACGGAGCCGGCAAAAGCACCACCGTTAAAATCCTGCTTGGCATCTTGGAGGGGTTTCGAGGTGAAGTTAAGGTGTTTGGTGAAGATATCTCGACAGGAAGCATTGAATATAAGAAAAGAATTGGATATGTTCCTGAAACTGCAGAGATGTATGACAACCTTACTGCACAGGAGTACCTTACTTTTATTGGAGAAATATATGGTATGGATTTTGAATCCGTTAACAGCAAAGCACAAAAGCTGATATCGCTGTTTGGCATTGGAGAAGCTTATACCGCCAGAATTTCTTCGTTTTCAAAAGGCATGAAACAAAAAGTGCTTATTATTGCAAGCCTTCTGCATAATCCTGATATTTTATTTTTTGATGAACCTTTAAGCGGATTGGACGCAAACAGTGTAATGGTTTTTAAAGAGATTATTACAGAGCTTGCCGCGGAAGGAAAAACAATTTTCTATTCCTCACATATCATGGAGGTTGTCGAAAAAATCAGTGACCGGATCATTCTGATTAATGCCGGTCAGATTGTTGCCGACGGCACGTTTTCCGAACTGCAGGATAAATGCAGTGAGGGTTCACTCGAGGACATCTTCAACCAGCTGACCGGATTTAATCAGTATAAGGAAATCGCACATTCATTTATTTCCATTTTGAAAGAGGGATAATATGAAAGATTTTTTTATTTTAAAATTACTTGATAAAGGTAGTTCTATTTTTAAATCCTTTGGAATTGACTATCTTATGATGAGGAAAATTTTACAGATTAAGTTTGTTATGGATGAACGAAGGATTCCCACCATCATGATGAATGGAAAAAATTCCGAATCTAAAAATTCTTTTCGGTCATCGTTATTCCTTTACGCGTTCATGGGCCTTTTTATCGGGATATTCATGTTCCCGTCCTTTCCTTTATTCCTTAAAATGAACATCGTAATCGGCATGCTGATTTTTATGGTTATGACAACCATGATTTCAGATTTTTCTTCTGTGCTTCTGGATGTGAATGATAAAAATATTCTCTTGCCCAGACCGATCGATGCCCGAACATTAAATGCAGCAAAGCTAATTCATATTGTTGTATATCTGTTTAAAATAACAATTGCCATATCAGGGGGTTCCCTTATTTTTGGATTGCTACGGTATGGATTTTGGTTTTTCCTATTGTTCTTATTTGAAATCGCGCTGATCTGCGGCTTCGTGATTTTATTTACATCCCTTTTCTACTATGCAATCCTTACTCTTTTCAGCGGAGAAAAGTTAAAGGACATTATCAACTATTTTCAGATTGCTCTGACCATTTTCATGACCGTAATGTACCAGTTTGTCGGAAGAATATTTAATGTTTCAAATATGAATATGAGCCTTACCCCCCAATGGTGGAACTTTTTGCTGCCGTCAGCGTGGTTTTCCGCCCCTTTCAGCCTTTTGATTGATCATGCTTTCAGCCAATATTATATTCTGCTGAGCCTTGTTGGAATCATTGTTCCTATCATTACCATGACTTTATATATTAAGGTTGTTTCGCCCCATTTTGAAAGAAATCTTCAGAAACTGAACGGCAGCTCCGAAAGAAATGAAATGAAGATAAAAACGCTCCAGCAGAGTATTTCCAACATCATCTGCTTTAATCGGCTGGAAAAAGTCTTTTTCAGATTTACACAGCAAATGCTGAGCAATGAAAGAAAATTAAAACTCAAGTTATATCCAAGTCTTGCTTTTTCGGTAATAATGCCATTTATTTTCTTTCTAAGCTTCTTCGGGAGGGAGCCGCTATCGGCAGATACATTGTCACAGATAACGCACGGAAAGTATTATTTGTATATGTATTTATCAGTAGCCTTTTTTCCCTCATTATTTATGTTGATCAGTGCAAGTGAAAATTACAAGGGTTCCTGGATTTACAAGGCTTTGCCGATTGATAATCCTGCAATGATATTGAAGGGTGCATTTAAAGGATTTGTGTGTAAATACGTTGTACCGATTTATTTGGTTACAAGTTTAATTTTTATCATTATTTTTGGGCTGAGAATTGTTCCTGACCTATTCTTGATTTTTATTAATTTAATGGTATTAATGCTTACAACCTTGCGTTTTTCAAAGAAGGAATTGCCTTTTTACAAGGACTTTCAATATGCGCAAAACAGCAATAACACCGGCATTGTATTTCTCACGTTTGGATTGTGTGGCATTTGTGCGGCGCTGCACTATGCTCTTTTAAGTCTCGCCCCTTTTGGCATCCCAATCAATATTGCTGCATCGCTGATAATTGCAATCATTTTGTGGCATTTTAGCTTTAAAATTTCGTGGGAAGACATCTCTAAAGATGCCCAATAAGAAATGTGTGCCCTCATAGTTTTATTGATAATATTAGTGTGAGCCCCATGTGAAAATACTATCCGTAAATTGACTATGCATCGGAATATATTTCATTCCATATATCCACCTGACATAGGAGAAACCGCATGATGTGTATAAATATGCAGTACCCCAGATGGATACTTTTCTTTTCTTGGCTTCCAGTTTGTCTTGCGATTAGCAAAAACCTCATTAATTTCTTTTAGTGATTTTGGTTCGCCCTTTACCCCGATAATGCTAAGTGTACGATTTTGTATGTCAAGTTCGATCAAATCATCTTGTTCTACGAATGCGATTGGCCCTCCCTGAGCGGCCTCCGGTGAGACATGGCCAATAATCTGTCGAAGAAACGACTGTAGATTGCTACTGTTTGTTCGATTAGAAAACACCGCCACACCTGTTATGTATTCGCTGTTGGCTTCAATCTGGACATTGCAACCAGACTTAAGTTGCCCGTTTGCGGCAAGTCTCCTCCAACTAACGGGTTGAATATAATTGTACTTGTATCCATATACAAATATTTCTATCTAAGAACTTTAATGTTTGTTTCAAAACTGTATTTTATAGCAAAAAATCAAGGCAGACAACACTTTTTGTGCTATTTGCCTTGATTTTTATTTGGGGGTGTTTTTCAACAATCCCCTCAGACCGTAGATAAAAAGGTACTTATGTATTGCGCACGGCACCTTTTGGATTTCCGAAAAGAAACAATCAAATAAAATACGACCTTATCGTCCTATTTATTCTCTTGCTTACCTAAGAATCGATCACAATTTTAGTTCATTCCGAATTATTCTACTCAGACTCAGCGTGTGCCGCGCATCCTTCACGAAACATTTTTACTCTAACCTAACTCAGTTTAAATGACTGTTTATTGCAGTATAAATTTCAGAGTAGAATCTTAAGCTCGCAGATAGAATTCGGCTCTACTTCGCAGGAAACATAACAATCCCGAATTGAAACAGGAGTGTTAACTTCTTTCTCGAATAAGTCTACAGATTTTGCCATACGAACCGGCTTATTAAAGTCTAAGGCCACTTTACCTATTACTCCTTTTACTTCATAAAGACGAACTATGATTTCACCATCTTTCGCGGGAAGAACAGAAGATAGAATCACAGTATCGGAGTGAAAAGAGAATAAGCTGTCCTGTAACGGAAGATTACCCTTGTGTGCATTCGACGACTGATAGAACATTGCATGATTGCATCTTTCTGAAAAATCTTTCGCCGCCTTTTCATCCGCTTTGAAACTGCCCGTCCATAGGGTAACCTTCTGGATCCCGAGTTCCGGATACGGGTCAGGGCCTGTAGAACTGTTAATCAAAGACAGGCCGAGCGATTTGTTTAAACCTCGATAGCCGTATTTGCAGTCACTGACAACAATAACACTGTCGCCTGAGGGGTGAACGGCCACACCGTACTGAAGGGCGGGCACATCCGTCGTGCCCGCCTGACGCCGAATCGCTCCGCCGGGAATATCATAAAGAAACTCATCTGTCTGGTAAGCTGTCGGAACTCGGTATTGCAGAAGAGGAACTGTTTCTTTCCCGGCTTCCTGCCAGTCAATATAAAGATCAGTCCGAAGTGCCGTCGCATGCCGATCCATAGTGTACGTTACTTCTATTTTTGAGCCTTTGATTACATAATGTGCTTTCAGGCTTTGACGAAGCGGCCCGTCCGTAATCTTTTCAATTTTTACGCAGTTGTCGACCGGGATCTCTTTAAGGTAACGACCGATTTCCCAGGCGCTGGAGGTTGCCGCTTCTGTCTCCACATAAATTAAGCCTGCCGATTCACCGTCGGCAATGAGTTCCTCATTAGTCGCAGTACTGCGCAGCGAACAGACACGGCCCGAATCGGCCGCAACAGTCGCTTTCATCTTTTCGTTCTGCAGTACAAAGTTGTCAAAGCGGCGCGCAATTCGTTCCGCGGATTGGAAATAGTTACGATAATTTTCCGGCGAACCTTCAGAAAGAACTACCGTGGTATAGCCCATGGGCGGTACCTCCACATCGACCAGGACGCGGAAAAACATGTGATCCCAATATTTCTGAAGGGATGCATCCAGCAACTGATGGTCTACCGGGTTCTGCAGGTGGTTACGCACCTGCAAATAACGCAGATCCCCCATCCAGTCCCATACCGTTAATTCCACAACTTCACGACGCAACTGCGGAAGCGTGTTAAAGATATGAAAAATGCGAGTTTTTCCGGAGCCTCGTTCCGTACTGGGGACACCGATAAAGTTCTCCAGTCCATAACCGACGCCGGCACCTTCAGATTGCGTGTCGTAAGCGTCCGTGTCAACCAAAAGCGGGGAAGTGTCAATGTTTTGCGAAATCATCTGCATGGCGTTCTGCATTTGCGAATTTGCCGTTGCAGAAGACGTTTGGTAAAGGCTCATCGCGTGCTCTTTGGTATCCTGCACACAAGAACCCGTCAAAATATCGTGGAAATGTGTAAACATGACATCCTGCCATGCTTCTGTCATATTCTTTTGCGCTAAGGAAAAACCTGCAGCCTGCCCGGCGATTACGGCGAAACGCTCCGTATCGCAAAGAGACATCTCCACACGCTTGTTGCCGCGCTTGATTCTGCTTTGTGTCGTATAACAGCCCGGTGCAAAGTAGTTCAATTCATGGTCAACCACCGGCAGTTTATTCCACACCGATTCCGCCTCGATGAAATACTCGCGAAGGGTTCCAAAACGAATTTTAGGATAAATTTTCCAAGTCATCATATCAAGCGCGCGTTCCACATCGCGCCGCGTCGGCCCGCCGCCGTGGTCTCCCACGCCATACACCACCAACCCCGTTTTTAAACCGGCACATTTACGGGAAACGTCAATCAGGCCCGCGCCGATGTGGGGCGTAATTGCGCTGTTGTACCAGTATGGTTCTCGATAAGAAAGTATTTCCCTTCCGGACGGAGCCCGATACCGATAAAGCACATAATCTTCTTTCAGGCCGCGGCAATGGTAAAAATACTTTACGCCGCCAAACTGATTGATTTCCGGAATATTGGCGCTGTGTCCGAACGTATCCGGCGAAAAGTCAATTTCAAAATGCTGTGCTCCCCAGACCGTGCGCAGGTACTCCTGAGTATATTGAATGTGCCGCAGCAGGGATTCCGTGCTTGGCATATTCTTATCCGTTTCCACCCAGGAAGAGGCCGTCACTTCCCAGCGTCCCTCTGCAATTTTCTGCTTGATTTTTTCCATCATCTCAGGGGCATATTTTTCTATGATCTGATAGGTGCTTGCCTGTGACTGCGAAAAATGGAATTCGGGATATTGATCCATAATATTGAGAACGGAACGGAAGGTGGCGATTACAATTGCAACCGTTTCATTAAAGCCCCACATCCAGTTCATATCCATATGTGCGTGGCCGACCAGGATCAAATGATATTCCTTTGCTGCCTCTTCAAGCGGCGCCATAATTTCTTCCGCTCTTTCGCAAGCTTGGTTCGTCAGAACGCCTTCTTTCTCCAAAGCGGAAAGAAGATAATCCAGCGCTTCTTCCAGTTCAGCGGAAAAACGGTCCCCACACTCTTGTGACAGATTCAGTGCAAATTCAAGCTCGCTTAAAATTCGGATGTTTGCGCGGCTTGGATGTGTAATGTTAAGTTGTTCTTCTTTTGGCAGGCCGAACGTATCTTCAAAACCGTACTTTTCTCGATTGCCGCCAACCGATGTTTTCAGCTTGACAAATTTTTCTGTTAATTTCTTCATAATGATAAAACCTTTCTTTGGGTAGTGAATTTTGCCGCTAATTGTAACCTGGACAGTCCGGCAAGTCCAGGCATACCTGACACTTGCCGGACTGACAGGACACAATGATGAGGTTTACCGTTTTTCTGTAACTGCTATATGGAAAGCAGTCTGCGTTCCATTACTGCTGCGCTTTGTAACGATCATATTGTGTTTGCTTAATCTTAATATAATCATCGATGCCCATCTTTTGAAGCTGTTTTACATAAGCTTCCCAGTCGCTCGTAAAGTTCCACTTGCCAGTCACAAACTTCATGCGTGCTTCCTTGACATATGTATCCACGTCCGTCTTAATGGATGAAGTCTCATTGGCTTCATCGGTTGTCGGCATCAAACCGGGCATCAGGTCTGCCTTGTACTTTTGGGAATCTGCCGCGTAACTTGAGAATTTTTCGCCCTTAAAGTCGGCGGCATCCTGCTTGCGGGCAGCTTCCATGGTAGTGCTGTCGTAAGATTTCCACGGGAAGTTGCCGCCGTAGACAAACATGCCGTACTGCCACGCACCCAGCTGAGCTCCGCCTTTGTAGTTCAAAACATTGTCGGAATAACGGATTTTATTTGCGGAGTCAAGCGTGTACGTTTCGCCTTCTTTTCCATAAGCGGCAAAGTTCGAGCCTTCGTCTCCATAAAAATAATCTGCCCATTTGATCAGAGTTTCCGGATCTTTGCAAGCTTTCGTAATTGTAAACGACGAAGCGCTGCGAACCGGGTAGTCACACCAGGACTGAACCATGTCGCCGCTCGGACCCTTGAGCGCAGTAATTCCCACATAATCTTCCGAAGCGTTGGAATACAGGAAGTCCGCATTACCCCAACCGAACATGCCGACCTGTTTTTTCACCTTACCGGCGGTGACCCAATCTTCGTATTCATATTTGCCAAATGTCTGCGGATAGAAATAGCCGGCGTTCCACCAGGAGGCCATCTGCTGCCACATCTGCTTCATGCCGTCTGCAGTGTAAAGGAACTGAAGCTTGCCACTCTTGTCAATGTAATAATCCTCTGAAATCGGTTTGAATCCGTTATTGCCGATCCCATAACTGCCGCAGAGCATTTCATTCAGCATTCCGATTCCGTCCGGCTGCATGTAAATGGGCCATCCATTCGGATTTTGCTTTTTGAAAGCCGCAAACGTCTTCGTCAGGTCATCGATGGTAGTCGGAGTCTGCAACGAAGCCGCCGTCAGCCAATTTTTATTCAGGTAGAAACGGGCGTTGGCCTGCGGAAGGTCCGTCATTACCCAAGGCATGGAGTAAATACCGTTGTCTGGCATTGTAATCGAGGCCAGGCCGCCCTTCACGTCCTGCGTGAGCAGTTTTTTCAAATTCGGCGCGTCTTTTTCAATGTATGGCTGAATGTTGGTAAAGAGGCCCTGACTGCCGTATTTGTTCAGCTCGTCATTGGTCCATGTCACGTGCCAGAACGCATCCGGAAGTTCGCCGGAAGACATAATTACATTTTTCCGGTCGTTCATTGCGCTTTCCGGAATTTCCGTCCAATTGATGTGAATTCCAGTCTTTTTCTCATATTCCTTCCAAATCCACCAGTCCTTGACCGATGGGTTTGTGTCGCCGCCTGCAAGGCAAACAATATTAAATTCCTTTTTTTCTGCTGTCTGCGTGGAAGAAGTTCCAGAAGCAGAGCCGCTTGATTGCTGTTGGGATGAACCGCACCCGGTAAAAGCGGCCAGGCACATGGTGGCTGCCATTGTCATCGCAAGGACTCTCTTAAATCCAGTTTTCATTTTAATCTCCCTTTTCAAAATCTTTCTTACGAACGCAACATCTCAGTTACCCCAATGTATTCCAATATAGCCTCCTTTAAAAACTTTATTGTAACCTGTTCAAAATAAAAATTCCGCACAGGTTTCAACCTTTTACAGAGCCGACCATGATTCCCTTTGAAAAGAATTTTTGCGCAAATGGGTAAATGGCTAATATGGGTATGGTTGAAATTACAATGACGGCATATTTCAATCCCATACGGCTCATCATACGCTCCGCATAAGCAGCGTCGGTCACAACATTCAACATATTACCTGCCTGGTTTTGCAGAAGAATATCCCGTAAAATCAACTGCAGCGGATACATGGAACGTTTTGTAAGATACATCATTGCTGTAAAGTAGTCATTCCAGCGAGCGACCCCGTAATAAAGGGCGATGACAACAATAATGGGAGCTGACAAAGGGAGCACGATACGAATGAGAAATCGAAAATTGGTGCAACCGTCCACACTTGCTGCGTCTTCCAGTTCCTGAGGAATATTTGTTTGAAAATACGTCCTCATTACAATAATGTTAAACATACCGACAGCGCTCGGCAGAATCATTACCCAGAAATTATCAAGAAGGTTAAGCTTCGCGATCAGGATATATGTTGGCACAATTCCGCCGGAAAAAAACATGGTAAACGTAAACATCAGCATCAAAAAGTTCTTTCCCTTAAGATTCCTTTTCGAAAGGGGATAGGCCGCACAAATATTCATGATCACATTTACTAAGGTTCCCACAATGGTATAACACACCGAGTTGTACATCCCGGTCAAAAAATCGCCGTCACGAAACACCAGCTTATAGCTTTCCAACGTGATTTTCGACGGCCAGATTAAAAAGGTTTTCTGATACAGTTCGGTCGGGTCGCTGAACGACGCAATAACAACTGTCCAGATCGGGAAGACAATCGTAAGCATAGTCAATGCAAGTATAAGAAGCGAAACGACATGGTAAATTCGGTCTCCAAGCGGATTGCGGATTGTTTTGTTCTTCTCCATTCTCGTATTCCTTTCTTTACCACAACGAAGTTTCAGTAAAATATTTTGCCAGTTTATTTGCAACGATTAAGATAATAAAGTTGATCAAATTGTTGAATAACCCAACCATTGAACCAAAACTATACTGTGCCTGTACTAAGCCAGATTTGTAAACATAAGTGGAAATCACTTCGGAAGCGGGCAGATTGGAGGTGCTTTGCAGTAAATATACCTTTTCATAGCCGATGTTTAGGACATTACCGATTGCCAAGATGGACAGAATTACGATTGTAGGTAAGATGGAAGGCAGAGTCACATACCAAATTTGTTTCATCCGGCTGGCACCGTCCAGACGAGCCACCTCATACAGATCCTGTGAAACCCCAGCAATGGCCGCAGTATAGATGATAGAACTCCATCCGACCGACTGCCAGACACCGGACCATACATAGATATGGCTGAACGCATTCGGATCCGATAAAATATTACTGCTGTCGGTATAGCCGAAAAGCCGAAGGATCGCATCAATAAAGCCAGTCTGCGGGGTAAGGAACATCACCAGCATGCTGCAGAGAACCACAGTGGAAATAAAGTTTGGCGCATACGAAAGGGTCTGTGCAACCACCTTCAGCTTTTTCCCCCGCATTTCATCAAACAGCAGCGCCAAAATCAACGGGGCGGGAATACTGACGACCAGGCTGTATAGGGATAGTGTCAAAGTGTTTTGTATTACCCTGCCAAAATAGAAGGAATTAAAGAAGCGCACCAAATGCTTAAGACCAACCCATGGGCTGCCGTTTATTCCCAACGCGGGGGAATAATCCTTAAATGCAATTTGAAGGCCGTACATAGGACCGTAACTAAATATTAGGAAATAGGCAATAACCGGAATCAAAAGAAAATAAAGGTCGTAATTTCTTTTCAGCGATTTTTTCCAGTCTAAAACTTCTTTTCGAGCCATCGCGCGAATCCGGTTTACGCCCCCTCTTTTGGACGGAGTTCCATTATGTACAGTATCAGTATTCATCTTAATCTCCTTCTTACAGCTGGATTTCGCCCAAAATTGGTGGCCGTGCAATTAAAATTGGCCCTGCCAAGGTGGCTTGTTTTTATTATATCATCTCGCCTTTTATAGTCAATATAGCAACTACATATCAACAACAATCTTTTCTACATACTGATAATATTTTAGATATTAAGACGAATAAATTTAAAAATTAAAAAAATAGAATTAAAAATGCACTATATGTGTTTACTTTTTTAAAGAAATATTATATGATATAGGCAAATAAGACTAAGTATATAAAGATGGGTTATGATTGATATGTCATCATGTAATAATTCGCAAAAGCCTTTGTATGAGCTGATTCAAAGCGACATTATTGAAAAGATTCAAAAAGGGTTTTACAAGCTTGGAGACCGGGTCCCAAGCGAAAAAAACATTATGAAAGAATACAATGTCAGCAGAATCACCGCTACAAAAGCTCTTACCGAGCTTTCACTGAACGGTTACGTTTACCGGGTCCAGGGGAAAGGTTCTTTTGCCAACCCGCTCGGAAATCAACTTCGCGCCAGCGAGTTGACCGCAAACTTTCAGCCGCCAAATGGAAACGGGCCGAAAAAAATTGCGCTGATTATTCCTGAGTTTTACGATTACCATTCCGGCAATATTATTTCCAGCGTTATGAAGACCCTACAATACCCAGACTATTTCATCTGCACCGTACTGAACCTTAACAGTCTAATTGAGGAATATGCCCTGAGCTTTTTTCAAAAGAGTGGTTTTTCCGGCATGATTCTTTTCCCTTCTGACTGCGAATTTTACAGTGAGATTATTTTGAAAATGCATCTGAACAAGTTCCCGCTTGTCCTTGTCGACCGGTCTTTCCCCGGAATTTACTGCAACAGCGTTACCTCAAACAACAAAGCGGGCACCGAAATGGCGACCAAACACCTGATTTCTTTAGGACACCGAAATATTGCTTTTATTGCTGATTCCACTTATAAAGAGCAGATTACCTCCGTTCGACACAGTGGTTATATTCAGACCATTCTCAACCATGAACTAAAGGCCATTGACTACGAAAACTTTTCCCACGGCGATGCTTTCGACAAAACACAGGAAGATTTTGTTCAGAAAGTAAAAAGCGGCAATATCACGGCAATTATTGCTTCAAACAGCCATGTGGGCTTGGATGTTTATCGCCTTTGCCAAAAAAACCTTATTCGTATTCCACAGGATTTGTCCGTGATCTGTTTTGATAATCCAAATTTTTACCAGCAGGAAAAGACTGATTTTTTCAGTTATGTGGACCAGGATTCCGCCGAAATCGGGCGGCAGGCCAGCCTCCTTCTGCAAAAATCTCTGGCGGGCAGTGGGATGGACGAGTGTTCCCAAATTGTACTGGAACCCAAGTTGGTCGTCAATCATTCAGTCTGTCCCCCGCAGCCCCTTTTTTAAATCGTTTTATATTTTGCCGCCCTACATTTTCTTTGCGGCATCATGAATATTTGAGAGGAGACTTTCCACCATGCATACTCCCATTCCCCAAGTCCTTCTGGACCGTGCGGACCTGCTGACCGAATACTGTCAAAAAACGTTCCCCTCCCTTGCGCCGCTGGCCGGGCCGTGCTTTCTCAGCACAATCGATACCACCATCCAAGTTCTGGACAGCCGTCACACTTTTGTTATCACAGGAGACATTCCCGCCATGTGGCTTCGCGATTCCGCCGCACAGGTAACCAACTATATTCCCTATGCCAAAGAGTCCGGCAGCCTGCGCAGCCTGCTGGAAGGTGTGATTCAG
>DDHX01000053.1 GCA_002338255.1 Ruminococcaceae bacterium UBA1865 | reverse complement strand
GAATGCTACCACGGAATTAATCACGAACAAATGGAGGAAAGAACATGAAAAAGGTCAACATCACACCGAAGGCGAAAAAAAGCTTAATTATAACAGGGGCAGCGGTAATCTGTATCGGTATAACGGCTTTTGCTTTATCCACTTATGCAGGAGCACAGGCAGCGGATCCACAATCAGAGGCTGCGTCCAGTGCATCACCTACATCCCTAACAATTTCTATTGCACCAATTGAAGATACATCTGAAATAGGCAGTCAGGCACCTACCTTCGTCCCATCGAGCGGCGCGAGTCAGAGCGCGCAGCTTACTACAATTTCCAAACCTGCATCAACACCCCCCAAACCGGTCGTCGAGGGTGACGCAAGTACGGCAAGCAATGGTACAAAAACACAGCCTGCCAATTCGGCTTTGACCAATAAAAATAAAAAGCCATCCTATACAAGTAAACCGACTGCTCCGACTTCAAAGCCGTCAAGTAAACCATCAAGCAGCAGTAAGCCCTCTGGAGGTAAACCCGGACAGGTTTACGACCCTGTGTTCGGCTGGACTAATCCTACGGGTGGTGAAGGAACGACGGTCGGTAAGCCCGGAGATGAATTGACCGGAGATAAGGTAGGAATTATGGATTGACCGAAAACCGAATAAAGAACGATGAAAGCATGACCATTCTTTGGCCATGCTTTTTATTTTGGAGGAAATATGAAGCGGATAATAGCATTTCTTTTATGCGTCACTCTGGCCGCATCAATCTCAAGCAAAGCTTTCGCCGACGGGGATGGTAATATGGATGGCGGCGGCGGTGGTATGGGCGGCGGTACAGGCAGTAACATTTGGCATAACGGGGAGGAGGGTGTCAGGGTTACTGTCGTAAGGTCAAAAGACAATAAGCCGGTGAGCGTGCCTCTTGATCTCACAAATAAGAATGAGGGCAATATTCAAAAGCATTTCGGTAAGGTAAGTAAATTACATTATAGCGGCGGTAAAGTCTTGACTTTGTCCTCGAGCAAATATACTTATGAAAATCCCGGAAAAGCTTTGCCTAAAATCATCAGCAATGGCGGTAATTCCAATATTAAGGACATTAAAAGCTATTTTACCGACAGGCTTGTAATACAGTATATCGCCACGACTACCGGTGCATCTTACGATACGCTTATCAATGGCAATTACAAACTGCTAATTGAGCCGATGGCGTATTTTACATTTATGGGTACTAAATACGCCATGACGGCCACAGAAGCTGCAGCCTATGACCAAATGGCAAGCGGTGGATTACGCAGTAAAATGGTTTCGTTGACACATCAAAACCTGCCGCTTTCTATCTTTCTCGAGAAATCGGACTTAGGATATCCGGCCTATAGCGGTTCAACCACTCGCCCACAGTCAGATTCTACAATCATTTCTTCGTTGGGGTTAGGTATCGTCAAGTTTAAAGACGATGGTTCCGATGACAATGATAATGGTTCCGGTGGTGGAACGGGTAGTGGCTCAAGCAGTGCAGAATACCGTGTTGATACCGATGTGGTCACTTCTGTGACATTATCCACGGGTTCAGCAATTACGCCGGACAGTCCTGCAAGCGTGACCTTCCACATTGGCGGCGGGTCATATTCTGTCACCAATATTGTTATTCCGGAAGGAGAATCCCAACTTGTATGGGTTAAATGGCATACGCCAAGCACCCCTCAGACCGTCAATATTTCAGTAAGCTCTTCCAAAGGCTCATTGAGCGCTAATTCCATTACAGCAAAGGTTGTATCTCTTAATGAAAACCCGCCTCCGAATCCGACTGCGAAAGACCGTAACAACAGTTTTACAATACCAAGCATTCCGAGCAAAATACAAACTACTGCCAGCTCATGGGGCATTTGGCATGCAACATGGATTCCAAACTGGATATGGAACGAAAATTGGGTATGGGAAGAGCATACCGATTGGCAATCCGGCGGTGAGTGGGTTGATCACGGCAGTTGGGTTGATGCTGGTGATTGGGAATACAGCTTTACCAGCTATCATGCTACTTTATCAGCCAACATGAATCTGTCACCGGATGATAAAGACCCGACCGCCAACGGTAAGCAAATGCGCTCAGGCTACGGTGTTAAAATTAATGTTTCAAGCAGCATTCGTTCCTCCGCTCCGTCTTCCCACATTGCAGCTGCTCAGACCGCAGTCACCTACTTCCCCGAGTTCGCATATAATGCATATTGGCGGCTTCTTACCCTTACAGCAGATGGCGATTCATCATCCTTTGACTTCAAGACTAATATGTACTCAACCTATAACCGCAAGGTGCATTTCACGCCGGTGTGGTTCCCTGATGGGAAGTATACAGCTTACACCTATTTGGAAGATGCATGGACGCCTGCAGGAATGTTAAGCATGAACCTTTCGGATTACACCACCATCTATGGCAGCGTTTTCGATGATTGGCATGTTGGGCCGAAACTGGTGGACTGATTTTTTTGTATATAAACTGAAAAAGGCTTCTCTGCAAAATCTTAGCAGAAAAGCCTTTTTTATGAAGGGACTGTATTGTTTGGTCAAGAAGACAATGATATATAGACTGGCTGCTCTTATAATCATCTCAATCTGTTTGATAATAATTGTCAAAATATTATACCAACTAAATTTCATCATTAATATAAATGCTGATGACCCAATAATTAGATTAATTTTAGTTGTATTTGGAGCATTTATATCTGCGACTTTTTGTGCGTTTGCAACCAATTAGTTTAAACTTTGTGCTTCTTATCTGATGTGTAGCAAAGCAGTCTTTCTGCTTCAACTTTATTCCATGTAATCCTATATGTTGGATGCTTATTAAAAACATATTTTGCTTTAGTAACAGTTTTATATGTTTTTAATAGAGCAATAATTATTTCAGTTCTACTTAATGGCATCATTTTATCAAGTTTTATGCTGAAACCACACTCTTCCAGAATACCCAAACAATTTTTGGGTACCAACCATGTTATTGTTGTGATTTGGTGTTCTGGATATCTCTCGTTAAGTATTTGTAGAGCTTGCAAAAACTCTTTTTCAAACAGACGAAGTAGTTCGGTACGACTTATGCTTAAATGAGATCCAATGTATCTTTTTAATTTCTTAATATTCATATGTAATTCTAATGTGTTCTTTTTTCCTATTGTTATTGATAAATAATTTGTAATAGGAGTATCTAAAAAATGAAAAATAAGAATGCCAAGCAAAAGAAAAATCACCATGAGGATACCGATTGCCTCAACAAGTTTGCTTTGCAAACTGACACTCAAAACATGAAAAACAAAGTATATTATCAACAAGCTAACAATAATCGCCCTTGGGGACATTGGTTTTCTTTTGAATTGTATCAACTTGGATACTGCCTCTTTCCGTCTTATATTGGAATTATCATGCTTGGTTATCATATCCATGACAATTCAACATTTTTAACTATTTGGGCTGATACAGACTGGATTATTTTAAATGTTATTATAACCTTAGCATATTGGGGCAATAAAAGATGGCTTTCAATTGCACTTGTTTTAGTCGGGATCAGTGTTGATATTTTCTCTGTTATTTATTTTTTGTGTTTACAACAATACGATAATGTTTCAACGAGTGTTTTATTTAGCTTGGGATTACCTATTGTATTGGTTATATTTTCTCTTCCATGGTTTCATATGGCTGACCATGCTTGATTAAGCTCAATAATTTTACCATATATCGAAAGGAAATAACAGATGTTAAGTGACAAAATTCGAGATATTAGAATTAAAAAAGACCTATCACAATCAGAGCTGGCCCGACGAAGCGGACATGCCGTGTCAACCATCCATGGGATTGAAAACGGAGACAACAAAAGTCCGAGTTTTAAAATAATTGGTGACATAGCAGCCGTATTGGGTATTCCATTAGACGAGCTATACAAAGAATGTAAAAAGGGGCGATTACAATGAAGTATCGAATTTTGCAAATGAAAATACGACAATGTAGTGTATTCATCATCCTTTGCCTTTAAGATCAATATGTACTCTACCTTATAACCGCAAGGTACATTTTAGCCGGTGTGGTGTACCCGCACGGCAAGTACACGGCTTACGCATATTTGGAAGACGCATGGACACCGGCAGGAATGCTTAGCATGAACCTTTCGGATTACACCACCATCTATGGCAGCGTTTTCGATGATTGGCATGTTGGGCCGAAGCTGGTCAACTGATTTTTCTTTGTATAAATTTTTGAGGAACCTTTCTATGTTTAAGAAAGGTTCCTCTTTTAAGTAAAAAGGAGTTTGTGTAATGCCTAAATATCAATTAATTTATGAGGTGTCGAATGATAATCTTAGAATGGATATATCTACCGGTTTTTGCATTGATGCGGCCAACAAGAAAAAGGCACTTAATATGGCAAAAAGACTGGACCAAATCCTGATTGACTTTTATAAGTTTAGGGTGCATTGCGAGCCTTTACCACATTCTCACATAGAAATCATGCTGGATGGTGCAGATTCTTGTAATGAGAAACCGCAAATCATAAAATATAAAGTGCTCGAATTACAGTCAGATGATTGCTATAAACAGGTTTCAAGTAGGGAGTTTCATGATGAGTTAGAGAGACGAAAGGATATCAAAGATACTTTGGTATTTAATGTAAGTAACTACGGAGTATTAGATTTTACAGATTAATGAACTTCTGGCCTGAGTTCTTCCCAATGATTATATTTGTCTTTTTTAGGATCATCAGTCCATTTAGTACTAAGATTTTCTTGCTTGCATGTTATGTAGGCTTTTTCTCCCATGAGCAACCTTGTCTTTTCTAAATTTCTAACTTTAGTACCAGCTTTATTATTATCAAGGAATCCACAAAAATATATTTTTTCTGCTTCATCTACGTCTCTGTGATATCTGATCATATTAGAAGGCTTTGTCTTTCTTGTGTTTTTAACATGTTGGGGAACTTCCTTATTAATGGCTTTTAAGAAGTCAATGGGTTTATAAGTATGATTTGGATCATATTTAATATGGAATTCCCTACAGATAGTCTTATACAGCTCCGGCGTAAAGAAGTCCGCTGTCTGTAAGTTTTTGGATTCAATTTCGATTTCAAAATATGTTCGGGTAAGCTTTAAACCAAATGCCAAAATAAATGGGTTTTGATCAATAAAGAAAAATGTATCAGCTTCTACTTCATTATATTCAAAATCGAACTGTTGTCTACTGAGTCCTGCAGCTTTCATTTCCTCATATAGGTTTTGTAAATTTGTTAGCTTCAATTCTTTCACCCCTCCTTATGTTTATCGGTTGTGATATTAAAGAATTAAGAGAACATATCATTACCCTACGTATTATGATTGAAATTATTTGAAATTTAAAGAAAATTAAAGATTCCCCAGTTTTTATCGAACCACAATATCTTGTGGTATTAAATATCAATTTTATTGATTCAAAAAACAGCTAAATTGAAAATTTGGCGGTTTTTCGGGATTGACTTTTTTCAGTGCTGTGTGCGGTACCTAATTATACAAAACAGCAGTTTGGGATAATATGAATATTTCTTAATTATGGCTTTTCTGTTTATGCAGGGGAGTTTTTTTGTTGCCCTCTACACAAAGTAGCGGAGCTGATCAGTTCCGCTACTGCGGCCCGGTAAGTGCCAATCGATTGTAAGCCCGTATAACACGCAAGGGTAATCCTTTACTTCTTTTGACACCCTCCCCCATGTCACCGGTGACATCCCAAAGAACTATGTCCAGAAAGAAGGTTACGTTAAAGCAGAGAAAAGAAGATTTAAGCTCTAAGTTAGCTAAGAGAATACTACTGCATAAACATAAATTTCGTGCATGGAAAGAAATCATCCTTGCACAAGCTGATGACGGATAATGCGCATTGGGTATGATTTGACCAATGACTGATGGATGCAAGCAGGGATAAGTGAACATATGGGCAAGTTTACTTTTTTCTCTGCTTTAAATGCCCCCAAATAAAACTAAGGAGTTATAAAAATGAACATGGAAAAAATTATCGGTATGCCGGCGGTCGTTTCGGCAAGGCACCGGATTGTGATAGACAAGAGTTTTCGCAAGCTTTTTAGCATACGGGAGAATGACAAAGTGCTGATGCAGCGTGAAAAGTCCCTGCTGCGCATCATGCCGACAGACGGTTCGTCTTCACTTGCAATCAAAGAGATCAGCATGGGTCGCTTCAATCTGCCCACTGATTGGGCGACGGAGAACAAGGTAAGCATCGGCGATTACGTTTATCTTTTGGCAACGACAGAGGGAATCCTTATTTGCCCTAAAAACATGGAATTTTTTTGCTTTGAGGAGGTGCAGTCAAAATGAGAATCTTAGGCAGTCCACTTAAAATATCATCTATGAAAAGCATTTACTTTCCAAGACTTTACTTAGAACAATTTGGAATCAACACCCGTAATGACGTTGTAATTCGGGAAAATCACGAGGATTATTTCATTTATCGGCCATATATGGAACGACCATTGGCCGACAATGAAGAAAAAATAGTTGTCCGGGCTTGCAGCACTTACATACCTGCTGATTTTATTCACAGAAATCAGCTTGTTTCCGGACAGGATTCGTTATACCTCATTGGAATAGGCGACGGCCTAAAAGTCAGTGTGAGCAAGCAGGTTTTATAACCTTGTCGAAATGCAAAAAAGCGGACGCACGTCCGCTTTTCAATGCTTTTACAATTAGCGCCATTTCATTATTTGTGTATCAGTTTCGAAATTGTCTCATCCCCAGCCTGCCGAGTTCAAATGTGATTTGAAAGGATGCCTTACCCGATTAATTCAAGCTTTCCTCGGTGACACCGATACTCTTTATGTTCGACATATATTTTAAGGAGGCATTTTAAGAATGCAAAACACTGTAAACAATTGGTTAGATGAATGGTTAGAGGTTTATGTAAAGCCTTGTAAGAAAGAAAAAACGTATCGCTGTTATGACGACGCCATAAAAAGAATTCGTAGACAAGGCCCTGAATTTCTCTACAAGATGGTTAATGAAGTCCATGAACTTGAAGTACAAATATTTATCAATTCACTGGCAAGTAAATACGCGAAATCAACTCTAAATGACATGAGGGTGGTTATCAATCAATCATTTTTAATTGCCACTCGAAATAGATATTGCGACGTTAATCCCATTGGAAAGTTATCCATCCCGAAGGAAGCATCGCAAAAGAACGTCAGAGCATTAACACAATCTGAACAAGTTAAAGTTGAACAAGCGGCAAAAAGGGACATGCTCGGTTATATTGTGCTCTTCTTTTTATATACTGGCATTCGCTCAAGTGAGCTGTGCAGTCTAAAATGGGAAGATTACAATTCCGATAAAGAGAGCATCCGCATTATTGAAAGCAAAACCAGAGCAGAAGTAAGAACAATTCCACTGATACCTGAAGCCAACAATATTATTAGTTCTCTTCCACATTACAATGATTACATTTTCAATTCTACAAGGAAGTCTCCAGTTACCGAGAGCGTTTTAAAGCGCTTATACCAACGGATGAGAAGGGAAACTGGCATTGATTTTTTAACGAATCACGTATACCGCCACAGTTTTGCAACCCGATTAATCGAAAATGGAGTAGACTATAAAGCTCTCTCAGTTTTACTTGGTCATACAGACATAGCCTTTACATTAAGGCAGTATACAACCGCAGAGGATAACTTCCTTAAACAGCAAATTTATTTGCTGCACAAATCTGCATAAAAAGTAACTCGTTTAGTTTTAATCTAAAAAAGCAGAGTAGAAGTAAAATTACATACTTCTACCCTGCTTTATTGATTTAACAACATGATTCTAATTTAATCATATCACGAAACTGCTCTGGCTGCTAAACTCATAAAAAAGACCGGAAATATCTCCAGTCAATAATAAAATATTAAATTTTCCTTGCAATTACCAAATTTATGTAATATAATTCTCCATGTGGACAATAAAAAGCATCCACAGGCGACCAACTGCCGATCAAACAGTTAGCCGCCATCCGCCATAAGGGTTATGGGACCGCTTATGACTTGTGAACGCCGTTTATGCGTTGCTATTTTAGCACGTATTTCGGATACATGTCAAGAGTCTGTACCCTTATTGGACGATCAGGGTGCAGACTTTGTTTTTTCACAATTTCGTGCACAATGTTGAGCATTGTGTGTCTCATAATGTAACTGCTTGCAATTACTGCCTGAGACTGGCGATCATTGACAACTTAGTAAGTCAAGACCAACATTTGAACTTCTATTTCAAATGCTCGTGTTATCTT
>DDHX01000033.1 GCA_002338255.1 Ruminococcaceae bacterium UBA1865 | reverse complement strand
TCCGGGCTATGTCGGTTACGAGGAGGGTGGTCAGCTGACCGAAGCGGTGCGCAGGCATCCCTACTCTGTTGTACTGTTTGATGAAGTGGAAAAGGCACACCCGGATGTATTTAATATTTTGCTGCAAGTTCTGGATGACGGCAGAATTACCGATTCACAAGGCAGGACGGTAGATTTTAAAAATACCATTATTATTTTAACATCCAATTTAGGTTCAAATTTTATTCTCGACGGGATTCAGTCGAACGGCGAAATCAGCGAAGAGGCCAAGGCGCAGGTCTCCGCCATGCTGAAACAGCAGTTCAGACCGGAGTTTTTAAATCGTTTGGACGAAATTGTGTTTTACAAACCGCTGAGCNNTTTGATAAAATTGTTGATTTGCTAATTGCAGATTTACAAGATCGCTTGGAAGAGAAACAACTGACGGTGACATTGACAAAAACCGCCAAAGATTATGTCGTTGAACAGGGTTATGACCCCGTTTATGGTGCAAGACCATTGAAACGATTTATTCAAAGCAAAGTGGAAACGTTAATTGCAAAAGAGATTATTACAAATGACTTAAAACCGAAAACCGCATTGACAATTGATTACGATGGCGATAAACTAATGATAAGTAAAAATATGGCACAAGAATAAGAGGTGAAACATTATGGTTTACAAATTTTTTGGTGACACAATTGTTGCACGAATCGACCGCGGGGAAGAAATCCTGCTAAGTGTAAAAAGCATCTGTGAAAAAGAAAATATTAAACTTGCCAGTATCTCTGCTTTAGGCGCGGTTGATCATGTGATTGTGGGACTTTATAAGGTTGCTGAAAAGAAGTACGTTCCGAATACATTTGACGGTGAAATGGAAATGACCTCACTTACCGGAAATGTCACTACAAAAGACGGTGAATTATACCTTCACATGCACGCCGACTTTGCTGACGGCGACGGCAATGTTTTTGGCGGTCACTTAAACGAAGCGGTCATCAGCGGCACCTGTGAATTGTTTATTCACACCCTGAACGGCACGGTTGGGCGTAAACTTGATGAGGTTACCGGGCTGAATATATTGGATTTTTAAATCTTGTTTGAAGGAGCAAAACAAATGGTAAAACACATTGTATTATGGCAATTGACAGATGAATCAAAAAAAGATGCTGATAAAATCGTGGCCGATCTAAACAAAAGATTTAAAGCTCTCGTGAGCGTGGTTGACGGTCTGACCGCAATCGAGGTTGGTCACAACTATAACGGCGGTAAATTTGACCTTATGCTGTATTGTGAATTCACCACAAGGGAAGCACAGGACAAGTACCAAACACATCCCGCACATGTTGCGATTAAAGAATCCGTTCACTCCCTTGTCTGTGGCAGAGAATGCATCGACTACGAAATATAGCGAAATCAACTTTTCTTTTATAATCAAACAAGCAGGGCAGCCAATTGGCTCCCCTGCTTGTTTGATATTTGATGAAATTTGCGCATTTTACGGTTGTTTCCATTCAGCTCGTCGCCGGTCATCCACTTTTAAAAAATAAGCCGTCAGATATACTGCACTAACTGTTTTGCGACAGGCTCCCAATTCAGATGATTAACTGTAAGAATTGTTTGAAGTGAACTTGGGTCAAAAGAACTGATTCCGCTATATGCTCCGCATATGCCGCATGCCATAGCGCCGATCGTGTCCGTATCCCCTCCGACATTTGCACAGTATTTCGCACACAGCATGGGATCTCCCGCCGCATAATAAGCCATAGCCAACGCTGCGGGAACGGCCTGTTCTGTCGCTAACCCTGTTCCAATGACATTATACACATCATCCAAGGTTTCATTCCAATTCTTATCTGCACTGACAAGCTCGATTGCCAATTCAATTCGCGTCGCAATATCTGCCTCTGAAACATGGTAACCTTGAGAAGCGCCTATTTTTGCAGCCTTTTTTGATTCGGTAACCATATCGTTTAGGCTGCCACCGCGTATGCAGCAGGATACTGCGGCAGCGATTGCCATTGCTCCGCTGATTGCAACATTGGTATTATGAGTTGGCAGACAAGCAGCTACTACATTTTTCATAAATATGTCAGGTTTCCTGTAATCGAAAACGATTCCAACCGGTAATATTCTCATTGCAGCACCATTTGTCGTTCCGTATTGCCCAGCAACTTCTAATTTTTCTCCGTCTTCAATTTTTTGAAAAGCACGTTTGGTACTTGGGCCAAGCACGTTTTGACTTTTCGTGTTATTATTGGCCCATTCTTTTATTTTTTTCACCATACACATAGAATCTACTTTTCCATGATTTTCAATAATGACTTCACAAAGAATCATCGAAAAAGCCGTGTCATCCGTTGTTTCACCAGCAAGAAATCCTCTTGATATTTCGCTGCATTCCTGACCGGGAAGCAAACAATTCACTTCTCCAAGCTTTTTTTGAATATCTTCGCGTGTAAACATTTCAATAGGCATTCCATATGCATCGCCAAGCGAAATACCATAGAGTGCCCCCAGCACTTGCGAATAGGTATCAACTGATTCCAATGGTATACTCCTCCAGTCAAATTTCATTGGATTTTTATTATATTACGCCAAAGTGGTATGTATATTTCAGTATAAAGGAAAGAGCGATCATAAGGACGGTAGATGCTATTACCAAATAATCACGGCGGTGCATGGTAATTTCATGCAGACTGGTCCAGTTAGAACTGGCCCCATACCCTCTGTTCATCATGGACACAGCCAGATTATTTGCCATAAGAATGGAATTTGTAATAAGCGGCACCATAATCGGGACATAGGCTTTGAGCTGCCCAATGACACCCTTCCCATTGAGTTTTGCCCCTCTGGATCGCTGTGCCTGAAAAATCATGTCTTTTTTATTCGTCATAGTCGGAATAAAACTAATCGCAGTCGTAACGATAATTGAGAGTTCATAAGATGCTTTCATCTTATTAAGCATTTTGAAAAAATTATCAAATGGGGTTGTGATGGTAAAAAAAAAAAAAAGAAAAANNAAAACCACGGTCAGAAATATCATCAGGAACATACGGAGAAAAAAGGCGACTCCGGTTTTCAATCCCCCTAAAGTTGCATTTATTCCAAACACCGATAAAATTACCGTCTTGTTTACGGGGTCCACAAACCGCCCCACGGTTGCAGTGAAGCACGTCATCACAATAATGATTAAAAAAATAACAAACATTGCCCTGATTGTTTTAAATACAGCGTCAAGTGACAATCGTGCCGGAAGAATTACAAG
>DDHX01000032.1:125061-140714 GCA_002338255.1 Ruminococcaceae bacterium UBA1865 | reverse complement strand
CTCTTAGAAGTTCAACCGTGTAGGTCATCGGCATAAACCGATAGAGCTTGTTAAAGATATCCGGAACAGTTTCCATTGGGAAAGTTCCGCCACACGATGTAAGTTGTAAAATAAGGAATATAATCGTTAGGAACTTTCCAATATCGCCCAAATACACGATAAGGAATTGAACAATTGAGATAAATACCATTGAGCCCAACAAAATTGCCAAATAATATTCCGCCTGATTGTTCACGTGCAGTCCAAGGCTGTTTTGCAGCACAACGGCCAACAGTAAAGATTGCGCTATGCCGATTGCATAAAAAGCGGCGATCCGTACGAATACAGATTCAGTGCCCTTTGAAAGCTTTTTAATGCGCTTGCTTGGATCCAGATAGATACCAATCAGCATCATCAGCGCACCAACCCACATGGAAAGTGAAAGAAAATACGGTGCGAATGCTGTGCCATAGTTTGGAGNNGTATCGAGTCCCTGCGTCGCTTTAAGATCCGTTTTCGTTTCCGCAATTTTATCGGTGAGCGCTTTTTGCGCTGTACCAATACCGTCATCCAACTTCACAGTACCGTTCTTTGCGTCACCAATTCCAGCCTGAAGTGTTTTGGAACCCGCATAAAGCTTTGAGGAACCGTTACTTAACTGGGCAAGCGCATCATCAAGCTGTTTGACTCCGTCCTGCAGTTCAGCCAATTGCGCCGTATTGGACACTAAAGTTCCGGTGCCGCCCGCAACCTGTTTTCCTCCGGCCGAAAGCTGATCCAGCGCAACTTTCAACTGCGTAATTCCTTTTTGCAATTCCGCTACCTTTGCACTGCCGGCAACGAGCTGGTCTGAACCGTCGCTGAGGGTGGAGGCACCGTCCGCAAGGTCAGATGCACCGCCGTGAACCGAAGAGGCTCCGCTCGCGACGCTGGAAGCTCCACCAATCAGACTTGCACCCGATTGAGCAAACTTTGCAGCCGCACCTTTGGCGTCTGGAGTGCTCAATGCACCGGCCAGCATTAACAGCTGCGTTTTTTGTGAAGCATAAGGCTCAGGTGCTCCATCCGGAATACTGCCCGCCTTAGTGCTTAAATCGCCAATGACTTTATCGTTGCCACCCAGTATTGCCATTGCGGATTGATACAACGCAGCATCCGCCTTTTGCGCCGCCGTGGCATTCGGAGCCGCGGCCACTGCCGCTTTTTGCATATATTGCGTACCTAACGTAATGACCGATTGTGTTACGTCGGAACTGTTACTCTGCAAAGTTGAAGAAATTAAATTTACAACAGCAACATACTGTCGTGTCCCAGCTGACAAGGATGATGCACCTGACGACAAATCTCCTGCGCCGGAAGACAGCCTCCTTGCACCCGATCTGATTTTTGAAGCGCCGCTGCCAAGTGCATTCATGCCGTCACTGAGTTGGCTGAGTGCAGCCGCACCGGTGTTTAACTGGTCAGCGCCCGAGTCGGCTTGTGTTAGGCCGCTTGATAGCTGCTGTGCACCTGTATTAAGCTGCGCAACACCCGATATCAGTGTCGGGATTTGAGCCATCGCCGTATTCATTTTCTGCGTTCCTTGGTGGGCTTGGTTCAGGCCACCGGACAAAGTGTTCAAATTTGTTGTCATTGTCTGCGAACCCGTGTACAGTTTACCTAACCCATTGTTCAAATCTTTTGCACCGGTACCAAGCTGAGTAAGTCCATTATTCAGTGTATTAAGCTGCCCCGGCACCTCATTGAGCTTATCTGTCAATTCTCCGGTAATTTCCTCCGTCACCTGCGAGCGAACCTGCTCCTCCAGCTGAAGAGTTGCACTGTGAAGGATTTGAGAGGCAAGATAATTTCGTTTTTCATTGCTCGAATAAATTATTGTTGCTGGCTGCTTATCTGTTGTCTGCGCGGTGGAAATATTTTTCGAGAAATCATTTGGGATTGTGATAACCGCATAATATTTGCTGCTGTTCTGAAGGCCGTCCTTGGCGTCCTTAGAGTCGGTAAAGACCCATTTTAAGGATTTTTCATTCTTCAGCGTATCAACCATCTTATCGCCCAAGTTCTGAAATTTTCCGTTTATCATTGCACCGTTGTCTTCATTCACAACAGCAACCGGCACGGTTTCCAACTTGCTGTAAGGATTCCAAAAAGCATCCAGATAAAAGAAACTGTAAGCCAATGGAATCACAATGACCCCTACAATCAGGGCCGCGCATTTTAAAATATGCACCCAATTTTTTTCTTGTTTCACGGTGTCATCTCTCCAATTTTTCAAGTATTCATGGAGTATATCACCCGCAAATTTGATTGTAATTAGACAATGTTAAATTCTTGTCAGATAATCACACAGAATCAATAATACGTAAAAAATTAAGACAAATCCTAAGATTTGTCTATTTGCATCTGCCATTTTACAATGTTATGTTATATCAGATTAATCGAGTGTCTAAGGAAGCAACAAATTTGTTTGTATGTAACAAATTTTCAACTACCTTAATGACTCTCTTCTATATCTGATTCCTTTACACCATGTTCCTTAAAATAACGTGCAACTGCAAAGCGTTNNTAAAATTGGACAAACGTTGCACAATTTCTTCCGGAGGCTGTTTCATTCCGCGGCGTGCCCATTGAACAGTAATTCCTACCAGTCCATATGTATAAAATTCAGCTATAAAGTCTTTATCTTCATCATTAATATGCTCATTTTGCGAAATAACTTCGATGATTTCTTCCAAAAGTCCCTTTGTGGCTTCAAAAAAATAATCTTGGAATGCATTTTGTCCGGTAACATTAAGCGCATTCGTATAAAAATATTGTTCTTTTTTCATAATATTCAGCACCTCTAACACGGCGCTGCTCCAGTCTTCGTACGTTCTGTTTCGTGTGATTGCCGCAACTACTTCGTTGTAATAAATCCAGTTAACCAAATCATATTTATCCTGAAAATGGTAATAAAAAGTCTGTCTGTTGATTCCACAGTTTTCAACAATATCAGCAACAGAAATTTTTTGGAGTTCCTTTTTTCTCATTAATTCCTTTATGGAAGTTGCAATCGCTTTTTTCGTAATAAGAGAATCAGACATTTTCATCCTCCCAAACCGGATTTTTACAATAATTGATCCATTATAACAATGGTGGGCGTGTGCCCTGTAATTGCCACTGTTGTTCGCTATATCCATAAAATTTTTAATCAAATGTGAAAACATGCTTCGTCGCCTGAAAAGAGTGCTGAGAGAACATTACATTATATGATTTCCGCTATTTGAAGATCCCGTAATTTTTCCACAAAATCTCTTGCCTTTGTTATTCTAACAGCTTTTATTGATTATTTCAACATCGTTGTAAATGATCAATTTTTTTTGCATTAATACTTGAAATATCCATAAAAGTATGATATTATTACAAAGCTGTTAAAAATGCAGTATATGGGGCATTAGCTCAGCTGGGAGAGCGNNGGTCAGCGGTTCGATCCCGCTATGCTCCACCATATATGAAACTCGCATGGCTCTAAGCCTTGCGGGTTTTTTGCTGTCTAAAAACAAGTTGTCAAAAACGGGAGTTTTGTCTTTGTTTTATCTTTATCTAAAATGAATTGAAAAAGTGCAAAGCTGCTTTTAATTGAATTGTGTTAGGAATTAGGCAACTCAATTAAAAGTTATGTTGAATTAAGTAAAAATAAAATGTAGTATATTAAATACATAGATGTTTTTAGGAGGAGCAAAATGTATATTATACATATTATTAGACTTGACCACATCATCAATATAAAGCGTTCCACGTGCGCGGGTACGGCCTGTGATGGAACTATCGAAACCCACACAGTACAGTGTGGATTCAGAATGCAAGTCCTTTTTCCCATCGTCCCGATAATCCAGCGTGAGAGTTTCCGCATTTGAATAAATCTGCTTCATTGTCGGAAAAATCTCCTGATATTCGGAACTTTGAATAATTGTACTTACGCCGGTGAAGAATTTATCTTTCGCAATCGACGCGGCATAGGAAAGCATCATATTTGGCAAATCAGGATCACGCCCGATAGTCCATGCCATATAACGCTTGCCAACCTCGGTTTTTCCCATACCTTGCGGCATAGAGAGCGTGAGGACGTGCCGCTTCTGTTCTGAAAATTTCTGCAATTNNTTTCTTCATAAGGTCAACGCTGCCGTCGGAATCAACACCGCTGTCCCACTCCAAGCAAAGCAAAAAATAGTGGAAATAATACGGTGCCAGCGCGACATGCGCCTTATGGAAATGAAACATAATCGCACTAACTTGTTTCTGCGGCAGCTTATGCGTTTTTTCGCTTTGCGTTTTTACCATATCAATTAGGAATCGCGCCGCTTCGCACATTTTCTCAGTATCGCCGATGGTTTTATAGCACTGAATCAGTTTGCCTGTTTTTATAGTCCGCTGATAAAGTTCGATGCGGACGTCCTTCAGCCAAGTGGTGATCTCTAAAATATCTTTGTTAGCCTGTTCCTGCTGCAAAGAAATTGCGATAGCAGGATCAGTTTTTATTGTTCCATAACGTCCCACGCTATCACACTCCTTGCATTTTATCTTATATACTTCCCACACTCAGGGCACATGCCTGACCGGATATTACTCCTAATAATCCATTTGCCGCAATTAGGACACCTGACGCATTCTTTGCGGATTGTAGCTACGATTTCCGAACTACAAATAGTGTAATTTGTTCCATCGTAGGCGGTAATTATATCTTTTTGTAATTCCTCTTCGGTTGCTGTGAAATTGACTTCTTTTCCACTTTTTAGAATTATGGTAATATCAAACATGTACTGCCCCTTTATATTCTTTTTTGCGTCAGGTTTGTATTCGAACCAATAGTACCCGGCTGTTGCCGTACACACTGACATATATTTTGCGCCGCCCGTTGCCAGCGAACGGCGCTATGAAAGGAGGAAGGACGGCTATACCGCCTTAACCGATGTAATCGTGATTAAATATAATAAAGCGCCGACAAATCCCCCGAAGGAGATACTGCCGGCGCTTGAGCGCTCTCAGAGCAAATAAATATTTAATTTATAATTATATTATAGGACTAATTTATGTAAATGTCAATAATCAAGCTGATGATTCTCATCACAGTCCACGTGAAGACTGTGATGCATGTAAAAATGCTTTTCTATTGCTCTGCACAATTTTTTCTCCATCTTTGAGTATTTCTGTTTTAACAAGTTCATAGTTTGCTATTTCCGAAGTACTTATTCTTAATTGAACTACAGTGCCGTTAAAGAATGTTGGTATATTTTGAGCCTTCTGCCTATCGTAATATTTATATCGTTTTAAAGCAGAGTTCCCACTTGCTATGATAAAACTTCCTCCCAAATTAGCACATAATTCACTTGCCATGTACAATCCATATCCAGAATTTCTCCAATAATCGTCATCATTATTATTTCTGTCAGCCGGGGAAAAAGATCGTGAAATTCCGGGTTGCAAAGCAAATACAAGAGCCTTTTTGTCATTAGAAATCATTTTTTTATATGCTGGGTTTTGTAATAAACTTTCTTTGATTCCAACCCCTTCGTCAAGCAAAGCAAGCTCAACCAGTTGATATGATGCCCAATATTGAGCACAAATCCAGACTTCTCCTGCACCACTATGTTCTGGCACATTTCTAATCATTTCTCTTAGCAAAAAAGTTAATGATCGTCGAAGTTTTTCATCACCGCGAGATAAAACTATCGCCATCTTATCTGATCGTTCTTCAATTACATCGCCTATATAAACTATTCTTTCCATGCTTTCTTTCTATAATTCTTTCATGTTTATGGACTGAACGGGCAAGTAATTTTTACTTCCGTGTGCTTCTCCAGGCAACTTGCCAATTGGTAAACCACATGCAGAAAAAAATCCCATATGTTGAGCGTAGCTATTTTTGGCATTTGTCCCGACCCATTGAAATTTTCGATTTTTTGCTCTTAATTGTCGAATAGTTGATGAAACAATCAGCATAGGAAATGGATCACAAGTGTGAATATTTTCGAAATTAAAAGTACAATCTTCACTAAATTGTGTTTTTTGAAGAAAATTACAAAAAATCAAAGTATCTTTTGCTTGCAAATCTGAAACATCAATATTTATTTGAATCACCCTCTTTTAGAGGAATTATATCACTTCAAGCAAAAAGCGCAACACCTTTTCAAGTGCTGCGCTCAGTTTTATGATAAAGCTATTATTTTTTTGATCTCGAATCATCAGAAATCTTTTTTTCTTCTTTGTTCGCTATATGCATAAAATACAAACAAATTATAAATACAACAGCTACAATTAGAATTTCATAAACATAATTGATTTCATTCAATTCAGTTTTTAAACCTATACAAGCATTTGCAATAATAGTTGCAACTTTTTCAACACTGCCAGAAAGCAGCTGTAACACAATAATTAAGCTTACTAAAATCGTTCCAAATAAATTTATCTTTCCGTATGGCGAGGATACTTCTTTAGCTACAAGATCTATCATATGTTCAATTGTTTTAATGACCGATTTTGATTCACTGTTTGTTTTGGCCTTCCTTTTCATTGAAGATTCTCCTCCATTCAGCGCACGCCCTTACATCAGTCAAGAATAGGACTAAGCAGCCTAAACAAAGCATTAATGAATACCATGGATTTACCAGATATATGCTTTTCCAAACACTTAGCATGAATGAAAAACCAAATAAGCAAGAGAGGGTAAAAAAGAGTCCTCCAAAAATGGCATATGAAGTTGGTATTGATGTACGCACTATTATTTGATACCTCTCTTTATCATTAAGTTGAGCAGCACAAGGATCATCTACCATAGAATATGTATTTTCTGATTCAATGGTTCTATTTCGAAGCTTCGATTTTATTTTAATACTTTTTCCATAACTCCACATTCTACGATTTTTGTCATGAAAGGCTGATTCAATGCTATTTGTCGCACGTTTTGTAAGATCCTTCTTTGAAGCAATATTAGAGTTAATCGAAAAATCAGATTCACTATTCATAATTCCCCACTCTTTTACGATATTATTTTAATACCATAATATGGAAATTATAAAAGCGATATTCCAATTTCTTTATTGTCAGAATCAGATTTATTTTTCTTTCACAATTCCATGTTTCACTTCATACTCATGCATCCTGCGATAAAACGTATTCGGCTTTAAGTTCAACTTCTTCATCACCAGTTTAGGAACCGTATCACCATTTTTTAATTTTTTATATTCTTCGGAAAACGTCTTTTCATCCACACCAATTGGCTTGCGTCCCTTATATTTACCCTCGGCCTTCGCGCAAGCAATCCCGCCGCGCTGCCGATCGAGAATATACTCGCGTTCCATCTGTGCCATTGCTCCAAACACGGTAAGCATAAACTGCCCAGCTGCCGTATTGGTGTCAATGGTTTCTTTTTTGCTGACGAAGGCAACGCCCTTATCTTTTAGCTGCTCAGTCAATTCCAGCAAATCTTTTGTATTTCTGGCGAAGCGGCTGATTGATTCCACAATTACTGTGTCGCCCTCACGAACGAAGTTCATCATATCTTGTAGCTGGGGACGGTCCGTATTTTTACCACTTATTTTATCTACAAATAGCTTTTCAATGCCAAGTTCATTCATGATAACTTCCTGACGCGCCGTGTTCTGCTCTTCCGTGGAAACTCTAATATATCCAACTTTCATATCAATTCCTCCGTTTCGTTTATCTCAATAGAATACCACCGTAATTTTGAAATTTCAATAGCATTGTTTGTTGATTTTGAAATGATTATACGCCTTTTTATAATTTTATTATTTTGGGGGTTTGCAAATAAGAAAAGCCCTTTTTATTTTTATGACAACTGACACGGCTGACCAAGCGGGCGGGTCACGTGTTCCTCAATAGGGGTCAGGTGGGTATACGACGGTTTTGGCGGTGCTCATAATGCGAAATAGTAATAAAATTAATCATTTCAATAGGCTATACTCTATTGAATAAATATGTGCAAATTTCAATAGAGTCAATTGTGTATGTATACGAAACTAAATTGTTTTATAATTATGTATTTATATTCTATTGCAACGATCTATAAAAGTAACAATTGAGCTAACCGACGAAGCACTCCAACTCTTTGATGATTTTATCAAATATGGCCACAGCAACACCGCAGAGCGTGCAGATGCCATGTATTACTGCTATGATGGATTTATAGAGCGTCTGAAATTTTTAGAGCGCGCATATGATAAGGGGATAAAATAATGAACGGTGGATGTTGTTTACTGGCGATCATAGCATTACCCTTCATGATTTTGGGCAATCTCCTGAAGCGCAGAGGGTATAAAAATTAGGCAAGCAATGAAATTTCTTGACTTAAAGCGCGCCAGGTTTTATAATTTTATAAAGGCTGAAAAGGCGGTGGAATCTGTGAAAGCTGATAAAATTAGGTTGCAGGCGCTACAACTTGCAAGGGAAGAAAACGAAAGACTGGAAATTGGCAAAAAGGCGCTTGAATTAGCAAACATACCGCAAGCAGAATATAAGAAAAAGAAAAAGGAAGTAGACAGAGAGCAACAGGAAATATGGGAATTGGTTGGACGATTAAATTAAACGGCCCGGATAAAATTCCGGGCTTTTCTTTTGCCTATGCTTGTTAAAATATTATCATTTGACTCTTATAACGCCGATGTTTGCGGTCTATATTCACGTTCGTGTAGTTCCACCTTTTTGTAGGAATATCTTGCCATGCGGTGACAGCGGTGAAAGCGTGACTATCATGGACGAGTTGAGAGAGAACCACACAGTACAGTGCCCCGATCAGCCGCTAATCCGGTTAATCGGGGCATTTTTATTCACTCATCGGGAGTTTTCCACTCGCCAGGAGTCAAATTGATGATATTTTCTGCATCATCGGGCAAAACTGCTTGTGACTGACCGTTGAAATTCACATTTACATCAATTGGCTGCTGGTCCGAAAGCCCCCAAAGTGCCTTCATCAGGAATATTCTGCCGCCCGGTGCGCCCTCGCCGGAAGTGGTCAATTGCTCTAAAATAGTGTAAATTGCGCCTTTGGCTTTTTGTAAAATGGCGGCTCGTTCGTCGCTCAACGAAAGTATTGCGTTAAGCGTGCTGACGTTACAATCCAGCCAAACAGCCAGTAAACCCCATGTTGGAACTATTTCGTTTTCCATGCAATAAGTAAGAAACTCTCCGCATTCTTTCGTTAATTCAGCCGTATCTTCAAACATTTAGGTTTGAAATCCGCGCTTTTTATTTCTGCTTCCGACTTCAATAAAAAATCCTTTCATAGATTGAAAGTTCTCTGCTGTGCCTTATGTACGGCGCTGTCGTTGTTATCCTTCTTTTTTAAAGCTTTTTTGTAAGCAGGTGTTGCTTGCATGCGTTGGTCGCGGTCGGTGTCAATATCATTCATAGTGTTACCTCCTGAGTTAAAATGTAATCATAATTTTTTATAAACATGATTTTCCCTCTAATTTATATATTTTTTTACCATGACGGGTTTGATGATGGGTTTATGACGGGTTTAAATCATTAATTTTTTCAGCATTCAAGCGGCTTACAGTATGCTTTTTTACGTTTGACTACTTTATTTTCTCTATACCCCTATATAGAAGAAGAAGAAAGAATATATATATAAAGGTAGGGGAATTTGGAGGAACCCATCATTATAATTAATGTAAAATCGTTTAAAATCCTCATGAATGCTGAATTTTTTGACATTCATAGTGCATCTAAAACCCGTCATTAAACCCGTCATATTTATCCAATTCTGACGCCATCCCAAGGCTTGCAATTTTCTCGAAGGGTTATTCCTGAATACATCGTTCCTTGCATCGTATGCTTTTTTTCAAACTTTTTTGCTATCTCCCTTCCAAACATTGTAGAGCTTTTTTCATATTCATTGTGTTTTCGTGCCCATTCGAGATAAGATTCAAACAGGCTTTGCGCTTTTTCGGTGTAATCATTTCCGATTATGCAACAATCGTTTATGAAAGTATCTATCGTATCCATTTCAGAACGATATTCGGCGGTCGCTGCTGCTACTGCCACGGGCTGTTTCAATCCCTCTCTTTGCCACATCAAACAACCATCAACAGCCCATTTCATAATACCAGGAAGTTCCTGTTCAAGTTTGTATTTCAGATTTTTGTCAATTTTATCAGGTGGAATGTTGACCGTGAATGGAATTAGCCTAACACGCCGCCAGATTCCAGTATCGGTACCGCGAATGATCGGCTTATGATTTGTGGACATCCATATTTTGAACTCAGGATAAAACTCGAATTCATGTTCGTACTTGCGCGAGGCGGTGACTTTATCGCCACCGGTAAGCTGTTTGATAAGGCTCTCATCCAAACGGGCACCTTCGTTTGATTCGCTGGACGTAACGAAACGGGCACCCTTTAGGCGAGCAATGTCCTCTGACGATGAACTGCCAGAATTACTTTTGACAATAAGGCTTTTAGCCTGAATGTTTGAAACATAATCGCCAAGCATATTGCTGATAACATCAAGAAAAGTTGATTTTCCGTTGTTCCCTTCGCCATAGCAAAAGAACATACACTGCTCTTTAACGGACCCGGTAAGCGAATATCCTATAGCTTTTTGTATATATCTAATTAGTTCTTTATCGCCGTTAAAAATATCATCTAAGAATTTATCCCATAATGGATGGTCAATTTTATCCGTATATTCTGTATTTGTGATTTTTGTAATAAGCTTTTCTTTGTCGTGCGATAGCAATTCCCCGGTGCGCAGGTTTATAATGCCGTTTGGCGCACAGAGCAATACCCTTTTCCCACTGCGTGCCAGACCAATGCCGAGATTGACGGCAGTCGTCGTTTTTCCGGCACCACCCTTTTGATTGGCTATGGCAATCACATTCGTTACCATTTTACAATCACCTCCTGCAAAACTTCCATTGCGAACACTTCTTTCCGTTTGTTTTAGGCAATAAAAAAAGCGCTCTATTCTGAACGCCTTTTCGCTAAAGCTTATTTATATGTAATATCCTTGATCTGACCTTTGTTATACCATGATCTTTTCACTAATATCTCTAATTATGTCACTTACATCATTGATAATTCTCTTTAAAGAAAGATTCATTTTGCTGCTGAATCCTGAATGTAAAGATAATTCAAACGGTTCTATTCCAATAATTTTAATATCTGTTTCTTCTATGATTTCTAAAAACGATAACAGATGCAGATTATGCATAGATACACCATGCCTTAAACCGGTAAGAAATTCTTCCGGTTGGTATAAACTCACGCTGCTCGGTTCACGGTCCGCCTTTACGGCATCAACAATAATGACATGCGGTGTGTAAATATTAGAAACGCAGTAATCAATATCCGTTTCACCAACCAGATACTCCACCCGTCTGTCCATATTTTTATCAGAAATCCGCTGAACTACGTCACAGCCGATTCCATCGTCGCAATAAAGGTGGTTTCCGATCCCGACAACAGTCAATATGCTCATGACACAACCTGATAGGTTTTTGACTCTTGGCCAGTACATAGCACATGTGTGGCGCAGGATACGCATGGGTCGAACGAGCGGAGAATGCGACCAATTTCAACGGGATTTTTGCTGTCCTTTATGGATGTACCGATAAGAGACAGCTCCGACGGCCCGAGCGACCGTCCGCTTCGCGTAGAAAAATTCCAGACTGATGGCGTGATAATCTGATAAAATGCTATTTTCTGATCCTTTATTTTAATCCAGTGGCCAAGAGCTCCACGGGTGGTGTCAATTAACCCCACGCCCTTCGACTGCTGCGGAAGTTCATACCGGTTCTGCATTTGAATGCCCGGCTTCACCTGCTCAAGCAGGGTGGAAAGTATTGAGGCGATTTTGCTCGTTTCATAAACGCGAGCCATTGTCCGGTCCATGGCAGACACATGATTTGGGTAGCAGCCCGACAGAATTTGACGGGCAAGCGGGCTCACCTCGCATGAGAAACCAAGGTAGCGCGGAGCTTTTATCCATGAATAGGCCCGTTGCTTTTGCATATCCGGTTCCGAAACGGTTTCAAATGGTTGATAGGTATCTTTTCCTGAATACCATGCGGTGTCGATGGATTCCGTTATGTTGCGCTCTTCGAATTTGATTCTTTCTCCATTAATCAGTGCGTCGGGGTTAAGATAAANNAACTTAAAAGATTGCCGTTTCCTCCTCCCATATGATAATAATCCCCATAGGCTCGGGCAATTGTCTGTGCATCTTCAGCCATGGCTGTATTTACAAATGCTTGAATTCCACTGAGCAGCGATTTTATTCGAATGACGGAATCGGCGTCCGCGACGGCGGTGACCCCACCGATAAAAACGCCGTGGTTGTGCGGCGCTTTCCCACCGAATACGGCTTCCATTTCATGTGCCTGCATGCTGATTTTCAGCGAATCGAAGTAGTGCTTTGAAATGGTTTCCGTCTGCCAGGGTGTAAGACGGAAGTCGTTTCCGACAGTATCAAATAGCGGAAATTTTTCTGGCAGTCGGACATAATCCGGAATGGTGTACTGATAAAAATGGCGGATGTGGTTCTGCAAAAATTCACAGCCGTGAACAATATCTCGCATAACCTGTCCTTGTTCGGAAGGAACAATTCCAATGGCACTCTCCAGCGCAAGTGAAGAAGCCACCGCGTGCGCAGCGGAACATATCCCGCAGATGCGTTCGGTGTAATAGATCGCGTCAAACGGGTTGCGGCCCAGTAGGATTTTCTCAAACCCGCGGAAAAGCAGGCCACTGTTGGCTGCATCGGTGACAACGCCGTTTTCCACCGTCGCCTGCACCTGCAGGAAACCGCTGATTCTCGTCAACGGGTTGATGATTATCTGTTCCGCCATTGGGAAACCTCCTTATTCTGTAACATCGTAGCTGATAAACGGCTCCATTTTATCCGGAAATCCGAATTGCGCGCAGCCAATACAAGGCGTGCTACCGCCGACCGGCCAATTTACGTGTTGGTTCCATTTGCGCACGGGGCAATCAGCGGGCGTCACCGGTCCCCGGCAGCCGATTTTAAACATACAGCCTTCATCACCTAGCTTTTTCGCGAAAATACCCTGTTCAAACAGTGAGCGCCGCTCGCACCGGTCATGCACAGTATGGATATAAAACATCAGTGGCCGGTTTTGCTCGTCAAGTTCCGGCTCTCCGTAAAGTAGAATATGCGCCAGCGTTCCGGTAAACCAGTCCGGATGACACGGGCAGCCCGGCAGCTCGATCACTTTTCGTTCAAGTATATCCCGTACCGCAGCACACTTAGCGGGATTGGGAGAGGCTGCTGACACGCCTCCATGGCAAGCACAGGCTCCAACCGCAATGACATGCAGTGCCCGCTCACTTAGCATCTTCACAGCCATAAGTGCGGTTAACGGTTTGCCGTCCATTTGCCCGATAATATTGTAATAGCCGTTGTTTGCCGTGGCAACGGCCCCTTCCACAGCAAGTATGTACGGCGTTTCCAGCACAGCTTTTAACTTCTGCATTGCGGCGTTTCCCTCAGCAGCCATTAAGCTGTTGTTATAGACCAGATTCATCATGTGGGTGATTAGGAATGAAAAGTCGGGATGGTCGCCGTCGAGCAGCGAAATGATGTTGCCGGAGCATCCGGTTAGTTCGAGCCAGACAAGATTCATTTGAGGGTTTTCCGATTTTGAGAATCGGCTGCGCGCTTCCCGCATCAGGCAGTTGACAAGGTTATCTCCGCTATCGTTGACTTGATTCAGATTGTTCATTAATCATCTTCCCAATCTGCGGCAATTTTTGAAGAATCGGTTGTCCTGCGTGGCAGGAGGCAAACTGCGTAGTAAGGTCGTTTCCTGCTGAAAGCCCAAAATGAGTCGCCGCGCCCCAGGCCGCGCTGTTTGAAACGTCATAGACGATACCGTCCACCGCTACATAAGCTGGCATACCGTTTTTTCCGTTATATTTAGCAAGCTCTTGTTTCGTAAAGGTCTGGCCGGACTGTGCCGGAAAAGACTTTTTGTTTGCCTGAGATATGAATTCTTGACCCGTTTCGAGATTATTGATCAGATAAAGGTCATAGATTTTACAGCGCATATAATTCAGTATGTTGCTTTTGGGATCTGCATCATTTGCCGAATTCAGCAGATTTAAGCATGCATTCAGCTCGCAGATAACCTTATTGGCCTCATCACGCCGGTTCATAGTATTCTCCTTACAGTTTATTCGGATTTGTTTTATTATATTCCCGCACATTTTATACCGTGTTCCGTACCTGTGGGTATGATAAATAAGAGAGCATACGAAACGTTCAGCTTTTACCATGGAGAAGAGGTTTTACATAAACTTGGATGTTTACCGGTTACAGCCGGTGACATTATGTTAAAACCAGCCCTTCTCAAGAAATAATATAAAACAGTGCCGCCAACAATCCATGCTTATCCTGAAAAACAGGGGTGGATTCTCCGATTACAAAAGAATCGAGGGGGAGTCGACCTCCCTTTGGCATGCTGTTTTTTATTATCATACTTCAATAAAAGCTAAAAATCAAACTGCATTTGGGTTGCAAATGTTGCTTCTCATTTACAAAACTGGCTTTTCGATTACAAAAACTGCATTTCGTTTACAAATATCCACTTGTCGGTTACAAACATTGCATTTCAATTTACAAAATGGCTTCTCGCGTTACTATTGAGTTTCATAAAAATGCGCAGGCTGGGCTTTCGGATTCGGCAGGTCGGCCACGACCGGAAGTTCTGCCGCGAATATTTCCTCGGTATGAAGCAGGCCGGATTTCAGATCATTGACCAGCCACAGTATTTCTACAAAAAATCCGAGGGCTTCCGACGGATTGAACAGAAGGCCAAGGACGGAGAACTGTACTACCTGCATTCGTCGGCTCATGTCCTCTACTGATGCATTGTCGTTAGTAACGCTTAACTGATAGGCATCATAGGTGTCGGGAGCATCTGGCATCAATACAATATCAGAATAAGTATTATGGCTATGATTTCAACTATTATTTGTTATAGTATATCGAGCGTTGTAAATTATTATTCCATACCGCAGGCTCAAGGCATATGAAGAATTGAAGGAGATGCGAAAGACGCTTCGCCATATGGAAGATGACCTGATGAAAATGGAAAGATCTGATTTGATGCAGGAAAAATACCACGTGATCGTGATGGAAACCCCGCCGCAGCGGGTGTTCGGTATTCATAAAAGAATAAATATTGCTGAAATTCACGATCTGTTTCAGCAATTAAAAGAAGAGATGGAAAAGCGGGGAATCCAGCGTGCAGGGGCGACCCAGCTTCTTTATCACGGCGAGGAATTTTCGTATGAAAATATAGACGTGGAGGCGCATACCCAGATAGCGGGAGACCATCCAGATATAAAGCAGATTCCGGCTCAGCTCTGTGCAGCCGAGTCCAATGGATACGCTTGTGTAGCAATTTATTTTTTGACAGAACACATAAATAGATTTTTCATAATATGTTATTGAAGGGGGTGTTGCTATTAATAATCCAGAAAATTACAATTATTTGAATTCTAACAATTTCAAAACAGATTGCATACAGGACAGGATGAAAGTTTGGTATTGTGGAGAAAAAAATGCCATTGTGAACAGCAACCGTGCTGTTGTTGTCCTCCTGGGCCTCCTGGGCCTCCAGGACCTCTGGGAGCATCAGGACCGGCCGGAGTGGC
>DDHX01000032.1:30723-125011 GCA_002338255.1 Ruminococcaceae bacterium UBA1865 | reverse complement strand
CGGTGCCGGCGGCGCAATCGGGCCAACGGGAGCATCAGGACCAGCTGGAGTGGCCGGCGTGACGGGCGCGACAGGACCCAGCGGTGCCGGCGGCGCAATCGGGCCAACGGGAGCATCAGGACCGGCCGGAGTGGCTGGAGTAACGGGTGCGACAGGACCCAGCGGTGCTGGAGGTGCAATCGGACCGACCGGTGCGACAGGGCCGGCCGGTGCGGCCGGAGTGACGGGAGCTACGGGACCTGCCGGACCAACAGGAGCGACAGGTCCTGCTGCAGGGATATTGGCATATGCAGATTTTTATGCGTTAATGCCGCCTGATAATGCAGCAACAGTCGCCCCCGGATCAGATGTAGAATTCCCGAATGACGGGCCAAACAGCGGGGGGACTGCCATCATCCGCACTGGCCTGGCCACATTCCAACTTTCCGCAATTGGCACTTATCAAGTATTGTTTAATGTGAGAACGGACGCAGCCGCTCAGTTGGTTTTAACTCCCAATTCTGGAGCAGGAGCCAGCGAACTGGCTTATACGGTAGTTGGCCGGGCAACCGGTACGACTCAAATTATAGGGATGCAGCTTGTGACGACGACAGTGGTCAATTCAATAATCACAGTTCAAAATCCCGCCGCCAATCCCACAGCGCTGATCATTACGCCGAATGCCGGAGGAACGCAGCCTGATTCAGCACACCTTGTTATTATGCGAATTAGATAGAAGCATAAGATAAAGATCGGTCTTCATATAGCTTTCGCCGTATGAAGGTCGATCTAAAATATTCCAATCAAACTATGGCAATAGGGGGTAAAAATATGCCAAAATTACGATTCCATTTTTTAGGGTTAGCCCATCTGGAAACGCACAAGCGGAACTCGTCCTGTGCTTATACTCAGAAAATAATCAAATTAGCTAAAATGATAAAAGATTACGGCCATACAATTTATTTTTATGGTGTGGAAGGATCTGAAGTAACCTGCGATGAGTTCATTCAGGTATCGACACAAGAGATCCTAAAAAGTACTTACGGTGATTATGACAGATCAAAAAATTTCTTTCAGCAGGATCCCAATGATTTCGCACATCAAAATTTCAATAAAAACGCCATAAACGCGATTCTCGAAAATAAGCAGGACCGGGATATCCTTTTATGTCCCATGGGCACATACCAGAAACCGATTGCAGATGCGGTGAAACTTCTTACGATAGAGCCCGGAATAGGCTATACAGGCGTATTTTCATCTCATCGTGTTTTTGAATCCTACGCATGGATGCATTATATATATGGTCTCCTCAACATCGAGGACGGCGTTTGGTATGATGCGGTAATCCCAAATTACTTTGACCCTGCGGATTTTCCATTCCAGCCAAAAAAACAGGATTATCTGCTGTATTTCGGAAGAATAATCAACAGAAAAGGAGTTCAAGTTGCCTCTGAGATTGCGAAATCAACCGGGAATCAGTTATATATTGTAGGGCAAGGTTCTTTGGATAATCCTAATGAAGGTCTTAATCTGAGTTCAGAAAAACATATAATATATCGACCAGCCGTCGGCCCGGCAGAAAGGGCTGAATTATTAGGAAATGCCAAAGCAGTTTTGATGCCTACCTATTATCTGGAACCATTTGGAGGAGTTAACGTAGAAGCTCAGCTTTGCGGTACTCCTGTCATTACTGCTGACTGGGGCGCTTTTCCGGAAACAGTTTTACATGGGGTGACAGGTTATAGATGCAGAGTATTTGAAGAATTTTGTTGGGCTGTCAATAATATTTACCGTATTAAACCAACGGCTTGCAGGGAGTGGGCAGAAAAAAACTATTCCATGGAACGTGTCGGGAAAATGTATGAAGAGTATTTTCAAAGAGTAAATCATCTGTTTGAAAAAGGCTGGTATGAACCTAATAAAGAGCGTAATGAGTTGGCATGGCTGGAGCGTTACTATCCCAATCAATTGGTTGAAAGATAAATATTTTGTGGAATGTGCTTGGCCTATTTCATTAACTGGAAGGACAGACAAAAGATGAACAGAAGCAATATGAGCTATTTTACAATGAAGCCCTTGCCCCTGGAAGCTATGAAGCAAAGGCCAAAAGATAAACAATGAAATTTCTACAATTCATAAAACCTTAAGTATTACATTACCTACTATTATTCGCAAGATTCTGGCTTCCAAGTGACCCTGAATGGTTCGGATTTAAAATGCTTCGCTCCACCATATACGAAACCCGCATGGCTCTTGGGCTTGCGGGTTTTTTGTTGTCTTGAAATAAGTTGTNNGTTCTCTTTTAGTCCGCCCACACATCGTCCATGAGCTTCTTAATATGCTCTACGCGCTTTTGGGTTCCGGCTTCATCAATTTCTACTGATATAATTCTGACCTCTTTTACTTCAGGTGGCAAAACGCGCCTTGAAATATTTCCCATTGTTTTACCATCGAGTTCAACAACGGCAAAATTGCTTTTGAATCGATCAATTGTAAATTTAATAGCTATTCTCCCTTTGCTTAGCCTTTCCTTCTGCATCCTGCTCGGGTTTACCTGATGGAATTATTTTAGGGTGTTTATGTAAAAATGCTATAACCGGTTTACCTGATTCAATAGCATAACAATATTCCATTTCTGTAAATCCCATGCCCTGCTCATTGGTAGAGCCATATCGCCCACATAAAATATAATAACTGCAGTCATCAATCACTCTTTGAATAAGTGACCATTGATCTTCATTTGAAGCAGAGAACAATTCCATTCCACGTGGGATGGAATCCAATTCAAAAAGTGCTTGCATTACTTCCTTACGTTCATCCTGTAAATGTTCAAAAATTGAGCTTACAAACACCTGATACTTTTATCGATTTCAATACCCCCATAATTCCTCAGTTTCCATAATTATACTCCCAATATAGCAAAAATCGCAACACCTTTTCAAGTGCTGCNNTATGTTAGATTCAAGAGATGGTTACAATTGTCAATCCAACTATAATAAAAATGTAAATATTCCAATAGAACTATATGAGTCTATTAGAGGAGAATACTTTATTGGTTATGCCGATAACTTAAGTTTAGGAAATGGTACCAGCGCATGGGCAAGATTATATAATCCACGTGGGTCTGGTGTAAATTTACATGTTAATGTATGGACCGTAACAGATATATCAGAATCGCCCTTTCGCGCTCAATTTTGGTTTAATTCAACCACTNNGGCAAGTCTTCCGAATCCGCTCTTGTAACTCCTTCAAATACAGCAATCCGGCCTATACCAAGACCTCGGGTAAAGTTAGAGCTTGCATCAAATGTTACTGGTGAACCGACTGGAGGAGTAAAAGCATTTGTCAGAAGAGGTGAACCGGGAACAACCTTAGTCGAAACGGAGAACGGAAAGCTAATTTTCCCACCCGGTGGTTCATTCCTGGTATTTTTATCTATAACGGAAAATCCCAAAATTGCAGCATCAGGACGAATAGCTTTTGGGTGGTGGGAAGAAAAGACTTCTTATCAATGCAACAATTAATGCTGTTAGGGTAAATCACTCAAAAATGGGTGCTGCGCCCTGATTTTTCACGCCGATTTCAAATTATACCACGCTTTAAATGTAATACATAAAACGTGGGTAATAAAATTTTCATTATATGATTGCAGGTATGCTTTCCACATTAATTTTGCCCCCAATGTAGTTTCCTACGATTGGGGGCTCCTTTACATTACGTCAGAAGAAATATTACCAGCATAGTGAAATCACTGTGCAAGCGGCAGTGCAACTTTTTTCTTTAACACAGTAACTCTCATAAAAAGCCCCAGGAAAACAATTGCAATGAGAGCGCCAACAGGATAAGCAATCGTCGCTGTTATGCCNNGCTCCAAGGCACTCCGGTGCCATCAGGAAGTAGGTAGCACTGACAGCAGACATAAACACAGCTGGTATTAAAGTGATTATGTAGGCTTTCTTTTCCTGCCACAGGTAGACAGACGCTGCCCACAATGCCATCATAGCAAGTGTTTGATTACTCCATGAGAAGTATCTCCACACGACTGCATAATCGACGAATCCGCCGACAACAGCACCAAACCCCAGTACTGGGATGGTGAGTAACAGACGGGGCTTTATAGCTTTTTGATCAATTTTAAACCAGTCTGCAATGGTAAGCCTTGCGCTGCGGAATGCAGTATCACCGGACGTAATCGGGCAGGCAATTACACCGATCATTGCCAGAACTCCGCCAACCGGACCGAGAACTTTCATGCAAATTTGGTAGACCGCTCCATTGGGACCGACATTGACATTGTTTAACACAGCAGCCAATCCTCCGGTGGTCTGATAAAAGCTAACTCCTGCGGCGGCCCATACCAGAGCAATAACACCTTCTGCAATCATTGCGCCGTAGAAAGTTTGACGCCCTTTTTTCTCGGTGGTCAGGCAACGAGCCATCAATGGCGACTGGGTTGCGTGGAAACCGGAAATTGCCCCACACNNGGTGAAGGTTTGCCAGCGTCATCTCCGGCATATGATAGCCCTCAAAGACTAAGCCAGCACCAACGCCTACTGCCATGATAATCAGGCACACACCAAAGAATGGATAAATTCTTCCAATTAGTTTATCAATAGGAAGCAAAGTAGCAAGGAAGTAGTAAATCAGTACAACTATTAACCAAAAATTTTTATCCAAAGCCTTTGGAGTCAGCATTGCAAGTAATGCCGATGGACCCACTGCAAACACGGTGCCCACCATTAAAAGTAGAATAACGGAAAAAACGCGCATTACCTGTTTCATGGTTGAGCCTAAATATTTGCCCACTATTTCCGAAATACTGCCGCCAGAATTTCGCAACGAGAGCATACCGGTCATGTAATCATGAACTCCGCCTGCAAAAATAGAACCTAATACAATCCACAAATAGACGACAGGACCCCACAAGGCACCCATCAGAGCGCCGGTAATCGGGCCCAACCCGGCAATGTTCAGCAATTGGATCAGAAATATTTTTTTGTCGTTCATTGGAACATAATCGACGCCATCCTGCATAGCGATTGCAGGGGTTGGGCGGTCATCCGGGGCGAATATCTTTTCTACGACTTTGCCGTAGGTCAGATACCCAACAATTAGTAGAATGATGCAGAGTATAAAAGTAACCATACAACCAAACCTCCTCTTTTATGTTATTATCAGACTAACACAAAATGGAGATAATTATATTAAAATATGTGCAAAGCATCTGTTTTTAAGTATAAACTGTTAAAACTAATGTATAAAGTGCATGTTTTCTAAACTTGCCATGTTCCTTTATCTTACCGTCTTAACGATTTGATTTTGTTTTCCAAGTCCACTTTAGATATTAAAAATTTCTTTCAGTAATTTTATTTGTTTTCGACTGACGGGCAAATTTTCATTTTCAAATTTCTTGAGTTTAACGTTGAACATTCCGTTGAACCAGGGTGAAATTTCTGTCACATACTGCAAATTAACTAAATAGCTNNATCCGAAAAAACTGAGATTGCAGCAATCTTTTTTCAAAATAGCTCAAAGATTGTGCAGAGGTATAATTTCCTGCTATCGTATGTAGTACGCAGCTTCGGCTGTCTGTTTCAATATAGGCGATATCTGCAATATCCAATAGCACCACTTGTTTGTCGAAAGAAATGGAAAGCTTGTTGTTCACTTCGGGCACTGTATCCCCTGGCCTGCCTGTATCCGCCGCATGGTGGGAAACCGTCAGCTTACTGAGCGCATGAGACACCCGTTTGGGGTCAAAAGGTTTCATAATATAATCAACCGCATCCATATCAAACGCCTTGACTGCATATTCATCATATGCCGTAGCAAATATAATTTGCACATTAGGTTGTAATTTTTTGAGCATAAGAGAGAGCGAAACACCATGCATATCACCTAAATGAACATCTACGAACATGGCATCATAGGAGCTTTTCGCTGCAAGTTCCAACGCCTTCTGACCGCTGTCTGCTTCATCAATCTGCGCGTCGGGAAGAATCTTTAATATGATATGTTTGAGCTCGCTGCGGCTCGGCCGTTCATCGTCAATTACTGCCAGTTTCAAAGCAATCACCTCCTATCGATGCTGCGTTGTTAGGAATTCTTACACAAACCTCCGTACCGTTTCCAGAGGATTTAATCTGAAGGCCATATTCTTCACCATAAATGCTTTTTAACCGCTTATGTACATTTGTAAGTCCAACAGAAGTGGAATCCATGCAATCGCTGTACAACTTTTGAATGATATTTTCGGGGATACCGGGTCCATTGTCGCACACAGTAATCTGCGTTTCATTCCCTTGGTTACAGGCAACAATTCTAACAATTCCCACGCCAGCATGGTGCATGGCACCGTGATTCACTGCATTTTCGACCAAAGGCTGTAAAATAAAGCTGGGCACCATACAGTCTAAACCTCCCGGAATATCCTCCTCTATTTTGAGCTTTTCATCAAATCTGGCCTTTTCCAGTTCCAAATAAGCATTGACATGCTCAAATTCGTCTGAAATTCTTATCATATAGTTTCCTGTTTGCAGTGTATTACGAAAGTAATTGCTTAAAACAATGAGCAGCTCCCTTGCCCTTTCCGGTTTTTCACGGCAAAAAAAGGTTATGGTTGAAAGAGAGTTAAATAGGAAATGCGGATTAATTTGACTTTGAAGCGCTGAAAACTTTGCTTTCTCCAACATCTTTTTTTGATTGTCAAACTGGGAAAGCTCTAACTGGGTCGAAAAGAGTTTGGCCAAACCACTTACGAATTCACATTCCACCTCCCGTGTTAACTTGAATTTACGTATTAATATTACCAACGTACCAATTACCTCACCGTCCTTCTGCGTCAACGGAGCACAAACAGCCGTCAGGTGCTGTAAACTTTTGAAGAAAGTATCATTAGGGGATGCGTCTTCGGCAATGCAAACTTGACCGGATTCAATTGTTTTAACCGCCGCCNNATGGTAAAGCGCCGCCTTCCTCCACCGTATGGTACGGTGCCTCTGCACATGCGAGTACGCAATTTTGATCGGTAATAATTACCCCCGCCGCATCGGATTGTTCCAAGATGATTGTGGCCGCCTGCCCCAAATTACGGCGATCATAGATACCTTTTCGCAAATACGGCAGACATTTGTCAGCGATATCTATCACCAAACGCACACGATCTCCCGAAGCCTTATCCTGCTCAATGAACACAGAGTCCATTATACCTACGAAAATCATTACACCCAACGAATTGAATAGAATCATTGGTAATGAAATAGTTTGCACGAGTGGCCATGCTTTGTCAAACGGCCGTGCAATCAGTAGGATAATTCCCATCTGTGCAATTTCAGCTAAAAGGGTCACGGTACCAACCATGACGCAATCATTTCGGGCTCGTTTAATGTATTTGGAAAATAGTCCTCCAATAATCCCCTCCGCCAAGGTGGAAACGCCGCAGGCAATGGATGTAAATCCATTAACATCCATTAAATAACGATGAAGGCCAGCGATCACTCCTGCACCCAGCCCCACAATGGGTCCCCCCAGAATGCCACCGGCTACCACTCCAATTACACGAGTGTTGACGATAGCTCCCTGAACAGGGGTTCTTGTATAGGTTGACAGAATCCCAATCAAGCCAAACATCACAGACATAATCAGCTTAACGTAAAATGGCCTTTGATCATCAATAATGAAATCTTTTACAAGTTTAGCGCGGGTCAGCAAATATGCAATCAAAGCCAGCAAACTGATATTCATAATCATATTTTTAATAATTTCTGTCATTACGAATCCGATCCTTTCCAGTATTGGATTTGCAGAAAACCGCATTAAGTCATTTACTGATCCCACAAAATCACTGTTGAACAAATTTCTTTACCTGAAATGATTATATTCTCAAACATCTTCAATTTCAACATAGAAATCTGTTCCAATTAACCATTCCAAGTATATAAAGGTAGTCCGCGCAGACTAATTTCTTAAACTTCCATTGATTGGAATATAAGCATGAGCCAAGTTCTTTCTAATAAATAGGCAGAATAAAATAAAAGCAGATACTACCAAAAAATGTAGTACCTGCGTTTATCTTATCCGTGCATCACTTGTAAATCCGTCCGCCTCTTGTGTCCGCAATAATCTTAACTGCAATTATTTTACTTCGATTTGTCCGTCTTCGATAAGTTCATTTGCAACCCATCTTGCAACTCTTCCTGTGATTGTTACGCAGTGGTTCTTTCTTGCCTCGCTTTTGAAGTCGTCTCCGGTCCATTCTTTTGTTATTACTCTGCAACAGGTTGATTTGTATTCATCCTTAATATAGTCGTGAAGACCTTTCGCTTTTTCAAACATCTTATCCTTCATAGGCTCGCCTTCAACTCTACCATATACCATGCCCAAAGCCATTTGGCCCCCCGAAACCGCACCACACAGGCACCCTGCTTTGCCCATCCCTACCGGAAATCCACTTGCCAATTTTACTACATTCTCATCATATGGCTTTCCTAAAACCTCGTTGATTGTTTGCACTACAGATTCACTGCAAAAAAGAGCACCGCTTTTGAAATACTCTTCTGCATTAGCTTGAACTTTATCAAGAAGTTCTTGTTTTGTAAGTTGGTTTGTATTTATTATGCCCATTATTATTCTCCTACATTTGTTTTATTTAGTCTACTTTTACAAGTATAAAGAAAAAATATGTTTTATACAAATAGAGAATCTCTATGAGTTTGAACTACTCATTGCAATATTCAATAAATATAATTTTTTTTACAAAATAATTTTTAGTTGTGCTATACTGCTAATGTAATCATCATTTTGTTTGTGATGTAATGAAAGGGAGAAAGATTGAATGAACCAGATGTTAAAAAAATACCCGGTTCCTATCGTCGGGCTTATGTTGGGCTTAGCGGCAGCAGGAAATCTTGTTCAATCCTATGGGGAAGGATATCGTAACGCACTCGGCATCATATCAGCACTATTATTGATTCTAATGATTGCAAAAATTGCAAGATATCCCAAAGGTGTTGCGGAGGCTTTGGATAACCCCGTAGTAGCAAGTGTATTTCCAACACTTTCGATGGGGATTATGATTTTATCAACTTATTTAAAACCGTATGCAGCATCATTTGCCTTTATCATGTGGATAATAGGATTTGCCCTGCATATCGTATTGATTCTGTGGTTCACTAAAAAATTTGTGCTTAATTTTAAGATTAAACAAGTATTTCCAGCTTGGTTTATTGTATATGTTGGTATAGTCGTTGGTAGCGTAACAGGCCCTGCTTATAAAATGGCGGCTGTAGGACAAATAGCCTTTTGGTTTGGTTTTGTAACCTATTTGATTCTATTGCCGATCATCATTTACAGAGTAGTGAAAGTCCAAGAGATGGCAGAACCGACATTGCCGACTCTTGCAATATTTGCGGCGCCCGCGAGCCTGCTGTTAGCAGGATACATGAATTCATTTCAAACGAAGAATATGGTTATGGTTTGGTTTTTAATGGCGCTATCTATTATCATGTATGTTACGGTTATTGTACTGTTATTCAGACTGTTGAAATTGAAGTTCTACCCAAGCTATTCGGCGTTTACATTTCCACTAATCATAAGCGGTATTGGAACAAAGCTTACAAATGGGTTTTTAACTAAATCCGGACAACCAATATCCTCATTGCAATACTTAATATACTTCCAGGAATTCGTAGGTGTTGCCATCACATTATATGTTTTAATTAGATATATTCAATTTCTGGCTAAAGAATTGAGTAATAATAATGAAACAAAACAAGCCTTTCCCGAAAAAGTTTCCGCCAAAAACTCGTAGAAGTACAGCAAAATATACATATCTAATGTTCCCCTGCCCGTCTTAAAAATCGGCAGGGGATTTTTTAACATCTGTTCGCTAAAGTTGGCCGTAGACGTATCAGCACCTATTCACTCCCCGTTCCGTTATATCTACAATAATAATTCACAAATACAAGCGCCAATTTTCTTAATATAATCTAAAAATATTGTAAATTTATCCAATTTATGATATATTAAATGTATATATAATAATGAATAAAGTATTCGAGGAGCTAATATGAAAATACTTCTGGCAGACGATTCTGCATTTATTCGTAAAGTTCTTCTCAAAACATTACAAACACATTTTGAGACAGCTGAATTTATTTCCTGTTCTAATGGACAGGAGGCCTATGATCAATTTGTAGAGCAAAAACCGGACTTATTGATTACGGATTTGCTGATGCCAGTCATGACTGGGCAGGAGCTTATTCAAAAATTAAAAGATAACGGGTATGATGTCAACGCGATTGTAATATCTGCGGATATTCAAAGCCGCACAAAAGATGAGTTGGTTGCATTGGGTATTATATCTTTAATCAATAAACCTCTGACTCCTGATAGTTTAAATGTTTTAGTTAACCTGATAAGAGGGTATGAAAATGATTAATGACTCGCAGAAAGACTTATTAAAAGAATATATCAACGTGTTTGTCGGCAAAGCTGCTAATATGCTTTCTGAAATGGCTAACCAACGTGTTTTGCTCCGCGTTCCTGAAATTGAAATATTAAATATGCAAAATGATGACAAGTTTTCGTGGCCGACCGATGGACTCTTCAGCTATGGCCATATTATTTCATCCTCCATGAAATTTGGCCGTGATTTTTCTGGACGTGCCTTATTAATTTTTCCTGCAAACAAAGCTAAGCTTCTTGTGGACGCCTGCTTGGGAGAAATTGATTCCGATGATCTTCAACCAGATTCTTCGCAATTGGCTGATACGGATTTCGATGTTCTGAAAGAAATCAGTAACATTATTTTAAATTGTGTTATTGGTGAATTTGGCAACTTGCTTGGAGTAAAGTTGGATTTTACGCTGCCTGATGTTGAAGTGGTTTTTGTATCCGAGGCAGAACAGCAGCTGTACCTGAAAAACAGCGTTCACATTCTAATGTTTTATACCGCTTTTACCTTGGAAAAAGCAAAATTGGACGGTGTTATTCTAATGGTGCTTGGCATGAATTCCTTAAATATGCTTATTTCTAAAATTGACAATATATTGGGTGAATTGAATGATTAGCTTGCCTATCGATATTTTGGATAAATTATCTATGGGACTTATTCTTTTGAATCAAAAACAGGAGATCCTTTTGTGGAACCACTGGATGGAAAATAAAACGCAATTTGATGCTAAATCTGTTTTTGGAAAAGCGTTTTCCGAAGTGTGCCCCCGATTTCAAGAAACAAAATACAGAAAAATTATTGAAACAGTCATCAAAACGGGTGAGGGAAGGTTTCTTTCAGGAGCCTTACATGGTTCTTTCTTTCATCATTTTTCTTCTGATTCATACATATTGCCGACAATTCAAAATTTGCAGATTGAGCAGATTGTTTTTGAAGACCACTGCCTGATATTGATTCAAGTGAACGATATTACCAGTCAGTATCATACGGTGCATCAGATGAAAAGCTTTATAAAAAGCCTTGAGATTGAAAACGAGGAAATACGGCAGGCAGAACTGGAAGCCAGAAAGTTAGCAGTACATGATGCACTAACCGGCTTGCCAAACCGAACAAATTTTATGAATCATCTGACAAAAATGATTAGAACACAACATAATAGTTTCAATGGCGCCGCCGTTATTTTTTTAGATATCGATAATTTTAAAATTGTAAATGATTCTTATGGCCATTCGGTTGGGGATGCTTTACTTCAAATAGCGGCCGAACGATTAAAGGCTTCCATTCGAAAGTCAGATGTGGTGGCACGGCTTTCCGGTGATGAGTTTGCCCTATTAATTTATAATGTTAATTCTCGAAATAGCATCATCTCTGTTGCAAATAAAATAATGGCCCAATTCAGTAGTCCATTTACGATTAACGGGTTGCAGCTTTCCGTCACCTGTAGTTTTGGGATCAGTATATATCCTTTCGACGGAGCCGATGCCGTCACCCTTCTTCACCAAGCAGATACCGCGCTCTATCGTGTTAAAAATGACAAGAAAGCGGATTATCAATTCTATTGCCCCTATGAGCACGATGATGATTTAAAGCTGAACAAGATGGGAGCTGCGGACACCATAACGATAAAGTGATATACAGGAAGCCAAAACCATTGATAAGTCTGACGTTCAATCAATGGTTTTGGCTTTTTCTTTTTATAGCTGATTTTCGCAATCTTCGTAGCAAATACATCGTATCAATGACTTAATGCTGTTTAGTTTAATATTTTCATGACATTTTGAACTTCTTCCTTCGTCTGGTCGGTGTTCAAGTAGTCCCAAGAGTAAAACATGAATCCATCGCACGATGTTTTACGCCCTAATTCGACTTGCTTTGCCAAGATATTGCTCGACTTTTTCCAAGTACCGCTATCGGCGTCGGAACCGCTTTTATAAACGGCAAGCCCGAGATACAGCTTCACATTGGTGTTGGTAACCAGCTTGCGCCAGCTTTGTGCGGCGGTGTCGAACGGCAGAACCGGATTATCGAAGTTGACATAAAGCTGAGGACAGATATAATCTACATATCCCTGTGCACTGCACCAGGAGCCGACATCTGCTCCCATATTCAGGTCATTCTGTACATTTCCCTGCGGCGCAATACCAAACGATATCTTTGGCTTTACTGATTTTATTTCACTGTAAACAAGCGACACAAGCGCATTCACATTGCCGCGCCGCCATTCAATTAGATTGAGGGGCGTTCCATTTTTTACTGCGGCCGCACTGTAACTATCATACGCGATTTTGTCAAAGGCAGCGTCCTGTGTCGGATAAAAGTAATCGTCAAACTGAATACCGTCCACATCATAATTCTGAGCAATTTCTTTTGCGCCGTCGGCAATAAGCTTACGTACCTGAGGAATTGCGGGATTAAAGTATTTTCCGTTTCCGCTGTCCACAACCCACCCGGGTTTTGTGGTATCGTGCCTCCATGTATTGTAGAGATTTCCCTCTGCCAGAATCGACGGTGAACCCGCGATCTGAATACGCAAGGGATTAACCCACGCGTGAATCTTCATATCTGCTTTGTGTGTTGCAGTTACCATGTAAGCCAATGGGTCATAACCCGGATTGACACCCTGTGTTCCCCCTACGATATGGCTCCATGGAAAATATGCCGACTTGTAAAGCGCGTCTCCAAACGGACGCACATGGATGATCAGCGTATTCATGCCGCATTTTTTGGCGCCGGAAACAATTGTGTCAAACTTTTTTTGAAATGCTTTCTCGCTTTTATCGCTTTCATTGCTCATATCAAGGCTCATAAACGGTACCCAGACCGCTCGCATTTCATCGCCGGAAGCGGTGTTGGCTGCAACGGCAGAGGCCACTGCCGGTGGCGATGAGGTGGCTGCACTCGCTGCAGGAGCATTGGATAAAATCTTATTAGATGCGGTTATATTTGCCCTGGAAGTCGAACTGCCCACAGCATTTTCAGGTTGGTGCCCAAAGTTAATGGCCATTGTAATCGCAATAGCCACAGCCAGCAGGCAGGCGCATGCTAAAATACTGTGCCTGCTAAAAAGTTTGATTACCATCAATATCATTCCTTTCCGAATCGGATACTTCCACCCTTGTATTTAGGGCTTCTTTTCTATTTTTTATGAAGATTGAATTTTATTTGACAGAAACATTTTTATAGTGTAGGATACATCTAAAAGAAACAATCAGGGGGTGAATTGATGTTTTTGATTTTTGGAATAACGAATGGCGTGAATGACCTTGGCGTACGCAAATGCGGATTTTTTTCGTGCTGTGCAGGCCATGAAGTGATGGCTGCGGTTACTTGTACCTTTCAGCAGTTCACACTGTTTTTTATTCCGTTGTTCCGCTTTGGCAAACGGTACTTTGTTTCCTGCCCGAACTGCGGCACGGTTTATGAGGTCAGAAAAGACGAAGGTAAGCGTTTGGAGCGGGATTATGCAGCCGAAATTAACCCGGACGCGTTGTTTATTGTACAAGGCGCAAACAAAAAAATCTGCCCAGGCTGCAAATGTTCAGTTGCCCCTAACTGCCGATACTGCCCAAACTGCGGTGCAAGTCTGTTATAAAGAAAGGAGTAAGACATGCCTACTTATATATATTGGATTGGTTACTTAATTATTATTAATTTTATTGCCGTTCTCACAACAGTGATTGACAAGCACAATGCGAAGAAGCACCTTTGGCGCGTTCCGGAAAATGTGCTGCTCCTGATTTCAGCCCTTGGCGGCTCCCCATTTATGCTGCTGACCATGTACGCGATACACCATAAAACACAGCATAAAAAGTTTATGCTCGGGATTCCGGTCATTATCACACTGCAAGCTCTTACGGTCTATTACATATTTTTTAAATAGCACAAAGGGCGGCGCCGGTTTTTAATCGGCGTCGCCCTTGTTTACGAGACTTTTTCCCGTTGATAAAAATTCATTTGAATAAATTATCGGGTACAATATATAGTCGGCTGATTTTAGTTTTTCCACTTTCAGTCGTTACAGTAAGCTGTCCGCTTTGAGATTTGGAAATCTCTTCCTTGGATTTCGTGTGTTTCAGTACCAAATTGATTTGAAAATCAAAGGAAGTATTCTTGTTTTCCTCTTTTGTTTTGCTCAACTGCACATCTTTCACTGAAATCAGAACGCCCTCTTTTTCAGCCAAGCCGACATACCTTGCCGCCAACCTATCTGCCACAAAACCATCAAACGCTTCTGATGTAAAATATGCTTCATATGTATTTTCAAGCGTTTTCAGGTATTTGCTTTTATCGTCGAGATGCGTTAAAGAATAATCTGAAACCGTAAAAAGTTTCGTCAGTGCATCTTCCGGTACTCTTACCAATTCGCTTTTTTGCCCGCAAGCAGTAAGAGTACATATTAATACTGAAGCAATAAAAATCACAGAGTGCCATTTTCTTTTTATCATAACTCCTCCTTGATTTTATTAATTAAAGATCTCCATACCGAAATCGATAGCCGGAAATGCTATTGCTACTTGTATAATTCGTCTGGTTTCTTGAAGTAACAATGTCAGTTCCGGTAAGGTTGATTGGTTCATTATAGCCCCAAACAGCATATCTTCCAATTGAAGTGGGATAATCAGGAAAAATATCGTGCTCTGTAATCATGACCATATTACAAGCCTTACATTGCCAGCAAGCCCCCGAAGAAATATATTTTTCTAAGGAACCATCTGATAATCTAATGTATGCATCGCCATAACTGCGCGAAACCATATCGTGATACGGCTTACCGTTACATACTTCGTACACAAAAGGAGTAATACTGTCGGAGTTTGTAGTCTTTTCAGTAATTCCCAATCCAATTATCGGGCGATTTGTATGTTCTGCTGCAAACGCAGGTACAGAAATTGCCAAAGCCATTGCTAAAACCAAGATCAAGCTAACTATTTTTCTTAGATTCTTTTTCATAATATTAAATTCTCCTTCATTTTAATTCCTTGTTTATATTCGTACAGGAGTTGCCGGTAATTTAAAAGAGAAATTTTTCACCCAGTTACAAACCCATTGGACTCACCCCCTTCCTCAAGATTTATATTTCAATGCATGCACATGAAATTCAAATTTTTTCTTCTACTTATATAACTGATTTCGGTTGCGTTTTGTTACAGGTTTTTCTATTATTTTTTTAAATTAGCACATTGTATAAATTTAACAATAATTTATTGTATCATATATACAATATAATTGTTGTTTTTGCTTCTAATATCTATAACGTTTTTGAATGGCTTTTTGTGATAAAAATATTATTGTTTTGTAGAAAACAACTAATAATTCTAAATAAATATTATTTAATCGCATTTATAGCTTATGCTCAATTTAAATATTTGTCAATAATTATAACAAACTTGTAATTATTTAGAATTATTTATAGTATTATACAAATCACGTGCGTAAAAAAGCGGCATCAGCTTTTCAGCCGATGCCGCTTGCTTTATGTTCATTTATGGATTACTTCGCTACGATATTGACCAGCTTGCCGGGAACATAGATTTCCTTTACAATGGTTTTGCCAGTAAGCTCGGTGACGATTTTTTCGTCGGCCTTGGCGGCGGCAATTGCCGCTTCCTTAGTAATGTCTGTGGCGACGCTCAAATGAGCGCGCACCTTGCCATTAACCTGAGCAACAATTTCAACTGTGTCCTCGACACATTTCGCTTCATCGTACTCCGGCCATTTCTGCTCACAAGCCATGCCATTGCCGTATTTCATTACTTCCCACATTTCTTCCGTCACATGAGGCGCAAAGGAATTGATGAGAATAGTAAATACCTTAAGTTCATCAAGCGTGATGGAGCCAACTTCGTAAATGTCGTTCATCAGAGCCATGAGGGTTGCGATGGCTGTGTTGAATTTAAGGGTTTCAATATCATCCCCCACCTTTTTAATCGTTTTATGAAAGGCGGTTTCAAGTTCTTTGCGAATTCCCTTTTCATTGCTGAGCATGAACTGTAAATTCCAGTAACGTTCAACAAAACGGCGGCAGCCCTTGATGCTGGCCGAGCTCCATGGAGCGGCTTTTTCAAAGTCGCCGATGAACATTTCGTAAAGGCGCATTGTGTCAGCGCCGTACTCACCGACAATTTCATCCGGATTAACCACGTTGCCGCGGGACTTGCTCATTTTTTCCCCGTTTTCACCTAAAATCATACCATGGCTTGTACGCTTGGCGTATGGTTCGGGCGTAGGTACCGCGCCGATATCGAACAGGAATTTATGCCAAAAGCGGCTGTAAAGCAGGTGAAGCGTGGTGTGTTCCATACCTCCATTGTACCAATCGACAGGTAGCCAGTACTTCATTGCATCTTCCCCGGCAAGCGCATCGTGGTTATGGGGATCAATGTAACGCAGGAAATACCACGAGGAACCGGCCCACTGCGGCATGGTGTCGGTTTCACGCCTTGCTTTGCCACCGCAATGAGGACAGGTGGTTTCAACCCAATCGGTCATATGGGCAAGCGGTGATTCTCCCGTATCAGTAGGCTCGTAGGATTTTACATTTGGAAGGCGAAGCGGAAGTTCGCTTTCGGGCAGCGGCACATAGCCGCACTTTTCACAGTAAACAATCGGAATCGGTTCGCCCCAATAGCGCTGGCGTGAAAACACCCAGTCGCGTAATTTAAAATTAACTTTGGAATGGCCGATGCCTTTCTCCGTTAAAAATTCAGTTATCTTTTTCTTGGCTTCTTCAACGGTCAGACCGTCGAGAATGCCGGAATTAACCATAACACCGGTTTCACAGTCGGTAAAGGCTTCCTTTTGCACATCTCCGCCCTGAACGACTTCAATAATCGGCAGATTGAATTTCTTTGCAAATTCCCAGTCGCGGGTATCGTGAGCAGGAACAGCCATGATTGCGCCTGTACCGTAGGATACGAGGACGTAATCGGAGATAAAAATCGGGATTTCTTTTCCGGTCACCGGGTTAATTGCCGCAACGCCGTCAAGAAGAACGCCGGTTTTATCCTTGGCAACTTCAGTGCGCTCAAAGTCGGACTTTCTGGCGGCCTCGCTTTGATAAGCGCGGACTTCATCAATATTATGAAGTTTGTCCGCCCACTTTTCCAACATCGGATGCTCCGGCGAAACAACCATGTAGGTTGCGCCGTAAAGGGTGTCCGGTCGGGTGGTGTAGACGGTCAGCTTATCCCCGGTTGTGGAGATAAAATCGACCTCAGCACCTGTGGAACGGCCAATCCAGTTTTTCTGCTGTGCCTTGACGCGGTCAGGGTAATCTACAAGATCAAGGTCATCGATCAGACGCTGTGCATATTCGGTGATTTTCAGCATCCATTGTGATTTTACCTTGTGCACAACCTCGCTGCCACAGCGTTCGCAAACTCCATTGACAACTTCTTCGTTGGCAAGCACGCATTTGCAGGATGTGCACCAGTTAACGGCCATCTCTTTTTTATAGGCCAAATCATGCTTGAATAATTGCAGAAAAATCCACTGTGTCCATTTGTAGTACTCTGGGTCGGTGGTGTTGATCTCTCGTGACCAGTCAAACGAAATGCCAAGCGACTTAAGCTGCTGCTTAAAGCGAGCAATATTCTTTTTGGTTACTTCGGCCGGATGAACATGGTTTTTAATGGCAAAATTCTCGGTAGGCAGACCAAATGCGTCCCACCCGATTGGGTAGAGAACATTGTAGCCCTGCAGGCGGCGTTTACGCGCAATAATGTCGATTGCCGTATAGGAGCGCGGATGACCGACATGAAGCCCCTGTCCGGACGGATAGGGGAATTCAATCAAGGCGTAATATTTCGGCTTTTCAGAAGTATTGGAGGCGTGAAAAACGCCGGCTTGCTCCCATTTGTCCTGCCATTTTTTTTCAATTGGTTTATGATCGTATTTCATTTTTTCCTTCGCTCCCGTATTCTTTATGCTTTGATAACGTTGGACAAATCAATGCTCTCCCCATCTTGCCACAAACGGTCAAGATTGTAAAACTCACGCGCATCGGGGGTGAAAACATGAACGATTACGTCACTGTAGTCCAAAATAATCCATGTGTTGGAACGGTAACCGTCGATGTGCTCCGGGCTGATTCCAATTTGCTTCATCTTAAATTCGACTTCATCCGCAAGTGCTTTTACGTGGGTGCTGCTTGTGCCGGTCGCCAAAACAAAATAGTCTGCAATAACTGAAATATCTTTAATGCCGATGACTTTTAAATCCAGCGCTTTTTTGTCGTCCATAGTTTTTACGGTTTCTTTAGCAAGTTCAAGTGATGTCATTCTCAACAACCTTTCGATTTAAAAATAATTATGATTTATATTTTAATACCACCTGATTATAGGCAGCAATGGTATCCGGATGAATCGGCTTATAGCCTTGAACCAAATCCTTGATGGTAAAACTGATACCTTCAATCATGGCCTGTTCGAGACTCACATCAGCAGCGTTGCGTAATTCTTCAACACCTGTATAATCACGGTCGGCTGAAATAAAGTCGGCAATAAACAGCACTTCATCAAGCAAAGTCATGTCGGCACGACCGGTGGTGTGGTAGCGCACAGCGTTCAGAATTTCGGGATCAGTAATATGAAGTTCATTTTCAAGATACGCCGCTCCGAGCATGGCATGCCACAGCTTTTGTGCGCTGCGTTCCACGTCGGTAAGTACGATGTCAAAATGAGTCATCATTTTTAGTTGCTCCTCATGCGGAATATCCTTCATAATATCGTGAAGAATCCCCGCAATTGCCGCTTTTTCTTCATTTGCACCGTATTTTTTTGCAAGGCGTACGGCTTCTTCGCTGACACATACGGAATGATGATACCGCTTTTCACTGAGAAATGGTTTTATAATTGCTTTGTAATCGGTGTTATTCATTTTCCTGCTCCAAATACAAATTATTTTCAATAATATAATCCGCAACCACAGGAGGAACAAGCCCGGCTATGTTCTTCCCGTTTTTTACTGCATTGCGAACCATGGTTGACGAAATGGGAAGATAATCAATATTTTCTATGATCGTTTTTGCGCTGTTCCGCTGCAAAATCTTCGCATAGTCCACGAGCTTTTCAAGTCCGCTGTTGCTGCGCGGGGCGGCGCAAATGGTGGCAAGCTCAAAAATTGTCTGCGCCTCGTGCCAGTGAGCCAAGGTGAGGAACATATCCTCCCCTGTAATGAGATAAAGCTCGGAATCCGGGTAAGTCTGTTTCAGCTCCCGCAGGGTATCGGAGGTATAACTGAGATCCTGGCGTTTCATTTCAATATCACTTACTTCAAACAGGTTCTCAGCCGCGGCAAGGCGGCACATTTCAAGCCTGTCCTTTGCCGAAGCAAGATTCTTTGCCTGCTTATGCGGCGGCATAAGAGCCGGTATCAATATCATCTTTTCCACACCGAGCAGCAGCGCAAATTGTTTTGCCAAATGAATATGCCCGTTATGAATCGGATTAAAGGTACCTCCGAATATTGCAATTTTCTGCATAATTCCACCTTATATCATATTACTTTTTAGGTGCTTTGGGAAGAGTAATTTTGGGTTCTTTGGTATTTCTACGATAAAGTACGAATTTTGAACCGATAACCTGAACAACTTCCGAGTTAGTTTGTTCTGCAACCGATTCAGCGGCTTCTTTTGCGGAAACAGGCGCTGTTTCGAGCACCTTTGCTTTTATAATTTCACGTGCGGTAAGGGCATCATTGGCCTGTTTGATAATATCGCTGCCGATACCGGATTTTCCAACCATCAGAATCGTATCGATGTCATTTGCAAGTGAGCGCAGAAAGGCGCGTTGTTTACTTGTAATCATTGGTTCTGCTCCTTTATTTGTTGTAATTGAGCCGCAAATTCTTTAAGAGCGCGGCCACGGTGGCTAATTTTATCTTTTTCCTCTGCGGTAAGTTGCGCGAAGGATTTTTCATTTATAAAGAAAATTGGGTCGTAGCCAAAGCCGTCACTGCCCTGCGGTTCAAAGCCGATTGTGCCTGCACACTCACCATGCGCTGTGACGATGTCCCCATTCGGGTACACACAGCAGATCGCACAGACAAATTTTGCAGTTCGTCTTTCCTTTGGAACGTCCTTTAAGTTCAACAGCAGCTTTTGAATGCGGTCCATATCGCTTGCGCCCTCGCCGGCGTAACGTGCAGAATACACTCCGGGTGCGCCTTTTAATGCGTCGACCATCAGTCCGGAATCATCCGCAACGGCGGGCATTCCTGTCTGACGACAGGCGGCTTCGGCTTTTAAAAAAGCATTTTCCGCAAAGGTAGTGCCTGTTTCCTCAACTTCGTCAAGCTGAGCCGTGGCGGCATCAATCTTCAAAGGAGTCAGAATACGTTCCAACTCGCTCAATTTATGTTGATTGTGAGTCGCAATGATAAATGTAGCCATTATTGTCCCCTATCTATTAAATAAAGCTTCTGCGAATTCATCGGCATTGAATGGCTGAAGATCATCAACCTGCTCGCCCACCCCGATAAATTTAACGGGAATATTTAGGTTTTCACGAATTGCAAGGACAACGCCGCCGCGCGCGGTACCGTCGAGCTTCGTCAATACAATTCCGGTTATTCCTGCGGCGTTTTTGAACTCGCGTGCCTGATTAACGGCGTTCTGGCCGGTCGTCGCATCGAGTACCAACAGAACCTCTTTATCCGCGCCGGGAAGTTCCCGGTCAATCACACGGCTGATTTTTGCAAGCTCATCCATCAAATGCTTTTTGTTGTGAAGCCGGCCGGCTGTGTCGCAAATGACTACATCCGCACCTCTCGCCTTTGCGGCGGCGATAGAATCAAACACAACGGAGGCAGGGTCGCTTCCTTCGGACTGTTTGACGATTTCGGCACCGGAACGCTGCGCCCAAATTTCAAGCTGGTCAATTGCGGCAGCACGGAATGTATCCGCGGCGCCCATAATAACCTTTTTGCCTTCTTGTGTCAGCTTGGATGCGATTTTACCGATGGTGGTTGTNNCCATTAACGCCTATTACAAGAATAACGGACGGCTTTGTGTCGATATGAAGCTCCTCACCACCCCTTAACATTTCCGCAACCGTATCACGAAGCATATTAAAGATTTCGTTCGGGTCGGTGACACCCTTTTCCTTAACTTTTTTGCGCAGAATGTCGCAGATACGTTCCGCGGTCGGCATACCGACGTCGCCCATCACAAGTAACTCTTCAAGCTCTTCAAAAAGAGATTCGTCTATTACGGTAAAGGAGTGCAGCATGGACTCTACCGATGTACTCATTTTATCTCTTGTCTTTTTTAGTCCTTCTTTAATCTTTGAAAAAAAGCCCATTTATGATTTCTCCTTTATCCACTACTGTTCTTTCATTCCCAGCTTTGCTTCAATTTCGGTTGCGCGCAGCTCAAGAAGCTTTGAGACTCCTTCGTCCTGCATGGTAACGCCGTAAAGAACGTCGGCCTCTTCCATGCTGCCGCGGCGGTGGGTAATGACAATAAACTGTGTATTTTTGTTCATGCGGCGCAGGTAGGCGGCAAAGCGGTCAACATTAACGTCGTCAAGCGCGGCTTCGATTTCATCGAGCACACAGAACGGCGGAGGGCTGACCTTCATAATTGCGAAGTACAGCGCAATGGCCACAAGCGCTTTTTCTCCGCCGGAAAGCGACTCCAGATGCATTACAATTTTACCCGGCGGCTGAACGGCAATATCAATACCGGAATTTAAAATATTATCCGGCGTGCTCAGCGCAAGTGAGGCTGTGCCGCCCCCGAACAGTTCCTGAAAGGTTTGCTGAAAGTGTTCATTGATCTGCTGAAAGCGGGTTACAAACAAATCTCGCATTTGGTGAGTCAGTTCGCCGATGAGCTTTTTCAGCTCGTCCCTGCTCTTTTCAACATCGGTAACCTGCTTGGTCATAAATTCATAGCGTTCGGAAACCTCTTTGTATTCCTCGACCGCCGCAACATTGACCGAACCCAGTGCTTTAATTCTATTTTTTAACTCATTTAAATGTTTTTGAGCCGTGGCAGAATTTTCTATCTTCGCCCCGACTTCTTCGGCTTCGCGGCGGGTCAATTCATATTCTTCCCATAAGCGGCTGATTATTTCATCATATTCTTTTTGCAGGTTGGCTTTGCGTTCTTCCAAGCGGGCCAAATCATGACCGATTTTTTCTTTATCAGTAGATTTTTCACGTTCTTTGGTACGCAACTCCACAGAAAGGCGTTCATATTCCATGCGCTTCGCGTTTAATTGCTGAATCTGTTCATCGGATTTTTGAGCGGCTTCGCGCAGCTCCTGCCCCTGCTTATGTAAGTCATTAATCCGCACAGTCAATGCGATGGTAGCCGTCTGTACTTCCTTAATTTCCTGATTAAGCGTATCCGCCTTGCCTTCGTGGTCAAGCCTGCGGTGTTCAATATCCGAGATGCCGGCGCGTAATGATTCAATGTCCTTTTGTGCCGACAGGCAGGCAATACGAATTTCCTGTAAATTGGAAGACAACTCATCACTAATTTGATTAAGCTCACCGCGGCTGGAACTGATTTGGTTCAACTCATCCTGCAGCGCAAGTTTCTTTTCAATAATTTCCTTTGACTGCGACTGAGCGGTTTCCCTCGTCTTTTTTTGGTCGCTCAACCTTGCACCGGCTGTTTCTTTTTCGGTATTAAGAACATGAATGTCGTTGGTTACAGTCGCAAAATCGGCGAGGGCACGTTTATGTTCAGCGTCGATTTTGAAACGTTCCTCCTGCGTATTGGCAAGTTCCGCTTTGGAGGCAGCAAGCGCAGCTTCAGCAGCGGAAACCTCCTCAATTGCGGTTTTTAACGCGGCAGCAGCCTGTTCCGCTTTGCCTTTTAATTCGGCGGCCTGTACCTTCAACCGTTCGATTTCGGTTGCACGGCTCAGCAGTCCGGAATTTTTTGCAAAGGAACCGCCGGTCAGTGAACCGCCCGCGTTGACGACCTGACCGTCAAGAGTAACGATACGAAAATGATATCCATACCGTTTCGCGATTGCCACGGCACTGTCCAGGTCTTCGGCAACAACAATTCGCCCCAAAAGGGAATTTAAAATTCCGTTATATTTTTCATCACAGCTACACAGCTTACCGGCAACGCCGACAAAGCCCGGGCAATCATCAAGACCGTTTTCCTGCAGAATATTCCCCTTGATGGTGGAAAGCGGCAGGAAGGTCGCACGACCGGAATTCCGCTGTTTTAATAGCTGAATCGCCCGTTTTGCATCCTGTTCATTGCCAACTACAATATTCTGCATTGCCGCGCCAAGCGCTATTTCAATTGCAATCGTATACTGCGCCGGCACTTTAATTATGCGCGACACCGGGCCGTGTATGCCGCTGATTGTGCCGCGGTCGGCCTCTTTCATAACCGCTTTTACACTTTGTGAAAAACCCTCTAAATTGCGTTCAAGTTCTTCCAGCAAGTGTGCACGGCGCGAACGCTCCTGTGCGTCCAAATTGAGTGTATCGCTCTGCTGCTTCATCGTTTCCATACGCTGGCGGCGGGAGTTCAAACGCAATTCGTAGCCCTTGACGGAGTTGGAAAGCGAATTCATGCGGTCATCGGTATCTGAAAGCATTTTTGCGTAGTCCGTGGCTGTGTTTTTCAGTTCGAGCGCGCGCGCCTGTTTAGACTGAAGAGTTTCACCGACTGTGGAAAGGCGGAGTTCTATTTCAGAAATGGAAGAAGCGGCGGTCATTTCGGCCACTGTTGCTTCCGTTGCTTTTGCAGTCAAGTCCACAATTTGGCTCGTATATCCATCAATCTTTGCAGTCGTTTCACTCATACCCTGCCGGATTTGATTGAGTTTTTCGGAACAGGCTGCCGATTCCGCATTTTTTCCATTTATGTATTGTGTCTTTTCAGTAATTTGCTTATTCTTCTCTTCAATTTCATCGTCCATATTTTTGCCGGAAAGAGCACTCTGCTCAATTTCCCGCTTGATACGCACGATGTTTTCGTTATTGTGAAGAATATCATTTTGCAGGACAGATGCTTCCCCATCTTTTTTAGCCGCGTTTTCTTCTAACTTCGCGGCTTCCTGGCGGATTTCGTCCACCTTGGCGGTAGACGCGCTGGAATCTCTGAAATTCGCTTCGATTTCAGCGTCAATTTCGCTTAACTCCTGCTCGATGGCATCGTGCTGATTTTTTGCGATGATAATTTTATCATTATGTTCGCGCAGAATCTGACCGGATTGATCAAGGGTGTTTAGCCAGAGTCCGATTTCAAGAGTACGCTTTTCACCCGCGTATGTAATATATTGCTCGGCCTTTTCGGCTTGTTCTTTTAGCGGGCCGACCCTATCCTCTAATTCTGTCAGAATATCACGCAGCCGCAGTAAATTGTCCTCGGCCTGGTTCAGCCTGCGTTCGGATTCCTCCTTACGATAACGGAAACGGGAAATCCCAGCGGCCTCTTCAAAAATTTCACGACGGTCTTCAGAACGGGCGGCAACAATACTATCGATTTTACCCTGCCCAATAATCGAATAGCCGTCACGTCCCAAACCGGTGTCCATAAAAAGTTCATTGACATCCTTGAGGCGGACTGCCACTTTATTGATAAGATACTCGCTGTCGCCGGAGCGGTAGTAGCGGCGTGTAACCGCCACGTTATCGCCGTCAAACGGCAGTTGGCGGGAGGCATTGTCTATATTCAGTGTAACTTCAGCAAAGCCCTGTGCCTTGCGGGCATGGGTTCCGTTAAAAATAACATCTTCCATTTTGGTGCAGCGAAGCACTCGAGTCGACTGTTCGCCCAAGACCCAGCGCACCGCGTCGCTGATGTTCCTTTTTCCGCTGCCGTTAGGGCCGACAACCGCAGTTATTCCATTGTCGAAGCTCAGCGTTGTTTTATCTGGAAACGTCTTAAATCCTTGAATTTCCAGCGATTTTAGCAGCATGTTCTCACCCCAAATTATTCTATCGTAAAGCAGTTCTCCAAAACGGAGGAATCAGGCATAATTCTCACTTGATATCCAAGGTCACAAAGCGCATTTAAATTGCTTTTCTTCTGCCCTGTTGCCTTGGAAACTGTTCTTGGGTTGACTTTCACCGTAATTGTGCCTTTTGGTATATTGTTTCGTGTTAAAACATCAATCATTTTATGAAGTATACGGCTGCTTTCGCAGAGTTCACGAAAAGCAGGATGCCACGGGCCGGAAAGCATGTCCCGTTCCAGTTCGGGTGAACTGTGCAGGCCAAGGCGTATCACTGCAATACCGCGTTCTTCAAAAAAATCGAGAAGCCCCGCGCAAAGTTCCACCGTTTCATCCAAATTCAGTGTCTTAAATTCACCTCTGAGGTATTGATCGCCCAGCTCCGTGCCACGCATAATAATGGTCGGGTAAATCCGGATATTTTCCGGATTGAGTGCGGCCAATTTCTCAGCAGTTTGAAAGCCGCCCGCAGCCGTATCGCCGTAAAGACCCGTCATCATTTGTAATCCGAGTGTAAATCCGTATGATTTGATCAGCTTTGCCGCGTCTTCAACTTGTTTTGCGGTGTGGCCGCGCCCGTTTTGTTTCAGCACACGGTCGTCCATACTCTGAGCGCCGAGTTCAATTGCGGTAACGCCGTATCGCTTTAAAAGAGCCAAAATCTCATCATCAATATAGTCCGGCCTTGTGGAAATTCGGATTCCCGCGAAAGTGCCGTCTTTGACGAAAGGCACTGCCGCGTTCAGAAGTGAAGCCATATAGCCGCGTTCAATTGCGGTGAAACTGCCGCCAAAAAAGGCAATTTCAGCATTTTGCATATCTTTGCCAAGGCTTGCTTTTGCAATGTCAACTGCATCCAAAACATCCTGCGGCGTTGGCTGTGACAGCTTGCCGGTGATGCTCCGCTGGTTACAGAAGCTACATTGGTGCGGGCAGCCGTTATGGGGAACAAAAATCGCCACATTCGCGTGCTTCAATAGCCCATCAGCTCCATTGCTTCACGAGCGGCCTGCTGCTCGGCTTCCTTTTTGCTGCGCCCGCCGCCCTTGCCAATTACATTACTGTTCAAATGTACTTCCACCGTGAAATGCTTGTCGTGGTCAGGGCCGCTTTCGCCGGTCAATACATATTCCAAATGCTCCTCGGGGTTTTGCTGGATAATTTCCTGCAATGCGGTTTTATAGTCCTTGAACGTTTTTGGCTTTGCTGTTTGCAGCAACGGCAAAACAAATCGAAGGATAAATTCGCGAGCCTCTTCCATACCGCCGTCAATATAAATCGCAGCGATAATCGACTCAAATGCGTCGGCTAAAATCGACGAACGGGTACGCCCGCCGGAATTTTGTTCGCCGTGACTTAAAAGCAAATATTTTCCGACATCAAGCTGCTTTGAAAAACCACAGCATGCTTTTTCACAAACGAGTGCGGCCCGCTTTTTGGTGAGGTCGCCCTCCGGTAAGTCTGAAAAATTTTTAAACAGGTAGTCCGCAACAACGACACCTAAAATGGAATCGCCCAAGAATTCAAGGCGTTCATTGCTGCCGCCCGGCACCTTAGCCTCGTTCGCATAGGACGAGTGCGTTAAAGCTGTTTTGAGATAACTTTGGTTTTTAAAATGATACCCTAACTTTTCTTCTAATTCTTTCATAAATACACGCTCCAATAAAGCGAATTCAGTATTAACTTAGGAGTCTTCGCTAACATCCGTCTCAATGAAATTACTCTTATAGTCTGCAACAGAACTCGCGATTTCATCCACAACACCACCGGCAACATAAGCTTTTGTAAGGCGAAGTGCGTTATAAAAGGTTTTTGCCTTTGCGCTGCCGTGCGCCTTGAATACAGGCTTAGCGCAGCCCATTAGCGGTGCCCCGCCGTATTCATTGTAGTCCATGGTTTTTTTAAGCGCCTTGATATCTTTTAAAACTATTGCCGCAGCCAATTTGTTGAGAAAACTTTTTGTAAATATATTCTTGACCTTGCCCATCAGCATGATGGCAACGCCTTCATATGTTTTCAGGATAACGTTGCCGGTAAAACCATCGGCCACGATGACTTCTCCCGCATCAAGCGGAATGTCGCGCGCTTCGATGTTGCCTACGAAATTGAGATTTGAGTCCTTCAGCAGCGCGAACGCTTCGTGTTGAAGCTCGCCGCCCTTATGATCCTCTGTACCAATGTTGGCAAGTGCGACACGTGGATTTGTAATATTCATTACTTTTTGCATGTAAATGGAGCCCATTACGCCAAACTGGCGAAGCATATCAGCTTTGCATTCCACATTCGCACCGCTGTCAATCAGCATAAAACAGCCATCGTTTTTCGGCATGATTGGAGCAAATGCAACACGCTTAATTCCCTTAATACGTTTAACAATTAAGGTGGCACCAACAACCAAAGCGCCGCTGTTGCCCGCGGAAATAAAGGCGTCGCCTTCCCCTGCTGTAAGCCTGCGCAAGCCTTCAGCCATGGAACAGTTTGTTTTTGACTTCATAATTTCGCCGGCGTGATCTTCCATTGTGATAACGTCGGGAGCATCAATGATTTCCATACGGTTTAAAGAGACTGCGTTCTCCTGTGCGACACGGCGGATTTCATCTTCTCGGCCGGTCAACATAATGTCAACGTCAAGTTTTTCCACGGCTTGCGCGCAGCCCTTCAAAATCTCAAGCGGCGCATTGTCGCCGCCAAAGGCATCAACTATGATTTTCATGTGACACACCCCTATTCTCAGTATTGCGATAATTGGTTTGCTAACATCATTTCATTTAACTCGTGCAAAGCGCGTGCCGAAAATGCGGCATAGCGCTCTTTTTTATCTCGAATGTGCGGTTCAATCGGCGGAATAACACCGAAATTTGCGCCCATAGGCTGAAAATTTGTTTCGCTGCCCGCCGCAATGTAGCGGCTCAATGCACCGATCATCGTCGTACCGGGCAAAGTCAGCGTATTTTCATTATTCTCGCGGCGCACGGCATTGATTCCAGCCATCATGCCGGAGGAAGCAGATTCCATGTAGCCTTCGACCCCTGTGATTTGACCTGCAAAAAACAAATTTGGATTCATTTTTAGACTGTAATCGGAATGGAGTACCTGCGGCGAATTCAGAAAAGTATTGCGGTGCATTACCCCATATCTTACGAACTCCGCGTTTTCAAGTCCCGGTATCAGGCCGAAAACACGTTTTTGTTCCCCGAATTTCAGATTCGTCTGAAAGCCAACTAAATTAAAGAGCGTACCCGCTTTGTCCTCACGTCTTAATTGCACCACTGCCCACGGCCGATGACCGGTTTTCGGGTCGCGTAGTCCGACAGGTTTGAGCGGGCCGAAACGCAGGGTATCCTGCCCACGCTGCCCCATCACTTCGACAGGCATGCAACCCTCGTAAACCTTTGGGTCGGCAACATCAAAATCATGCACAGGTGCGCGTTCGGCTGAAATCAGCGCCGCGTAAAAGCGTTCATACTCTTCCCTGTTCATTGGGCAGTTCAGATAAGCATCATCGCCGCCCTTGTCATAGCGCGAAGCGGCAAAAACTTTGTCCATGTCAAGACTTTCGGCTGTCACAATGGGTGCGGCAGCATCAAAAAAGCTTAAACTGCCGCCGCAAAGTGCGGAAATTTGGGCAGCGAGTGTATCGGCAGTCAGCGGGCCCGTAGCAATCACGGTAATGCCATCGCCGGGTATTTCTTTTATCTCCTCATGGTGGATATGAATATGGGGATGGTTGCCGATTTTTTGTGTTACGGCTTCTGAAAAAGCATCGCGGTCAACCGCAAGCGCTCCACCCGCCGGAACCCGGCAGGAATCGGCACATTGCATCAGCAGCGAACCTAAACGCCGCATCTCTTCTTTGAGCAGACCGGCGGCGCTTTCCACACGCTCGGCTTTGAGGGAATTGGAACAAATCAGTTCGGCAAAATTTGAGTTGTGATGCGCCGGGGAAAACTTGACCGGCTTCATTTCATAAAGCTCGGTTTCAATTCCAGCCTCGGCGATTTGCCACGCGGCCTCGCACCCGGCAAGACCCGCGCCAATAACTCTGATACTCATTCTTCCTCCGTCTTTTCATAGCCGCAATCCGGCGTAATGCAATAGATTTTTGGATGTTTCCCTTTTTTCTTTAACAATGTTTTTCCGCAGCGAGGGCATTTTTCCGTTGTCGGTTCATCCCATGAAATAAAGTCACAATTCGGATACTCGGAGCAGCCATAGAAAATTCTGCCTTTTTTAGACTTCTTAACAATGACCTTGCCACCGCACTTCGGGCATTCCGCGCCGGTCTCCTGAACGAGCTTCTTAATATTCTTGCACTCCGGGTAACCCGGGCACGCAATGAATTTTCCGTATCTGCCCATCTTGATGACCATTTTACGGCCGCATTTTTCGCAGATAATATCAGTCTCGTCTTCTTTAAGAGGAATTTTCACACCCTGCATATCCTCTTTGGCCTGTTTCAGAGTTTTTTCAAAGTCTCCGTAAAAATTATGAAGCGTCTGAATCCAGTCAACCGCACCACTCTGGACACTATCGAGGTCATCTTCAACCTGTGCTGTAAATTTCATATTCACTATTTTGGGGAAGCGTTCTTTCATCAGCTTGGTGGAAACCTCACCGAGTTCGGTTGGCTTTAAAGATTTGCCGTCACGTACGACATATTCACGACCCGTAATGGTCGAAATTGTCGCAGCGTAAGTTGACGGACGGCCAATTCCGTTTTCTTCAAGCGCCTTGATGAGCGAAGCTTCGGTATAGTAGGCCGGCGGCTGTGTGAAATGCTGGCTGCCGGCAATTTCTTTCAGCTTCAGCAGCATATCTTTTTCGAGCAGCGGAAGAGTCGTCTCTTTTTCCGTCTCTTCATCCTTGCCCTCTTCGTAAAGCACCGTGTATCCGTCAAAAGTAACGGTATAGCCGGAAGCTTTAAAAATGTAGTCCTTTGCCTGAATATCAGCCTGTACCGTGCTTTGCAGACAATTGGACATTTGGCACGCAATAAAGCGTTCCCAAATGAGTTTGTACAATTTAAATTGATCATTTGAAAGGCTTTCTTTCACCTTGTCCGGCGAAAGACTGGGCATGGACGGGCGGATTGCTTCATGGCCGTCCTGGGCACCCGCTTTCGTTTTAAAATGGCGCGGGGTATCGGGCAGGTACTTTTTGCCCCACCGCTCTAAGATATAATCGTTTGCATCCTTAATCGCATCCTCGGAAATACGCAGAGAATCGGTTCTCATATAAGTAATTAAACCGACAGCGCCCATATCGCTAATTTCAACACCTTCATAAAGCTCCTGTGCCGCTTTCATTGTACGGCGTGCCTGAAAGCCTAACCTGCGCGAGGCCTCCTGCTGAAGCGTTGATGTAATAAACGGCGGCGCAGGATTTTTTTTGCGCGTGCCCTTTTTCACTTTGGTAATACGGTACTCTGCATCATTTAAATCAGAGAGAATCCGGTCGGACTGCTCTTGATTGGTGATTTTCATTTTGCCTTGGGTGTCACCGTAAAAAGTTGCGCTGAAAACCTTACGTGAGCTCTGTGGGTTGAACTTCGCGTCAATTGTCCAGTATTCCTCCGGCACAAAGGCTCGGATTTCCTCTTCGCGGTCCACGATGATCCGTACCGCAACAGATTGCACACGGCCGGCGGAAAGCCCGCGGCGGATTTTCTGTGAAAGAAACGGGCTGAGCTTATAACCCACAAGACGGTCCAAAATACGGCGCGCCTGCTGTGCATTGACAAGGTCTATGTCAATTTTGCGGGGATTCTGCATTCCGTTTGTAACGCCCGTTTTTGTAATTTCATTAAATGTAATGCGATTATCATCTTCGGTACTTAACCCCAAAATATATGCCAGATGCCACGAAATGGCTTCGCCCTCGCGATCCGGGTCAGTCGCGAGCAGGACTGCGTCACTTTTTTCCGCCTTGTCCTTTAACTCCTGTACCAGTTTTTCTTTTCCCTTAATGATATCGTATTTAGGTTTAAAGTCATTTTTTACATCAACACTCAAACGGCTCTCCGGTAAATCACGTACATGCCCCATGGACGCGATTACTTCGTAGCCGGAGCCTAAAAACTTCTTGATTGTTTTGGCCTTGGCCGGTGATTCAACGATCACAAGCTTTGACATGGAAATCACCTCATTTGAACTTTCTTAATATGGAATGTTCTGATATTTTTATCCAACAAGAATGAGTATTTGAAAAAAATATTAAACATTTTTAAAATCTGCCGCATACATCGGCAGTTTTTAACAACGTTTATCGCGGCAAACTGTAACGACGACCTGAATGAGAGCTTATTTTTTCCGCAAGTTCCAGTTCGGTTACCGCTGTCAGAAGTCGCGCGGTGGAGATGCCGGTAAGCTGTTCTAATTCAGAAATATGGCAAGGTGTATTCTTCAATTTTGAATAGAGGTTCACCGCGTCGGCAGAAAAATCAGCCTCGCAGAGCGGTTCAGCAGTAGTTCCTTCATCAAAGATATTCGATATTGTATCGGCAGAATGAAGAATCACGTTAGTTTTATCGTCATTCAAATTAATTTTATCGGGAAACCGATAAACATATTCTTCTAAAATTTCGCCCGCGTTGGATACAGGTTTGGCTCCGCTTTTAATCAAGTTGTTTACACCCTGTGAAACAGGACTGAAAATCCCGGCAGGAACGGCAAAAACATCTCTTCCCTGTTCAAGCGCATAATCCGCGGTAATCAGCGAGCCGCTTTTTCCTGCGGCCTCAACTACGAGCGTGCCCAAAGTTAAACCGGATATAATACGGTTGCGAATTGGAAAATTAGAATTGATTGCCTGTGTATTGGGCGGATACTCGGAAATAACCGCACCGGAATTTGCAATCGCCGCACGCAGCGCCGCATTGCCCATTAAATAGTTAAAGTCAATTCCACAGCCGAGCACACACACGGTTTTACCACCTGCCTGCAAGGCGCCTTTATGGGATGCAGTGTCAATTCCCAAAGCGCCGCCGCTGACAACAACCGCCCCTTGCTTGGCCAACTCGAAAGCAAAGCTGCGTGCGGTGGCGATACCCGTCGCGGTCGCTTTGCGCGTACCTACGATGGAAATGCTGACCAGCGCTGAAAAATCCGGCAGCGTACCTTTTACATAGAGCGCACAAGGTGGATTATGAATCTGCCTGAGCGGTTCCGGATAGTTGTCACATTCCGGAGTAACGACCTGCTGGCCGATTTTTTCGCTGTATTCAATTAAAGCCGCAGCGTCAGGAGCTGAAAAGGAGCTTAGCTTTTCAAACTCGCCGTGCGTAAAATAGCCTTCTAAAAGCCACCCCTCCATACCCGCCTCATAAAAATCGACTAAAGTATGATAGTTCGAGAGAATACGGTTCTGCTTTGAGCTGCCTGCGCCCAAGCCGTGCTGCAGCCATACCCAATAGGCTCTTTTATCGAGCTGCATCTGAACTGCCCCCAGACTTTGACCGCATCATTTCCCACATCAGAATTGCGGCGGAAGCCGACGCGTTCAGTGACTCCGCCCTGCCAAGCATTGGAATAGTCACCGTACCGGTACAGGCAGAAATTGCTTCCTGTGTAAGACCGTTGCCCTCGTTGCCGACAACCAGAACCGAGGGTTGGTGAAAGTCGATTGTGGTTACTTCCTGTGCATCTGCATCCGGAACTGCGGCGAAACTTATAAAGCCGGCAGCATTCATCTGTTTTACAGCTTCAGCCATATTGTCCGCAAGGAAGAACGGGAAGCGGAAAATCGCTCCCATGCTCGCACGGAGTACCTTTGGAGAATAAATATCACAACTTCCGGTCAATATGACGCCGCCGATTCCCAATGCTTCCGCTGTACGCAGAACCGCACCCAAGTTGGCTGGATCCTGAATATTTTCAAGTGCAAGATAGTGAAGCTTTGGATTGATACCGGACAGTCCTAAAGCACCGCGCCGCATCTCACAGACACAAAAAACGCCCTGTGGTGTTTTCGTGTCGGATAAAAGTTCGGCAACATGGGGCTCAAATTCATAAATCTGTTCCGAAATCTCAGCGACTTCACTGATATAATTACCGTATTTTTCGTTGGCTTGCGCTGTATAAAACAACATTTTAACCGCCATTCCGCTCTTGGCAGCATCGGCGCAGAGCCGCGCTCCCTCAACCATGAAAAGGCCCTGCTCCCTGCGGATTTCCGCGGAGGAAGAAAGGCGGGACACGGATTTAATTGTTTCATTTTGACGGCTTGTTATAAGGTCAGGCATAATGTTCTCTCCATATAAAATTTGCGCCCGGGTGTATTCCGGGCGCAATTACAGCTTTTTATAGTGCTGCTTTCGCTTTTTCGATCAAGCTTTTAAATGCGGCCTCATCGGCAACTGCAATTTCTGCAAGCATCTTGCGGTTTAAGGTAACTTCTGCTTTTTTCAATCCGTTCATAAACACGGAATAGCTCATGTCGTTTGCACGGCATGCGGCAGAAATACGGGTAATCCATAAGCGGCGGAAATCTCTTTTTCTTGCCTTACGGCCGACATATGCGTAGTTGCCGGACTTCATTACGGCCTGTTTGGCCATCTTAAAATGTTTACTTTTGGAACCCCAATAGCCTTTTGCAAGCTTTAAGGTCTTTTTTCTTCTCTTGCGTGTCATCAACGCACCTTTTACACGTGCCATTATGTTACCTCCATATAGATGGTTATTTTAAATTTACGACTAATCCTTATTTATAAGGAATTAATCTCTTTACTTGTGCCACATTTGTCTGGTCGGCAACAGTGGTTTTTCTGAGGCCTCTTTTACGCTTGGTGGTCTTCTTATTTAAGATGTGTGATTTGTTTGCGTGGCCGCGAATAACCTTTCCGTTTTTAGAAAGCTTGAAGCGCTTTTTAGCGCCTGAATGTGTCTTGATTTTAGGCATGGTATTGTCCTCCTTATTAATGATTACTTAGCGGGTTTGGATGCAAGGAACATTAACATGTTGCGTCCCTCTAATTTTGCCGGCTTTTCAACATTGGCAATCTCGCTGAGTGCCGCGGCAAAACTTCTCATTATGACGTAGCCTTGCTCGGGATGCCCCATTTCACGTCCGCGAAAGCGGATGGAAGCCTTGACCTTATCGCCATCATTTAAAAAGCGGGTTGCATGGCCGACTTTTGTGTTAAAGTCGTGAGTGTCAATGTTTAAAGACAAACGAATCTCTTTGATGTCGACGATGCGCTGGTTTTTCTTTGCTTCCTTATCACGCTTCGCCTGCTCAAATCTAAATTTGCCGTAATCAATGATCTTGCACACCGGGGGTACACCCTGTGGTGCGATTTTGACAAGATCAAGATTTTCCTCGAATGCTTTTGCCAAAGCCTGAGCGGATGTCATCACCCCAAGCTGAGAGCCGTCCGAGCCTATGACGCGCACTTCTTTGTCACGAATTTCCTCGTTAATCTGCAGTTCCTTGTTGCTAATTGTTAAGCACCTCCAAAACACGTTATCAGTTTAAATTAAAGCGCGGGCAGAATATCCGCCCGCGCACCAATACGTCAACCCATAAATGAGTATCTTACAGTATTGACCCATGACGGACGAAACCCCACAGGTGTGAACACGGTTGTGTTCCGCTTTGTTTTACTCACTTATTTTATCAGCATCTATCCTATTTGTCAAGAATTAATTTGATACTACTCTCCAATTAAAATGTATATNNATTGGAGAACGCCCGGCTACGCCGTGCTTGTTTTACGCTTATTTTAAGCGCAAAACCCGTCTCATGCTAAATCCAACGCGCTTCGCGCTATAAAAACGTGATTACATGTCTTTAATGGATTTTAGTATGATATTTCAGCATTTAAGCCAAAGGAATAGAGCAGGCATTCGCCGACCTTCCAATCCGTGCATTGCTCCAGCGCTATCTTGTAAAGCGCTAACTGGGAGTGATAACGCTCCCACAGTTCTTTGGGATTATTGGTTTTATCGGTTTTGTTATCGACAATAATCAGTTTTCCGTTTTCTTCAAAAGCACAGTCGACCGCACCCTGAAGCACCACGGACTGATTCCGCAATTCACCGGAAAGTTCGGGTTTGATATCACCGGCGGTTATTTCCACGGTAAATCGGTATTCACGCATCACATTTTCCGAAGCAAGAATCCGCTTTGCAAGTGAACTTTCAAAAAACGAATGCACACGGGCTAAATCCACCGCTTCACCCTGCTCCTTTGTAAGGTAGGCCTGTTCGATGAGACGTTCCAATTCGCCTTGGGGATTTCCGGCAGCTTTTTCGTAATCCGCAAACTGCATATATGCGTGCAGTGCCGTACCGCGCTCGGCAGGAGTCAAACCCGCTTTGCTCAAAAAAGCAGGGCGGGAAACTGCGGCATACTGTGCTGAAAATTCGCGCGCCGCCAAATCTGACGCCGCAACTTTAGCCTGAATTCCCTGCAAAGCGGCGTAAGGATAAACATACTCAATATTTTCTGTTATTTCGGCTTCAAGCACCTCATTGGGCAGAGCGGGTACAATCGCTTTTTGCTCCTGTTCGACCGCTGTGTCGTTTGGCGGATAGATCAAATTGATGCTCCATGCTTCGTCCGCCGGGGCGGTGATGCCGGGCAGTGCACCTGCCATATCGCGCAGTTTGCCTCCGCTCGGGTGGCGCAGCGCGCAGAGCAGCAGCCAATCGGAAATACTGCTCACACTGCGCACGACATAAGGCTGAACCCGGTTTTCATCCGTCAGACGGGAAGCGAGTTTGCCCAAAGTCTTTGACGCATCTTTAACAGTAGTAATAAGAATCAGCTTTTCTTTTGCTCTGGTCATGGCAACGTACAGAACACGCAGTTCCTCGCTCATTTCGCCGCGGTCAAGTTCTAACGCGACAGCCTCACGTGGCATGGTGGTGTAACGGCTGAGCGTTTCGGGATTTTTCAGCTTTACGCCTAACCCCAACGACGGGTGCAAAAGCACATCCGCCCTATCCTTATTAAAGCGCCTTGAGCAGCCCGCAAGAATGCAAACCGGGAACTCCAGTCCTTTTGAGCGGTGGATACTCATAATTTTGACGACATTGGCGGCCTCGCTGATAGTGGAAGCGGGCGCCAAATCAGAATTGTTTTTTTGCAGACGATCGATAAAACGAATGAAACCGGAAAGTCCGTTGTACCCGGAAGCCTCATATTTTTTGGCGTACTCGAGCAGCAGCCGCAGATTGGCAAGGCGCATGTCGCCGTTGGGCATTGCCTGCACCAGATTGATATATCCGGATTTTTCATACACGATTTGAATCAGTCGGTCGGACGGCATGGTGGCGGCCAACGAGCGGTATGTATCAATATCCTTTAAAAAATCAGCCGCGCGCGCATTGCCGTTTTGTGCGGCTGATACGACCGCAAGATAGAGCGAGGTCTTACGGGATGGAACGCGGATATCTGCCATATCGTCCGGCGTAAAGCCATAAATAGGACTCATTAGCACCGCCAGCAGCGGAATATCCTGCATCGGATTATCAATTACGCGCAAAAGGGAAATGGCCACGCCAACCTCGGCGGCGGCAAAAAATCCGCCCGATGTATCGGCCCAGGCGGGAATTCCGAGGGCGGTCAGCGCTTTTGCATATTCATGGGCGTATTTATTGGCACTGCGCAGTAATATGCAGATATCACGGTACACCACTGGGCGCGCTTTCCCCTTATTCGTAACCGTAGTGCCGTCGCCGGTCATCTTATAAATCAGTTCGGCAATATGGCGGCTTTCCGCTGTGATCATATCATCTTCATTTTCAGAAACGGATAAATCAATAATATCAAGCTGTGCCGCGGGTTCGTCACACATAGGGTATTCCGCGCCGGCAACGAGTTCCTCCGCTTTGGTGTAGTCGAGTTCGCCCGTTTGCTCACTCATCAATTGCCGAAACACAAAATTGACGGCTTCGGTCACGCCGCGGCGGCTGCGGAAGTTTTTATCCAGCACAATACAGGCCGGATATTCGTTCTTATCCCGGTTATAGTCGGGATAATCCGCGCGGCGGCGCAGAAAAATCTGTGGCATGGCCTGACGGAAACGGTAGATGCTTTGTTTTACATCGCCGACCATAAACAGATTATTTTCGTCCTGTGAAATCGCGCGGAAAATCATATCCTGCGCTTCATTGGTATCCTGATATTCATCCACCATAACATCATCGAAGTGTGAGGAAAGTTCGGCGGCATCGGCGGTACGTTCAAAACCACCATCCGTATCCCGAACAAGCAGCTTTAACGCGTAATGCTCCAAATCGCTGAAATCAGCTGCACGGCGCTCGGTCTTCAACTGATTGAGCGCTTCTCCGAATTTTTCAGTCACTTCAAACAGCTTTTGCAAAAGCGGTGCCAGCCGGGCAATATCGTCGCCGCACTGTTCTTCGGAAGCGCTGAACAGCTCCGAAAGCTTTTTGATGGTGGACTGAACCTCCTTCCGGCTGGCAGACAGCTTGTTTTTCAGCGGGTCGTCGCTGTATCCGCGCAATGGCTTCAGTCTTAAGTAGCTGAAATTGTTCGTTTGGAACGAGATTTTGTCCCAATTTCCCGCGTCCGTCACGGCTTTCAAACTGATCAGCCCTGCCAAATCGGCGCTAAATCCGTCTGAATAGGCATCGGCAATTTTCGCGTCCTCACTCATCAGTGCAATTGAATTTCGGGTAAGCGAAATGCAGTAGTCAATTGCACCCTGTGCAAAATTTAAGATAGTTTTCCCCCACACCGTTTGCGGCGCTGAAACGGCGGACGAGTACATGGCGGCTTTTTCCGCAAACCAGCGTTTTGGAAACGGATGCGACCGGACGAAATCGTAAAGATTGTTTACCGTCTGAATAATGCGATCATCGTCACGACCTGACGCAAAAGCTTCGACAAGCTCCAAAAAGACTGGGNNAAGACTGGGTCATCCTGCGTATAGTATTCCTCAAGCACGGTGGAAACCGCGTCGCTGCGCAGCAAATCCATCTCACTGTCATCTATAATACGAAAATCAGGCGAAATGCCAAGCTTGTAAAAATTCTCCCTGATTAATTCGCTGCAAAAGCTGTGAATGGTGCTGATATGCGCGCGGGTCAGCAAAATCTGCTGGCGCTGCAGACGTACATTCATCGGGTCTGCTTCGAGTAGCTTCGCAATTTCAACGGTAATACGGCTGTTCATTTCCGCAGCGGCGGCTTTTGTAAACGTAACCACCAAAAGCCGGTCGGCATCGGTGGGATTCTGAGGGTCAGTAATCCGTTCAATGACACGCTGTACCAGAACCGCGGTTTTTCCTGAGCCAGCAGCAGCGGAAACGAGAAGGGTTTCGTCGCGCGCGTCTATCGCATTTTGCTGGCTTTGCGTCCATTTGCGCTGGCTCATTGCACGTCATCTCCCTTTTTGTTCGTCAGTTCCTGTATAACCGCGTCCCTGTCCCACTGCTGCATTTGCCGTGTGGGATCGTCTTTTTCATGGCCGCAGACAGCGGAATAGGGGCACCACGCGCAGGCGTCATAGCCACCGGAAAGCGGTACTGCGGAAACGTCGCCGCCGTGAAGCTCCTGTGCCATTGCGCTTATCAAACCTTTAATGTGCAGCATCACTCCGGTTAACTCGCCGGAGGAAACAACATGGTCGAGTTTGCTGGGTACGCCGTCTTTTAAAGTAACGGGAATGTACTTCCCCTGCCCGCCATGCTCCATGGCAGTAATAATTTCGGCATCATTTAGAACAAGCCCGTCCATGCGCAGCTTTTTAGCGGCTTCCTCCGCGATCTTTTCCGGCGAAGTACTGCGCGAAGCGGAAATGACCGGACGGTTTGCGGGCATGTACAATACACCCGCGGACTGAACCTCGCCGTACCGTTTACCGCCGCTTTCGCTCAGGGCAGCCAAATAAATCAGCATCTGCATATTCACGCCGTAAATAATATCGGATAATTTGAATTCTTTATGCCCTGTTTTATAGTCGATGACACGCAAATAGCTGATGTTATCACGATGCATAATGTCCACGCGGTCAATTTTGCCTTCAATTTCCACCTGACCGCCATCCGGCAGCGGAATCGTAAGCGGTTCAATGCCGCTGCTGCCGATTGCGAGTTCAAAGTCAACCGGCTTGAATTCGCTTTGCGCAAGTTCCTCGGCAATATGGTACGCGATTACCTGCGCGGAATCGGCAAGGCGCGCGAACAGGTAGGCAAAACGCGGAGTTTTATTTTTGATTCCGCCTAACTTTGCCTCCACATAAATATTTAAAAGAATGATAATTTCACGTTTCAATTCATCAGGTTCCATAATGAGGATTGCCTGGCTGCCGATATCTTTAAAAAGCTTTTCTAACAGGTAATGCATCAGGCTGCCGTATTCCAACGCATCGAGCTCGGCCGCTCTGCGTTCCTTTGCGTTCAGGCCGAAACGGCAAAAATACTGGAAACGGCACAAATAGAATTTTTCAATCTGTGTAGCCGAAACATGCATATTTTCGCCAAAAAGTTCGCGTGCCTTGTCCCCGGAACTGAAAACAGCCGGCCGGTTTTCAGCGGCGCGGTCAATGGCCGCAAGCCGATGGTCACACCCCTGTTTTCCAAACAAATCTTTCAGTGTTGCCGAAAGCTCGGTATTATGATTCCACTGCTGTGCCATGAGCTCAAACGCGGGCTCCTTTGCATTTGCAAAATAAGTTTGCGGCAGCAGAAGTTCATTGAGTATCGTTATATTTTTCAAGATGGAACACGCCTCGCTCGGGATGGTGGACGGTGAATTCGATTCGCCTGCAACGCCGGACAAAGGATACGATATGTAAAGGGCTTGTGACGCGGCACTCCTCGCCGAATACGCAAGAAAGCGTTCCTGTACCGCCGTACCTTCGAGGGTATCGTTCAGCGGCAGACCAAGCTGTATCAGTTCGCGGCGCTCACCGTCGCTGAAAACGCAGCTGTTGCCGGGGGCAAGCGGAAACTCGCCCTGCACTGCTCCGATTAAGAACACAACCTTCGGTTGGTTCGTTCTGATGCGATCTGCTCCGCCGACCGTTACCTCGTCAAGCCCCTGTGGAATACTTGCAATATTATTGGATAGTATGACAAGGTGTAAAAGCTCAGCGTAACGCGTATGAGCAATGGCGCTGCCGTGCAAAACCAGCGCTGTCTGGTCAAGAATTTCCATCAATAAATCCCAAAGCCGCAACTGACGGTCGGCAAGCTCCGGCTCACCACATTTCGACAGGTGCGCCGCAAGGTCTTTCAGATGATCGGCAGCCTTAATATCCTGTAAAAGACCATACGCTGCAGCTGCCATGCCTTCCCCGTCAGCTTCCTTGATTTTGGATGCAAAACGGAGCAGCGGAGTGACCGCCGCCGAACGGCTCGCATTGATTTCCGACAGCTTTTTCCGGTCGCTGTCGGTCATCTTTTCGGTAAAACCCTGCGGATGCTCAGTCCATTCCTCTTTCCACTTCACACCGGAAATATTCCAAATAAACGTGTAGTTTTCAAGCTGAGAGATTTCGTCGGTACTAAGGCCGGTCAATCCTGTTTTCAAATAGGAAAACACAGAGTCGGAAGAAAAACTTGACTGCACAATTTTGAAAGCGGAAAGTACAAGGCGCATCAGCGGTTCGGCGTCAATTGCCTGCGGTTTATCCATAAAATATGGGATCTGCCATCGGTCGAGAGAAAGGTCCAAAACGCCGCGGTAATTATCGGGGGTGCGTGCAATCACTGCGAAATCCCGGAAGCGGAGCTGTTTTTCAATCACTAAATTGCGGATGGTGGCGGCAACGAACGCGGACTCATCATAGGCGTTTTTTGCTTCGTAAATTGTTACATCGTTATTTTCGCAGTCAACCGCGCTGTGACCGCAGCGGTATGCACCCGCTTCCAGTGCAGACAAACAGGGGCTTTCAAAACGAAGTCCGCTCTGCAGCGTAACCGGCGCGGCGATTTTCACATCATTCTGTTTTGCCATACGCATCAGGTTTTTCCCGGTGCGGCGAACAAGCGAAAACAGCCCCATGCCATGCTCTGGGTCGTCGAGCTGGTCGGCGCAGAGTGTGACATACAAGTCGTCAGCCTGCTCTAAAATTAAATTGATAATTTGATATTCCTGTACCGTATAGCTTTGGAAAGAATCAAGCGCAACGGTGTATCCTGTAAAGAAGTCGTGCTCCTGTAATACATTTTTCAGTCTTGTAAGGTCGTCGAGCGGGTCGACATAGCTTTGAGCCACCAGTGCGTCATAAGCGGAAAAAATAAGTGAAAGCTCGCTCATTTTCTGCTTTAATGTGCTCCGGGGCATCCCCTGCGCCGCGCGCTCAATATCCAGCGGCTTTACATCGCACATTTTAAGTTCCGTGGAAGCGGAAATCATCAGCCCGACCAGCTCGGTGCTTTCCGCGTTCTTGCGGTAAAAACTAAGCTGATCTTTTACCTGCTCCAAAGCAAGGCTCATCAGGATACTTCGCCCGCCGTCATCCAGCCGTCTGCCCGCGGCACCGCCGTACCGGCGGAACACCGCGTCGGCAAGGCGGGAAAAGCTGGTGACCGAAACACGTTGAACATCCTTTGCGCCGAGCAAGTGGAGCATGGCCCGTTCATTTTCAAATGAAGACTGCTCCGGCACAATCAGCATCAGCTTTTCAGATGAGGTCTGTGCCATGCTTTTCAGCGCGGCACGAATATATTCAGTTTTCCCGCTTCCCGAGCGACCCAAAACAAAACGCAGCATCGTATGCCCCCAAACTTCAGTAAGAATTGATTCTTAACTGATTATAGCATAGATGCTGCGTATTAAAAAGTACTGCATAATTGATGGGACAAAAACGGTACTAATGCTTTTCAAAGTAGTTTTTTATCTGCTCATACCATTCAAGCGTTTTGAACTTGTATTCGAATCCGCCTGTTCCTTCCACAATCTGCAGCTGTTTTGCATTTAAAACATCGCTGAGCTCCTTTGGTTCCTCTGCGGCGGGCAGGCACATCGGCGGGAAAATAACGCACCACCAGTTATGCCCTGCGGCGCTGCCAATGGTCACGCGCAGCGAGTCGTAATCGCCCGCAGGCAAGGTGACTGTCGTATATTCCCTTGTGGTAAAATACATGTGGGTCATTTCAACATTGACCGGATAATGATAGCCCTGCTTTTTGATTTCATCCTCGGCGGCGGTTTTCAGCCGCGGAATAGCCGCTTTGATTGCGTTCTGCGCATCAGTTTTATTTTTGATGTTATCGAGCAATCCGGCGCTTTCGACTAAAATCCGGTCACGTACCTTAAGCTTTAAAGCCTGATCCTCCGCCGAGTCGGAATTGGCAAGAATGTGCAGACGAAGCACATGGTTCGGAATATCCTCACAGCCGGCGGCAAAGCCTGTAAAAGAAAACAGCACTGTTAAAATAAGTGCCAGACACAACGATTTTTCAAACAGTTTCATAAGTAATCCCCTTCTGAGTTTATGTTTCGAGGGAATTATTGGCACGACAGAATGCTTTTATACGTTGTATTTTATTTATTTTTATTATATAATCGTATTAATTTCGACTGATAAGAGGGATAAAATGTCCGAATCAACATGGTTACCAGCACTGATTGACCCGTCACTGTCGCAGGGAATGTTGGCGGGACTGATCGTATACGTTATTTGCTTGATTTTCTTTTTTAACCGCAAAAAACCATTTCAAAGCTTCTTGCTATTGCTATTGTTCGTTTACATTGGGGCGCTTGCATCACTCACGATGGTAATACCCATGCCGAGTGCTTGGCATATCAGCGCAAAATCCACACAATGGGCAATCAAGCAGATTGCCTGGGTACCGTTTGAATCCGCCGGAAACATGCTGCACAATTCAATCCGAATTGGGAAATACAATGAGTTTCTGCGCATAGTCGGCGGCAACTTTGCTATGCTGATGCCGCTTGGCATCCTAATTCCACTTATCAACCCCCGCTTCAAATTAGGTCGGATGACCGCCCTGTCCTTGCTTGTCCCCATCGGAATCGAAGGCTTGCAGTTCCTGAACAATATTTTAGCCGGTACCATTTTGAGAAGCGTTGAAGTTGAGGATGTCATTTTGAATGCAGCGGGCTGTCTGCTCGCCTACTTGATTTTCGCAGGACTGCGAAATCTGTTGAAGCCCAAATACAAAGGCCGGCGGTATTCAAAAAATTGACATGGATGATTATAATGAAAACTGAGGTTGAATTAATCATGAAAGATAATGAAAAAATATTGGATTACTATAAGCAGGAATTAAAATGGGATCCGCCTTTTGCAGATGCACTCTCAAAGTATTGTCCCGATTCCTTAAAGGGATATTTAGTAATGCGCGAATCGATTCAAAACGGACATTTACCAAAAAAGACAAGAGAATTGATTTTTACAATATTAGACAGCATTGACGATGAAGTAAGCGGTGCAAAAGCGCATGCTGTTGCCGCTGTAGAAGCGGGATTGACTATTGAAGAATTAACAGAAGCTTTTGTAATTGTAACAATTGTAAAAGGAATCAACGTATTGTGTAAAACAGGAACTGAAGCTATTAAAGCGGCCGAAGACAGGCTTAGTGAAATAAACACAGTTAAAAAAAATTAATTATGAATACTGCATTTCCCCTATTCCCAAGTTTTCCAAATATCCGGCTGGTAGCCTATGGTCGCCTGCTTGCCGTTGCGAACGATGGGTGTTTTGAAAAGCTTTGGATTTTCAAGAAGCTTTTGCTCTTTGGCTTCATTGCCCGCAAGATATTTAAGGAGCATGGCATCGCTGTCCGTTGAATTTTCGTCAATCAGTTTGTCAAGACCGCCTACCGCAGTTTTAACGCTGTTGAATTCGCCCTTGCTCATGCCGTATTTTGCCACGTCAATGCTTTGAAATTTAATTTTGCGTTCTTTAAAGTAGCGCTCTGCTTTTTTTGTATCAAAACATTTTGCTTTTCCAAATATTTGTATATTCATATGGTTTTCTCCTGTTCGGTTACGCAGTCACGTAAAGCTCGTCCCAATCACAGGAACACTCAATGATTTTGGCAAGCTGTTCCAATTCACATGCATCCGTTTCATCAAAGCGATTGAGAATAGGACTGTCAATATCCAGCACTCCTATTATTTTCCCCTGCCAATGCAAGGGTACGACTACTTCCGAATTGGAAGCACTGTCACAGGCTATATGCCCGGGGAACTGATGGACATCCCCGACAAGCTGCACTTCATCCTTGGAAACCGCTGTTCCGCACACGCCTTTTCCTACCGCGATGTGAACACAGGCGAGTCGCCCCTGAAACGGCCCCAGCAGCAATTCATTTTGATGCAGCAAATAGAANNATATCACTCAGCGCTTCATTCAGTAAAGCGGATGCGTTCGCCAAATTAGGAATTGCATGGTGCTCGCCCTCTAAAACCGCTTCCATTTGTTTTTTCAAAAGCGTGTACATCTCTTTTTGATTAGACTGCAGTTCAGGTTCCATAAAGCGCCTCCGTATATAAAATAATTATATTTTTAAAAATGTTTTATAAAAGGCGTATTGAAACCACACCCCCGCAGCTTTTGTTGCGGGGGTGTGGTTTTTATAATGCGCTTTTTTCGCTGCCCGTAGTTACCGGCTCACAAAGAAAAACATTGTCATAGTCCTTTGATAATGCTGTTTTGCAAGCGGCTGCTTTTGGTAAATCATCAAAAATACCGAAAACGGCGGAGCCGCTGCCGGTCATGCACGCACCTAAAGCACCCATCAATTTCATAGCCTTTTTAATGCGGGTTACTTCGGCAAGGTTCATCACGTTTTCAAACTGATTGCCAAGGTTTTCGGCAATCATATGAAGGTCAGCTGCGCGAATTGCGTCCACCATAGCGCATGAAAAGGCAATATCATTTTTCGCTGCGGAATCCGCAAGCGCGTAGGCTTTCTTGGTGTCCACGCCGCACAGCGGCTTGCAGATAACAATATGGCAGTGCGGCATTGCAGGCAAAGCGGTCAGCTTTTCACCGATACCCTGCGCGAGGGCGGTGCCCCCAACAATACAAAAAGGTACATCCGCACCAACCCGAAGGCCGATTTTGCATAATATTTCTTTTGAATAACCGGTTTGAAACATTTCGTTCAGTGCAAGCAGCACAGCCGCGGCATCCGCGCTGCCGCCGCCCAGTCCCGCCTGTGACGGAATTCTCTTTTGAATCGCAATCGTCACGTTCGGTTGAACCTCCGCGTATTCAAAAAAAGCAGCCGCTGCCCGATAAACAGTATTACTTTCGTCACACGGCACATCGTTGCGATTGGATAAAACGCGAATTCCGTTTTCTGCCTGTGTGAGCGTTAACTCGTCACAGAGCGAAACGGACTGCATTACCATGCTCAAAAGATGGTAACCGTCCGCCCGTTTTCCGGTGATATCGAGTTTTAAATTAATTTTTGCATAAGCCTTGATTGTGGTTTGCATGGCATATATCCTTACCTAAAATATTACAGTGTCTTGAGAAAATGCCCGATACGCGAAAGCGCTTCGGTAATATGTTTGATGGAATACGAATAAGATACCCTCAAATAGCCTTCTCCGCAACCGCCAAAGGCGCTTCCGGGAACAACCGCAACATGTTCGGCATAAATCAGCTTTTCACAAAAATCAGCGGATGAAAGACCTGTGCTTTTAATGCATGGGAACACGTAAAACGCACCCTCCGGTTCAAAGCAGGTAAGACCCAAGGAGTTAAAACCGTCAACAATCAGCCGGCGGCGCATATCATACTGATCACGCATATACTCGATATCACTGTCGCCGTTTTTCATAGCCTCAATTGCGGCGTACTGCGCCATGGTCGGCGCACTCATGATACCGTACTGGTGAAGTTTTGTCATTTGGCCGATGATTTCTTTTGGTCCAACAGCGTAGCCCAAACGCCAGCCGGTCATGGCAAATGCTTTGGAAAAACCATTCACTACAATGGTGCGTTCCTTCATGCCGTCAATGGAAGCAAATGAAACGTGGCGGGTTTCCCCATAAGTCAATTCGCTGTAAATTTCATCGGAAAGAACCATCAGATTATTTTCGCGGACAACCTCGGCGATCTCCTCCAAATCTTTGCGGCGCATGACGGCTCCGGTCGGATTGTTCGGAAACGGCAGAATCAGCAGTTTTGATTTTGGAGTGATTTTTTCGCGCAGTGCCTTTGCTGTCAGGCGAAATTTATCCTCCTGCTTTGTTTCGATAGTAACCGGTATTCCACCGGCCATTTGGGTCAAAGGCAGGTAACAAACAAAGCTTGGCTCCGGAATCAGTACTTCTTCACCTGGGTTAACAAGACAGCGGATGCATAAATCAATCGCTTCACTGCCACCGACAGTGACGACTACCTCTGTTTTCGGCTCGTACTCAATATGATAATGGTGTTTGAGCCAACGGCATATTTCTTCACGGAGTTCAATGAACCCGCGATTCGGCGAATACCATGTTTTTCCGTCCTCGAGCGATCGGATTCCCTCCTGCCTTACATGCCACGGCGTGGAAAAGTCAGGCTCGCCGATGGACAGGGAAATCACGTTGTCCATCTCGTTTGCAATGTCGAAGAAGCGGCGGATTCCGGACGGCTTTAACTGCTTTACCTCCTCATTGAGCAGGAGCTGATAATCAATCACAGAGAACACTCCTTCTATCGTCCTTCTCATCCTCGGAATTCAGAATGACACCGCCGTCCTTGTAACGGGTTAAAATAAAATGTGTGGCGGTGGACAGCACCGAATCAAGCGTAGAAAGGCGACGCATAACGAACATGGCAATTTCCTGCATGCTCCTGCCGTGTACTTTCACAGCTAAATCATAGCCGCCGGACATCAGGTATACACTTTCAACCTCGTCAAACTGCATAATGCGGTTGGCAATTTCATCAAAGCCGCGGTCACGCTTTGGCGACACGCGAAGCTCAATAAGGGCACTGGCCTTGTTTTCATCAACTTTTTCCCAGTTAATCAGTGCCTTGTAAGCCCTGATGATGCCGCGCTTTTCATAATCGGCGATGGCGTTTGCCACCTCGTCCTCGGTTTGATTCAGCATCACTGCCAGCTGTTCGGTACTAAGACGGGCATTTTCGTCCAAAAGATTCAATAAGCGATCCATTAAGAATACTCCTCCCAAAATAATTTTATTTCGTGATTTCTTTATTCAATCGGTAAAAATTTAGGCTCATGGTGAATGTAAATCGTAAAGTGATGAAACCCGGCCTTCCGTAAAAGGCTAAGTCCCTGTTCTACCCCGCCGCCTACATCGGCCCAACGGTGCGCGTCCGAGCCAACAGTAATAAGCTTGCCGCCAAACTCACAGTAACGCTTGAGAATTTCCAAACCCGGCAGAGTCTTCCCAAGCTTTTGACGAAGGCCGGATGTATTGAGTTCGAGCGCCTTATGCTTTTGAATCAGTGCCTTTAACACCTCATCAATTTTATCTTTGTAAAGATCATCATCAATAGAAATATTATGTTCGCCTACAATGTAACGCCACGGGTAAGTCAAGTGAGAAAGCGAGTCAAATCTGCCCCACTCAATCATTTCAAGCATTTCATCAAAATAGCATTTCAACGCATCATTGATGTCCACATGGTCATAGTCCATATCAAAAAAGTCGTGTTGATTTTTTATATTGTGAACGGAAGCGAGCGTAAAATCGAAATCACAGGCGTCAAGTATGTCTTCAGCGGCAGCTTTATCCTGCATAGGCTGTCCGATTTCCACCCCTGCATAAACATGCAGGCGGCTGTGGAAAACGGCCGACGCTTTGCGCGCCTCAAAATAAGACTGCCGGATACTTCTGTCGTATGCTTCCGAAGTATATGCGTTACATTCGCAGTGGTCGGTCATAGTCAGCGCGTAAAGCCCAAGCCGGGCCGCGCTTTCACACATCATCATGGTCGGGTCGCTTGCATCACGCGAACAATCGGAATGAACATGACTGTCGGATATATATCGATATTTCATAGTTTTCCTCCTGAATTACAACCCTAAAAACTGATTTAATATATAGTATCATAAAAACGCGCATATTTATAGGTTAATCATAAATATTTCGATGCGCTTCAAGAAGATTTATTTTAAACAGTTTGACCATTTCACCACCGAATCAACTCAGTATTGAGGGCTATTGACAAGAACCGGTTTCTCGGTCATAATTATATTAATAATCAAATTTTTATACATCCGGAGGTAATTTATATGCGTGCTGTCGTCACAGTAATTGGTAAAGATATGGTTGGTATACTTGCCCGCGTTTCAGCAATCTGTGCGGAGAACGGAGTCAACGTCGTCGAGGTAACACAATCCATTATGCAGGACTTGTTTGCCATGATTATGATGGTTGACATTTCAAAATCCACCGTTCCTTTCGATGAGCTTTCCGATAAGCTCACTGCTATCGGCAGCGATATGAATTTGACCGTTCATGTGATGCATGAGGACATTTTTAATTCCATGCACCGGATATAACGCATTTTATTCAATATGGAAGGGCAGGATAATAAAAAATGGTAAACTCTCATGACATACTCGAAACAATCAATATGATTGATAACGAAAACCTCGATGTGCGCACCATTACGATGGGTATTTCGCTGCTGGACTGCGTCGATTCCGACATCGACAGGGCGTGCGAAAAAGTTTACGATAAAATTTGCCGATATGCAGGTAACTTAGTGAAAACAGGCGAAGATATCAGCAAGGAGTACGGTATCCCCATTATTCACAAGCGAATCGCTGTTACCCCAATCGCGATGATTGCCGCGGCTTGTCCCGGTAAAAATCCGGTGCATTTTGCAAAGGCGCTTGACCGTGCCGCAAAAACAATCGGCGTAAATTTTGTTGGCGGCTACTCTGCACTTGTTCACAAGGGGTTTGGCCCCGGCGACTACGCACTGATCAAAAGTATCCCCGAAGCGCTGAGTGAAACAGAACTTGTGTGCTCTTCTGTCAATATTGGCACTACCAAAGCAGGCATTAACATGGACGCTGTTGCCATGATGGGCAAAGTGGTACGCGAACTGGCCGAGGCTACTGCCGACCGTGACTGCATCGGCGCTGCCAAACTGGTCGTATTCTGCAACGCACCGGAGGACAACCCCTTTATGGCCGGCGCGTTCCACGGAGCGGGAGAACCGGACTGTGTTATCAATGTCGGTGTTTCCGGCCCGGGCGTTGTACGCGCGGCTCTGGCTAAAGCAGGCGACTGCGATATTACTGCTGTGGCAGACACAATTAAAAAAACCGCATTTAAAATTACACGCATGGGTCAGCTGGTAGCACAGGAAGCCTCCCGCAGGCTGTATGTCCCGTTTGGCATTGTTGACCTTTCCCTTGCTCCGACACCGGCGGTAGGCGACTCGGTAGCCTACATTCTTGAAGAAATGGGTTTGGAAAGCTGTGGTGCACACGGTACAACCGCTGCGCTTGCGTTGTTAAATGACGCTGTCAAAAAGGGCGGAATCATGGCTTCTTCCCACGTGGGCGGGCTTTCTGGCGCGTTCATTCCGGTAACGGAGGACGCGGGCATGATTGCTGCCGCAAGATGCGGAGCCTTGAGTATTACAAAACTGGAAGCGATGACGGCGGTCTGTTCGGTCGGCCTTGATATGATTGCAATACCGGGAGACACACCTGCGGAAATCATCTCGGCCATTATTGCGGATGAAGCCGCAATCGGCATNNATTCCCGCAATCGGCAAAAAAGCCGGTGACGAACTAAACTTTGGCGGATTGCTGGGCGGTGGCCCCGTTATGGAGGTCAACCGCTATTCCCCACTTAAGTTTATTCAGCGCGGCGGTCGTATTCCGGCACCAATACAAAGTTTAAAAAATTAATAGATTAATTATTAAAACAAAATAAAAAGCATACTGTACTTGGAATTTTTTAGGGTCACAAATTTTGCACAATACCCAATTTAACGACAATTATTATGATTCATTTGTGATATTGCATATTGTAAAGTGTAATACACGAGACTATAATAGTGATTCACAGAAGTATGTATCAATGTCACAAACCATCCAATAATAAATTGTTTATATTGCCATTAAGGAGGTGCGGTCAGAATGCAGGACTTAATAAAACAAATTGTCGATATGGACCGTAAAGCCAGGGAAATTACAGAAGCTGCTCAGCTTGAAAAAGTAAATTCCGAGAAAGAGATTCTTTCCAGCCGTGAGCAGATCAGAAATGATTACCTTGAAAGAGCCAGAAAAAGAATCGCCCTGAATGAGCCAACCGAGCGGGCAGCCGCTGAAGCTGACTGGAACGAAAAAGAAAAGAAAAATGCACAGATTTCCGAAAAGCTTGATGAGCTTTACAGTACAAAGGGTGACGAATGGGTTAGCACAATCGTCGCAAGAGTTACGGGGGAGTGATTTAAATGCTTTCCACCCTATCGTCAAATGCAATCTTGTCTAAGGCACGCGCCATGTATGGCAGGTGCCTTACAAAGGAAAACTTTAAAGATCTTTTGGCCTGCCAAAGTGTGGGAGAAGTTGCCGCTTACTTGAAGAGCCATACCGCCTATAATAAAACACTGGCGGGTATTAATGAAAATGATATCCACCGCGCTCAGCTTGAATCGAAATTGAAGCAAAAACTTTTTGAGGATTACGCTTCTCTTTGCAGGTACGAGATATCTGTTGGCGAGCATTTTTCGCAGTATTTAATTATGCGCAGTGAAATTGAGCAGATTCTGCACAGCATTTTGCTTTTAGAAGCTGGGAAACCAGAAGAATATATATTTGCAATGCCGATGTATTTAAACCGTCATACGCATATCAACCTGTCAGCCTTAAGTCAGATTAAAAGCTATAGCGATTTGCTTGACGCTTTAAGCCATACACCGTATTATAAGCTGCTGGAAAAATTTAAGCCGGTGACAGGGGTTCCGATTAACTACACTGGAATTGAAAACGCTCTTTACACTTATCTTTTTAAAAATGTGTTTGATGTGATTGATAAGTACACGCGGGGAGAAAACGCAAAACAGCTTCGGGAAATTTTCAACTCTTATGTGGATTTAGTCAACTATGTACGCATTATCCGATTAAAGGATTCCTATCAGGCAAGTCCGGATTTTATCCGCAGCTCCCTTTTGCCGTTTGGCAATATTTCCAAACGGCTGCTGACCGAAATGGTTGAAGCCGACAATGAAGCCAAAGTCACGGCGGCAATGAACAAAACCCCAATCGGGAAACGCAGTCTGAAGATTGACCACACGTATATTGATGAATTTCCAAATATTGTAAAGTATATGACCTCTCGTCATGACATTCATTTTTCAACGCATCCTTCAGTTGTTATGTTCTCATACACTTTTATCATGCAGGTCGAACTGACGGATATTATCACGATTGTTGAAGGTATCCGTTATAAGATGGCACCCGATGAAATAGCAAAATTGCTCATCATTTTCAATTTTGGCGAAAGGAGTGATTGATGCTTGGCTGTTTTAAAGATTAAAATCGTAAGTATTATTGGAAGAATGGATGATTTGGATCAGGTAACCGCAATGTGCGGAAAATCGTGTGTGTTTCATCCGGACAACGCTCTTTCATTTTATTCGGATACTTCCGATTTTTCGCCGCTTAATGAAGAGAATCCCTACTCCGAGCCGCTGCAGCAGCTTGCCGACGCTTTATCCAGCTCAAAAAAGAAGCTGGAACTTCTAAGCGCTGACGAAGTTTCTAAATTAAACATGAGTTCAGAAGAACTACATTCATATGTTAAATTTATATCCTCTTCTTTCAGTGAGCTTCAGAATGAGCGAGCCGATGCACAGCAAAAAATACAGCAGTATACCTCCCAGATTGAGAACATCAGTCACTTTATTGGCTTAAACCTGAACCTTGATGAGATTCGTGACTGCAAATACATTAAAGTTCGATTTGGCTCCCTGCCGAAAGAAAGCTATGAGAAGCTCAAATCCTACAAGCAAAATCCATATGTTATTTTTTTCCCAAGCACCAGTGATGAACTTCATTACTGGGGTGTCTATTTTTCACCGATTGATGTGGTAAGTGAGGTTGACCGTATCTTTTCAAGCCTTTATTTCGAACGCATTCGCTTAGCTGAACTAACCGGCAGCCCAGAAACCGCGGTGGAAACACTGCACGAAAAGCTCAACGCTGAAACCGACCGCTTAAAGGGTCTTGACGGCAAGTTTGAGGCTCTTTGGAAAAAAGAAAAGTCCGCGTGTCAAAAGGTATATTCCTGGTTGACAGAACAATTTGTTTATTTCGGCATCCGGCGCTATGCCGCCCGATACAATGATAATTTTATTTTAACAGGATGGATTCCCGCNNCGCTGAATAAAGTTGAATCAATCGAATGTACTTTTGAGGGTGCACAGGAGGAATTGACTCATTCTCCGCCTGTCAAACTGAAAAACAAACGTTTATTTAAGCCGTTTGAATTCTTTGTTGATTTGTATGGACTGCCGTCTTATGATGAAGTCGACCCTACCCCGTTTGTTGCGCTCACCTACATTCTTCTATTTGGAATCATGTTTGGTGACCTTGGGCAGGGAATCTGTGTTTCCATTATCGGTTATCTGATGTGGAAATACAAGAAGATGCCGCTTGGCAAAATTTTGATTCCTTGTGGTATTTCATCTTCCGTATTCGGGCTGATTTTCGGTTCGGTATTTGGATATGAAAATGCACTTGATCCATTTTATAAAAGTGTTTTCGGTTTAAGTGAAAAGCCTGTTGCAGTAATGAAGCCGGCCACCACAAACATAATCATTGCTTCCGCTNNTTATGAAAACGCACTGTTTGGACCTAATGGCGTTGCAGGACTCGTATTTTACGGTTCTCTCGTTGTAGGATTTGGCGGTCAACTTCTTTTCAACTGGCACATTGTTAACACGGCGTATACGCTTTGTTTCATTATTCTTCCTTTACTGGTCATTATGTTCCGCGAGGTTCTTGGCGGGCTGGTTGAACACCGCCTGAACTGGAAACCCGAAAGCTGGGGTGGCTACATTGTGCAGGAATTCTTTGAATTGTTTGAATTTTTGCTAAGTTACGCAAGTAACACCATTTCCTTTCTTCGTGTCGGTGCCTTTGTACTGGTGCACGCAGGTATGATGATGGTTGTATTCACACTGGCGGACATGTCCAGTGGTATTGGATATCTTTTGGTTGTCGTCATAGGCAACGCCTTTATTATGGCTCTTGAGGGGTTGCTGGTTGGTATTCAGGTGCTAAGACTTGAATTCTATGAAATGTTCAGCCGTTTCTTTGAGGGCGAAGGCCGTCCGTTTAATCCTGTTGTCGTTCGTAAGGAACAGTAATGTTCCTTACGTATCACATATTATTTTGCTATTTAATTTGGAGGTAATATCATGAATTCTTTATTAATTTGCTTACCCGTCGTATTTTTAGTCGTTTCGGTTGCTCTTTCAATTAAAGCCGTCAAGAACGGCAAAAAGACACGCAGTGCCGTAGCCACACAGCTTTTAGCTTTCATGGCGGTCTGCGTTATAACCTTTGCAATTCCGGTAGTCGCTTCTGCAGCCGCAGCACCCGCCCCGACCGCATCCACAGGCACTTCCCAAACAGCTCAAACCGGTGACAATGGAAGAGGACTTGGCTTCCTTGCAGCATCCCTTGCAGTAGGCATTGCCGGTATTGGCGGCGGTATTGCCGTTGCCGCAGCTTCCCCTGCAGCAATTGGTGCAACAAGCGAGGATCCGAAGGCTTTTGGTAAAGCAATCATCTTTGTTGCTCTTGGCGAAGGTATTGCACTGTATGGCTTGTTGATCTCAATTTTGATTCTTCAGAAGATATAGCGGAAAGCAGGTGCACCGATGCGTTTTTATCTGATAAGTGATAATGTGGACACGCAGGTTGGCATGCGTCTGTCGGGAATCGACGGCATTGTAGTTCACGAGACCGCCGAGGTGCAAAAAGCTTTAAACGAAGTAATAGAAATGGACGACGTTGCTGTTGTTTTGATAACGGAGACGTTGCTCTCCCTTTGCTCCGACATGATTTATGACTTAAAGCTGAATCGAAAACGCCCGCTAATTGTGGAGATTCCGGACAGACACGGCAATGGCCGTACAAAAGATTCAATTACCCGTTATGTCCGCGAGGCGATCGGGATCAAAATTTAGGCCGCTTATTACGGCGAAACGGGGGTTTAGCAATGGCTACCAACGATGAAAAATTGAATAAATTTTACCTTGCCATCAATCATTATGCTGAGGAACAGCGCAAAAAGATTGAGCAGGAAGTTGCCGAGTTCAAACAAAAAGAACTGGACGAGACCGAAGTTAGCGTTTTGGCCGAGGCTTACCGCCTTATTCAAAAGGAAATGGCTGAAATGCGCAACGGAATTTCCCGCGAAATGGCACAACGTGAAATGAATGACCGCAGAAAATTGTTGGAAAAACGTAAAAAAATCACAGAAGAAGTTTTTGAGCGCGCCGCAAAATCACTGAATGAGTTTACACAAAAAAGCGATTACCCTCATCTGCTCCAAAAATTTGCAGGTGAGCTCTCAAAAACATTTTATAAACCAGGCAGGGTTTTGTTCATTAAAAAAGATGACCAAAAGTATCAGGAGCTGATACAGCAAGCCTTTGGCAGCGACTGTACTTTTAAAATTGATGCCGATATTCATATCGGCGGTATTCGTGCCTATAACTCTGAAATGGGTATTGTGGCAGATGAGACACTTGATTCCATGCTGGAAGACCAGCTCGAATGGTTTGAAGAAAACTCGGGAATGGCTGTGGTCTGAGCCGTACCTATTGTGATATCGGAGATGAAATTAGATGGATAATCAGAATGTAATATACGGCATTAACGGTTCTGTTGTTACCGTTAAAGAATCGCGCAGCTTTTCGATGATGGAAATGGTGTATGTTGGCAACGAGCGCCTTGTCGGTGAAGTTATCGGCATTACCAACAAATTTATTACCATCCAGGTTTACGAAGAAACAACTGGGTTAACCCCCGGCGAGCCTGTGTTTGGTACCGGCAGCCCAATGAATGTTACGCTCGGTCCCGGCATCATCGACAATATTTTCGATGGCATTGAACGTCCGCTAAAGAGCATTGCGGAGCAGTCCGGCTCATTTATTTCGCGCGGCAGCAATGTTACCCCACTGGACGAAGACAAGTTATGGGATGTGAGTATCACTGTTAAAACGGGCGATGTGCTAAAAGGCGGCGATGTTTATGCTGAATGCCCTGAAACAACAATTATTAAGCATAGGTGTATGGTTCCTCCGCTGCTTTCCGGTGTTGTCACCAAAGTCAGCGAAAACGGACAGTACAAAGTAAATGATACAATTATTGAATTAAAGGATGAGCAGGAAGAAATTCATAAGCTTACCCTTTGTCAGAGATGGCCTATCCGCACACCACGTCCTGTGGCCGAACGGTTGCAAACAAAGGTTCCGCTGATTACCGGCCAGCGGGTTATCGACACCTTGTTCCCTATTGCAAAAGGTGGCACGGCGGCAATTCCTGGTGGTTTTGGTACAGGAAAAACCATGACACAGCATCAACTTGCAAAGTGGTGCGATGCTGATATTATTATTTATGTCGGCTGCGGTGAACGTGGAAACGAAATGAGCCAGGTACTGGAAGAATTTTCCGAACTGATTGACCCTAAATCAGGCCGACCGATGACCGACCGTACCGTGTTGATTGCTAATACCAGCAACATGCCTGTTGCCGCGCGTGAAGCTTCCATTTACACCGGCGTTACTCTTGGTGAGTATTACCGTGACATGGGTTACCACGTAGCGATTATGGCTGACTCAACTTCCCGCTGGGCCGAGGCTTTGCGTGAAATTTCCGGCCGTCTGGAAGAAATGCCGGCTGAAGAGGGTTTCCCTGCTTATTTACCAAGCCGACTTGCCGAATTCTACGAGCGCGCCGGAATGGTTGAAAACTTAAACAGCAGCAACGGTTCCATCACGATTATCGGTGCTGTTTCTCCTGCAGGTTCTGACTTTTCAGAACCTGTCACACAGAATACGAAGCGTTTTACCCGCTGCTTCTGGGCATTGGATAAATCACTGGCCTATGCAAGACACTATCCGGCAATTAACTGGACAGAAAGCTACAGCGAATATTTTGGTGACCTTGATCCATGGTTCACGGAACATGTTGGCGAGGACTTCGTCAAATACCGTAAGAAAATCAATCAGATTTTGCAAGAAGAAAACAAGCTGATGGAAATCGTAAAACTGATCGGTTCGGATGTTCTTCCTGATGACCAGAAGTTGGTTATTGAAATTGCGCGTGTCATCAGAGTCGGTTTTCTGCAGCAAAATGCTTTTCACGCGGATGATACCTTTGTACCGCTTGAAAAGCAAAAGTTGATGATGAAAGTAATTTTGCATCTTTACCATAAAGCAAAACAGCTTGTTTCGGCTTCCGTACCGATTTCCGGTATTTCGCAATCGGGTTTGTTTGATAAGCTGGTAAAGATGAAATACGACATTCCCAACAATAAATTGGAAATGTTTGATGATTATATGAAAGAAATAGATGATACCTTATCCGGCATCATAGCATCCTAACACCCGGGACGGCCGGGTTGAATTCATAATTTTACCTTAGAAGGTGGTTACACCATGATTCTTGATTATATTGGCCTCGAAGAAATTAATGGCTCTTTGATTGTTTTGGATGACGTTGAGAACGCTTCATTTGAAGAGGTTGTCGATATCCGCCTTAGTGACGGCACAAAACGTCAGGGCAGAATTGTGCAGATGGATGGCAAGCGTGCTGTAATTCAGGTTTTTGAAGGCACACGCGGTATTGCGCTTGACAACACCCGCACAAGACTNNGCATCCGATGGAGATGCCGCTCTCGCCGGGAATTCTCGGCCGTGTATTTGACGGTTCAGGCCACCCGATTGACGGTTTGGGCAATGTTTTCCCCGTGAAAAGAGCCGACATCAATGGCACGCCGATTAATCCGGTATCGAGAATATATCCTAAAAACTATATTAATACCGGTATTTCAACAATTGACACGCTGATGACGCTAATCCGCGGTCAGAAACTCCCCATCTTTTCCGGCTCCGGTATGAAACACAATGAACTTGCTGTTCAGATTGCAAGACAATCCAAAATCAGTGACGACAACGGTGATAACTTTGCAATTGTTTTTGCTGCTATGGGTGTTAAAAATGATGTGGCCGAGTATTTTCGCCGTTCCTTTGATGAATCAGGTGTCCTTCAAAAGGTTGTTATGTTCTTAAACCTTGCGAACGACCCGATTATTGAAAGAATTCTGACGCCACGCTGCGCATTAACTGTCGCGGAATACCTTGCTTTTGAATTGGGTATGCATATCCTTGTCATCATGACAGATATGACATCCTATGCTGAAGCGCTCCGCGAATTTAGTTCCTCAAAGGGTGAAATTCCGGGCAGAAAAGGGTTCCCGGGCTATTTGTATTCCGATCTCGCCTCGCTTTATGAACGTGCCGGAATGGTGCGCGGTAAAACAGGCTCGGTTACACAAATCCCGATTCTTACCATGCCGAATGACGATGTTACTCACCCTGTTCCAGACCTTACCGGCTACATTACGGAAGGTCAGATTGTGCTTGACCGCACACTCGACAGCTCCGGTACTTACCCGCCGGTTGCTGTTCTGCCGTCACTTTCCCGTTTAATGAAAGACGGTATTGGTGAAGGTTACACACGCGAAGACCATTCAGCGCTTTCCAATCAGCTTTTCGCATCCTATGCAAAAGTAATGGACGCGCGTTCGCTGGCTTCGGTTATCGGTGAAGAAGAGCTCTCCCCCACCGATAAAAAATATATTGAATTTGGCAAGCTGTTTGAAGCTCAGTTTGTTAACCAAGGGTCCCATGAAAACCGTACGATTGATCAGAGTCTTGACTTAGGATGGAAGCTTCTCTGTACCCTTCCGCGTGAAGAATTGGAGCGTGTGGATGATGCAATCCTCACTAAGTATTATGACAATATAAAAGCTCAGGAAAAGACCGATAAGGAAAACAAAGAAGTGGACAGTACGGCAACTGCTTGACCTTTCATTTTCAGCGATACCAATTTTTAGTTAAAAATTGCATGAAATAGCCGGCAACTGAAAGGCAGTTCATTCGTTTATATCAAAGTACAGCTTTTTCAGTGCAACACGCACAATATTGCATTATTTAGCCAATCAGAAGGAGGTGAGCCACATTGGGTAATCAAATCGTGCCAACAAAAGGAAACTTGCTTGCTACAAAAAAGTCACTTGCGCTTTCGCGAACCGGTTTTGAATTGCTTGACCGTAAACGCAATATTTTAATACGCGAAATGATGGCTCTGATTGAGAGAGCCGCAAGTATTCAGGATAAGATTGATAATACGTACGATGAGGCTTACAAGGCATTGCAAAAGGCGAATATTACCCTTGGCATATGCGCTGAGCTTTCCCTAACCGTACCGATTGACAAAAGCTTAAATGTGGCCTACAGAAGTGTAATGGGAGTAGAAATTCCAATGGTGTCACTTGAGCCGGTAAGCATACCGATTCCGTTTGGTTTGAACTCCACCAACAGTATGCTGGATGACGCTTATAATAAATTCTCAGATGTAAAACGTCTGACCGCCGAACTGGCTGAGGTTGAAAATAGTGTTTATAGGCTTGCCGATGCGATTAAAAAGACACAAAAGCGAGCAAATGCATTAAAGAACATTATGATTCCCCGCTTTGAGGCAACAGTAAAATTCATTTCGGATGCACTTGAAGAAAAAGACAGAGAAGAATTTTCTCGTTTAAAAATTATTAAAAAGCAAAAGAATGCTCAATAAAAGGATGCATCCACAAGTGGATGCATCCTTTTCATTTGATAAAATAAATTAGATATCTTCCGGGTCAACGACCGTCTTGTCTTCAGTGGACGCATACTTTAGCTTATCTACAATTTCCTTAGTATCACGGGCGATGACAAGCTCTTCATTCGTAGGAATAACATATACGGAAACTCGTGAATCGAAGGAAGAAATTTTGCCCTCGCGGCCGCCGATCATTTTATCATTCAGTTCCGGATCAATCTTCACGCCGAAAAACTTCAGGCCGCGGCAGATGGAGTAACGCAAATGGGCCTGATTCTCGCCAAGACCTGCAGTAAACACAATGCAGTCAAGACCGTTCATTGCAGCAGCGTAGGAACCGATATACTTCGTAATTTGATAAGTCAGCATCTCATGAGCAAGGATTGCTTTGGGGTCACCCTCAATTTCCGCTTTCGTAACATCACGGTCATCACTGTAACCGGAAATACCGAGCAGGCCGGACTTCTTATTTAAAATATCATCCATTTGCTGAGGAGTTAAATTTTCCTGCTGCATAATAAAGGTTACGACAGACGGATCAAGCGAGCCGGAGCGAGTTCCCATCATAAAGCCGTCGAGCGGGGTAAGACCCATACTGGTATCAATAACCTGGCCGCCCTTAATGGCCGCAATAGACGAACCATTGCCAATATGGCAGGTGATCATATTAATATCTTCAAGAGGCTGATGCATTAAGTGTGCACAGTGACTGCTGACATAACGATGGGATGTACCATGGAAGCCATAGCGGCGAATCTTATATTTTTCATAATATTCATACGGAATTGCAAACATATACGCTTTTGCCGGCATCGTAGAATGGAAAGATGTATCAAAAACGACACACTCCGGAATTGATGTTCCGAAGACCTCGCGGCAGGCTAAAATACCTTGAAGTTCAGGGCCATTGTGCAGAGGTGCCAATGGAATCAGGCTTCTGATTCCATCAATTACGTCTTCATTGATGTAGAGTGACTTGCTGAAAATAGCGCCGCCTTGAGCGACGCGGTGACCAATTGCAGTAACTTCGGACAAACTCTTAATAACACCGACCTGCTTATCAATCAAAGCTGCTGTGACCAACTTGAAAGCTTCCGTATGGCTGGCCATTTCAACTGTAATATCTTTCTTACGGCCATCTGCGGTTTTGTGAGTAAAGGTGCCTCCTTCAATCCCAATTCGCTCGCAGTTGCCCTTTGCAAGCATTGCTTCCGTGTCCATATCAATCAATTGATATTTCAGCGAAGAGCTGCCCGCGTTTATAACCAAAATCTTCATCCTGTTTGTTTCCTCCTAAATTTGCTTTTAACCACGCGCGGCTGTTGAATCCGCAATGGTAATACTGTATATTATAATAGTACTTTATCTAATTAAATTCAAGGAGTTTGTCATAAAATGCTTGTAGCGGGAATAATTTCTGAATATAATCCGTTTCATTTAGGGCATGCCGCGCTCATTTCACGGACACGCCTGAACGGAGCCACTCATATTGTTGCCGTGATGAGCGGAAATTTTGTACAGCGCGGCGAACCGGCAGTACTGTCTAAGTGGGCACGGACAAGGCAGGCGCTGCAAAACGGTGTCGACCTCGTCATTGAACTGCCGCTCCCGTGGGCACTTTCCGGCGCGGAAAAATTTGCATTCGGCGGTGTCTCTCTTTTAGATGCAGCCGGTGTTGATATGCTGAGTTTTGGCAGTGAATGCGGCAGTGTGGAGGAACTAATAAAAACAGCAAAGGCTCTTAACTCCCCAAGTCTTGGTGAAGCGATGCAGCATGAACTAAAAGGCGGCTCAACCTTTGCAGGCGCAAGACAAAAAGCAATCGGCAGCTTGTTTGGTAATGAAATGGCACAGTTTTTACGCGAACCAAATAATATCCTGGGAATAGAGTATCTTAAAGCATTGAATAAGCTGCATTCAAATGTTAAGCCATTTACGATAAAACGCGTGGGCGCCGCACATGATGCTCTGACTTCTGACGAAGAAATCGCTTCCGCCTCACGGATACGCAGCTTGATTCAAGACGGTGGAGATTTTTCCTCGCTGATGCCAAAAGTGGCCGAGGAAATTGCATTGCAGGAAATCGCCTCTAAAAGCGCGCCTGCTTTCATTACAGCCGTAGAGCGTGCGATACTGTCAAAGTTGAGAACCATGAGTCGTGCGGAATTTGCCGCGCTTCCGGACATCAGCGAGGGGCTGGAAAACCGTGTGTACGCGGCGGCACGCAAAGCGACAAATTTAGAGGAAATTTACAGCCTGATCAAATCGAAAAGATACACTCACGCAAGAATCCGCCGCATTGTTCTTTCCGCTTTTTTAGGACTGAATTCCTCGATGAGCGCTGAACCTCCCCCCTATCTTCGTGTATTGGGCTTTAACAAGCATGGGGTTGAAATACTGCATTCGATAAAATCAACTACAAAACTACCTATTATTACCAATTCATCGGATATTTTATCACTTGACAATAAAGCAAAAAATATGATTGAATTAGAATGTAGATCTACCGATCTTTTCGCACTCTGCACGCCGCGTGTTGCGCCCTGCGGACTCGATATGACAACCGGTATCATTTCTATTTAGTCATCAGACTGAAAGGATGTGTCTTCTTTTGTCTATTGAAATTAAAGAGACAGATTATGAAAATTATGGAAAATGCGTGCAGATCAGCAACGGTATTATTGATGTCGTTGTTACCATTGACTTCGGCCCCCGCATTGTACGGTTCGGTTTTGTTGGGGACGCGAATATTCTCTATAATGATTTAGAACGCAAATACGTTACCAGTAATCCAAGCATGGTTGAGCGTTACGGAAAAGACGCCGCCTTTTACCGCTACGGTGGTCACCGCGTCTGGCTGAGCCCAGAACGGATGCCGGAAACTTACTACCCCGACAATGAGCCTGTGATTTACGGGATTCTTCCGGAGGGAGTCAGCTTTACCCCTGTACGCCAAAAGCGCAATGAGATGCAGCTTAGCTTTGAAGTTATCATGGGCGAGGACGCAACTGATATTATGGTGGTGCACAGCGCGAAAAACTGCTCAAAAGAAAAACAAAACTATGCTTTGTGGTCGATTACGATGGTGAATGGCGGAGGTGTTGAGATTATTCCTCAAAATCAGGACAACAACAATGCACTTCTTCCCAACCGCACCATTTCCATTTGGCCTTATACGGACATTAACGATAAGCGGATATTTTTAGGCAATAAATACCTTACTGTCCAACACGATGACAGCATTGAAAAAGCATTAAAGATCGGCGTTAACAATGTTTTGGGCTGGGCATCGTATACCAATGAGAATTACACCCTCGTGAAGCGCTATATTCACAGCACCCAGGCCATATACCCGGATTTTGGTTGCTCGTACGAAACCTCCGTGTCCAATGACTATGTCGAAATGGATTCACTGAGTCCGCTTTATGGCATTGAGCCCGGAGCAGGAATCCGGCACGTAGAAAATCTTTCACTTTTCAAAGCGTCCGCTGCTCCTGTTATCCCGACAGATGAAATTTCAATACAAAAATTTATTGATGAGTTAGGTTCTGCAAGATGAAACCTTTAATTATTTTACTTTGAAAGGGCTGATAATATGGCAAAAATAACAAAAAAAAGGAAAGTAACTTATTATATTGGAATTGGGATGATGGTTTTAGGGTTCATACTCTTTATTTCAGTGTTTTTCTCATTTGCAAGCTTTATGAGTAACCCGTTTGAAGGCAGCGGAACTCCTTCCTTTACAAATTCAATATTGGGTATGGTGTTGATAATTGCAGGTTCCATTGTCATGAATATTGGTGCCAAAGGAACTGCCGGTTCAGGCTTGCTGCTTGACCCCGACAAGGCAAGAGAAGATTTGAAGCCATTTAATGAGGCAAAAGGCGGAATGATTAACGACGTGATCAGCAATATTGATGTCGTTGATAAAATAATCAAGCCTAACGAAGAAAAGGAAGTAATAAAAATAAGGTGCCGAAGCTGTGGAAGCCTTAACGACGAGGACGCAAAATTCTGTAAAAGCTGCGGAAAAGACCTATAGCGATCAGGAGATTACAAAAAAAGGCTTGGAACGTAAAGTTCCAAGCCTTTTTTTGTGGTATTTAAAGAAAAATCACGCCATTGCTTTGCGCCTAAGAAAGAGTAGGATTTCACCTGCCTCTATGCTTATCTTTTCTCTTTTGCAGTCGCAATTCTAATTGCTGCTGCTTTTCTTCCTCTGACCTTTGCCGATTAAAAGACTTTAGTTCCGATTTGTTTTGCTCCTGTTGCAGTTTTAAAGCTTGCTGTGCTTTTGTACCAATTCCGGTTTGCGATAATTGACTGTTAATCTCGCGCTGTATCCGCTTGGGATTGATCTTCCTGTTCGCACTTTCTTTTTCTGTAACAGACGGACTAAATCGAAGTTTATTCCAGTTGTTTAGAAAGTAGTCGTAAACTTCGTAGTCTTTTGGCTCGGCGCCAAAAACCACTTTTGCGACTTCCAATTTTCCATCTGCTAAGCGTTCATACACGCCAACCCAAAATGGATCTTCGAAAAACACTGTGATTTTGCCCGATAATTTGTCCATGTTAAATTCCTCCTAAAAGATAACTTAACAAAGACCGGACAACCTTAGGAGGCAGGTTACTGACAGCGATCAACTGCGTCTGGACTACCAACCAGAACTGTGTTTTTATCTTTGCATATTGATTTTAACTCATTCACACTTTTCTTTCAAGTCACAAACGCTATTCCGTCACAAAACTCCCGCTCATTTTCGTAATCACAGACCTTTTTCCGTTAAGAGTTTTTCAAACCCTTTAGCGGACAAAATTTCATGTGTCACAAATTCGCCATTGTAAAATAGACTGTATGCTGTAAAGGGAGACGCGGCGTTTTGTGCCTGTTCCGTAGTTTCATATTTGATTACAGTCATGGGAATCCCTTTGTTTTTTGCAATATCCACGATGACGGGAACATACTTTGCAGTAAAGGGACATTGGTTGCAATAGCACAAGACAAAACCTTGTTCCGCAATTTGTGGATTTTTTGCACAAGCCTTAAAGCGAGGCCTTTCTTCATTCTCTACAAAAGGAAGGTACATCAACTCGTAAAACGGCGCGGCTGTATCTGCCAGCAAAAAGCCTTTGTATTTAAGAAATTTTGGGTCGGCTATAAAAGGCTTTTTCTGTTTAGACGACAGAATAACCAAACCCTTTTTCCCTTTGGCTTTGCTGTCAATAATACACTCGTTCAGAAGGGTGTTGGAAAAGCCTTTCCCTTTATATTGACCTGAAACCCATAGGCAATCAATGAACATATACCCGTCTGCACAAATCGGGCACCATGCTTTTTCAGCGGGAATATATTCTATAAATACTTTTCCCCTGACATCACCTTTTTTAAACACAAGACCATCTGAAAAACGTTCTGCCAACCATGATTTTTTAGATGCTACCTGACAATCGCTGTTGCTGGAAATAGCACAACAAATATGCTCTTTTTCAAGATTTTCGCTTGTAACTGTCACAATATTCATTTCTGATTACTCCTGTTAAAGTGTTGGAATTGCATCTTGTTTTATTTGAAAACGATTTTAAATTCTTCGCACACTACGAGCATATTTTCATCAAATAATAAATTATACTCTTTCAGTTCATCTGTAAAAAAATCCTGATGTACCTTACGCCAATATTCTAAGGTTTTGTCGCCTTCCGCCTCTTTAAAAGCATGTTCGTCGGTTACATAACAAAAGGGAGTTGTATAAACCTTCGCTATTTTTATGATGCATTTTGCATTTCCCGCGTAATCCAAAATAATATGATAGCTGTTCTTCTGCGGCAATGCTTCTTTTTCTATTTCATACAAAGCAAGTGCCGACGCAGTACCAGTTTTTTCTCCGCTTATGACAAGGTTTGCAAGGTTATTGGCCATAGCCTCACTATTGCCAAAGTACCAAGCTTCATATTTTTCCCGTGCATCTTTCGGGTTCTCTTGTGTATATAAATTCCACATTTCCTGTGCTGTCAAAATTTTCCCTCCCGTCGATAATAGAAATGATATATAACAGGGGGCGGCCAATGGTCGCCCCCTGTTATATTGAATATTAAAGTGTTCCGAAAATCCGATCGCCCGCGTCGCCAAGACCCGGGACAATGTAACCAACCTCGTTCAGGTGGTCGTCCACTGCGGCGCAAAAAACCTCAACGTCCGGATGCGCTTCAGTCAGTGCCTTGATTCCCTCGGGAGCCGCGATAATGCACATAAAACGCATGCTCTTCGGATGGCTGCGCTTAATAATGGTGATGGCGTCAATTGCGGAGCCGCCGGTGGCAAGCATCGGGTCAAGCACGATCACGTCGCGTTCATCAATATCAAGCGGCAGCTTGCTGTAGTATTCAACAGGCTGCAACGTTTCATGGTCGCGGTAAAGGCCGATATGACCGACCTTCGCGGCGGGAACCATTTCAAGCACGCCATCAACCATGCCGAGACCTGCTCTTAAAATCGGTACAAATGCAAGCTTTCTTCCGGCAATTACCTTTGTTTTCGCCATGCCCATCGGAGTTTCAATTGTTGTTTCTTCCAACGGCAGCTCGCGTGTTGCCTCGTAGCACATCAGCATTGCAATTTCNNAATTTCACCGACCAGTTCGCGAAATTCCTTAGAACCCGTATTTTTGTCGCGTAAAAAAGTCAGTTTATGCTGAATCAGTGGGTGGTCCATGACGAACACTTTCTTATCCATATTGACATCCTCCATATATTAATTATGATAATTGATATAAATCAGTGATATTACAGTTCGCCGCGCTCAATTGCGGCAATTTCATCGATGCGGCGCTGATGACGACCGCCCTCAAATTCGGTTTCAATATATATTTTAGCCAGTTCAACCGCCTGCTTTTCGTCGATTACCCTGCCGCCAAGACAGAGAATATTGGAATTGTTGTGGCGGCGGGTCATCTCGGCGCAAAAAGCGTTTGTGCATACCGATGCACGGATACCCTTTACCTTATTCGCCGCAATACTCATGCCAATTCCTGTGCCGCAGCACAAAATTCCACGTTCGGCTTCTCCGTTTATAATGCTGTGCGCCACCTGCGCCGCAATCGGCGCGTAATCAATGGATTCTTCATCAAAGGTGCCAAAATCCTTATAGGCAATTTTTTCTGAATCTAAATATTTTTTAATTGCATCCTTTATTAACACTCCACCGTGGTCTGCTCCTAAAGCAATCATTTGTTTTCTCCTTTTAAACGTTTTTTCAGTTCACGCTCCGCCTGAGGCAGACGGAGATAGATCGGCATCAGAGCTGCCGGAGTAACCGCTCCGCCATGCTCATACGCTGTTAGCGCCGACTTTGCCACGCCACAGGCGCGCTGATAAATCAACGGTTCCGGCGGCAAAATCGCATTGCTGTTTTTAAACTTTTCATTATTATAGCACAATTTAGCGCCATCTCCAACAAGGAACAGTGGTTTCGAGTAATTTTCACATTCCTGCGCCAAATCATCAATGGAAAGCGCACGGTCGGGTGTGATTCTTTCCAGACCGCCCGCCTGCGCTTTGAAAATTGCGTTGTAGACCTGCCCGCAGCGCGCGTCCATCACGGCACAGACGGTACATTCAAGATGCTCCAAATTGTGCGCCATGGCTTCGAGTGTAGAAACACCGACACAGGGCTTGTTTTGCGCCATAGCAAGCCCCTTGATACTTGCAACACCGATGCGGATCCCCGTAAAAGAACCGGGACCGGCCGAAACTGCAAACAAATCAATGCTGTTCAAATCTGTTCGTGTGCAATTTAAGACGTTGTCAATCATCGGCATAAGGGTCTGGCTGTGCGTTAAGCTCGTATTGATATAGAATTCACCCAGCACTTTACCATCGTCCACCAAGGCGGCGGAAGCCGCGGTTGCGGATGAATCAATCGCTAATATTCTCATAATTCCATCCCCTCAATGTGAAAAATGCGTTCGTTTTCGTTTGAGCCCTGCTGAATCTCAATGCGTATCGCATTCTGCGGCAGCGCGGCTTCAATATTTTCACTCCACTCAATCACCAGCACTCCCCCCGTTTCCAGATAATCGAAGAAGCCGGTGGAGTAGAGGTCATCCCAGCCGGTCACACGGAACATATCAAAATGATAGACATTTAGCCTGCCGTGATACTCGTGTATCAGTGCAAACGTTGGGCTGGAAACGCCGTCCTGAATACCAAGCCCGCGGGCAAGACCGCGCGTAAAGGCGGTTTTACCCATCCCCATGCCGCCGAACAGCGCGATTACCTCGCCGCCGGAAAGCCGTGCGGCGATTTTTTCACCGAGAGCCTCTGTTTCAGCGGAGGAAGAAGTAATTATTTCCTGCATAACAGTCCCCTTGTTTAAATTAAAATAGCCCGGATATCTTACCGTTTTCGTCAACATCAATCCGTTCCGCTGAAGGTACTTTCGGCAGCCCCGGCATGGTCATGATGTCGCCCGCGTAGGCGACGATGAAGCCAGCTCCGTTGGACAACCTCAAATCACGAATTGTGATATCAAATCCGGTCGGTCGCCCCAAAAGAGCGGGATTGTCAGAAAGCGAATACTGCGTTTTCGCAATACAAATCGGCAGCTTGTCCCCGCCGAGCGCTTCAATATCACGCATGGCTTTTTCGGCCTGTCCTGTATAGTTAACTCCGTCGGCACCATAAATTTCTTTCGCGATGCACCCTATTTTCTGCTTGATTGTAGAATCGACGGAATAGATCGGACGGAAGTCGGAAGGCTTTTCGGCAGCCTCACAGACCTTTCTTGCCAAGTCGATACCGCCTGCTCCGCCTTTGGCAAACACTTCGGAAAGTGCAAAGTCCGCACCGTTTTCGCGGCAGTAATTTTCAATATATTCCAATTCGGCAACGGAATCATTGTTAAAACGATTAATGGCAACAACGACCGGAACGCCGTATTTCCTCATATTTGAAATATGCGCACCTAAATTCACAATGCCTTTTTTCAGCGCGTCAAGATCTTCGTCGCAAGTCTTATCCTTGGGCACGCCGCCGTTGTATTTCAGTGCACGGGCAGTTGCAACCAGAACAATTGCGTTCGGCTTTAAACCAGCAAGCCGGCATTTGATATCCAGAAATTTCTCCGCACCAAGGTCGGAACCAAAGCCCGCCTCCGTGATGCAGTAATCAGCGAGCTTTAACGCCAGCTGCGTGGCTCTGACCGAGTTGCAGCCGTGAGCTATATTGGCAAACGGGCCGCCGTGCATAATGACGGGCGTACCTTCGAGCGTTTGTACCAGATTCGGATTAATCGCGTCCTTGAGAAGGGCAGCCATCGCCCCCTGCGCCTTTAAGTCGCTCGCGTAAACAGGAGCTCCCGCAAAAGTGTAGGCAACCAAAATTCTTCCAAGGCGTTCCTTTAAGTCAACAATATTGGAAGCAAGGCAAAAAATCGCCATGATTTCCGTTGCGACCGTAATACAGAAGCCATCTTCACGCGGAACACCGTTGATTTTTCCACCAAGACCAACCACAATATTCCGAAGCGCACGGTCATTCATATCGAGGCATCGTTTAATCAGGATTCTGCGCTGGTCAATGCCGAGCAAATTTCCCTGCTGCATATGGTTGTCCAACATGGCACAGAGCAGATTGTTTGCGGAAGTAATCGCGTGAAAGTCACCGGTAAAATGCAGGTTAATGTCCTCCATCGGCACCACCTGCGCGTAACCGCCGCCCGCCGCGCCTCCTTTAATACCGAATACCGGGCCAAGGCTCGGCTCGCGCAACGCTATAATCGCGTTTTTACCGATTTGCTTCATCGCTTCGCCCAAACCGGCTGTAGTAGTAGTTTTGCCTTCCCCCGCCGGGGTTGGATTGATGGCGGTAACAAGAATCAGTTTTCCGTCCTTGCGGGTGGAAATTCGGTTGTAGAGCGCATCGTTTAGCTTTGCTTTAAATCTGCCATATGGCTCAAGCTCTTCCTCTTGAATACCGAGGTCGGAAGCAACCCGAGAAATCGGTATGAGTTTTGCCTGCTGCGCTATTTCGATGTCCGTTAGCATGAATGCATTCTCCTCACACATAAATATGATAAAATTATATCATATTTTCGACTGAAAATGAACAATTCACAAGCAATATTTCAGTTTTTCATATTAACCAATTACTATCAGCTTCGTTATTGTGCGTATTCCGTGCTATAATATTGATAAATACATTATTATCTGCTTCCGCATGCAGTTACGTGGGATCATGCGAAGGATATAGAATAATTTTAAGTAATTTGTAAGAAATGGACTAAGATTTTTGTAAGAATGATGCTGTACTCTTTAGTCAGGTCTTTGGGGAGGATAACGAATGGATAAAAAATACATTCTGGTGGTCGACGACGACCGCACAATCGTGCGTGCCATTGCAATTCTGCTCGAAAAGGAGGGTTACTCTGTGCTGTGCGCCTATGACGGGCTTGAGGCGCTTGACGCCGCAATGAACAACGCGGTGCAGCTGATTCTGATCGATGTAATGATGCCCAAGATGAATGGACTTTCCGCTGTGATGAAAATACGTGAAAAGCGGAACATTCCGATTATTGTTCTGTCAGCAAAAAGCGAGGATACCGATAAGGTTTTAGGGCTCAGCATGGGCGCGGACGATTATGTAACAAAGCCGTTCAACACGATGGAACTGGTAGCTCGCGTTCGTTCGCAGCTAAGGCGTTACACCAGTCTGGGCGATATTAACTCGCACATGGGAACAAATATAATCAGTAACGGCAGACTTTCATACAACACTGATGAACGTATCTTAAAGGCGGACGGAGACCCGGTCAGGCTAACGGCAACGGAGACGAAAATTGTGGATTTGCTGATGCGGAACCTTGGCCGTATCTTTCCGGCAGAAGAAATTTACCGTCGTGTCTGGAACGAACCCGCTTACGCCGCGGAAAACACCGTGATGGTTCATATTCGCCGCATTCGTGAAAAGATCGAGCTCAACCCAAAGGAACCTGAATATTTGAAGGTGGTGTGGGGCATTGGCTACAAAATCGAAAAAATGTAAACCAGTTTTAAGCTTTCTTTGTTTTTTCTTCAGTATAATCATTCTGGTCAGCTCACTGGTGGTGGGCATTTGCGCAGCATTTAGATACAATGATGTTGCACGGGAATTAAGTGACGCATTCAATCCGGATTTCCAAAGCACTTATCGGTTTAAACAAGCGATTGGGAGTCATCTGTTTGCCATTGCTGAGCAACTCAATGCAAAAGATTCCGAAGCAAGCGATTCCTATTTGAACGTTTTTAACGACGACACAGGAAAAAATGTTCTTTATTCGGCTGGAACGGATAAAAATCCGACCGAATTTACAAACTACATTTCCGGGATTGACTTGAACAGCACTGCTCTTCCCGACGGATACAACTTCAAACTGTATTTTGACGGCAAAAAGGCCGTCATCACAAAAGACGGCAAAAACATCGATATTTACGGCGACGGTGTTTACCGTTCCGATAAAGCAATGTGGTATTTACCAGGCTACTCTACCAATACTAAATTTGCTAATTCAAAAATGGAAAACACAAGAATTACAATGCTTGTAAGAAAGGATTTGCTTCAGCCTGTCGCCGGTTCCAACCCTCTTTCCTACATTCCTGTTGAACAGCGCAACTTTAGAATTTTGGTGTATGTCTGCGGCGGGATTTTGCTGATCGGGATTATTTTATTTGTGCTGTACATTCTGTTCCGCAAGGATAAAAAGCAGGCGGATTTAGGCCTTGCGCGCTTCAGCGGCTGGTTTTGGTGGGAATTCAAAGCGTTGTGCGTAATTGCGCTGATATTCGGCGACTTCAACTTTATGAGTGCCTTTTGGAACGGCAGTGGCTGGTTTTACGGGGTAATCTGCGCGGTTATTTCGTTCTTCTGCTACTACCTGGTTGTAAATGATATACGCTATAACACCCAGTTTTACAAACATAACATTTTTAACACCGCACTACAAAATTACAGAAAGTTTGAACTGACCAAGCCTTTTGAAAAGCAAATGATCACACGCTTTTGGGCGCTGCTTGCGGCAGAACTGCTGCTTGCGCTTTTTGGTTTATTGGTACTTGCCATTGGCAGACATACCCCCAATGACTTTGTAGGTTTCTATTTTTCAATTTGTGTTATTGCCGCGATGGTCTACCTGATTTACCGGTATGTACGCAGATTTCAAAATACTGTCTATGACATAGGGCTGTTAATCAACCAGATTTCTCTCGTCAAATCCGGAGACTTGTCAAGTCCACTGGAATTGCCGAATGATGCGGATTTAAACAAAGCCGCACGAGAATTAAATGATATTCAGTCGGGTATCGGCAAAGCGGTCGATGAGCGCATGAAAAGCGAGCACATGAAAGTCGATTTAATTACGAATGTAAGCCATGACCTCAAAACGCCGCTCACATCCATTATCAGCTATGTTGACCTGTTAAAGCAGGAGGATGAGCTGCCTGACCATATAAAGGACTATATTCAAGTGCTCGCGGAAAAATCCGACCGCTTAAAAAACATGGTACAGGATATTTTTGAAGTAAGCAAAGCAACAAGCGGCAATATTGAGCTGAATCTGGAAAACCTTGACCTTGGCAAGTTGATTCGCCAAACTTTAGCTGATATGAACGAAGCAGTTGAAGCCTCCGGCCTGACCTTCAAGGTGGATATTCCGGACAGTCCAGTGATGATTCAGGCGGATGGAAAGCTGTTGTACCGTGTGTTCCAGAACCTGATTGGCAATGCACTGCAATATTCGCTTGAGGGCTCGCGTGTATTTGTTACGATTGACCTCAGCGGAACAAGATGCACGGCGACAGTTAAGAACACCTCCCGCTTCGAGCTCGACAACGAAAGGGACATGACAGAGCGTTTTGTGCGGGGCGACAGCTCGCGCACAACAAACGGCAGCGGTTTGGGACTTTCCATTGCAAGGAGCTTCACCGAAGCGTGCAAAGGCAACTTCCACATCGGCACCAACGCCGACTTATTCATAGCAGAGGTAGCTTTTGACCGTATCTCCATATAATTAGAGTAAAATTTTTTCAGCATACAAATACAGCTGAAACCGGAATGAGAGCAAATCTCGTTCCGGTTTTCATTTTTATTATACTTGCAGTTTTCGCGTTTACATAATATAATAGTAATATTCATGAACTAAGTGTTTAAAGAGAACATCCAATCGTTGTTCTCAGTAAATGATCAGCGCCTTTTCGTAAAATAGAATGCGTATGCATTATTAAGTTTTGCTCATTACTGTAATAGATAAGATTAAGGGAGAAATCCATGCGAGTATTAAGACCATTTATTAATTATTTGAAACGCACGGACAAGCTGTATTGGCTGATTATGCTTTCGATTTCAGCGTACAGCCTTTTGCTACTTAAAACGGTACCTATCCCTAAATCGGGCCGTTCTTATTTTGTTGTGCAGGCAGTCGCCATTTTACTCGGCTACCTTGGCGCGATATTATTCACTTTGATTGATTACCGTGAAATTACGAATTACTGGTATATTGTGGCAGGTTTTTGCCTGTTTTTAATTATTTACACACAGCTAAAGGGCATTTCAGTCACAAGCAGCTGCGGAGTGAACGCTAAAGCGTGGATTCAGTTGCCAGGCGGTACCTTTCAGCCGAGCGAGCTTGTCAAAATCGGCTTTATTTTGACATTTGCAAAGCACCTGTCGTCACTTAAAGAGCGTGATTGGCTAAAATCTCCGGTGCATATTATTCTGTTGGCGTGCCATGCGCTTGTACCGGTTGTACTTGTTCATTTTCAAGGGGACGACGGTACGGCAATTATCTTTTTGTGTATGTTCCTCGCAATGTCATTCGGTGCCGGTGTACAGTTAAGATATTTCGTGATTTTTTTCGCGGGACTCGCAGTGGCATTCCCTTTGGCGTGGAAATATGTTCTGAAGGATTATCAAAAAAGCCGCTTAACCATTTTTCGCAATCCCGGCAGTGACCCTCTTGATAAGGGGCTTCACCAGGTTCAAGGCCAACTTTCCATCGGCAGCGGGCAGTTTTGGGGGCGGGGTCTATTTAACAGTCCCCGGGTCAAAAGCGGGGTTGTTCCCGTTCAGCAAAGCGACTTTATTTTTTCCGTTGCAGGTGACCAGCTTGGATTTATCGGCTGCACACTGATTATACTGCTGCTTTTGCTGTTGCTTTTCAAAACGCTGCGAATCGCAAGGAAATCGCCTGACTGCCTTGGCAGCTGCATTTGCTTCGGATTTTTCGGGATGATTGCCGCTCAAACGCTGTTCAATTTAGGCATGTGCCTGAACCTTTTACCGGTTATGGGCGTCACCCTTCCATTTTTCAGCGCAGGGGGCTCGTCGGCCGCTTGCCTGTACCTTGGTTTCGGCTTAGCATTGAACGTATATATGCACAGAACAAATACCGATAAAGTAACACTCCGGCGATAAGTTTTTATTCAATTCTAAAATTCTAAATATATAATAAAGCAACGCCGCGGAACTCATATTCCCGGCGTTGCTTTATTGCTTTTTATACCTGTACGCAAAGCGTACTCAGTTTAGTGCTTCTTTATTTCATAAAAAGCTTGTCCTGTAATTTTTTGACTTTAGCTCGTTTTTGCTCGGTTGCTTCAGTGTTAATGCTTAATGTTCCCTCAGCATCATTCACGTCAAGCACATCACCCTCATGCGCACCTTCGGGAAGTTCAGAGGCTTCAATTGCGAAGAATTTTTGATCGTTGTCCTCACAGATTGCGTAGGTTCCTTCAAAACGATCAATCGTCAGCGTTTTCATGTTCTGTCCCCTTTCCTGATTTTCAGTCTACTTACCAATTTATAATAAAATTTTTATTGGATATTAATTTAATTTTGCTACCGCGCTGTAACAACCGAAACAGTTTTACCATCGCTCATGAAGATCAGTGTTCCGCTCACATCGGTTCGAAAAATTGCAGTTCCGGCGGACTTCAGCCTTTTCAGTACTTCTTTTTTAGGTAGATCATTCGAATCGTCAGCGACCGAAATTGCCGCGTAACGTGGTTTTACCGCGCTGAGTAATGCGCCGGTTGTGGAGGTACTGCTGCCGTGATGGCCGACTTTTAAAATGTCGGCGGAAAGGTTCCATCCGCTTGCAAGCAAATCGCTTTCCTCTTCCTTTTCGGCATCGCCCATCAGCAAAAAATTTGTTTTTCCATAAGTCAAACGCAGAATGATAGAGTTGTTATTGGTGCTGCTACCCTGTTTTACAGGCGCGAGCACCTTTATTTTTAAGGCACCCAAATCAAAGGAATCCCCGCAGTTTGGAACTACGGTTCGAATATTCTTCTTTTTTAGTGCTTTCTGCGCACCAATATATTCTTCATCCAATGGAATAAGCTCTTTAGGGATATTAGGCGCAAAATACCGCCCAATCTCATAATGCGTGATGAGATAGCCAAGGCCGCCGATATGGTCTTTATCGGGATGGGTATTTACAACATAGTCAAGCTTTTTCACACCGTGCCGGTCAAGGTACTCCGCAATTCGCTCGCCGCAGTCCATCGTCCCGCCGTCAACAAGCATATATTTCCCACCGTACTCGATAAAGATACTGTCGGCCTTTCCGACTTCGAGGACGTGAACGGAAAGCGGGCTGCTGTCCGCCGCCGCAGAAAAGTCGCTCAAACCAAAGAATGAAAAAATCTGACGCCATGAAGCGGCTGCTCCAAACGGCAGCAAAGAAACGACAACTCCAATTGTCAAAAGCAGTATCAGGGCTATTTTCAGCGCCTTTTTGCTGTTTTTTTGCTGCTCCATTTACCCTGCTTCTCTTTCTTTTCAACTTGAGCGCGCTGTATTCCTGCGCTCGGCCGTACAAGACAATCGTTGCCCATTCCAATTAGGTCGCTGCGACCTGCAGCTTTTAGCGCAGAGATTACCAAATCCTTGTTTTTCGGATTAAAATATTGCAGCAGAGCACGCTGCATCGCCTTTTCCTGATCGGTACGGGGAACGTAGATTTCCTTTAAGGTGTAAGGGTCCAATCCGGTATAAAACATACAGGTAGAGATCGTACCCGGCGTCGGGTAAAAGTCCTGCACTTGTTCGGGACGCAAACGCTCACGCTTTAGAAACAGCGCCAGTTCGACTGCATCTTTTAGTGTGCTTCCCGGGTGTGAGGACATCAGATACGGCACAAGGTACTGCTCTTTCCCGTCCTCTTTGCACAGTTTGTAATACTTTTTCTGGAATTTTAAAAATGCTTCAATATGCGGCTTACCCATACTGTCAAGTACTGCTGCGCTGCAATGTTCGGGTGCAACTTTGAGTTGACCGCTCACATGGTATTGGACAAGCTCCCTAAAGAAGGTATCATCCTTATCTTCTATTAAATAATCAAAACGGATTCCTGAACGGATAAATACGCGTTTCACCTTTGGCAAAGCACGAAGCTTGCGCAGTATGCCGAGGTACTCGCTGTGATCAACTTGGAGCGCCGGGCATGGTTTTGGTGCAAGGCATTTTTTACCGGCGCAAAGACCTAATTTGGCCTGTTTTTCACAGGAAGGATTGCGAAAGTTGGCAGTCGGCCCGCCAACATCGTGAATATAACCTTTAAAATGAGGGCTCTCTGTCAGCTTTTTTGCCTCACGCAAAACTGATTCCTCGCTGCGGGTGGTAATCGCCCTGCCCTGATGAAACGCAATGGAACAAAAATTACATGCGCCGAAGCATCCGCGGTTATGAGTAATGGAAAATTCAACTTCCTGAATTGCGGGAACGCCGCCCATGCTTTCATAAACGGGGTGGTATGTGCGCTCATAAGGCAAGTCATAAACCACATCCAATTCTTCCTGGGTTAAAGGCGCCATCGGCGGATTCTGAATCAGCATCATACTGCCGTGGCGCTGAATGACTCTGCGCCCGCGCACCGCATCCTGTTCATCCTGTTCTTTACGGCAGGAAACAGCATACTCCTTTTTGCTCTGGCAGACCTGGTCGAAGCTTGGGCAGTCAACCGCCGGTACAGGACGATATTCCTTGGTAGGGATTGCGTAGCAGGTGCCGCGTACATCGGTAATGGTGCTGATTGGCTCCCCGGAATAAAGGCGGCGGGCGATTTCAATCGTTTGATTTTCTCCCATTCCGTAAGTGAGTAAATCCGCGCCTGAATCCAAAAGAATGGACGGACGGATCTTATCGTCCCAATAATCGTAGTGGGCAAAACGGCGCAGGGACGCTTCCAAACCGCCGATAATTACCGGTGAATCAGGATAAATCTCTTTTATTTTTTTTGTATAAACGAGGACTGCCCGATCCGGCCTCAGCCCCGTCTTGTTACCCGGCGAATAAGCGTCATCCCTGCGTCTGCGGCGCGCAACGGTGTAATGAGCCACCATCGAATCGATGTTGCCCGAACTGACCATAAAACCGAATTTTGGCTTACCGAAACGTGTAAAGTCTTTAGTATCCCGCCAGTTCGGCTGGGCTAAAATCGCGACACGGTAGCCAAAATGTTCGAGTACGCGCGAAATAATCGCGGGGCCGAACGTCGGGTGGTCAACATAAGCATCACCGGTTACGACGACAAAGTCCGGTGCGTCCCAGCCCAAGGCATCAATTTCTTCTTTTGTAATTGGCAAAAATGGCATTATTTTTATTCTTCGCTTTCTTTTTTATCAGCCTGCTGCATGGTCATTTCAAGCCACTGCTGGTATGTAATGAGCACCTGGCGCGGCTTTGAGCCTTCGTGCGGACCGACAATACCCATTTGTTCCATCTCGTCAATCAGCCTGCCCGCGCGGGCGTAGCCAAGACGCAAACGGCGCTGAAGCAGTGAGGTAGATGCCTGTCCTGCTTCAACAACGCATTTTACTGCATCCGGCATCATTGGGTCTGTATCATTATTCACGGTGTCACTGCCGCTGCTATTTTTTTCAGCAACGGCGTTTTTCTCTATTTCTTCCGCTATATTCTTATCGTATCCCGCTTCCTGTGTTTTCTTTACGAAGTTGACCACCGATTCAATTTCACTATCGCTGACAAAGCAGCCTTGAATTCGCGTCGGCTTTTGAGAGCCGACCGGAGAAAACAGCATGTCGCCGCGGCCCAAAAGCTTTTCGGCTCCGCCCATATCCAAAATGGTTCTTGAATCCACCTGTGAGGACACCGCAAAGGCGATGCGGCTCGGAATATTCGCCTTGATAATACCCGTGATGACGTCAACGGACGGGCGCTGTGTTGCAATGAGAAGATGCATCCCCGCGGCACGAGCCATTTGCGCCAATCGGCANNCCTCCACCTCGTTCGGAGCAGCCATCATTAAGTCAGCAAGCTCATCAATGATAATCACAATTTGCGGTAGATGTTGCATCGGCTGATCGTTTTCATCCTTGTAATTGCTGGATGCAGCAAGCGTATTATAACCGTTGAGATCACGCACGTTCTTTTCCGCAAAGGTTTTGTAACGCTTGAGCATCTCCGTCACTGCCCAGCCCAAAGCACCTGCGGCCTTGCGCGGGTCAGTGACAACCGGAACCAAAAGATGCGGTATTCCATTGTAAATCCCCAATTCAACAACCTTCGGGTCAATCATTAGAAAACGAACTTCTTCGGGAGTGGATTTGTATAAAAGGCTAATAATAAATGAGTTGATACAGACTGATTTGCCGGAGCCAGTGGCACCCGCAATGAGCAAATGGGGCATCTTACCCAAATCAGCCGTTGAAACCGCACCTGCAATGTCGCGGCCAAGCACAACGGTAAGGCGGCTTTTGGCAGCACCAAAACTGTTTGATTCAACCAGTTCGCGCATTCGCACAATGCTGACCTTTTTGTTTGGAACTTCAATTCCGACTGCGGCTTTGCCGGGAATCGGGGCCTCAATGCGCACACCGAAGGCAGCCAAATTCATCGCGATATCGTCGGCTAAATTTGTAATTTTACTAATTTTTACACCGGCGGCGGGCTGAAGCTCATAACGGGTTACTGCGGGGCCGCGGCTGATATCAACAATTTTGGTCTGTACGCCGAAGCTTTTCAAAGTCTGGACTAACATCTGCCCATTGATTTTTAACTCCTCGGTTACATCCTGCTCATTTGTTTCTTTTGTCGTTTCGAGCATTGTCACCGGCGGGAAATGGTATTCCCCATCTTTTGGAGGTTCATCGGTAAACATCGTCATCTGCACCGGAGCGCCGACCGTCGATTTTTTCTCCTCCGGCTTCTGAGCGGATGTCTGGCGTGCCACGTACGCCGCAGCAGCAGCCGCTGAGCCTGTTTTATCAACAGGAACAGGTGCTTCAGGCTGTGTCGCCGGGAGAACTGGTTCAGGGGCATTCTCAAGCTTTTCAACGACCGGTTCTTTTACGCCAAATACCTTTTCAAGCTGTTCGAGTTTTTTGTTTTTTTCCTGCTTCCCCTTTGTGGGCGCGGAACGCTTTGTCATATCTTCACGGTCAAGCGCAATATCAATATTGGCTTGACGATTGCGCTCAATCATTCGCTGCTCACGCGCATTGCTGATATTGGAAGCCACCATGTCGGCCGGCTTTGTAACCGCACGGAAAAGCTGTACCAGGCTTGTTCCGGTTAAAATCATAATTGCAACAAAAAGTGCTAAAATAATAACAATTTTTGCGCCGGTCAAGCCAAGTCCTGCCACAAACGGAATACCAATCAGCCCGCCGAACAATCCCGAGCCGGATCTTTCAATGCCAAGCTTGTACAGCTGTTCAAGCTTGTCCGCAAAGGAGGTGACAGGAGCTGCGCTAACCGTGGTAAAAATGTAAACCGAGCCACAGAATAAGGCAATAATGATAATCATTAAAATTACTTTTCCGCCCAAACGGTTCTTCTGGTGCTCAAACGCTGTTACAAGCGATATGTAAAGAAGCAGAATAGGCCAAATAATGGCACTGGTGCCAAACAGCCCCAACAGTACATTATGGCACCAAAGCCAAATGTGGTCACCGACCACCATCACAAGGCAGGCCATCAAAATAGACATGGCAAACATCACAATCGCGTTAATCTGATTGCGCTGCTTTATGTATTCGATGTCCCGCTGCGTTTTTGACTTCCCTTTCGCCGCCGTAGGTTTCGACGCGCTGCGTGTTCGGGACGGAACAGATTTTTTCGCGTTTGATTTTTGATTTGCCACCTTTTAATCACCTTATATTATAAAATTCATTTTCGTGATAACCATTCCGAATATTTTAACTTCAATTAAAAATGAAGAGCTGCTCCGGTAATGACATTGACACCTGTGCTATGTTCAATAATCCCCAACACAACTACAGTCACGCCTAAAATAAGCGTATAAATAGCGAAGATATGCAGTTTGTTTGTGGTGACCATCCAACGCAGAAGTTTAATTGCCAGAAATCCTACAACCGCCGCCGTAATAACGCCGGCTATAATCGGAGCTATGCCGATATTCATCGGCTGACCTGCGGTATCTTTTAATTCCAGAACTGCTGCCGCCAAAATAGACGGGATGCCGATTACAAACGAGTAGTNNCCCGCCGAAAGGGTTGAGCCGGAGCGGGAAAGTCCCGGGAAGACAGCCGCCAAGCACTGAATTAAACCGACACAAACCGCATCAACCGCATTGAATTGTTTTCTGCCGCCGGAAATTCCGGTGGACGGTCTGTTGTGAACCGCGCGGCGCGCAGTTGTTTTATGCATTGCAAAGATACCGAGTGTTAAAAGGATACTGGTCATGATTAAGGAGCAGCCTTCAATAATGATATCACTGTCGGTTGCCCATTTATCGGCGAAATCCTTGATTTTCATTCCTGTACCGGGAACGGGCAGGAACAACAGAAACAGCGGAATCAAACCGATCATCAGCATAATAAGCATGCGGCGGTCCGGATTCATCTTATGCCATTTGAACTTCCCGGTAAAAATGTCACCGATCATCAATACCAATTCGCAGATTAAGCGCCAGACCAACTTGTAATAAACAGCCAAAACCGCAAGAAGCGTGCCAAGGTGCAGCATTACGTCAAAAAGCAGCCCCGGAATTTGAACGCCCATAAAATGTTGTACGAGGGAAAGATGCCCACTGCTCGAAACCGGCAGAAACTCTGTAGCGCCTTGAATAATACCTTGAATAATTGCTTGTAGTATTGTCATTATGTCATTATCTCCCATTATGTAAATTAGAATGAAGAATGAATCAGGAATCGTTTATGAGATATATGTTAGAACATGGACTCCTTTTTTCATTCTTCATCATTTATTAATACTTCTGGCCCGTTGCTTTTAAGGTTTTTACAGTTGATTCCTCGCCTGTTCTTTTTTGGGTTTTCTTTTCTGATTTATTACCCATCATTTTTTGAGTTTTCGTATCTGATTTACCAGTCGCTTTTTTTGAGTTTTTTCTATTTGATTTTTCAAATTCCGCCCTATTTTTGTCTATCATGCCATAAAGACAGTCAATTGCATCGGAAAGGCTGCCGAGCGAGTCAATCAGTCCTTCTGAAACGGCTTCCTCACCGTCAAGAACGGTTCCCAAATCCATAACAAGTTCTTGCGTATTCATAGAGAGTTCGAGAAATCGTTCGGGTGAAATCTTTGAATTTTGTGTGACAAACCGCGTGATTCGATCCTGCATCCTCTGAAAATATTCGAGGGTCTGCGGCACACCGAGCATCATTCCGTTCATACGGACAGGGTGAATCGTCATAGTCGCACTGGGAGCAATAAAAGAATACTTTGCCGAAACCGCAAGCGGTACGCCAATGGAGTGACCTCCACCGAGCACAAGGGAAACGGTCGGCTTTTTCATTCCTGCAACAAGTTCCGCCAAAGCCAAACCGGCTTCAACATCTCCACCCACTGTATTGAGCAGGATTAAAAGGCCATCAATATTAGGTTCTTCCTCAATCGCTACAAGCTGCGGAATAACATGCTCATATTTTGTTGTCTTGTTCTGTGACGGAAGAACAAAGTGCCCCTCGATTTGGCCAATAATGGTAAGACAGTGTATGAGATGGTCGCCGTTTCCGGTTATCACCGAGCCGGTGTCAATAATTTGGTCAATCTTCTTTTCATTCTTATCAACATCCTTATCGGTGTACTGTTCATTCGGGNNATTAGTGTGCCGTAGGAAGGTAATTCTCATACACAGAAACTGACAATTCGGAAACATTAATTCATATTATATCATCTGTTGCGATATTCATCAAGAAAATAAAGGCGCAAATGTAAAATGCCGAATTAATATGACCGAACAGATTGACAATCTTATTTTTTTATTAGATAATAGTTAAATATATAACTATTGATATCTTAAGATTGGGGGGCACTTTATAATGAGCCTTACTTTAGCGCAAAAAATTATTAAAAGTCATATTGTAAGCGGCGAACTGATAGTGGGCAATGAGATCGGTTTAAAGATTGATCAAACGCTCACACAGGATGCAACCGGTACAATGGCTTATCTTGAATTTGAAGCGATGGGCGTGCCGCGCGTAAAAACCGAACGTTCTGTGGCTTACATTGACCACAACACCCTGCAAACCGGTTTTGAAAATGCGGACGACCACCGGTACATTCAGTCCGTTGCCAAAAAGCACGGCATTTATTTTTCACGCCCGGGCAACGGAATTTGTCATCAGGTGCATCTGGAACGTTTTGGCATTCCGGGAAAGACCTTAATCGGTTCGGACAGCCATACACCGACCGGCGGCGGCATCGGTATGCTCGCAATAGGCGCGGGCGGCCTTGATGTTGCTGTTGCAATGGGCGGCGGTCCGTATTATATCACCATGCCAAAAATGCTCCGCATCAATTTAATCGGCGAACGTTCCCCTTGGGTTTCCGCTAAGGATATTATTCTTGAGGTACTACGCATTTTAACCGTAAAAGGCGGCGTTGGCAAAATAGTAGAATACGGCGGCAGCAGCGTGGCCACTTTGACTGTGCCCGAACGTGCTACCATTACGAACATGGGTGCGGAACTGGGCGCTACCACTTCCATCTTCCCTTCCGACAAAGTCACCTTTGAATTTCTGAAGGCACAGGGTCGTGAAAACGACTGGGTGGAACTAAAGCCGGACGAGGACGCACAATACGATGAAGTAATTGATATTGATTTATCTAAATTGGTGCCGATGGCAGCGTGCCCGCATAGTCCCGACGCTGTAAAAACAGTTGACGAAATCGGGAAAATTAAGATTGATCAGGTATGCATCGGTTCCTGTACCAATTCTTCTTATCTTGATTTGATGCGTGTCGCATCAATTTTAAAAGGCAAAACAGTCAACCCTGATGTGAGCCTTTCGATTGCACCGGGTTCAAAACAGGTTTACAATATGCTTGCACAAAATGGCGCCTTGGCCGATTTAATTGCAGCCGGAGCGCGTATTCTTGAATGTGCCTGCGGTCCGTGCATCGGCATGGGACAATCCCCAAATTCAGCAGGTATTTCGCTCAGAACCTTTAACCGTAACTTTGAGGGTCGCTCCGGCACAGCCGACGGCCAAATTTATTTGGTCAGCCCGGAAACCGCTTCGGCATCCGCGATTACCGGTGTGCTGACAAATCCGCAAACACTTGGTTTTGAAGCGCCGATTTCGTTGCCGGAGCATTTCTTAATCAACGATAACATGATTTTGCCTCCCGCAAGTGAAGAGGACGCAAAGGACGTTAAAATTCTGCGCGGCCCAAACATCAAGGAGTTTCCTGTTACGACCGCACTGCCGCAGAGCATTTCGGCAAAAGCTCTTCTAAAAGTCGGCGACAACATCACCACTGACCACATTATGCCGGCCGGTGCAAAGATTTTGCCGTACCGTTCCAACATTCCTTACCTTTCAAACTTCTGCTTCGCCGTTTGCGACAAGGAATTTCCTGCGCGCTGCAAAGCGGAGGGCAAAGCAATTATCATCGGCGGAACAAACTACGGACAGGGCTCGTCACGTGAGCACGCCGCTTTGGTGCCGCTGTACCTTGGCGTAAAAGCCGTTATTGTGAAGAGTTTTGCGCGTATCCACTGTGCAAACTTAGTAAACGCAGGGATTGTCCCCCTCGTGTTCAAGAATGAAAAGGATTATGACGGAATTGACCAAATGGACGAACTGGAGCTGCTTAATATTCATTCGGCAATTGAAAATGGCAGTAAAATTATTGTTAACAATAAAACCAAGGGCAATTCTTTTGAGACTGAGGCTGTTATAAGTGATCGCCAGCGCAAAATGATTCTTGCCGGAGGTTTGTTGAACTATACAAAGGAGCAAAATTAAAGGCATATCGTGATAGCTGAATATCACCCTATGATGGATTATTGGAGGAAACAGATTTGGATAAAATAAAAATGATAACGCCGCTGGTCGAAATGGACGGCGACGAGATGACCAGAATTATCTGGAAAATGATTAAAGATATTTTGCTGACCCCTTACATCGACCTGAAAACAGAGTATTACGATCTGGGACTGCAAAACCGCGATGCAACAGATGATAAGGTCACTTTTGACTCGGCTTACGCCACAAAAAAATACGGTGTTGCCGTAAAATGCGCAACCATCACTCCAAATGCCGAACGGGTAACCGAATACAAGTTAAAAGAAATGTGGAAATCACCAAATGGTACAATTCGTGCTATTTTGGACGGCACCGTGTTTCGCTCCCCTATTCTTGTAAAGGGAATTGAACCGTTTATCTCCAATTGGAAAAAGCCGATTACGATTGCGCGCCACGCCTACGGTGATGTTTACCGCAATGTTGAAATGACTGTTCCGGCCGGCGCGAAAGCCGAGCTGATTGTCACAAAGGCGGATGGCACCGAAGAGCGTGCATTGATTCACGACTTTAAGACGGCGGGAATTATTCAAGGTCAGCACAACATTGATAAAAGCATTGAAAGCTTTGCGAAGTCCTGTTTCAATTTTGCGCTTGATATAAAACAGGATCTATGGTTCTCTACAAAAGATACCATTTCAAAGAAATACGATCACCGCTTTAAAGATATTTTCAACGATCTTTACGAATCGGAGTACAAGGATCAATTTGAAAAGTCCGGCATTTCTTATTTCTACACGCTGATTGACGATGCGGTAGCCCGCGTAATCCGTTCCGAGGGCGGCTACATTTGGGCCTGTAAGAACTATGACGGCGATGTAATGAGCGACATGGTTGCAACTGCGTTCGGCAGCCTTGCCATGATGACAAGCGTGCTGGTTTCCCCTGACGGTGTGTACGAGTATGAAGCGGCGCATGGCACGGTACAGCGCCACTACTACAAGTATCTAAAGGGCGGCGACACTTCCACAAACTCCATGGCAACTTTGTTTGCGTGGACCGGAGCCCTGAAAAAGCGCGCGGAACTTGATCATATACCGGCTCTCAATGATTTTGCAGACAAACTTGAAAAAGCGTCTATTCAAACGATAGAAGACGGTATCATGACCGGTGACCTTGCAAGTCTTTCGACACTGCCGAACAAGACCATGGTCAATACCGAAACATTTCTAAAGGAAGTCAATAATAGATTGATTCAGTTATTATAAGGCTGAATACAGTAAAACGGAGGTAATGCGTTATGCCAAGACGCGAAAACATTTCAATGTCCGTTATCAGACGGCTGCCACGGTATTATCGCTATTTAACACATCTGAAAAGCAAAAATGTTACCAGAATTTCTTCCACGGAGTTGTCCGCTAAGCTGGGACTAACCGCTTCTCAGATCCGCCAGGATCTGAACTGCTTTGGAGGATTCGGGCAACAGGGTTACGGGTATATTGTGGATCAGCTTTGCGACGAAATCGGAAATATATTGGGGCTTTCCCATGGCTACAAAGCAATTTTAATCGGCGCGGGCAATTTGGGGCGTGCAATCGCCTCGCACTTATCTTTTGAAGATGAGGGATTCAAATTGGCGGGTATTTTTGACAGCTCGCCAACAAAAATTGGTACAACAATAAATGGCCATATCGTACGTGACACCGCCAGTTTGGAAGAGTTTTGCACAAGCGAAAAGCCGGTGATGGCGGTACTTTGCATCCCGCGCGAGGGAGTGGGTGCAATTATCGAGCAGCTTTACAGCTTGGACGTACGCAACTTTTGGAACTTCAGTCACTATGACATCAGTATGAAGTACACTGACACAGTGGTCGAAAATGTACATTTGAACGACAACCTGATGACACTCTGCTACCGGATTTCAAATCCAAGCAATAAATAACAAGCTTTTGGGGAGGGACGTATGTCTTCTCCCTATTTTGTTAAATCTAATACTAATAATTTCTTCTCCTCTGTTCTTTTCCACAAAAATATGTTACTATTTCATTATTAATAATAAGGAGGTTTCTATTATGCTACCATTAATTATCATTGGCGTCATTGTAGTAATCGTTATCATTTGGATTTCAAGTTCTTACAACAAGTTAGTCTCCTATTCAGTCCGGGTGGATAATGGATGGGCACAGGTTGATGTGCAATTAAAAAAACGTTTTGACCTGATTCCGAATTTGGTTGAAACCGTCAAAGGCTATGCGACACATGAAAAATCCACCTTTGAAGAGGTTACCAAGTGGCGCAGCGCCGCAATGAGTTCCAAAACCCCTGAGGAAGCGATGGAGAACAACGCCAAACTTTCCGGTGCGATTGTGAACTTATTTGCTACGGCAGAGCAGTATCCGGATTTAAAAGCGAATCAGAATTTTCTCAATTTACAGTCACAGTTACAGGATATCGAAGGTAAAATCGCCATTTCACGTCAATTTTACAATGATACTGCAATGAAGTATAACGAGTATGTGATGCACTTTCCGTCCAACATTATCGCTTCTCTATTTAAATTCACAAATAAAAAATACTTTGAGATTGCAGAAGCCGACAAGGCGGTTCCTCAGGTTAAATTTTAATCTTTATGGAGGAAACTATGCGCAATTTAATCAGCAAATCTTTCAAACGCATTGCGGTAAGCTTTCTCGTTGTGCTGGTCGTGCTGCTGCCGCTGGGCGGCGGTGCTTCAGCGGCAGCCAAAAACGGCTCGTTTANNGTAATGGAGAATCTGGATATCGCTGCGAAGTTAAGCAGCAACGGCGATATGCAGGTAACGGAGACATGGCAGGTCAACCTGAAAGATCGTAACAAGACATACCGTAACCTATACAAAACATTTCCGGTGGATCAAAACACGAAAGTGGAAAATTTATCTGTGTATGATATGGACAGCAACACCACTTACGCGTACCATGACGATATTGACCCAAACACTGGTTATTTCGACTTTGAGAATGTCTGCTATATTTACAAAACTGATAAAGAGACAAAAATTGGCTGGATGATACCGCCCATTGACAGCGGCGTGCGAAATTTCAAGGTTTCCTATACTGTTACAAATGTGATCAGCGTTTATCAGGATACTTCTGTCCTGTATAACGCCTTTATAGGAAAGAATTTCAGCCTGCCGATTCAAAGTCTGCACGGAACGATCTCTCTCCCCTCCGGTGCGAAACAGGCTGATTTGAAAGCGTGGCTGCACTGTACGGCGGAAAGCAGCCTTAAAATCGAATCACCCACTCAGATTTCTTTTACAGCAAGCAATGTACCCGCTGCAACCTTAGTTGAAACGCGCGCGCTCATGCCTGTTTCCCTTTTCCCAAATTCAAAAAGGATTGTTGCTTCCAATGCAAAGAATAGTGCTGAAAAGGAAGAACTAAAATGGGCAAATGATTGGGCTGCTAAACAGCTTGAGAGGCAGCGCATGGAGTATATCGTCGGCATTGTTGACGCGGCCGGGGGCGCGATTCTGATTATTATTGGAATCATCTTTTTAATATGGGCTAAGAAAAAAGCCAAACGACACGCAGTGGAAGCACCGGAGTACACCCGGGAAATACCCGAGGGCAGCTCCCCAGGCGGCGCCGCGAACCTGTTCTATTTTTACAGCGGCGGCGTAACTGACAGAGAGCGTGGACGCGTATTCAGCGCAACACTGATGAGCCTTGCTCACAAGGGCTATGTTCGTTTTGATACGAATGAGCATAAAGACCTTGTTGTGACAGTGACAGGCGATACAAAAAGAACTGTACTGACACAAAGCGAGCAGACATTCTACGACATGATAACCACTGTGGCCTCTGATTTCGACGACAAATTCACGATGAAGCAATTTGAAAAATATGCGAATAAACACAACAAGTATATCGACAGCAGTGTCGAAGGCTTTCTGTCGCAGACAAAGCGGGAAATTGCTGCCAAGGGCTATTATGAACACCGTCCGGCCTTTTTAACGGTCAGTGCTGTTCTCGGAGTCATAGGCATTGTTGCAGCGGTCTTTTTACTCATTAGCTCGAAGGGCTGGCTGGTATATCTTCCGCTTGGCTTGCTCGTGTTTGGTATTCTGATGATGGTTGCCGCGAGCACGAAAACGCGGTTGAGTGAAAAAGGAGAATATGATTACGCTGTGTGGCACGGGCTCAAAAAATACATGCTCGAATTTTCACGCATGAAGGAATACGGGGTTCCTGAGCTCACACTTTGGGAAGAATTTCTCGTTTACGCAACCATGATGGGCATCTCCGAAAAAGTCTGTGCACAGCTCAAAATGGTATACCCGCAGTTGAACGACGACGCCTACCTGAACACCAACTTTGGCACAAGCTACATGTACTACATGTTCGGACGTTCCATGGGAATGGGCGGATTCAGTCACATGGGCAGCGATTTTGGTTCCTCGCTCGGAACCACGATGAGCAACATCAGCACTTCCGCAANNGCGGCAGCGGCGGCTTTGGCGGCGGTGGATTCGGTGGCGGTGGTTTTGGCGGCGGCGGTGGCGGTTTTGGAGCCGGCGGCGGTGGCGGCGTCAGTTAAAGATTCTCATTTTGGCATTGAATATAGTATTGCAAGTTTCACCTATTCTTACAATAAAAGGGCTGCCTCTCTGCGATTTCATTGATCGCTTTCAGGCAGCCCTTTTATTTTATAATTGATAAGATTAATTATTATGTGCTTTATATTCCTTTGCCGCGCCGACAAGTCCTTTAAAGAGCGGGTGCGGGCGGTTGGGACGGGATTTAAACTCCGGGTGGAACTGTGCGCCAAGGAACCATGAGTGACCCGGCAGCTCCATCATTTCGACAATATGATCATCCGGCGACTTTCCGCAGAATACCAGTCCCGCTTTTTCAAGCCGTTCACGATAGTCGTTGTTCACCTCAAAGCGGTGACGGTGACGCTCGGAAATGATCGGTTCATTGTTATAAAGTGCAGCTGCTTTTGTACCCGGCGTCAGCTTGCACGGATACTGGCCAAGACGCATGGTGCCGCCTAATTGCACAACATCCTTTTGTTCTGGCATGAGGTCGATAACATGATTTTTGCTTTGCGGGTCAAACTCAGCGGAATTTGCGTCACTAATGCCAAGAACATTGCGCGCATACTCAATAATTGCAAGCTGCATACCGAGGCAAATACCAAGACATGGCAGCTGATTCTCCCTGCAGTAACGAATTGCGGTAATCATTCCCTCAATTCCTCTTTGACCAAAACCACCCGGAACAATCACACCATCCACACCGGCAAGCACATCCGCTATATTTTCATCAGTAATGGTTTCGGAATCAATCCAGTCAATATTGACCTTTACATTATTGCCGATTCCGCCGTGTGTAAGCGCTTCGGCAACGCTCAGGTACGCGTCCTGCAGTTCGACATACTTGCCGACAAGACCGATTGTAACGCTCTCTGTGACAGACATCGCGGTATTGACCATCGAAATCCAGTCGCTCAAATCAGCGCCCGGCGTGTCAAGGGCAAAGCGTTTGCAGACGATATCATCCAGCCGCTCTTCCTTTAAGGCCAAAGGAACCTGATATAAAAGAGGAAGGTCAAGGTTCTGAATCACACAGTTTTCATTCACATTACAGAACAATGCTATTTTTTTCTTAATGTCATCGCCAACCGGTCTTTCGGAACGCAGAACGATCACATCCGGCTGAATTCCGATGGAAAGAAGCTCTTTTACACTGTGCTGGGTGGGCTTTGACTTATGCTCGTGGGAACAGGCCAAATATGGAACAAGGGTGACGTGAATAAACAGGCAGTTATTTCTGCCAACTTCGGTGGCGAACTGACGAAATGCTTCTAAAAACGGCTGGCTCTCAATATCGCCGACCGTTCCTCCGACTTCGATAATCGCAACATCAACATTATCTTTGCCCTCATAAATACGTGTTTTAATTTCGTTTGTGATGTGAGGAATAACCTGCACTGTACCTCCGTCATAATCACCGTTGCGTTCCTTCTGAATTACGTTCCAGTAAATCCTGCCCGAGGTAACATTGCTGTTCTGGCTTAGGCTTTCATCGATAAAACGCTCGTAATGGCCAAGGTCAAGGTCGGTTTCGGCTCCATCGTCGGTTACGAAAACCTCTCCATGCTGAAACGGGTTCATCGTTCCCGGGTCCACATTGAGGTACGGGTCGAACTTTTGCATGGTGATTCTTAATCCCCTTGCCTTTAACAAACGACCCAACGAAGCCGCCGTAATTCCTTTCCCCAAACCTGAAACAACACCACCGGTTACAAAGATATATTTTGCTGACATAGTCACCCTCCATAAGCACATAAAAATATTGCCACCGCAAAAACAAACATAAATTAATTATATCGCCTATTGCATAGGCTTGTCAATGCAATAGGCGATATTTGTTGCTATATGGCGATTCTTATTTTAATACCTGAAATAATGTACCGATAATTGGCAGTGGCTCTTCCCTGCCTTGTGCTGCGTGCATGATTCCAATAATCATATATGCAACGCAAAGACCTGTTCCTGCCAGAGAAAGAATGCCGTTTACGATCATGCCAAGCTGTGACAGCATCATAAATCCTGAAAATGAATGAATAAAAATGATACTGATAATACTTTTAACAATGGAAATTGCCACATTGACGGCAATTCCAAAAATAGTGAGAATAATCCCCTGATTGACATGGAAACGGACTCTAAAGTTGTTCCTGTCCGCCAGCAGTCCAACCAGCCAAAGGATGCCAATGTATGAAAGGATAGAAAAAGCCTTTGTATTGTCAACAGGCATAGTGTACTGAGGATAAATCGGCGGCTGCGGCGGTTGATAATACTGTCCATTGTATGGCTGCTGAGGATTTTGATACTGCTGGTTTTGCTGCCTGTAATGTGCCTGATAGTCAAACGGCTGCTGTTCGTTTTGGTTTTGATCTTTGTCCGTGTTCGGGTTGTTCTCATTCATAAATAAATCCCTCCAGTTATGTGTGTTTATCTTACGTTCANNTTCTATGTCGGCTTTTTTGATGATGACAGGCGTGGTCGGTTTATTACTTGTTGCATCAACGGCTACCGCAGCAATTTTGTCGACAACATCCATTCCTTCGATTACCTGTGCGAACACCGTATGGCCTGTCTGTACAATATTGTAAGCACCGTCCAGATTGGGGTTGCCGCCGTTTTCATTGTATATCTTTTTATACGCATCATTTATCTTGGTCATATCGATCCAACCGGTTTGATACTGCTGGACAAAAGCATCCGGATATTGCTTATACAGATTGTAAGCCTGCTGGTAATAGCTCCAGTCAACAGCCGTTGAAGTGCCCCTTTGGTTGATGAAAAATTGGCTTCCGTTGGTGTTTTGACCGGAATTTGCCATTGAAACCGAACCGCGAATATTAAGCAGGTTGGTGTTAAACTCGTCCTCAAACGGTTTTCCCCAAATACTTTCTCCGCCCGTGCCATCGCCCTTTGGGTCACCACCCTGAATCATAAAGTCCTTTATGACACGGTGAAAGGTAACATTGTTATAGTATCCCTTTTTAATGAGTCCTTTGAAATTTTCAACTGCTTTGGGTGCGGCATCGGGAAATAAGCGAAGTTTGACAACACCCATACTTGTAGTTAAAACAGCAATTTCCTCCCCTTTCGCGGGTTTTTCAAGCTGATAACCGATTGCCTTGCCGTCAGACGGTCTGATGCGGCCATCTGCATCGGCTGCCTGAGAAGCAGCCGATGAGCTGACAGCCGCTGTTGAGCTGGCGGCCGTCGAAGTGGCAGAGGAAGCCGCTGCGGAAGCGGAGTTAGCGGTACTGCCGCTTGCACAGGCGGTTAAACTCAGTATCAGTGCGACTATGGAAAACATGCTGATTATTTTATTGTTTCGCTGCATTTTATAAACATCCTCTCATAATACATAGCTTTTATTTTAATATATTAGACTTTGATATTCAAGTAAAGTGATGATAAATTAACAATTTAATAATTATTAAGGATAGTATTACCTCAAAATTTCAAGCATATAGATAAGCGAAGACAAAAAGGAGGTACTAAAATGTTTGAATACTATCCTGAGGGTTGGATGATTGATACGCCCGAAAACCGTGCGGCGGTACAAAACATCTCCACGCTGAACGACGCCTACCGGGATGGACAAATTTTGGAAGGACGCGCGCTGATTTGTGATAGCTCGCATAATTTGCTGGTCGATTTAGGATGCNNTATCATTCCGCATAATGAGGGTGCGATCGGCATCCGCGAGGGTACGGTGCGCGACATCGCCATTATCTCCCGGGTAAACAGGCCCGTGTGTTTTATGGTAACAGGCTTTCAAAAAGGTGCGGACGGCCATTTGACCGCAACCCTTTCGCGCAGAGCCGCGCAGGAAAAATGCATGACGGAATATATTAGCAGACTAACTCCGGGCGATGTAATCAACGCGCGGGTTACACATTTGGAGAGCTTCGGTGCTTTTGCCGACATCGGCTGTGGGATTATTGCATTGCTGCCGATTGACGCAATTTCTGTTTCGCGTATCGACCATCCTCGCGAACGCTTTTCAGTCGGCATGGATATTCGTGTTGTGATAAAGTTAGTAGAAAACGGGCGTATCACACTGAGCCATAAAGAACTTTTAGGCACATGGGAGGAAAATGTTGCCCTGTTTACTGCCGGGGAAACGGTTGCGGGAATCGTTCGTTCTGTTGAACCATACGGGATATTTGTGGAGCTGTCACCCAACCTTGCCGGATTGGCAGAAGCTAAGGACGATGTGCTGCCCGGGCAGCAAGCCAGTGTCTACATAAAAAGTATCATTCCCTCAAGAATGAAGGTTAAGCTTGTAATCATCGATACATTTGATTATTCCTATCGCCCGACGGCACCGAAATATTTTTTCGACGGCAGCAGAATCGACCGATTCGTATATTCCCCGCCGGACAGTGAAAAGGAAATCGTAACAAATTTTATAATTGAATAAAACAAGCAGGCTCATAGTTTGTTTCAGAACGTTCGGAGTGCACGAAATAAAGAATTCTTCAGATTCTTTATGGATACTTCGTCTCAACGTAATCTTGAAAAAACTTTCAGCCTGCTTTTTATTTTGTCATATTTAAATCCTCTTGCCTTCACACTTTACTGTCAAGTTTAAATTTTATGATCTGAGCTACTATGTCTGCTACTTCGCCCGCCTCCTCCGGTGAAAGGCTGCGCATTAAAAGAGTTATTTTTTTAATCGCTTTTTCATAACCATCGGCAATGCGTTCACTGTTAAAATTCAACAATTCCGAAAGAGAAATATTTAATGCAGATGCTATTTTATTCAGTGTATCAATCGTAGGGCATTTCAGGGACCTTTCAATATGTCCCATAAATGCAGGATTTAATCCCGCTGAAACTGCCAGTCCCTCTTGACTTAATCCCTCTAAATTTCGATAATATTTAATTTTCTCCGCAGTTTTATTCATTATTTCCAATTTTTCCTTATCCATGTTCATCCCTGCCCCTTACCACCTCATCATAACCTCATGTAGATTTTTTTATTTAATCAATTAAGTTACTATAGATATTAAATAAAATGTGACTATAAGTATTGAAAATCAATTCTTATTGAAGTATAATAAATTATAATATTAAAATATTGTAATATATTTTGCCATAATTTGTAATAATAATTACAAATTATGAAATTAAAGAATGACCATATACAAAGTAAATATTTGTATAAATACGACAACACGAGGTAATTTTATGAGAAATATGTACAATAATCGCGGCATTGATATGATGTCGGATGGATTGGCGGTGGAATTTTGACAGACAACTCTAACGAAATGGATGGAAAATATTTAACTTTTTGGACTGAAGGCCAGCTTTTTGGTGTTTCAATCTCTGATGTGGTACAAATTGTCGGTATCCAAAAAATAACAAGTATTCCCGGTTTTCCAAATTACGTGAAAGGAGTCATTAACCTTAGAGGCAGCATTATTCCTGTTATTGATGTTAGACTTCGATTAAACAAACAGGAAGCCCCTTATAACGAGCATACCTGTATTATTGTTACAAGTATCCAAGAAAGTTCATTTGGCTTTATTGTAGATTCTGTGGATGAAGTGACAAAAATTGGTGATGAAAACATATCTATTACACCAAAAGTATCAGCAGGCGAGGTTGAGTCCTATCTGAATGGTATTGCCAAGTTAGAAAGCAAAGTCGTTTTACTACTGAACATTGAAAAGTTTTTGAACTATAAAGAGATTGCGGATATGGCTCAAAATAATATTTGAAAAGGGATGTAATAATGTTAAAAAACATGAAGATTGGTAAAAAATTATTAATTACCTATATACTTGTAGCACTAATTTCCGATATTGGCGGCTTATTCGGCATCTACGAACTAAACAAAATCAGTGCAGAAACCAGTCACATGGCAACTATTGTTATTCNNTTCTTTCAATAATGGTTGTCTCCTTTATAATCTCACTTTTTATTGCATTGAACATTGCACGCAGCATCAGTAAGCCTGTAGAAGAAATTGCTGCAGCTGCACAAAAAATGGCTCAAGGGGATTTAAGTGCGGAAATTCACGTTGATGACTCTAAGAATGAAATAGCACAGTTGGGCGCCGATTTCTCTGCAAGTATTTCAACAATAAAAGCATACATAATCGACATAAAAGTCAACCTTGCCAAAATGGCAAAAGGCGACTTAAATATTGCTCCAAAGGAGGATTTCAAAGGTGATTTTGAAGAGCTCAAATATTCTATTGATGGAATCGTCGTGTCCTTTAATGATGCATTAACTCAAATGAGTCAAGCGTCAGAACAAGTTTCAAGGGGCTCCGAACAAGTTTCCGACGGCGCGCAGGAATTGGCTCAGGGTGCGACCGAACAGGCAAGCTCCATTGAA
>DDHX01000032.1:12142-30596 GCA_002338255.1 Ruminococcaceae bacterium UBA1865 | reverse complement strand
TGGCCAGTAAAAGTGCGGAAGCCGCAAAAGATACAACTTCATTGATTGAAAACTCAATGAGGCAAGTAGAAAACGGTACAAAAATTGTAGATGAAACCGCGAAGTCACTTCTTCAAGTTGTGGATAGTGCTGAGGCTGTTGCCGATACCGTTGCAAAAATTTCCCAAGCGTCAAGCAGGCAGTCAGATGCGATTGCGCAAATAACACTGGGTGTAGATCAAATTTCAAACGTAGTGCAGACCAACTCCGCAACAGCTGAAGAAAGCGCCGCAGCAAGCGAAGAACTTTCCGGACAAGCTCAGGTAATGAAAACATTGGTCGGGAAATTTAAATTATTAAAACATACAGATGTAAAAAATTATGTTCAAAGCTCGTCAAATCAAAAGCCTAAGCTTGAAGAAATTCAACCAAATGCAAGCAAATATTGAATTTGACTGATTGAAAAAGTTTATCATTAAAAAAATAATACGTCAAATTTTGCCGGAGAATATAATTATTCTCCGGCTTTTTATTTGTTTGAATAAAACGGAGCTGCCGCAAAAGGTAACTCCGTCATAAATATGAACTGCATATTTACCATCCGCTTTGTTTGTTCTCCTGCAGTTTCAAGATATGCGCATCTAAAAGCTGTTTAAAAACATCGTTGCGGCGTGAATTTCCAAACACATCAATATATTTTGCAGGAACATAGTAGGCGCTCTCCTTTTGCTGACGCAGGAACATCAACGCCTCTTCCTTGCCGTGCAGCTTCACGACAACGTCGGCAGCTTTGATCGCGTCCATAGCGCTGTAAGGCTCTAACCGATAGGCCTCCATAAAGTTAAAGAGTGCGGGTTCTAATCGGCCAAGGCCTTCCTGAGCCCTCGCAAGATCGATTAAAACGGAAGCCCTCTGTGCAGCAGCGTAATTGACTGTAATACCGTCTTCTTCCTTCGTGCGGTTTGGCAATTCCTCCCAACCGGAGGTATGAAGATATTGACCGGCGAACAGCACTGTTTTTTCGTAATATTTCTTGCCAAGCCAACTGTATGCCTTTGCAATCAAATAAAGTTGCTTAGGCGTTTGTGCTTCTCCGCAAAGCTCAATCACCTTTAATAAAATTTTTTCACGGTCTTTAATTTCATCTTTCAGCCGGTTAGCCTCATCCTCAAGCGAACGGCGATGCGGCACCGTTTCGCCGAGCACAAAGAAAAGCGCTGCCGCCAAGTCTATGTTCTCCGTTTTTAAATCCGCCATAGTTTTCCTCCTTATCATTTACTATCACAACCCGTTAACCTAATGAATTGGACTAAATGCATCACTTACTCTTTTGGCGCGCAGACTGTGACGCTCGCTTGCCGTAAGCTTTTTCCCGCTAAAGAGCATCAGCGTAGCCGGCTGCATTTCAACAATCAGCCTGTTAATCTCACTGTAATCAATATGGTTGACTAAGCCCACAGAAACCCCAAAACGCACATTGGAAATCAAACGCATAAATTCATCGTTTGTCATCATACGCGCACTCTGTAAAATTCCCAAAGAGCGGCTGACGGTGTCCTGAATGTTTAAACTCTGGGCGAGTTCCTTACGTGCCTCACGCTCCTGTGTGATCAGCTGCATTGCGATGCTTTCGAGATTTGTAATGGCTTCCTGTTCGNNGACACTTGGTTGGAAAGCTGATACATGGCACCTTTCGGTTCGGTGCCCGATCCGTAAATACCCCGCAGTACAAGCCCCAATTTAGAAAGACTGTTGGAGATTCTCAACATGCCCCCCTCATCTTTTAAAGCCGGAAGATGCAGCATCAGTGATGCACGCATTCCCGTACCCAAATTAACCGGATTTTGAGTCAGGTAGCCTAAATTTTCGTCAAATGCAAAATGCAGGGATTTATTTAGTACCGTATCAAGCTGGTCTACTGCCTGATAGGCCGTTTGCAGGTTAAGCCCGCCCAGTATTGACTGTAAGTGAAGGTGGTCTTCCTCATTGATCATTACACTGAGGGATTCATCCTCGTTTATTAAAAGGCCGCGGCCGGCACAATCAGAAATAAAGTCCGGGCTGACCAGATGACGTTCAACAAGGGAAACAGCTTCTGTTTTGGAAAGGTTTTCCATATCAATAAAAAGAATGTCAGGAATGGCTGTATTTTCGTTCATAGCCGCCGCCACTACTTTTTGCTCAAGCTTCAGCCGATCCTGCTGGCTCATTCTGACCGAAAAAGGAAACTCTGACAGATTACGGGCAAGGCGGATGCGCGTACTGATAACAACATCACTCTCACTCCCGCTCTCTTGATACCATTTACTCATGATCCTCCTCCTCCAGCTTTTTAATGCGGTCGCGCAGCGTTACAGCATGCTCAAAGTTTTCAGCTTCAATTGCCTCGCGCAATTCGCGACGCATTACGCTAAGCTGCCCCTGTGGTTGCGGCCGCAATGAATCACTGCCCGGCACTTTCCCACGGTGTTTTGTATTGCCGTGAATACGCTGAATGAGCGGAATCAGCCTGTCATAAAATGTACTGTAGCACTCGGCACAGCCAACCTTGCCGCTGCGCGCAATATCGTCGAATGTAGAACCGCAGCACTTGCAGTGAACTGCATCCGCCGGCTCTGTTTCGTTGAAAAAACCGCCCAACAGGCTGCCGTAGTTACAGCCAAGGCCGGTCAGCAGATTGCCGTATCCTAATTTTTGAGCGCATTCCGCACAAAGCGAATATTTTGTTAATTCGCCATTTATAATCGTCTTAACATGTGTTGTAACCGGATTCTTACCGCAGGATTCACACAACAAGGAATCACCTCCGTAATATAGTAAGTATAATATATTATTATTGTTAAATCATCATGAATAAAAGAATTTTTTGCTCATGCTCTTTTGCTTTATTATTGTCAGAAATAATTGTAACACGTTTTGTTCCTATGCAATATTATATACTGTAAACCGAAAGGAGGCAAACAATTATGTGTAATAATTTCTTAGGTGGATGCGGCGGCGGATGTTCTTGGATTATCATCCTTATTATCATTCTTTTATTCTGCAACAATGATAATGATTGTGGCTGCAATAACGGCTGCGGCAACAATAACGGATGTGGCTGCTAATACCACAAAAAGGGCTGCGAGTAAAATCGCAGCCCTTAATCTTTTATTATTGCTGTTGCTGCTTTTTTGCCTGCGACAACGCAATTGACAGTTGATCCGGGCAAGAAGTCGGTTTGAATCCGCATTTGATTCCCTTACAGCGTTTGATAACCTCATCCGCGTTCATTCCCTCAACAAGTGAGCAGATCCCCTTCGTGTTGCCATTGCAGCCGCCAATAATTTTGACCGATTTGACGGTATCGCCGTCAAGGTCAACAATGATTTCCGAGGAACAGGTTCCCCGAGTCTTGTATTTATAAGCCAAATCTATTTCCCCCTGTTATTTTTCAGCCTAACTTTACGCTTTCGTAATGCTTCAAGTTGGTCGTTTGGCGTCACACAAGTTCCAATCGGCATTGGAATCGTTGTGTACATGCCATGAAAATCAGTGCCACCCGTCATAACGAGATCATATTTTTCCGCTATAGCGATAAATTTTTCCTCATCGCCCGGTTTATTGCGTGGATGCCAAACTTCGACTCCTTCAATTTCTCCATCTTTCGCAAGCTGTTCAAGCAAATCATAGCTGTTATACTCGCCGGGATGAGCCAGCACTGCGATTCCGCCTGCTTCATGTATCTGTTCAATCACTTCATGAACGTCGGGATAGCGAACCGGAAAATAAGCAAGTCCTGTCTTTGGATTAAAAAGTTTTTGATACGTGTCACCAAAAAATTCATTGGCATAACCTGCATCAATCAGCGCATGCATAATGTGCTGTTTGAAAACATTTGTGCTGCCCTGTGCGCGCCGTATAACCATATCACCAGCAATAGGATAAACCTTCATCACTTTTTGTATCATAATGCATGCAGCACGGTGACGGCTGTCATGGGTTCGTTTGCACAAACCTTCCAAGCGGTCGGTGTTGTCACAAAGATAGCATAAAATATGGGCTTTTCGACCCGTTGCGGGGTCAGACGTTGACAGTTCTATTCCTGAAATCACTTCAATACCATGCCTGTCCCCAAAAACCTTAGCTCTGGTTGAACCTGCAAATGTGTCATGATCAGTGACGGCAATAGTAGGAATACCGTGCGTTTTGGCAAGTAGAACAACCTCGTCAATACCAACCGAACCATCCGACATTTTGGTATGACAATGCAAATCTGCGGCCACTCAATCACCTTCCAGTCTTAATCATTCATATTGTTTACAATTACTATTATAGTACAAAATGATGATTTAGGCAAATGCACGCTATTTCAGCAGCTTTTCCGGAGTAAATGAGCGCGCAGCCAAGAACCAAAGGATAAGGTCAACAAGGATCACCCCCACTGCAATCATAAGAAGAATAATCGCGTTAAGCTGGAATAACCCTGTGAACTGCCCAACGAAGAGCAGAACAATCGGAAGAACAATGTAACCTGAAGTCTGGAAAGATTCCATATAGCTTTTGCTTCTTCCAGAAACAAGAACCATAAAAATAACGCCAAAGACGGTTATGGACGGAGCAAGTAAAAGCACCAGTACAAGCCAGTTCCAATTGAGGAAGAAAGGCATTTTCAAAATAATATCACCAATTGAAATGACAATGGAGTAAACGACAAAAGAAATTGCCGTTGAAATTCCGGATAAAATAATGCAGCCCAAAACCTTTGCTTTAAAAATTGATTTCAGGCTCAGCGGTGTTAAAAGCAAAGTCTGAATTGTTCCGCGTTCCTTCTCACCGACAAAACTGCACGCCGCAGTCACAGTCGACGCCATCAGCGGTATCATTAAAAAGAACATGGGACACACGACATTTGTCATGATATAAAACATACTCTGCTGCACCGTGAAACTTTTAAATTCCGGTGGCAGGAGCTTTAGCATCTGGTCCACTCCGTTCATCTGATCCGCAGGAATAAAGAAAATCATGACAAGGTACATGACGGGAAGAAATACGACCATAATGATTGGCAGCGCAAGCAGCGTGTTACGCGCCATTTTTGTGTTCCAGATTTCGCCGAAGTCCTTGTTGACAACAGCCTGTTCGGCCGAAGATACAAATTTCATTGCAATACCCCCTGACGTTCCACATATCCAAAATAGACATCCTCAAGTGTAGGCTTTACGAGCCGTGCTTCAAAAACATCGTGTCCACTCTCAATGATCTTTTTTAACAGCTGCGGCATATCCTGTTCTGTTTTCACTTCTGTCTGCCACCAGCCGTTATCAGCTGTGAAGCCCTCCAATGTATCTCCTTCGGTCAGGCGGAAACCAGCTTTGATCTGGAGTCCGATGTTTTTGCAGAGTGTGGGAAGATCCCCCGCGGCAAGCAAACTGCCCTTTTCAATAATGCCATAATTAGAACAAATATCCTGAGCGTAGCGGAGCTGATGAGTGCACAAAAAGACCGTCGTACCTGTGTTCTTCGCCAAAGCAGTTATCAGCGCGTTCACGGCTTGTGCGGATTCCGGGTCAAGTCCGCTCGTGGGTTCGTCCAGAAAAAGCACCTGCGGCCTGTTGATTAGGGCGCGAGCCAATGAAAGGCGCTGCTCCATCCCAGTGGAATAAGCGCTCAGTTTTTTGTCGCGTGCATCCCACAAATCAAGTTCTTTGAGTAGTTCAGCCCCTCTTTGGTTACAGGCCTCCTTCGACATTCCGAACGCTTGTGCAAAAAACACGAGGTTTTGCATACCGGTTAACTGGCCGTACATTCTGGCTGTTTCCGTCATGACACCGCAAAGACGATGTACTTCGCACGGGTTTTTCTCCGGTGCCAAATCGAGCACACGGCATTCTCCCTTTGTGGGCTTTAAAAGTCCGGTAAGAAGTTTTACCGTTGTCGTTTTTCCGGCGCCATTTGGCCCTAAAAAGCCAAATACGCCGCCCTGCGGGATGTCCAAGCTTAGATCATTTAAAGCGAATGTGCGGCCATCATAGGATTTAGTAAGATTTTTAGCACTAATTGCGAACACAAACAGTCACTCCTTTATTCTTACGGATTCGTATCCATTTTTATCTTGGAAAAGTCGTGAATTTGCTTAATATTTTCGGTAATGCCTCGTTTATCCGCGGCAGCCATAAGTTTGCTGCGGTTTTTCAAAAGCTTTTGCATTTCTTCAACTCCGCCAGGTCCCGCAATACAACCGCCTTCGCAAGCCATACCTTCTACAAAGTCCTCCGGCAGACGTCCGGAATTTAAAATCATTAAAGTTTTTTTGCATTCCGCCGCTCCATTACATTTTACACAGGTGAACGGCGTATCAAAGCCTTCCTCCTCCAACAGAGCACTAACCGCACCGGAAACTCCTCCGCTCTGCGCGTAGCCTTTGCCCGCAAGACTGCCGTCCTGCTCATTTTCCGCTTCGTCAAGCACATTGACTTCCTTTGCAGTAAACATGGCCTGAAGCTCTTCAAACGTCATTACATAATCAGCGGTATCCTGTATCTTTTGAATTTCAATCTTCTTTGCAATACACGGCCCCACGAACACAACCTTGCAACCGGGGTGTTCGGACTTGATGTATCGCACGACCAATGTCATCGGCGAACCGGTACTTGAAATCAGCGGGATTAGCTTCGGGAAATGCTTTTCAATCATCTCGACGAAAGCAGGGCAGCAGGAAGTTGTCATTTTGCTTTTATTTTCAAGTGCTTCTTTAAGTTCATGTGCCTCGTGGTAAGTAGTCGCATCCGCACCAAGAGAAACTTCGAACGCGCCCGCGAAACCGAGTTTTTTGATCGCTGATTTAAGCATACCCCCATTTGCCAAGCCAAAATGGCCCTCAATTGCCGGTGCAAAAACTGCATAAACAGGAGTGTCGCCTCTAATATCATTGATTACATCCACAATACTGGAACGGTCGGTAATCGCGCCGAACGGGCAATTCTTTGTGCAGGCTCCGCAGTTAATGCAGCGCGCATAATCAATTGCTGCACGCTGATACTCATCTTTGGTAATCGCCTTAACAGGGCATGCCCTGATGCAGGGACGCATGGTGTCGGAAATAGCATTGTAAGGGCAGGCTGTAGCGCAGCGGCCGCATTCCTTGCACTTAGTCGGGTCAATATAGGCACCTTTGGGCGTAATGGATATCGCACCGAAAGGACAGGCATTCTGACATTTTTTAGCCAGACAGTGCTGGCAGTTATCCGTGACAGTAAAACGGCTGATTGGGCAGCCCTCACAGGCGGCCGGAAGAACAGCTACAATATCCCCGTCACTCTGCCCCGGCAGATTTTTGCCCCTTGCCGAAACAAGACGTTCCCTAATGATTTCCCGCTCACGGTAAATACAGCAGCGAAAGGCCGGCAGCGGCCCGGGAATAATATCGTAAGGAATTTTGTCAAGATTCTCCTCAAGTGTTCCTTCATATGCATATTTTGCCACTTGAGTAAGCACCTCATATTTCAGCTGTTTTGCGTCATTATCGTATTGCATGAATAATTATCCTCATTTTTAATAATAAAATTTTTCTACTTTCTTTCCCAGTTGCTGCATGATATCACAAAGCTCATCAATCAGCTTTATTTTGATACTAAGGTCGGCAGGGAGCCCCGGGTTCTGATGTGCAGGATTAATGGCCTTTCCAATANNGGTACAGTCCTCCAAAAGTATCTTTGCAATCATTGCAGCACCGTTCGGTTCGTCCAAATCACGGAAGTAATAGGAGTCTGCTTCGCGGAAAAGATACTTTTTTAGAATTTCCACTGTTTTACTTAAGGTTAAAACCCCTTCGGTCACAAGGTCAAGCCCGTCAATTTTACCGATTGGCGGAAGATCCGGATCCGTGTAGCTGATGGAGGTTTCTATTTTGCGATTCAGTATTCTGGCGGCAATATTTGCGCTCGTACCGCCGCAAATAATCCGTTTACCCGGGGAAGTCATAAAGTCATGAACCATGCGGTTGTCATCCTCCGCATGAACCGGAGGGCCGGAAAACAGGTTGACCACACTGCGATGCGCAATTTTTAAAATCAAATCTGTTGAGTCGTCCCCCGGTTTGTCAAGGTAAAGCTCATTAACAGCCTGTGACAGGGAAACCGCGAGCCGCGGAGCAGACGTTTCTTTCAATGTCGTCTTTGCAAGCCACGCGGAAACATTGCCCCAATTCCAGCCGAAATTGAGTGCCTGCCCCACTCCGGCATAAATAACGCCGTCGCTCACAAGCGCAAGCACGTCGCCGGGCTGAACGGTAAAACGGCTTTCAGTAACCGTCTTTCCGGCACAGTCCTTCACTTCAGAGAAATCCTCCAAATCAATGACCTTACCGTTGCGTACAAAGATGCAGGGAGGATTATCAAATTCAACAAGAAAAACGTCGCCGTTGTCCTTAATTTTAATAATACTAAAAGTGGAATAGGCCAATTGACGCACGTTACAGACAGGCAGCGTTTTGGCGATGGTATCCACTGCTTCCTCGACAGTTGCACCTTCGTCAAGCATTGTGGAGAGGATACTGCTGGTCAGGGTGGAAAGGATATTGGCTTTCACCCCGCTGCCGAGTCCGTCCGCTAAAACAGCAATGGTAGCATCCTCTGTGCGCGAAATCGCTATTTTATCACCGCAAAGCTCCTCACCGTGCTTGTTAAGACTTCGGTACGCAATGTCAACGTGCATTTTCATTATTCATCACCGTCAAATACAATCATATTTTTAAGCTTCGTAAGGGTCACTTTTGTTTCAGCAGTGGTTTCACCAAGCAGGCTTGCAATTTGCTGCGCTGCAACCATTTGTTTATTGATTACTTTTTGCGCCATCTCTATGGTCTCATTCCTAAGCGTATACTTATTCTCAAGATCGGCTTCGTCCTGAGTAATATCCTTGAAGATACCCATCGCAATTTCTTCCTTTGCGATGTAAACAATCGTCTGCATTGTTGTAATTCCGTATTCCTTGTAGTGCACCTTTTTGTCTGTGATAGACTGCTTGGAATCAAACGCAAACTGAAAGTCAGAGGAATCTATAATTTCAAAAATGGATTTTTGCAGTGCTTCACGGCGCGTTACTTTGAACGCATTTTCAGCAGCTGCGTTAAATTCTATAATGTTTAAATCTTTATCAACAATAATCGTGATGTTGGGCGTTTCAGTTAATACATAATTAGAGAGCGATTCGGCGCGTTCCTTCATGTACGGCATACACATGGTAAGTTCGGCCTTTCCCTGATAAACGGCAACCGCTTTGTCACGGCAGGTCGGATAGCCGCAAGAGCCGCAATTAAGCTCATCCGCCGGAGATTCCTTCCCAATTTTCAAAAGAATGGAGCGAATCGTTGCTTCGTCAGGAATATCTTCCTTGGCGGAACGATCAACAAACGGCATTCCCATCGGAATCTGTTCCGGTAAACGGGGATATTCCTCACAGTCCTCATCTGCATATTGCTTGATTTTCACTGCGTTGGAAAAGCGGGAAACAGAATCTTTAATCGCTACAGGGCCGTTGATGCAGCTGCCTCTGCACATATTGATTTCGATAATACAATGATTCAGTTCATCGCGCTCCATCGCCCTGCAAAAATCAATACATTCAGCAGAACCGCTTACGCTGATCATCTTCCAATCGTTCGTATCCCCCATTGACTCGAGTGATGCAAGAATACCCTGTGCAACCGGATACATACGCAGTATTTTGGAACTGGAATTGAGGAACGACGCAGGCTGTGCATCATCTATAACAATATTTTCCTCTTTGAGCCATTTCTCCAGATCATCAAAGGTAAGAACAGCATCAACATCATTGTTATGTCGTAAGTCGGCGGCCTCATCAATTTTCGCAATACACGGGCCGGCAAAAACAACGCGCACGCCGTGGCCGAAGCTCTGTTTTAACAGTCGGGCATGAGCAATCATGGGTGAAACCACGGGCGCCATCTGGCCGACAAGAGACGGATAATATAGCTCTATCAGCCTGTTCACCGATGGGCAGCAGGTGGTAATAATATTTTTCATCTTGTTTTCCTGCATCAGCCTGTGGTATTCCGCGGTCACATAAGCCGCGCCCATACTGGTTTCGGCCACACCATAGAAGCCAAGCGCCTTTAATGCGCCGGCGAATTTTTTAACATCATCAAAATCAAAAGAAGCATAGTAAGACGGCGCTACAGAAAGGATGACCTTTTCACCTTTTTGAATGAATTCCTTTACAATTGCAACGTCGCTGGTGAGTGTTTTTGCGTTTTGCGGGCACTGTTCAAGGCAAGTGCCGCATAAAATACAGTCCCTGTCGATAATTTGAGCCTGCGCATTTTCAAATTTTATGGATTTAACCGGACAAACCTTAACGCATTTATAGCAGTTTTTACAGTTTGCCGCTTTTAGACCGATAATCCCCATCTGATTTCACTCATTTCCGCTTATTTTAATTTAATCTTTTCAATATTTCATTGTTAAAAAATGGTTCAACTTCCACAGGGGTAACATTAAAGCGCTCGTTGTCAATACAAAGACATACGCCATTTTTTGAACATTCACCCATGCAAAACGAACCCTTGAGCGTGATCTGGTCGCCGAGGTGATCCAATGAAATAAGCCGCTCAAGGATTTTGATGACGTCGCGTGAGCCTTTTAAGTGACAGGAGCTGCCAATACAAATTGTTATTTCCAAAGATATCATCCCTTTCTGATGTGAACAGCAAGAACAGCGTTGTTAATTATTTAACATGAAATGATTATACCATTGATTGCAGCTGGTGGCAAGAGTGTTTGCAAGGAATTAAGAGCAATATCACCTAATAAATGTGCTTTTATTTGTAAAAATTTTCGGTTGACACGAACCGGTTGTTTTATATTATAAGATTTTCCGCAGTATTTTTCAATAAAAATCGAAATTTTGCGTAAATTCTATAAAAATGGCGCGTCATATGACGCGCCATAAGCTGTATTTGCGTTAAGCTTATTCCAAATTTAATTTCCTTTGCAGCATCCAGTTGGTAAGAATATAATATACAATTCCAAAAACGAGCGAGTAGAGAATCAACCCAAGCATTACAAGCTGCACCGCACCGACTTGTGCGGGCATTGTGGCCCGATTTAGGGATTCAAAATAACGCTGAACAGTTCCCCCAAACGAAGTAATGATAACGGACATAACAATCTGCTCTATAATTCCAAAGCCAAGATATGCGCCCAAACCGGCCAAAAGCTTATGTTTTGAACTCATATTGCCAATCGTGATGGCGGCATAGATCGTAACAATACTGCTAAGTGTGGCAATAATAAGCAACACAATTCCTTCCAGCAGAATCACATATCCACTCGCTCCAAGACTGTTAAACGCAGGAACGGCCTGTGCTAAGAATTCATGAATCCCCTGAATCGTTTTTTCGTTCACCGCCATGACAAAAATGGCAATAAACGAAACAATCACACTCAGGAGCGCCCACATCAGGCTTACAATCATTTTGGAGTCAATGTGTGTGTGCGCCTTTACTGGCAGAGTAAAGGAGAGGTAGCCCTCATCGGTAAGCAGATTCTTATTGAACCGCTGTATGGTTACAATCAAAGTCATTACACAAATGCCCACAATAATTACTACAAAAACCGACATCGCAATAATCCGCGGGATTCGTAGATAATCGGCATTGACCGCCATAAAGAATTTGTTAAGCAGAGCAAAAACAATAAGCAGCGCGTACATAGGCAGGAAAGTTCTTGAGGTTGCCTTGATTTCGTATTTTAAAAGTTTTCCTAACATTTGAACACCTCCCTGAACAACGTGTCTACGCTCTTGTTCTCATGCTCGCGAATATCGTCGACCGTGGAGGTCAGTACGATGCTGCCTTTATTAATGAAGATAATCCCATCCAATATTTTCTCAACATCGGAAATAAGATGCGTTGAAATAATGATAGACGCATTTTCGTTGTAATTGCCGATGATCGTATCCAGGATATAATCTCTTGCTGCAGGGTCAACACCGCCGATTGGCTCATCCAAAAGATAAAGCTCGGCTTCGCGGCTCATGACCAAAATCAGCTGTACCTTTTCTTTTGTGCCTTTACTCATTGTTTTGAGCCTTTGAGCAGGATCAACGCCCAGTTTTTTCAGCATCTCGTATGCTTTTTGCTTATTGAAATTCTCATAAAAATCGCAGAAAAATTCAATCATATTGTTAACGGTCATCCAGTCATTCAAGTAGGTGCGCTCCGGCAAATAGGAAACAATTTTTTTTGTTTCAATTCCCGGTTCCATTCCGTTAATTAAAATTTTACCGCTGGTTGGTGTAATAAGGCCGTTGGCCAGTTTGATCAAGGTGCTTTTGCCGCTGCCGTTCGGGCCGAGCAGGCCAACAATCTTCCCTCTCGGCACAGTCAAATTGACTGAGTTCAGCGCCAGGCAACCTGGGAAAAATTTAACCAGGTTTTGGCACTCCAAAATGTTCTCCATTATTTTTCCTCCTCCGCTGTATTCTCAATAAGAGAAATGGTCTGATTTCTGTCGTAACCCAAATTGCTCATGTTTTCAATGAATTCATTAATCAACCCCATTGCCAAGCTGTTTTTTGTCTTCATAATTTTTTCCACGTCCTCTGTTACAAATCTGCCGCTTGTGCGCTGCGAAAATAACAAACCATCGTTTTCAAGCTGTGCAAGTGCGCGCTGCATTGTGTTCGGGTTAACCGAAGCGTCGCCGGCCAAGTCGCGGACGGACGGCAGCTTAGCGCCGGCAGGATATATTCCCGATACAATCATTAATTCAATCTGTTCAATTAACTGTGAATAAATCGGCCGATCGGATTTTAAATTCCACATTAATACTTCACCTCCGTTTGTGTCACTGTACTAACTTATTAATACAATAATACACGATATAATTTATTTGTCAATAGCATTTTAAAAATAATATGATAATCTTTGAGTCCATTTGCCCGTTAATTAATTTCCTGACGCTTGAAAAGCAAAAGACCAAGGATCACGAACAAAGCAATATGTGCGAGCGCGATCCACACGGCGGTCAGCAATTGGGCCTGCGTGCCTTGCGCAATCACCTGGGTCTGCGTCAGAAGCATTGCGTATTCTGCGTAGGAAAAAATATGGTTCGCAAGTTTGAGCAGCTTAAACACCATAACAGGTATCACCAGCATTCCAAAATAGGCGAATGTAAAAAGTGTATTCCGTTTAACAACAGCTGCCAGCAATGTGCCCATCGCAATTGCTGCGATATACAGAAGAAGTGCCACTGCAATTCTCAAGAAGATATCCGGCATCAGTGCTGATGTAAATCCTTCCCCTGCCTGCAGGAATAAAAATCCACTTGCAAAAAAAGCGCCGAGGGTGACTACCGCAACCGCTGCTGCAATAATAACTGCTGAAATATTTTTCGCAAGATAGAGCTTGCTGCGCGATATCCCGAACGAAATGGTATTTTTTAAGGTATGCTCTTTATTTTCTTCGGCGGTTACAATATCAACAAACATTGATACAAGAAAAAGTGGAAACATTAAAAAAGTCATTACACTTCCAAAAGCCTCTTCCCTCGGAGCACCCGCATAGGCAAACAGAACATTATATGAAATAGCTGCGGCAGCCATCACGCCCATAAAAACATAAAGATACATTCTGTGAAACGCTTTATACAAATCAGCTCTTATCAAGTTAAGCATTATGAATTCCCCCTACCAGTTCGATAAAATATTCTTCAAGATTCAAGCCCGATTGATTCACATTGGAGACCATCACATTGTTTTTTATAAAGGCCTGCACTAAAATCTCAGGGGTATCCAAAAATCCTTCAATTTGTATTTCGTTGGCATTGAGAATGTGAAAATTGTTGCAGGAAAATTCATTTTTTAATATATCCGCAGCCTTGTTCGGATCGCTCACTTTGATTATAAGGGAGCGTTTGCACTTTTCCTCCAGCATCTTAGCGGAAATGTGTTCAACCATTCTTCCATTGTTAATAAAACCATACGTTGTTGCAATTTGTGATAATTCACCTAAGATGTGACTTGAAATTAATACCGTAGTATTTCTTTCGTGATTCAGCTTTAATATCATTTCACGAAATTCCGCCATTCCCATTGGATCAAGTCCATTGATCGGCTCGTCCAAAATCAACAGTTCCGGGTCACCCATGATTGCCAAAGCAAGGCCAAGGCGCTGCTTCATTCCCAGTGAAAAATTTTTAAACCGCTTTTTTCCAGTATCGGAAAGTCCAACAAACTGCAGTGATTCTTTCACACAGTCCTTATTTGTAATCCCTCTTTGGATTCGGTAATATTCCAGATTTTTTCCGGCGGAAAGATACGGAAAAAATCCCGGCGTTTCAATAATGGAGCCTGTATGCGAACGTACTCTGTCAAGTTCGCTTTGGGATTCCTGTGAAAACAACTGCAGTTCACCGGAAGTCGGCACCGTAAGACCGCTGATCATTTTCAACAGTGTTGTCTTACCCGCACCATTTTTTCCGACCAATCCGTAAATTTCACCCCGGTTCACCTCAATGTCCATTCTGTCCACGGCAGCAAAATTGCCGTATTGTTTTGTGATTGTCTTTGTCTTAATAATTGCCTCAGCCAATTTCGATTCCTCCATCTGTATTATTGTATTGTTGTACTAATTGCGTAATACAATAATACACCTTATTGCTGATTTGTCAATACCCATTCCTAAAATAATTCAATTTAAATAATAAAAAGGCGCCGAGGATTTCTCCTGCGGCGCAAAAAAAGCAATTCTGATATTCATAATATGATTATTTTAAAATGATCATCGGATGTATTTTATGATTTCCCATGTACGCTGGAAGTTCCCTTTTCCCGCAGATAAGTGCTCTCGAGGTCAGCAAGATGCAGTTTTACGGCAATTGGGTACTTCTGCCATGCCTGCCCGATTGAGAAGCTGCCGCCTTTGACGGATTCGTCGAAGCCGCCCATATGCCAGCGGATAGCAATTGCCTCGCTGGTTTTTAAGCGCATAAAGCGTTCAATTAAATATACGGATTTTTCTCCGTGTCCGTAGGGATAGCTATCCTCAATGGAATAATACGGACGTTTTTCCCACGCACCGGTCTCCTCATTTTTTACATTGCGTGTACTTTCTTTGTAAAACTGTGCCTTGCATACATCATGCAAAAGGCCGCAGATTGCAAAGCTTTCTTCGCTGTCCGTGTCGACGGCAAAGTGCTTTTCCATCATAACACGATAAACGCTGACGCTGTGCTGTACCAGTCCGCCAAGACAAGCGCAGTGAAATTTTGTGCTGGCGGGCGCTGTAAAGAAGTCGGTCGTTTTCAGCCATTCAAGAAGTTCTGCACTGCCTGCACGCGTAATTTTTGTCTTGTATATTTCTTCAAATTCCTCTTTGTAACCCATCAAAAAGCCCCCATATATAATATAAATCGATTATATCACATATATAGGAGCTTTCATAGCAACAAATGCCTGTTGATTAGAATTGGCGGGTAAAAATATCACTGTTTTCAATCAGGCTTTCGACTGTTTCAAAACCTAACCGGTGTAAAAGTTCAATCACATACGGATTGTCAATTGGGGTGGGATACGCCGCTTCTTCTCCGTATTTATTTACATTTACGCGCCCCTCTTCACGTGGAATCAATGCTTTCGGCCCGCCGACACAACCGCCGACACAGCCCATCCCCTCCAAGAAATTCGCGTTGCTTTTGCCTTCCAATAAATTGTTAATCATTGCCTTGCAGGCGGGAACCCCATCGGCTTGACTGGCGCGCACTGTGATTTTACGATCAGGACTAATCCGCTTCACCGTGCTTTGAACCGCTTCGCTGACTCCGCCGCTTCTGGCATAAATTCGGCCGGCGCGTGAGGAATGGTCGCGTTCGTCTTCTGGCAATTCGGCAAGATTGATTTTAGCGAACTCAAAAACGTCCTGCATTTCTTGAAAAGTGAGCACAAAGTCGGTGGAGGAAGCAATGTCCGGTTCACGCGCTTCTGCCTTCTTAGCAATACACGGTCCTATAAAAATGGTAACAGCATCGGGGTAAAGCTGCTTAATCGCGCGCCCACAGGCCGCCATTGGCGAAACAGAGCCCGGAACATGGGGCATTAACTCATGATACACCTTGCGGATCATTGCAATCCAGATGGGACAGCAGCAGCTTGTAAGCTGAAAATCACTTTCCTTAACAATATTCTTATTAAACTCAAGCGCTTCTTTGAGGGTTAGAATATCCGCAAAAAGAGCAACCTCCAGCATTCCGGCAAAGCCAAGCCTTTTAAAGGCGGTGCGAAGCTTTCCGGGAGTGACATCTGCGCTGAACTGGCTGATAAATGCAGGTGCGATCATTGCATAAACCGGAGCCTTTGAGGACTGCACCGCAGCAAGGGCCGGTAAAATATCACGACTGGCTGTCAGCTTTTTCGCACTGCAGCTTTCAATGCAAGCAGAACAGCCTGTACATAAATCTTTATTAATTTGTACGTTTCCCTTTTCATCCCTGCTAATCGCGTCAAAAATACATTTCCCCTCACAGGGCGCCTGCGGGCTATCGGAACAGCTGCACTCCCCAAGGCGCCATACCGGCGCGTATTGATCCGGGTTTAACAGGCAATCAAGATGATGGGGGTCAAATTCTTCCTGCCTGATTTTTTCAAGCTCCTGCGGGCCTTTGTGTTCTACCGAGGCCTTTACCAATCTGTTATATAGCTCATTAAATGTAGTCATTTTTCTATTTCCCTTCTTTGCGTTAGTGTTCACACCACTTGCAGTTTCATTCAAATATATATTTTTCGACTAATTTACTCTGATTTTATAATACCATAATTTCCCGCCTAATAAAAGAAAAATGCTTATCAAACCGGAAGTGTAAACCTTTTTTAACCCTTTATATTTATTTGATATGTTTACCGCTAATTTCAATCCGGCAATCAAGTCATGCTGCCGTTACTGTAAAATATTACCTGTAAATATATAAATTGATTTCCCGATATATTGGTTATAAAAGTCTTTTATTTTACGGGTACCCCCCATCGGGCACCCTTTTTATATATCCAATTTCTGACTTATCACTATTAAAATGGAAAAGGAGCAGATTTATTCCGCACTCGAAAAATTTTCAGGCTGTACAAGTAACAATTGGAGGGGACTATAATAATGAAAAATCTCAGAAATATGAAAATCGGCAAAATGTTAATGATTGCGTTTCTTATGGTAGCAGTAATTTCCGGTATCGGAAGCGTTGTCGGACTTCTTGTGGTGACCGACACAAACACCAGCTATTCAAACGCTTTGCTGAATTATGGATTTGCTCAGGGTGATGTGGGACGTCTGAGTTCGGAGTTTAATAACAGCCGCGCAATTATAAGAGATATTATTATTAATACCGATACCACCGAAATTAAAGCCGCATCTGACAAACTGGATCAATCGATGACGAACATGGACCAGGATTTAGTGACTGTACAAAAAACATTGGTAGGCGAAAAGGAAACAGCTTACTATAATACTGTTAAGGACAACCTTACGGCATATAAGAATTTAAAGGAGCGTGTAACGGCACTTGCCATCCAAAATAAAAACACTGAGGCACATACCCTTTTAATAACCGATGGTGCGTCGATATTGGAAAAAATAAGCACTGCAATTGATTCTCTGCAGAATTTGAAGACAACGACCGGCAAAAACCTTTCAATAAGCCTTGCTGCAGAAGCAAATCAAGTAACCGTGATTATTTTCGTGGTCATTTTGCTTGCCCTACTCCTTTCAATTGGTATTGCCATCAAGATTTCGCGCGATATCAGCAAGCCCGTAGCGGAGATGGCAGAGGCAGCTAAAAAAATGGCCCAGGGAGATTTAAATGTTCAGGTTAATGTTGGCTCGAAAAATGAAATCGGTCAGCTAAGCGCCTCTTTCGCTGAAACTATTTCCTCTCTTAAAACATACATATCAGACATTAAAACCGCACTCGCTCAAATGGCTGAAGGCGACCTGAACATCCAGATAGATACAGAGTTTAAAGGAGACTTCATTGAGGTTAAAGACTCACTCCTTGGTATTTCATTTTCACTGAATGACACACTTACTCGAATTAATCAAGCATCTGAACAGGTTTCATCAGGGTCTGAACAAGTGTCCGATGGAGCCCAAGCACTTGCACAGGGCGCGACGGAACAGGCAAGCTCTATTCAAGAGCTTTCCGCATCAATCACTGAAATATCCATGCAAGTAAAGGAAAATGCTACCCACGCATCCAAAGCAAACATCAGCGTGAACAATGTCAGTGATGAAATAACAATCAGCAATAAACATATGGATGAAATGATTGTCGCCATGTCGCAAATTAATGAATCATCCAGTAAAATCGGAAAAATCATTAAAACTATTGAAGATATCGCCTTCCAAACAAATATACTCGCATTAAATGCGGCTGTTGAAGCGGCAAGAGCAGGCACGGCAGGAAAAGGGTTTGCCGTTGTTGCGGATGAA
>DDHX01000032.1:0-12037 GCA_002338255.1 Ruminococcaceae bacterium UBA1865 | reverse complement strand
CTGAAGAAAGTGCCGCAGCAAGCGAAGAGCTGTCCGGGCAAGCTCAATCTTTGAAAATCTTAGTGGGAAAATTCAAACTTAGAAACCAAACAAATCAAGCCAATCACAGTAACCCGAAATTAACAAAAGGGAGACTGCCAGAACCGCATTCAATTGGCGATAAATATTAATTCATTTATCAATTAACAGATTATTTCTCATTTTATATAAAAACATATTTTAGCGAAACAAATAAAAAATCTCCCGCCACTACGAACGAGAGATTTGGAGCTACTGGTCAGAATCGAACTGACAACCTGCTCATTACGAATGAGCTGCTCTACCATTGAGCCACAGTAGCATGGGTTTATGCAACCAGTTTATTATACAAAAACAAAACGCTTACGTCAAGAGTTTATTTTATAAAATATATACCGATAATATGAATTGTTAGTGAATAATCGTCACTTAATTATCGTAATATACCAAAAAAAATATATAATTCTTATTATATAAAAAATTTTTTTGTTTATTTCTTGAAAAGGCGGTGTGAGCTATTATAGAAAAGATTCGCATTAATGAAAGACTGCGTGAACTGCGCGTCAAGAGTGGCTACACTCAAGTTCAAATTGCAAAAATATTAAATATTGACCGCTCAACCTACTCCTACTATGAAATAGGCAAGACGTCTCCAGATATTTCGGTACTGATAACACTCTCAAAAGTATTTAATATTCCGATTAATGATATGCTCGCCGACGAAGGCACACCTGAGGCAGTGGCCGACAGCGGTTCAAAGTCAAATTTTTCGTACAGTAAAAAAAACACAAGTCATATTTATGAACTTTCCGACAATGAAAAGGCCCTTGTTGGCGCTTACCGAGCTTGTAATGTTGAGCAGCAAAAAATAATTTTAATGTTTATTAATGAGAAAGCGCTTAAAAATAGAACGGATTGACATATTAAGATTGAAAGAAATACGTTGATGTGTTAAAATTATATTATTGATTTCTGTATGTTAAGTCAAAGCGAAGCCTGCTCCGGCAAGAAGGAGCGTGTTTGCTTTGGCTTTTTTGTAAAAAAGCGGATATATTCTGTAGGAGGTGCTTGTTATGGATTTTGATGCTTTTACAGGAGGAGTTGAGCCGGGCGGACTCCGAAATAAGAATGAAATACGCATATTGATCTGTTACTTGTTGTCAAGTGTTGATGCTCCGCTTTCAAAAAGTGATATTTTAAACATCATTCAGGACAACGGGCTGGCAAACTATTTTGAAGTAACTGATGCGCTTGCCGAGTTGACAGAAAAAGGAAACGTGATTACAAGCGGCGAAAAAAACGAACTTTGTTCAGTGAGTGACACCGCGCGTATGATCGCAAAGCAACTTGATACGGCGCTTCCACCAGTTGTGCGCGACAAAGCTGTTGCCGCCGCAATTAATTTGCTGGCGAAAGCAAAACGAGAAAATGAAAACCAAGTGGAAATTGTAAAAACTGCGCGTGGCTACAATGTAATATGCCATATTTCTGGTGGGGATATGGACTTAATGAACTTTACTTTATATGTGCCCGACCTTTATCAGGCAAACATGGTAAAACGCAATTTCCATCGTTCGCCGCAGGACGTATACAGTATGATGCTTGCACTTGTTACCGGCAACAGCGATATGGCATTCACAATTTTAAAACAGAACGGTACTGCAAACAAAAAACAATGATTTCTGTTCTCATAAACATACTCAAGCTAAAACGCCCGCATGTTCGGCTTATTCATAGCCAAACATGCGGGCGTTTTGCAGTATTTACTGATTAATCCATAGCAGCAGCCAGATTTCACAATTACGGCAATAATTCATTGCTGAGCTTCCAGTTCTAACTCCTGCTTTTCCTTGTAGTGATGTGCCTGTTCCAGCATCATATCTTTCACTTTCATAAGTCGAATCTGCGTGCTTCGCTCGTTTTCATCGAGCTTCATTGTAATATAGTGAATATTTTCCTGCATTTCCGGGATTAAAACATGTTCCAGTGCATTGACACGACGGCGAGTTTTTTCAATTTCAGCCGCAAGAAGCTGACAGGCTTTTTCGCATTCGGCCAAACGGAGCATATCCGGCAACAGGTCGGCCAGAGATTTCACAGCCGAATCAAGGTCACCGGAAGTGAAAGCGTATCCGTAAGAATAAATATCATTTGCATCGGATGTTCTTGTTTTATAATGATATTTTGGTATTTCTACACTCATCACATTTTGGGTTTCAACTTCCAGAGTAACTTCTTGTTTGGGTGTCATGAGTGCCACATGAATAACTTCGTCCGGCATAACGGAACGTGCCAGGACAAAATTTCGGTTGGCCTGCGTAATTCCATACTCCACTTTCTCGCGAAGTGCCTTGTTTTCACGTACGAGGTCAAGGAAACGGCGCATCAGTTCATCCCGCTTATCTTTCAACAGTTTATGCCCGCGAATTGCCGTAACCAACTTTTTCTTCAACCGGGTCAGTTCCATTCGTGTGGGATTTACATGAGCAGTTGCCAAAAGCAATCCCTCCTTTGAGAACGTTATCTTGCGTCATGCGTTTATTTGCCGTAGTATTGGTCGAGAAATTCATCTTTAATTCTCTTTAATTCACTGCGCGGCAGAATGGACAGAAGCTTCCAACCGATAGAAAGCGTTTCTTCAATATCACGATTGGTATGATAACCCTGAGAGACATATTCCTTTTCAAACGCGTCCGAAAATTTTGCGTACAGAAGATCAATATCAGTCAGAGCAGCCTCGCCCAGAATCACCATGAGTTCCTTAGCTTCTTTTCCGCGCGCATAAGCCGCAAACAGCTGGTTCATGGTGTTTGCATGGTCAGCACGCGTCTTACCCTCGCCGATTCCTTTATCTTTTAATCTGGAGAGGGACGGCAGCACATCAATAGGCGGTGTAACCCCCTTGCGGTAAAGTTCACGGCTAAGAATAATCTGCCCTTCTGTAATGTAACCGGTAAGGTCCGGAATCGGGTGTGTTTTGTCGTCTTCCGGCATGGTTAAAATAGGGATCATTGTAATACTGCCGGGCTTTCCTTTTTGCCTGCCTGCACGCTCATATAAAGAAGCAAGGTCGGTGTACATATAACCCGGATACCCACGGCGCCCTGGCACTTCTTTCCGAGCCGCTGAAACTTCGCGTAAAGCATCGGCATAATTGGTAATGTCAGTCATGATAACCAGAACGTGCATATCCTTTTCAAAAGCAAGGTATTCTGCAGCGGTCAGTGCCATTCTGGGAGTTGCAATCCGTTCCACGGCAGGGTCGTTTGCAAGATTGACAAACAGAACCGCCCGGTCGATTGCGCCTGTTTCACGAAAACTCTCAATAAAGAAATTCGACTCTTCAAACGTGATGCCCATCGCAGCAAAAACCACGGCAAACGGTTCGGAGGTACCACGTACCTTTGCCTGCCGGGCAATTTGTGCCGCCAGATCGGCGTGAGGCAAGCCGCTTGCAGAAAAAATCGGCAACTTTTGTCCGCGGACAAGGGTATTCAACCCGTCAATTGCGGAAACTCCGGTTTGTATAAATTCCTGCGGATAATTTCGGGCTACGGGGTTCATCGGAAGTCCATTGATGTCCATGCGGCATTCCGGCAAAATTTCCGGTCCGCCGTCGATTGGACGGCCAAGCCCGTCAAACACACGGCTAAGCATATCCTGCGACACGCCCAGTTCCATGCTGCGGCCAAGAAACCGCACCTTGCTGTTGCTCAGGTTAATTCCAGTTGAACTTTCAAACAGTTGCACCAGAGCATTTCCGCCATCTATTTCGAGCACCTTGCAGCGGCGCTTGTCTCCGTTGGCAAGTTCAATTTCACCCAGTTCATTATAATTTACATCTTCTACGCCCTGCACCAGCATCAGAGGGCCTGCTACTTCCTGTATTGTTCTATATTCTTTTGGCATCAGTAGTCCTCCTTCTGCTCAAGGTCTTGAATTTCTTTTTTCATGGTCTGAATAATCTCATCATACTCCTGTTTCATTTGATCGGCAGGCACGTATTTAAAACGGCCGATTCGTTCACGAACAGGAAGGGTAACCAGTTTTTCCACAAGGACACTCCGCCCAAGCGCTTCGCTGCATTCCTGATAAAAATCAATTACCAGTTTCATCATGGTGTATTGTTTTTCCAGAGGTGTGTAGGTATCCGTTTCATGAAAGGCGTCCTGATGCAGAAAATCTTCACGGATGGATCGGGCAGCTTCCAGTTTCAATCGGTCCGGAGCGGAAAGCGCATCCATTCCAACCAGCTTCACAATTTCTTGTAATTCGGATTCTTCCTGAAGCAGGCGCATAATTTGGCTGCGGCATTCCATCCAGTCCGGGTGTACATGGGAGTTGAACCATTTTTCCATGGTATCCACATAGAGGGAGTAGCTGGTCAGCCAGTTAACCGCCGGGAAATGCCTGCGGTATGCGAGCCCGGAGTCAAGACTCCAGAATACCTTTACAATACGGAGCGTTGCCTGAGAAACAGGCTCTGAAATATCGCCGCCGGGGGGTGAAACAGCTCCGATTACGGAGAGTGCGCCCTCTCTTGACTTACTGCCGAGGGAACGAACTCGCCCTGCACGTTCATAGAACTGTGCCAGACGGCTTCCCAGATAAGCAGGATAGCCTTCTTCACCGGGCATCTCTTCCAGACGTCCCGACATTTCACGGAGCGCTTCCGCCCAGCGTGAAGTGGAGTCTGCCATAAGTGCCACAGAATAGCCCATGTCGCGGAAATATTCCGCAATGGTTATGCCCGTATAGATGGAGGCTTCTCGTGCGGCAACCGGCATGTCGGAGGTGTTTGCAATCAGAACGGTGCGTTCCATCAGTGAATACCCTGTTTTCGGGTCTTTCAACTCCGGAAATTCATTCAAAACGTCCGTCATTTCATTGCCGCGTTCTCCACAGCCAATATAAATAACAATATCCGCTTCCGCCCATTTGGCAAGTTGGTGCTGCACTACGGTTTTTCCGCTTCCAAACGGGCCGGGTACAGCCGCCACACCACCCTTAGCGATTGGGAAAAGGGCGTCAATGACGCGCTGACCGGTAACAAGCGGCATTTCGGGAGAAAGCTTTTCACGATAGGGTCTTCCAACGCGAACCGGCCATTTCTGCATAAGGGACAAGTGGTGCTCTGTGCCGTCTGACTCACGCACGGTGGCGACTGTGTCCGTTATGGTGTAGTCCCCTTCCGCAATGGATGAAACGGTTCCGCTCACTCCATTAGCAACCATAATACTGTGTACCACGATTTCCGTTTCCTGTACGGTTCCGATGATATCACCGGATTCAACGATTTCCCCTTCGTGAACACACGGAACAAAATGCCATTTTACATCCCGTTTCAGCGCGGGAATTTCCACGCCGCGGTGCAAATTATTACCGGAGGCTTTCATAATATCATCCAGCGGACGCTGGATACCGTCGAAAATACTGCCTATTAATCCGGGTCCAAGCTCCACACTCAAAGGATATCCGGTGGATTCCACCGGTTCACCCGGGCCTAAGCCTGAGGTCTCCTCATAGACCTGAATGGATGCTCTGTCCCCGTGCATTTCTATGATTTCGCCGATAAGCCGCTGACTGCTAACGCGCACAACGTCAAACATATTGGCGTCGCGCATACCTTCTGCAATAACCAGCGGGCCGGCGACCTTGCGAATTGTGCCTTTACTCATATTGTCACCTGCTCTTTTCGTTTTCACCGTTAAAGATAATATCGGAACCAACGGCCTGTTCCACAGATTTGCGCACATGTGCAATTCCTGCGCCCGTGTTGCCTGAAATGCCGGGAATCAGAATAATTGCGGGAGACCGCAGTGTGCGGTACCCTTCAACTTCCTGTTCCAATACGGCGGCGAGCGCTTCTGTCATATAAATAACCGCGTAGCCGCTTTCTGCCAACTTGCGAAGTCTTTTCGCTGCCTCGGCAGGATTGTCAGCCGGGTAAATATCAAGTCCAAGGGCTGCAAACCCGTAAATGCTGTCACGGTCGCCCATCACTGCAATTTTATACATACGATTCCCTCAGCCTTTCCCGCACGGATTGTTCCGGCAGATGATTTCGTTTGGCGGAAAGAATCATACGTACCGCCCGAATTTCACTTTCTCTCGCAAGAAGGTACGCTGCCAATGGGCCAATGGTCAGCGGATTATATTTTTGAGGTCGGATGGCGCGCATGATCCGGTTGTCGCACCAGCGTTCAAAAGCGGAAACCGATTCTTTCAAAGGTTCTTCGGCATCTGCGTAGCCGGTGGAACGCAGATATTCAAGTATTTTATCCTGACCCTGTGCCGCGGCCTGTGCCAGCTCCTTCACATCAATGGAATCACAGGGAGCCAGTGCGCGAAGAATCACCTGCAGCGATTTTCCGGTTGCGCAGGAACGAACCGCAATTTTTATATCTGTAGAGGCAACCGTCAGTTCAGCGTATTCCCGGATGAGCTCATTTTTGGAAACTTTTCCGGTGCGATATACCGCCAGTAAAGATGCACGATCCAGAATAAAATCACAAAGCTGCCCGTCACCGGTATGAAGCAGTGTATCAAACGCTTCCTGTGCAGGCTCACGCATCGGTTCCGGCAGAAGGGAATAGTCGCGTTCACGGATGGCTTGCAAAATCGTTTGCGAGTCCACCGTTCCCCCACTTAAAAAAATCTGTTCCGTATCCGAATCGGAGTATACCGCCTTGATTGCAGCTTTTAAATTGTGGTAATCGTTCGGATATAAAAACACGAAAAAGACGGACAAATCATCCAGCAGTTCCCTTAACAGAACCCATGTTTTCTCCCGTTCCGCCTCCAGTATTTGTTCCGGATGANNTCCGGATGACTATAGTCTTTTGCATCCCCCCAGCCCCTGCTGCGAAGCATTGAAAGACATTCTTCTTCGTTTTTTGCGGAAAGAAGCTGCTCCAGTTCCTGTGCATTCAGCAGAGAAAGTTCCTTTGAACGAATGCGTGCCACCCCAAAGGCATACTGCATTTCTGACATCTGATTTTCCTCCTTTGGTGATTTCAGCGGAACAATAGTTCGTGGACTCGGTCAATCAGCCGTTCCCTTTCCGCTTCAAATAAAGCGTTGAAAGAACAGTTTTCTTCAATACCGCCATAAATCAGAACAAAACCCCCGTCAATATCACGGGTTTCGTCTGAAATTTCAAGAGAACCACCTTTTGCTTTTACCGCTTCCTTTAACCGCTGTTCCAGATTGACCGGCAGACGCTCACGATCCTTCAGCGAAAATATGATGTCCCCGCGCTGGGGCAAAGCGGCCTTGGCTGTCAGTTTTACAATTACATCAAAATAAGCATCATTCGGCAAAGCATTGAGGGTTTGATGTGCTTTTTCAATAACATCATAAATAATTTCCTGTTTTGCCTGTAAAATTTTCTGCCGTTTCAAAAGCTCTGCGGCAGACTGTGCCCGTTTCGCACTTTCTTCTACCGCCTCGTCCGCGCTGCGGCTTGTTTCCTTCGCCTGCTGTGCAGCCGATTTTTGAGCTTCTTCCTCAATGGCAGCTGCTTCAATTTCAGCGGCAGATATCGTTTGCTGCGTAGCAGCTTTCGTGTCGTCCAGAATTTTCTGGATGATTTTCTCTAATCCCGTCATTGATAAGTACTCCCATCAAACATTGATTCCGCCGATCCCGAATATCGAAAGAATGGAAACCAGCAGAGCAAGAATTGCATAAGTTTCAACCATCGCCGGGAAGATCATTGCCTTGCCGAACTGTTCCGGGCGTTTGGCAATCAAACCGATACTGGCAACCGATGCGCGAGCCTGTCCTATTGCCGACCCGTAACCAACAATCGCCATGGGCAGGCAGGCAAAGAAGTATAGCAACCCTTTTGCAAGCGACATCTGTGCGCTGCCGCCCAGCACACCGATTTGGGAAAGAGTAATAAAGGCTATTAAAAGGCCGTAAATCCCCTGTGTACCCGGAAGGAGCTGAAGAACAAGCACCTTGCCGAATTTACCGGGGTCTTCCGTTACAACACCGGCGGCGGCCTCACCTGCCAGACCGACTCCGCGCGCCGAACCGATACCAGCCATCAAAGCTGCCAAAACTGCACCGAACAAAGCAAAAACAATACCCATTTTATCCATTTTTATGATCCTCCCTGAATTTGAAATATTTAGTATTTACGGCGAACGGGCGGAATTTCTGACCGCCGCCGGTATAGAATTTCCCAAAAAACTCCACATACTGCAAACGATTGGTGTGAACGTAGGCCCCAAGCATGTTAATGCCGATATTCATCGTGTGCCCCAAAAGGAATATGATGATGAATGCAACCACGCCGATTGCGCTGTTGCCGACCATACTGCCCATTTGGTTAATGACGGTGGCAATAACGCTGGTGGCAAGGCCAAGCGCAAGTAGGCGCGAGTAAGACAGAACATCGCTTAGATAGCCCGTAATATTGTACAGGCTGTAAAGGCCTTTCAGAATCCGTTTGAACCAGTTTTTCGACTCACGCCCCCCTGTCAGTATAATGCCGATTGCGGCGGCAATCGCAGTGAGAGAAACCGCGCGGCTTACCGTTGCGGGCAGGTTGATGGAAAAGCCCGATATATTAGCGAATATTTGTTGACCCATCAGCAAAACAATCAAACTGATCAGAAGTATATACCAGAATATTACGTCATACAGGACATCTTTGTATTTTTTAGCACGTGCCAACTGATAAAAATTCATTCCAAGACCGGTAAATAAGTGTACCAAACCAATCACAAAACAAAACATCAGCATCCGCATCGGCTGGTTCAGCGGCGCAAACCATACTGGGGGAATTGTAAGGTGGGTACCGAAAAATGTTTTCGAAACCACATCCACCACATCGCCGAAATAGCTGCCGAACATTACGCCCCAGAAAACAGTGGAAAGTCCGCAGAAAAAGAACATTTTCAGCGTATTAAGCATTCCTTTTTCCATGTTCTTAAAGCGCAGAATGCAGAACCCGCAAATTCCCGCTAACAAAGCTCCATAAGCTGCATCGGAAAGCATCATGCCGAACAATACATAATAAAAAATCGACATGACCGCAGTTGGGTCGACTTCTCCTTTTCCCGGCAAGCTGTAGCTTTCCACCACAGATTCAACCGGCGCAGAAAACCCATTATTGCTTAGGAGAACAGGCACGTCCTCATCTTCACCCGGCATCTCGAACTTTACGGCAATCGGAAATTTTTCGCTTAATTCCTCTTCCAGCGCGGCGGTATCCCGAATGGGAATATAGCCGGTCAGCAGAAAAGTTTTCCGGGACTCGATCAGGTGACTGATCACCTCATATTTTTCAAGACGCATTGTATAATAGTCCAGCATAAATTTCAAAGTTTCCCGCGCATCACTGTGATTTTTAATTTCATCCTGTGCCCATTGTGCTTTCTGCGTGAGTTCTTCTATGTTTTTTTGCAGTTTTTTCAGCTGTTCGGCAGGCGGTAAGGATGGTATCACCGATGGTTTCGCATACCCAAGTTCCCTTAGCTGTTCTTCCACAGCATGTGCCGCAGTCCTCATGCAAAGGATCATAACGTATGTTTCTTCCGGTGAACTGCTTACTATTTCTGCAGCAACAGCATCTTCTCCCACCGAACGGAGCTGCTCCTCTAAGATTTCCTGTGTGATACCCGGTGGCAATATTCCTATAAATGCGGCCGTTTTTTTTGTGCCGGAAAAATCCAGCGGAAGTTCAAAGCTTTCCCATGGTGCGAGCGCCTCCGTTTGAATGGTCAGCTTTGGAATTTCAGATCTGCTTTCTTCGACTTCACCTGCAAGGGAACCTAAATGATAAGCAAGCTGCAAAACGGATTCCCTTTGTTCTGCAAATGAGTCGTAATTCTCAACTGTTGTTATTGTTCTTCCTTCTAAAGTCGCGAAGATCGATTTTGACTCCGGAGCGTAGCGATTTAATATTTCCAGTGCTTCCTGCGAAACTGCGACTCCTTTTTTCAAAACTGCTTGAGCCGGAGCGGTATCTTTTTTTCGAAACACATCATCGGCTTGCGACCCATCGTTAACTTCAACAACTCCACGCCGCTGCAGCATTTCAAGAATTTTCTTCCGGTCTGTTTTAAGAGCACACAATTCTATGCGCTGCATGGGCAATACCGCCATAATCTCTCCCTCCTTTTCATGTAATACGGTTAAACCAGTTCATTCAGTACTGTCTGAATCACTTGAGGTTCACGCTCCTGCGCTAAAGAACGCAAAGTGATAATTTCCTGATCGGCCTGTTGCATGGAAAGTTGCATAACTGCTTCTTCCTGCCGGCCCTCCTCTTCCATTCTCGCCTGCAACTGCTCTTTCGCCTTGGATGAAGCATCTTTCGCCAAATTCAAAGCCCGTTCTTTCGCGGAACGGATTATTTCTTCTGCCCTGACAGATGCCTGATGTTCCATTTCCTGTGCTTTTAGCTCTGCATGCCGGATTGATTCCACTGCTTGATTCGCCAAATTTTCACCCCCAACAAATTACTTTCCCGGTGATTTCGCCACTTTTCTATATTTGNNATTTTTTAATATTAAAAAATATCAGGGAAAAGTATGATTGACTTTGAAAATCGTATTTCTTATAATATAGTTACATCAGTATTCATTCTGTGTTTAAATCACCTTCGTCAGCAAGGTGGTTGTTTTTTGTATATCTATTCAATAGAAGAGGAATCATATGGAAGAAAAGTTAAAAGTATCCGCACCTGTCTATCAGCAAATTGCGGCGGATATTGCAGCAAAAATTGTGGACAAACGGTATCAGGTAGGAGAAAAAGTATACGCAAGGTCGTCACTTGCCAGTCAATACGGAGTATCTTCTGAAACAGCCAGAAGAGCTATCTGTGTTTTAGCTGATCTTGATATTGTTGATGTAACCAAAGGCAGCGGTGTAGTAATCAATTCTTACGAAAATGCAGTCAAATTCGTCCAGCAGTTTACCGGAATCCAATCAATTTATGACTTAAAGCAAAAGGTTTTTAATTGTATTGATCAGCAAAAGAAGGATATGAAGTTTCTTTCCAGTTGCGTTCAGGGTATCGTTGAGCGGACAGAACGCTTCCAAGCAGTCAATCCATTTATTCCCTTTGAGATCAAAATAACCAATCAAACACCATATTTGAATAAATCAATTTCTGAAATCAATTTCTGGCATTACACAAACGCGACTGTAATAGGAATTAAAAGAGATCAGACAATCCTGATGTCTCCGGGGCCCTATGCGATTTTGTGCGAGAATGACACACTTTATTACTGCGGTGATAATGACTGCCAGGAACGAGTCAATAATTATCTTTATTCAGATCCAGATTCAGAGCAAGATTAAAATGATAAAAAGGTGCCTTACGCAATGCGTAGAGCACCTTTTTTACTGTTCCAAGATAAAATTTATGCTTTCAGCAACTCTTTTTGAATTAAAAACTCTTTTGCGACATCGTGAGGAGATTTCCCATCTACATCTACGGCATAAGTAAGATTGATCATAGCCTCATTATCGAAAATTCCGCCCAATTTATTCAGTGTTTCTTTCAGATTTGGTGCTGTTTTTGCAAACCGTTCAAACAAATCGGAACGAACTAACAACGCTCCATTGTATTCAGGAAAGAAGTTAAGATCATCTTTTAAAACTTTTAATTTCGCTTTTTTATTCAGACCGTCGGTCGCATAAACTTCGGTAACATCAATTTTGCCGTTTTCAACCGCTGAATATTTCAGACCAAGGTCAACCGGCTTGCTGTCTTTAAAGTTTAGCTTGTAAAATTTGACAAATGGACTGTATTTCATACTTCCTTCCTCGCTGAAGAACTCATGCTCCGCACCAAAAACCAGTTTATCTGCAATCGGAACAAGGTCGCTGACGTTATTTAGGCTGTACTGATCCGCAATTTTCTGTGGAACTGCAATTGCGTAGGTATTATTGATTCCCAATTTATCCAGAAGGTACACCTGTTTCTCTTTCAGTGCGACCTCATTGGCATAATCATACAGCGATTTCCCTTTGGGAATATCCTTTGTGTCCAGCTTTA
>DDHX01000024.1:31134-31469 GCA_002338255.1 Ruminococcaceae bacterium UBA1865 | reverse complement strand
GTAGAAAAGCCGCCACAGCGCACGGAACTCCTGCTCCTGCTCGTCCGGCTCGGGCAGCTGTAAATCCTCAATTGGAACAATTTCGGAGTGATAGGGCTGATAAATGAGCGCCATGCCATGTGTTTTATCGTATATTAAAAACCGTTCTTCCGGATAACGCTCGCAGAAATGCTGCGTCAGCAGCGGGAGCACATAGTTTTTAGGCTCTATTTCAGCAACGAGGGCATTGTTAAAAATAGAAAAACGCACAAAGCCCATCAAAAGATGGCTTTCGTTGTTTAAATGCTTTACTGCTTTGAACAGGACGTCCACTACATCGTCAGCCAGCATATTCA
>DDHX01000024.1:29347-31114 GCA_002338255.1 Ruminococcaceae bacterium UBA1865 | reverse complement strand
AGTTCTTTTTGCAGCTCGCAGGTTAAAAAAGCACGCTGTACAAAGTCCAGTGCGTCTCCGCCCATCTTTTGAGGGATGGAAGTGAGTACCCGATTTGACTTTTTTGATTCTGTAACAATTTCTTTTACAGGAAAAAGAGTGACCTGAGCCGCTTCAGGCTGTAGAATATCCATAGGAATTTCTTTTTTATTATAGCTTTCAAAAACGCAGCACAGCAGCCCGTCAAAGCTGCCGTCATAGCGGTAGATCAGATTTGACCGGTCAGGCATCGTTGTACCTCCTCCCGCGATATTCCCGATTGTATCAGCGAGGGCTGTTCAAATAGAGAAAGCTGTTCCGGTACTGATTGCTCGGGCAAATTCTGGCCGTACAAGCCGAATGCGGTTTCAGACATTAAGGATCGCAGCACCGCGTCCTGTGTAATTTTTAACCCGTCCGCAACTTTTCCGCCGCAGGTGATGAAATACTGTGCCCTTTTCAGTACGACCCCTAACTTTTTAAGCCCGGTGAAATTCAGTGCAGACGTGCGCCGGGCAATTGCGATTCGCTTTGCACTTGTCACGCCGATTCCCGGTATCCGAAGCAGGTCGTTGTAAGGCGCGCGGTTTACGTCCATGGGAAAGTATTCCATATGATTGAGCGCCCAGTTGCACTTTGGGTCAACATAGGGATTAAAGCTTTGGTGATTTCCGTCCAAAAGTTCACCTGCGGTAAAACCGTAAAACCGCAGCAGCCAGTCTGCCTGATAAAGCCGGTGTTCCCGTAAAAGCGGCGGCTTTGTGTCCATTGCGGGCAGCAGCGCATTTTCAGCCACAGGCATATAGGCAGAAAAAAAGACGCGCTTGAGCTTATATTTTTTGTAAAGACCTTCGGTCAGATTCAAAATCTGAAAATCGGTGTCGGGCGTCGCACCCACAATCATCTGCGTGCTCTGCCCTGCCGGGGCAAATTTAGGTGCATGATGGTACTTTACGAGGTCGGTAGAATTTTCCTGTATGCGGTTCTGAATATACCCCATAGGCGCTAAAATGGAATGCTTTGATTTGTCCGGTGCCAGCAGCTGCAAGCTGCTCTGCGAGGGCAGTTCAATGTTCACGCTCATGCGGTCGGCCAGCATGCCCAGCCGGGCAATCAGCGCACTGTCCGCTCCGGGAATAGCTTTCGCGTGAATATACCCTGAAAACCGATACTCCTCCCGTAAAATACGCAGTGCTTCAATCATCTGCTCACAAGTATAGTCCGGATTTTTCAGCACGCCTGAGCTCAGAAAAAGGCCTTCAATGTAATTGCGCCGGTAAAAATTGATGGTCAGTTCCGCCAACTCACGCGGCGTAAACGAGGCGCGGGGCGTGTCGTTTGAGCGGCGGTTCACGCAGTATTTGCAGTCATAGGCGCAGGCGTTGGTCATCAGCACCTTCAACAGCGAAATGCACCGCCCGTCCGCCGCAAAGCTGTGGCAGATTCCGCAGGCGGACGCGCTGCCGATGCCCCCGGCGGACGCTTTTTTATCCACTCCGCTGGAGGTACATGCCACATCATATTTTGCCGCGTCGGTCAGAATTTTCAGCTTGTCAAAAACATCCACGCATATCAGCTCCTTATTAATTTGATTATATCATAGAACGTATGTTCTTGTAAAGAGGAAATACCGTTAATGTGATAATGTTACAGAAATAGAAAGAAATCCGGGATATACTATGACTGTCAGATAAACAAAAATCAATGAATCAGCCAAAATATGGCTTCTGATACTACTCTCCAATTAAA
>DDHX01000024.1:0-29329 GCA_002338255.1 Ruminococcaceae bacterium UBA1865 | reverse complement strand
TTAAAAAAAAGAAGGATGATTAACAATGTTTGCTTCATTGTTTGGCAAAAAAGGTTATCAGGATATTTCAACACGTGAAGGTAAAGAAAGACTCAGCGCCAATAAAAATATAATTCTTATTGATGTAAGAACCCCAGAGGAATATGCCGACGCGCACATTCCAAACAGCAAGTCGCTTCCTCTTAACCAAGTAAAATCCGGGATTTCAAAAATTGCCAAGGATAAGGATGCCGAAATTATCGTCTACTGTTTGAGTGGTGCCCGTGCTGCCTCCGCATGCAGTCAGCTTAGTGCAATGGGCTACACAAACGTAAGCAATATGGGCGGAATCCAATCATGGAAATATGAAACAGTAAGAAGTCATTGATAAAGCAGTGCGAACAGTATTGCGATTTTCGTAAGCCGTTCCATATTTAGAATATCCCGCAGCAAGTAAATCATGTGTTTTTTAACAATTACAGATAAATGTCAGCGCCGTATGAACCACTGGAATATCCAGTATTCATACGGCGCTGTTTTATAATTCCTGCCCGCCACCCTTTGCAATACATAAATCAATAAACTGTTTCATTGGCTCCGTTAAAAATTTATTTTTGTGGTAGATGATCTTAAATTGTCTGTTAAATCGGATGCCATCGACATCCACTTGACAAAGTGAGCCGGATGCCGCCTCGTTTGCAACCGCACGTCTTGAAATAACAGAAACACCAAGTCCCTGTGCAACGGCCATTTTAATCGTGTCGGAATTGTTGCAGGTCCAAATGACTTTCCATGTCAATTGGTTGGCGATCATCATGTTTTCAAACGTTTTGCGGGTACCGCTGCCTTTTTCCCTTACAATAAATCCTTCCTTTTCAAGCTCATGCGGTTCAACCGCTGTGAGACCGGCGAAGCGGTGAGACGCTCCGCAGATCAGCACCAATTCATCCTCCATAAACGCCCGATTCAAAATATCGGAGGATAGGATTTCACCTTCGACAAGCCCGACGTCAATTTTATCGTGCAGAATCATGTTCTCAATTTTTTCAGTGTTATCTTCAAAAACCTCGATATCGGTCTGGGGGCTGATCTGCTTATAGTTCGAAACAAGTTTCGGCAGCACATGAGTGCACACGGTAACGCTCGCGCCAATGCGGATAGAACCGCTTTTGTGCAGCGCTTTCATGTCGTTTTCCACTTCTGTGTTCATCCGGATCATGTGGCGGGCATAACTGAGCAGCTTCTGGCCGGCCTGCGTCAAATACAATTTTCTGGACAATCTTTCAAAAAGCCGAACATCATAATGATTTTCAAGTTCAGCAATTGCCTGGCTGACGGCGGACTGAGACATAAAAAGTGTCTCCGCAGCACCCGTCATATTCATCGTGTCACATACGGCGACAAATATTTTGAAATGTCTTAAAGTCAAAGCAAGTCCTCCTTACATTACCGTTTACTTATAATATTAATTAAATAATAATATTTTACTTATCATTTGTCAAGGCGTATCATAGACAAGAAAGAGGAGGAGATGTTTTGAAAACAATCACTAACAAATTGCCGGGCATTGCGCTTGCCGCTCTCATCGCCATTCCGGCATGGCTGCTTGGAAAAGCTGTTCCCATTATCGGAAGTCCGGTATTGGGGATTTTATTTGGAATGATTTTAGCGTTTTGGAAAAGACCGGAATTTTTTAATGCCGGGGTACAATACACTTCGAAAAAGCTGCTGCAATATTCGATTATTCTATTAGGCTTTGATATGAATCTTTTTAATGTTTTTAAAGTTGGCAAGCAGACGTTGGTTTTAATGTCATTTACGCTGACGGCGGCTTTTGTAACAGCATTCGTGGCAGGCAAGCTGTTAAAGCTGGACGGCAACACCAAAACACTGATTGGGGTCGGCTCCGCAATCTGCGGCGGCTCGGCTATTGCCGCGACGGCTCCGGTGATTCACGCAGACGATGAAGAGGTGGCACACTCCATCTCGACCATCTTTCTGTTTAATGTAATTGCCGCCTTTCTATTTCCGTTTCTCGGTCATGCGTTTGGTATGAGCGACCAAAGCTTTGGTCTTTGGGCGGGAACGGCAATCAACGACACCTCATCGGTTGTTGCGGCGGGATATTCTTTCAGCAACGCGGCAGGAAATCTTGCCGTTATTGTAAAGCTCACACGAACGCTGATGATTGTGCCTGTCACCCTTGTTCTTGCTTTTTATACTTCTAAAAAAGCCGCCGGAAGTGAAAAGGGCAGCTATTCTATCGTAAAGATTTTTCCATGGTTCGTTCTTGGTTTTGTCGCAGCCTCGATTATCAATACATTTTTACCCATGCCGACCGGCATGAGCAGCTTTCTTTCGCAGGCTGGAAAATTTGTCATCGTAATGGCCATGGCCTCCATTGGTCTTAATACCAACCTTGTAAAGCGTANNATTTTGCTTGGATTTATCTGCTGGGTGGTTTTGGCAGTCACCTCGCTTGTCGTGCAGTATACCGTTCTTAAAATATGATTTGATCAACCATTATTTTTTAAAATCACGTTCTGTATCATTCTGTAAAATAGAATTGCATACGCAAACAATAAAGCCGCAAGATTACGAAACATCAGTAATCTTGCGGCTTTTGCTTGGCTTATTCAATAATTTACAAATCTCTTGTTCTTACGGCAAAACATTGCCCGCCGCGCCGTAAATTTCGTACCACTCCTGCCTTGTCAGCTCAATCTTGGATGCCTTGCAGATATCCTTCAGACGCGCCGCGTTTGTAGNNCAATCGGTTGGATTTTGGCGGGATGCCTTAAAATCCAGGCAACCGCTATTGCGGTATTCGGAACGCCCTTAATTTTGGCGATTTCATCAATCTTTTTATTAAGCTCCGGGAATTTCTCATTATTAAGAAATACACCTGCGAACATTCCATACTGGAACGGCGACCACGCCTGAATAGTAATATCCTTGAGGCGGCAATAATCAAGGACGCTGCCGTCCCTGTCAACAGCGCCGGCATTTTCCATATTTACATTAATACCGTTACTGATCATGGTGGCATTGGTAATACTGAGCTGAAGCTGGTTGATAACCAGTTTCTGGTTCAGGTACTTGCTGAGAAGTTCAATCTGCATTGGCTTTTGATTGCTCACGCCGAAATAACGGACTTTACCGCTGCTGTGCAAAATGTTAAAGGCTTCTGCCACTTCCTCCGGTTCCATTAAGGCATCCGGACGATGCAGCAGCAGCACGTCCACATAATCGGTATGCAAACGCTTTAAACTGCCGTCGACCGACTCCAGAATATGTTTCTTGGAAAAATCAAAATACACGTTATTTCCGGCGGACTGGCAGATGCCGCATTTGGTCTGCAGGATCATTTTTTCACGAACCGCCGGACTCATATGAACAGCCTTCGCAAACACTTCCTCAGACTCGCCGCTGCCATAGATATCGGCATGGTCAAAAAAATTAATATCTTCATCTATTGCGGTCTGAACAAAAGTTTCCGCCTCTTTTGCGGACAGTCCATTGATTCTCATGCACCCCAACACAATTTCTGAAGCAGAAATTTCACCGCCTGCAAGTTTAATTGTTTTCATAAAATACACCTCTTCCATTTTTACTTAAATATTCTCTTGAATAAATTCTACTCTTTAGAGTTAACTGTAAGTCAATAGGAGTTGTAAAATATTTTATAAAACAATCAGGAATCGTACTTTTGGGGCAGCGCTCATCTTATTATGCAACGATACATCCGTAAACCTCCGTAAATGGATGTTCTTTGCAAGCTTTTAATAAATTCTGATAGAATTTGAGTATGTCATTGATTGTACCCAGCCCATGCGAAATTTCATAATTATGATAGCAAAGTGCATGTTGGGTTAATTCTATGATTCCTTTTTCTAACAGCGGAATAAATGCGCCAGCCGTGCCGGCATCTTCCTGATTTAAAACAGTCCATCCGCTTGATGCTGTAATCAGGTCACGGGTATCCCATAAAATTGTATGTTCTTCTCCGATTGCAACCCAACTGTCATTTTGTATTTTAACCCTCAGCAAAACATGATATTTCATTTCATTTCCCCCCGTTACATCTTCTTGTATTATATGTATTCGTAAGAAAGGAGATTTTTTTTGGGGTAGCCTGTGCAGAAATGCAAAAAAAGTCCCCCTAAACTGACGTTCTATTCGCATCAGTTTAGGGGGTGTGTCACTATTCTTATGATCAGTTGTTATTCCCCGATTTTTCAGTTTTCTTTGTTCCGCTGTTTCCCTTTTCCACTGTATCGGGTTTTCCGGTTATCTTTGAAGTGGCATTGCCGGATTCTTTTGGTTCTGTATTTGCATTCCCAGTGGTATTCGTTTTCTCGGTTATTTTTGATGCGTTATTTTCTGCCGCGGTAGCTGGTTTTCCGGTTACCTTGGACGAGCTACCGGATTTTGCATTTGCTTGGAGTTGATTTTGATTGTTTAATACAGCAGGCTTGCTCACGGTTTGGGACTCTGTTTCCGCTGCGGAAGCCTCAGACTGCACGGCGCTTGATGTGTCCTCACTGCTGCTGTTTTCACTAACCATGGAATCTACACTGCTGCCATCTTGAGAGTCAGTGGATTTCGATTCCTTTTTGGCGGTTTTTATCGCCTTCATAATTTCTTTAACCGGTTTTTTCAGCCACTCTTGTACATCTACGCTGTCCGGATTTTCCATGCTTGCCTGAAGTTTTTGCACTAAATTCAATTTGCCCGGAGTTGTACCAAGCTTTTGTGCCTCCAAAACCCGTTCACGCCCAACACTAACAGCTTGCACTTCCACTGTAGATCCGGTATTTTCTGTCGCCTGTTCGGCAGTTGCTTGCAATTCACTGGCCAGCTTTTCCGCATCCAACTGATTATCACTGGAGGTAGAAATCATAATTCCGCCGGGATCCTGCGTTTCGAAATATCCTGCTTTATCAACTTGTTCAACTGTATCTTTAACTGCCTCGTCAATTGTCTTGTTGGTAAGATCCAAATCCTTTATAATTTCCGCACCGTCACCATTGACAGCCGTTACACTCAACACCCTGTTAAATCTGTTCACCGAATACTCAATAGAAGGGTTCACGTCAAAGCTGACATAAGTATAAGGAGTAAAATACGCCCACGCAGTCGCTCCGAACATGATTACTACTGCCGCTGCCGAAGCCGCCAAAGCAATCACTTTTGCAGGCTTCCTAATGGTTAGCTTTTTCAATTCAATCACCTGTCCAATCGCATAATTTTGGTTTCTAACTTTGATTATGCAACCATCATCCGTCAGAGCGGCAGAGTCAAATTCCCGAATCTCCACAATAACTGCTTTCATCTGTCCAACTCCTCTCGAATAAATCGCATATACTCTGCGAGGAAGGGATAATCACCGGTCATTATCTCTACCGCCGCTATTATATATTTTCGGTGACGTTCTATTATTTTTCGGGGTATGTTGCTGTTTTTTTCAATTAATTTTACAGGAAGCAATTTAGTAGACATCATTTCACTTGCAATCAAAGGATTGCGAATAATATAAGCTGCTGCTTTGGCACAGGCTTTCTTCGTCTTCTCCGCCTTGGGCGAGCAGCTCGCCAAATCATAAAATGAAAAGCCATAAGTAGAAAATATTTGATTGGCTGCTTCAATTTCAAGCTTTAACGAATTGTCCGGTGTTCGTTCGATTTGTTCCAAAACAGCCGTTCTGATTGCAATATCCTCATGATCTTCATCAAAATCTCCATCTAAAGCGGATGGGTTGACGGAAGTTTCAAGACTATGTTTTGACTGCGTTCGTATGTAATCAATTAATTTTCGGCGTATCACCAGTTTGGAAAATCCAATGAAGCCGCCCTTGTCCATTGAGTAATCCCTGACTGCCTGAGAAAACGCCAAAAGAGCAACCGACCATTCGTCATCGCTTTTGGTGACAAAGCGGTGAACTGTGAAGGATGCACACCTTAAGATAAACGACTCGTTCTGCCGCACAAAATCATCCATAAGAATCGTATCACTCGCAGCCTGCACTGCCTTTATATCAATCTCATGCAATTTCATTTTCCTCCATTCATATGGGGATTATCTATATTAACCCAGATTTGTGACCAAATGTCAAGTCGTGTCTTAAAATAGCAGTGCTTTGCAATCATCCAAACGAATACCTAAAGAAAAATGCTACCGCTTAAATTGACAAAGGGGCTCCCTGATCACTCAGGAAAGCCTCTCCACTATTTAAATCATACAATACATTTTTATACGAAAACGAAAGCAGCAAAGACACAATTCAGTCAACTGTGTCTTTGCATGTGATTGCTACCTTGGTTGTGAAATGTTTTTCAGAGCTTGCTCTGCATTATCCTGAAGATCGGGCTCAACGGAAATGTCCCCCAATGCAACGATACCAATTAGGTTGTTATGGTCAACAATGGGCAGTCTGCGTATTTTCCGCTGGCTCATTATCTTTGCAGCCTCATCAACATCCATATCAGGGCTTCCCACAATGGGATTCGAGCTCATAATCTCGCTGACTTTCTGTTGCTTTGAGTTCCGGCCTTCTGCGGTAGACCTCAATGCAATATCCCTGTCTGTAACCATGCCAATCACTTTTTCCTGGCTGCATACTGGAATCGAACCCACATCATACTGCTTCATCAGCTGCGCAGCTCTTTCAATAGAATCATCTGAACTTAAACTTGCAATGTCCTTTGACATAATATCTTTTACTTTCAAAACACTCACCTCAATCATAGATTACCCATTGCAAGTGTTTTTATTAACTATTTTAATGAATGCATTCGTATTATCTTCTTTATATAATACTATTAGTATTATATTGCTGATATATGCGCATTCGTTAGCAGCGATTAGGCCTTAACATTCCGCGTAACATACTCCAATTGTTCCAGGCCCGGAGTATACCCCAACGATGGCACTGATTTGCCCGACCAAGTATACATGCTCTATGTTGGGATTTTCCGATAACACATCATATACTTTTCTTGCATCCTCTTCCACATTACCATGTACAATATAAGCATCACATTTTTGGTCTTTAACGATTTCGTCTCCCAGCTCCACTAATTTATGAACAGCTTTATTTTTACCTCTGACTTTTGCATTGGTAAAACATTGACCATACTTCTCATCAAAGCCAACAATGGGTTTGATGTCTAAGAGTTCTCCAATCGTACCCGATATTCTTCCTATGCGCCCACCTTTTCTGGCATACTCCAAAGAGCCAAACACAAAGAAGAAATGGAGCTTCTTTTTCATCTCGGGTATCGCCTGCACAATGCTTGCAAAGGGTTTCCCTGCCTCAATTAATTCCCCGCAATTTTTCAGAATAATTCCTTCACATACGGAGGTTGACTTCGTGTCGTAAATATAAGTTTCAATGCTTTCAAATTTCTCACTTACAATTTTAAAAGCATTATAGGTACCTGAAAGTCCACTGGAAATAACAACGGCAATCACATGAGTATAATTTTCCGCTTCCAACTTTTTATAGGCACTTTCAATATCTTCCATCGTAGGTTGAGATGATTTTGGAATTTCGGACTTCATATTATCGTAAATCTCTTTTGACGTTATATCCACCTTGTCCGTATACTCTCTATCGGTATAAATAATTTTAAAGGGCAGGATACGGATATTGTATTTGCTGATTGTTTCACTGTCGATATCACAAGCTGAATCTGTTATTAATGCTATTTTTTCCATGTGACAAAATTCTCCTTATAAGCTTATGAATGAAGTTCGCTTGTTCATTATGACGGTTTCATTTATGCAGAAAGCTTTGCAGATAAAACATCAAAACCAATCACGTACTTTTCATGTAGTATTTAAAATTACATTATCACGTATTGAATATAAAGTCAATATTGAAATTACAAAAGGATCGGGTAAAAGAATGTTAGCAAGCAGACTGAATAAATTTAGACGTACTGGCGCGTGTTTGTTTTTTACCCCATGAAATGTGGATTCACACTCCATTCGCTTACTGTATTATGTGACAATTAGCACCTCTAATTCATGAAATGCTATATAACAGAATGTAAAAATGATTGACATGGCGGATTTGCTAAGAATAAAGCTGACACTGTTTTCATACGGTGTCAGCTTAATTTATTATGTTTGCATACCATTTTTTAAGTGCCTGATGGTTTCAGCATCTCACCCCCTTTTATTAACCTGTTACCGAAACAATGCAACCGGATGGTCAGCAACCCTTTCAACCGGTCTTTCAACTTGCTATAATGCTCGTGGATTTAGAAAATATAACAATACGTGCAGACCTCATTAGAGTCAAATAATTAACTGCACAAAGAATGGAAGAGTCAAATGAAAAACAGTAAACAGGAAAAACTTTGGACACCCAGTTTTTTTATTCTATGGCAGAGCCAGCTCATTTCAACCATGGGCGACGCAGTCTACAGTATCGCATTGGGCTTTTGGGTACTTGCCGTCACCGGGTCAACCGCATTGATGGGGACGCTCATGGCTGCTTCTACACTCCCCGGCGTATTAATTTCCCCCTTTGCCGGCGTGCTGATTGACCGCTGCAATAAAAAGCGCATGTTTATTCTGATGGACGTGATACGGGGCGTCATCACCGTTCTGCTTGCCGCAGCCGCATACCGAGGGCTAATCGCCATATGGATGGTTTTTGTTGTGGGAATTCTACTAAGCATATGCGGCGCCGTTTTTGGACCCGGAGTTCAAGCAACAATACCGGATTTAGTTCCGAAATCAAAAATGGAAAATGCAAATTCCCTGTTTTCCATCGTGTCTGCGGGTTCCAATATGATTGGAAGCGTAGCTGGCGGTTTCCTTTTTCAAACGCTGGGCGCACCGGTGCTCTTCCTGTTTGATGGATTATCCTTTCTGTTTTCCGGAATGTCACTGCCTTTTGTAAAAATGCCCAAGAATGTTCAAACCGAGAAACTGCATTTTTTCAAGGACATGGTTGACGGATTTCAGTATATGTGGCGTCAGACAGGACTGCGGATTATTCTGATTATTGCCGCACTGAGCAACTTTTTTTCTTTTATTGGAATCGTATTGCTCCTTCCCCTGTGTCAGACCACGCCTTCCCTTGGAGCAGGGAAATACGGTGTTATGATGGGTTGTTTTATGGCAGGGGCCATGGCGGGATTTTTGTTTCTTTCCATTGTGTCGGTCAAGCCGGCAAACAAGTTAAAAATATTCATGGCTGCAAATACAATCAGTAATTTAAGCATAATCATTGCGATCAACCAGCCGTCATTTATAGTAATCGCTTTGTTTTTAGTATTGGGAGGTTTTTTCAATTCCGTTGTCAATGTCCTCCTGATTTCTACCGTTCAAGTTTCGACTCCGCAAGAGGTCAGGGGCAAAGTAATGTCATTCATAACCATGACAACACAAGGACTTACCCCTTTTGCAATGGCGCTTGGCGGCGTACTTGGAGGCTTTCTTCCCATCCGGGCTGTCATTACCACCGCCTTTTTTGCTGTATTCTTAATCACAATTCCTTCCTTTTTTTCAAAATCTTTTAAAAAATATATCACTACTGATTACGGACAAAAGGAAATTCCGGATTTAGTGCAAGAAAATGATTGCATTGCAAAAATATAATGTTATTATGGTAATATCTGCCGATTTCGGTTTTAAATGATGTGAAGAAAGCAGGAATGAAGAAAATGATACAGTCCATTGTACATATTGCTTTGGTAGTCAAAGATTATGATGAAGCGATTGAATTTTACACAAAGAAACTTCACTTTACGCTCATTGAAGATACCTATCAGCCTAAGCAGGATAAGCGTTGGGTGGTTGTTTCACCGCCTAACTCAGCAGGAACCACCATCCTGCTTGCAAGAGCATCCAAACCTGTGCAGGAACCGTTTATCGGAAATCAAGCGGGCGGAAGAGTTTTTCTGTTTTTGGGAACAGATGATTTTTGGAGAGATTACAACGAAATGCTTTCAAACGGTATTGAGTTTGTCCGAGATCCCCAAAAACAATCTTATGGTATTGTTGCGGTATTTAAAGACTTATATGGGAATCTGTGGGACTTGGTGCAGTTTGAAGAAAACCACCCAATTGCCCAACGAGTAAAATAAGCTATATTTACAAAACAAGGGGATTAAAATAAAGAATGAAGATATTATTTGTACGCCACGGAGACCCCGATTATGAACATGACTCCCTTACCGTAAAGGGATGGAAAGAGGCGGAATTATTAGCAGACCGGTTAACCAAGCTAAATGTGCGTGATTTTTATTGCTCGCCCCTGGGGCGCGCGAAAGACACGGCGGGCGTGACACTGAAACGGCTCCACAGAGAAGCCGCCGTTTTTGACTGGCTTCAAGAGTTTCCGGTACGTATTCTGGACCCGGAAACCGGCGAAAAAAGAATTGCATGGGATTTAATGCCGAGTTATTGGACGAATAGAACCGACTTATATGATAAAGATAAATGGTACCTGGATCCCATCATGAAAAGCGGAAACACCGAGGAAGTTTATAAAGGCGTGACACAAGGAATTGATCGTTTATTAGATCAGTANNCCAGCGCGAGGGCATGTTCTATCATACCGAGGGCGGTAACACGGATACCATTGTTATTTTCTGCCACTTGGGCGTAGAATTTGCAATCCTGTCTCACCTTTTGGGCATTGCAGCGCCGCTTCTTTGGCAAGGCTTCTTTGTGGCGCCGTCATCCGTTACAGTCCTTGCTACTGAGGAACGAAGGAAGGGTGAAGTATACTTCCGCTGTAAGGCGCTTGGGGACACTTCCCATTTGTATATGGGAAACGAGCCCGCCTCTGACTCCGGTTTCTTTCAGGAAATATGGAAGTAATTATCCCTGCTTGAAATTTCCGCTTTCGCTGTTTTGGCGGTCGCTCAAAAATTATTTTGCGCTATGGCAGCATTCGGCGCCATAAACTTGACAAATCTATTTATTGTGATATCATAAAAATAATAGAATAAAGACATTGATAGAGACAGTAGGGTCTAACGAAAGTCAAAGCGAATCGGAGATAGTGAGAGTCCGACATGAGTAGGTTATTTCTGAATATCCCTCTATGGTTGCGGGCTGAAAAAGTAATTGAGTAGGCTTTGACGGATTTCCACCGTTATCGGGAACACATATGATGGTATGTAGTAATAGGTGGTATAACGAAGCAAAGCTTTCGTCCTGTTCTCAGGGCGGAGGTTTTTTTATTTATGGAGGATTTGTAATATGTATGAAAAAGTATCCGCAAATTTAAATTTTGTGGAAAGAGAGAAAAAAGTCGAGAAGTTCTGGGAAGAGAATAAAATCTTCGAGAAGAGTGTTGACAGCCGTAAAGAAGGAGAAACCTATACTTTTTATGACGGCCCTCCCACAGCAAACGGGAAACCTCATATTGGGCACGTTCTGACCAGAGTAATCAAAGATATGATTCCGAGATACAGAACTATGAAAGGGTACGACGTCCCCCGAAAAGCCGGATGGGATACCCATGGGTTACCCGTGGAATTGGAAGTTGAAAAGCTGCTCGGCCTTGACGGAAAGGATCAAATCGAGCAATACGGATTGGAGCCATTTGTCCGCCAATGTAAGGAAAGCGTTTGGAAATACAAGGGAATGTGGGAGGATTTCTCCAAAACGGTTGGCTTTTGGGCCGACATGGAGCATCCCTATGTGACTTATGAAAACGACTTTATCGAATCGGAATGGTGGGCATTAAAACAAATTTGGGAAAAAGGGTTATTGTACAAAGGCTTTAAGATTGTACCCTACTGCCCAAGGTGCGGAACCCCCCTTTCCAGTCACGAAGTGGCTCAGGGCTATAAAGATGTAAAAGAAAGATCGGCAATTGCCAAGTTTAAGGTAAAAGGCGAAAACGCTTCTATTTTAGCGTGGACAACCACTCCGTGGACACTGCCTTCCAATGTCGCGCTCTGCGTGAATCCGGATGAGCATTATGTCAAAGTAGACCACGAGGGGAATATTTATTATTTGGCGGAAGCATTGGCCACCACTGTTTTGGGCGAGAATTACACCGTTCTTGAGACGTATCTGGGTAAAGATCTGGAATACAAAGAGTATGAGCCGTTGTTCGATTTTGTAAAACCGGACAAGAAGTGCTGGTACGTTACCTGTGACCGCTATGTAACCTTAACGGATGGTACCGGCGTTGTTCACATTGCACCGGCATTCGGTGAAGATGACGCCAACGTTGGCCGCAAATATGATTTGCCGTTTGTTCAGCTGGTCGATGCAAAGGGTGAAATGACAAAAGAAACCCTGTGGGCAGGCATGTTCTGTAAAGACGCCGACCCTGAGGTACTGAAAAATCTAAAGGAAAGAGGCCTGTTGTTTGCGGCGCCTCATTTTGAGCATAGTTATCCTTTCTGCTGGCGTTGTGACACGCCGCTGATCTACTATGCAAGAGATTCCTGGTTTATTAAGATGACGGCAGTGAAAGAGGATTTAATCCGAAACAACAATACGGTTCACTGGATTCCGGAAAGCATCGGAAAAGGTCGTTTCGGCGATTGGCTTGAAAATGTTCAGGACTGGAGCATCAGCCGTAACCGCTATTGGGGAACGCCGTTAAATGTTTGGGAATGTGAATGCGGGCACAGACATTCCATCGGAAGTATTGAAGAATTGAAATCCATGTCACCCAACTGCCCGGATGAAATTGAACTTCACAGACCGTATATTGATGAGGTAACCATTACCTGCCCAAAATGCGGAAAACAGATGAAGCGGGTACCGGAAGTAATTGACTGTTGGTTTGACTCCGGCTCCATGCCATTCGCGCAGCATCATTATCCTTTTGAGAATCAGGATTTATTTAAGCAGCAGTTCCCGGCAGACTTCATTTCGGAAGCCGTTGACCAGACAAGAGGATGGTTCTATTCCCTGCTGGCTATTTCAACCCTGATTTTTAATGAGGCTCCTTATAAAAATGTCATCGTATTAGGGCACGTTCAGGATGAAAACGGACAGAAGATGTCCAAATCCAAGGGCAACGCCGTGGATCCGTTCGAGGCTTTAAACACCTATGGCGCAGACGCAATCCGCTGGTACTTCTACAGCAATTCCGCCCCATGGCTGCCGAATAAATTTCACGGCAAAGCCGTGATGGAAGGGCAGCGTAAGTTTATGGGCACCTTATGGAACACTTACGCATTCTTTGTTTTGTACGCTAATATTGATGAATTTGACGCGACAAAATACCAGCTGCAATATGATCAGTTACGAGTGATGGATCAGTGGCTGTTGTCCAAACTGACTACTTTGGTGAAGACAGTGGATTACAGCCTGGAAAACTATAAAATTCCGGAAGCGGCAAGAGCATTAGAAGATTTTGTGGATGAAATGAGCAACTGGTATGTCAGAAGAAGCCGTGAGCGTTTCTGGGTCAGCGGAATGCCGCAGGATAAAATCAATGCTTATATGACCCTTTATACGGCTCTTGTGACGGTTGCAAAAGTAGCCGCCCCGATGATTCCCTTTATGACAGAGGATATTTACCGTAATTTGGTTTGCCGGATTGATCCGTCTGCGCCTGAAAGCGTTCATTTATGTGACTTCCCGGTTGCAAACGAGGCTTATATCAACAAAGAGTTAGAAGAAAACATGGAACTGGTGCTTAAGATTGTTGTGCTTGGCCGCGCGGCAAGAAACAGCGCGAACATTAAAAACAGGCAGCCAATTTCAAAAATCTATGTCAAATCAGAAGAAAAGTTAAGTGAATTCTATATAGACATCATTAAAGAAGAATTGAACTGCAAGGCAGTTGATTTTACAGATGACGTCTCTGATTTTACTTCTTACAGCTTCAAGCCGCAGCTGAAGGTGCTTGGCCAGAAATACGGCAAGAAAATTTCCGAAATCAAAACTTGCCTTGCTGAGTTGAACGGAAGCGAGGCAAAAAAGGCATTGGACAGCACCGGCATCTTGACTATTTCACTCCAAGACGGCAAGATTGACCTGGCGCCCGGAGACCTGTTAATCGAGACAAAGCAATCTGAGCAATATGTTTCGTTGACAGAAGCCGGTATTACGGTTGTCATTGACACCAATCTTTCGGAAGAATTATTGGAAGAGGGTTTTGTCAGAGAAATTGTCAGTAAGCTTCAGACTATGCGTAAAGAAGCAGATTTTAATGTGATGGATCATATCGTCGTTTACGAAAAAGGGAATCGTAAGATTGAAAAGATTATTTTAGACCACTTGGATTCCATCAAAAGCGATGTGTTGGCAGATGAGGTTCGGATAGATGAAATGGCCGGATTCTCCAAAGAATGGAATATTAACGGCGAAACGGTGGTTCTCGGCGTACAACAAGTAAGCATTTAAGAGAACTTATTGTGTCAGCCTATTCTCTGTCTTGCATGATCTATAGATTACTTTTGAATCTACTTTCAATAAGATGAACTGAATAAAGCTGCTGAAATGAGGCAGCTTTATTTTTTTGTAATCATATTGACATTCTTCAATGTAACGAATATAATAAACATAGAAGATATTCAATATGATCCAAAAAACATTGACAAGAGATAAATCAAATTACGACTCATTTGCCGAATATGTCTCAATATTAAAAGCGTTGTCGTCTGAAAACTTTGACGGAATGTGGCCTTGTTGAGGGTAATCGTAACGGTTCCTGGATAAACTATTCCATAAATAAAGAAAGCATTGGCGCTGTCAAAAACCCGCTCGATGATTTTAGTGCGAACAAAATCAACCTCAAACCAGCGATTATTCTGAAAAGTGTTCGGATTCAATTGCTGAATGTTTTTAGGAACAAATAGTATTACTCAAGCATAGTATATGCTTATATGATCATACAAAGATAAAGGAGGGCCGAATATGGTCGACTTATTCAAAGCGCTGTCGGAGGAAAGCAGGCTGCGCATTTTATGTTTACTCTTGGAAAACGAAATGTGCGTCTGCGAGATTGAGGCTGCACTGAAAATGACGCAATCCAATGCATCCAGGCATCTTACCGCCTTAAAAAAATGTGGTATTCTCGACAGCAGCAAAGAAGCACAATGGGCATACTACCGAATTAGTGACAGCTTTAAACGGGAAAACATTGAATTATGGGACTTTCTTCAGCGAAAACTCAAAGAACTTCCAACTTATCAAATGGATCATGAAGAGTATCAGAAATGTAAAGGCCAAAATCTTTGTAACCACTAAAGAAGGCATGACAGATATGTTGATGTAATCACAAACGCAGATGCCATTTATTCCAACGAATATAATATTAAAAATCATAGCCTTGTTATTGGCGTGATGTAGAAGTGAGGATTTTTAAAATTGAATACTGAAAGCAAAGCAAAACTATCTTTTCTTGATCGATTTCTTACACTATGGATTTTTCTTGCAATGGGAATTGGGGTCTTAGGTGGATTTCTATTTCCGAGCCTCGCAAAAACTTTAGAAAGCATGAGCACTGGCACGACATCCTGGCCAATTGCAATTGGTTTAATTGTTATGATGTACCCCCCTTTGGCTAAAATAAAGTTTGAAGAAATGGGTAAGGCTTTAAAGGATAAAAAAGTTCTTGCACTTTCACTTATTCAAAACTGGATCGTTGGGCCCATATTAATGTTTGTACTTGCGGTCTTACTATTACCTGATATGCCTAACTATGCAATAGGGCTTATTATCATCGGCCTCGCTCGCTGCATTGCAATGGTTATTGTCTGGAATACACTTGCAAAAGGTGATAACGAATATTGTGCGGCGTTAGTAGCTCTAAATTCAATATTTCAGATATTGTTATATCCCGTGTATATTTACTTGTTTGTCACTGTCTTGCCAAAATGGTTAGGACTATCATGGGGCGGTCAAGTAATTGCAATTTCGATTCTTGACATTGCAAAGAGTGTTCTGATCTACTTAGGCATTCCCTTCGCTGCCGGTTTTCTAACAAGATTTATTTTGCTAAAAGTTAAGAGCAAAGAATGGTATGAGAAAGTGTTTATTCCAAAAATCTCTCCAATTGCTTTGATTGCATTATTATATACGATAATGGTAATGTTTGTACTAAAAGGACAATTTATCGTCGCTTTACCTCTTCACGTTTTAAGAATTGCGATTCCCTTATTGTTATATTTTGCGATTATGTTTTTAGTCAGTTTCTATATGTCATATAAGCAGGGGATTAATTATGAGCATACAGTCACTCTTTCATTCACAGCGGCAAGTAATAATTTCGAGCTTGCCATTGCAGTTGCGGTTGCAGTCTTCGGTATTTCTTCCGACCAGGCGTTTGCTGCAGTGATTGGACCGTTGATTGAAGTACCGGTTATGATTTCTCTTGTAAATCTTGCTCTTTTTTTCAAGAAAAAATATTTCAGTAAAAACATGGTTTTAGAAAAAATCAGCTAATAAATAAAGCCTTTTTAAAGAAAGCAATCTAATTCATAAATTAATATAAGGAGCGATTTATCATGAAAAAAATGCAAATTTTCGAACCAGCTATGTGCTGTTCAACCGGTCTGTGCGGAGTTGGTGTCGACCCCGAATTGCTTCGGGTTTCGACCGTTCTCAATTCATTAAAGAAAAATGGTGTGAATGTGGAAAGATTTAATCTTACAAGTTCACCTCAGGAGTTTGTGAACAATAACGCAGTGAACAAACTAATCAATGGAAACGGCGTTGATAAATTGCCTGCTACTGTCCTGGATGAGGAAATTATAATGACAGGCAGATATCCAACGAATGAAGAGTTCGTAAAGCTTCTAAATATTCCAATGAATTCCTTGGATAACCAGCCTGTAAAGGTAAAAGTTACAACTCAAAGGACAAAGGGATGCGGCTGTTCCGGCGGGAAATGCTGCTGAAAACAAGACAAAAACAAATAATATTTTTGGATAAAGACAGAAAGGATTAATTCTATATGGAAAATTTTAACCCGCAAACTATTGCACTTACAAAATACCTTTTTTATACCGGCAAAGGCGGCGTAGGCAAAACCTCAACCGCCTGTGCAACCGCGGTCTATCTTGCCGACAGCGGCAAAAAAGTACTACTGGTCAGTACGGACCCTGCGTCAAATCTGCAGGATGTTTTTGGCATTGACCTAAACAATAAGGGGGTTCCTATTAAAGAAGTCCCGAACCTTGTTGTAGCCAACCTTGACCCAATACAAGCAGCAGCGGAATACAAAGCAAGCGTAATTGACCCTTACCGCGGCAAACTTCCAGACGCTGTGTTGAACAACATGGAAGAACAGCTTTCCGGTTCCTGTACGGTTGAAATTGCGGCATTCAACGAATTTTCAAACTTCATTACAGATGAAAAAACGCAAAAAGAGTATGATTATATCATTTTTGATACCGCACCAACAGGCCACACCCTCAGAATGCTTCAGCTGCCGTCCGCATGGAGCAATTTCATCAGTGAGAGTACGCACGGTGCTTCCTGCCTTGGTCAACTGTCCGGTTTGGAAAGCAGAAAAGAAATTTACAAAAAAGCAGTGGAAACGTTGGCTGACGGTAAGCTGACCACGCTGATTCTTGTTTCCCGCCCGGAGGAATCTCCCCTGAAAGAAGCGGAAAGAGCGTCGAAGGAACTTGCGGACATCGGCGTAACCAATCAAACACTGATCATGAACGGGGTACTGACTTCTTATGATGACAACATATCCGAAAGCCTGTATCATAAGCAACAAAAAGCTCTTGCGGATATGCCGCAGGATTTGAAAAGCCTCACCATTTACACAGTCCCGCTTAGAGCCTATAACATCACCGGACTTGACAATGTAAGGGCACTGCTGACAAAAGATCAGTATATTGTCCGTGACGAAAAGGTAAACGCCAAAATAATCCCCCAACTTAAAGATGTGATTGATGATTTGTATAACTCCAACAAAAAGGTCATCTTCACAATGGGCAAGGGCGGCGTCGGTAAGACTACCATTGCAGCGGCAATTGCAATGGGACTATCCGCAAGAGGCAGAAAGGTGCATCTTACCACTACTGACCCCGCGGCGCATCTGAAGTTTGTAATTGATGAAAGCAGCGGTATCACCATGAGCCATATTGATGAGCATGCCGAGCTGAAGAAATATCAGGAAGAAGTACTTTCCAAAGCAAGGGAAACCATGTCTGATGAGGACATTGCCTATGTAGAAGAAGATCTGCGTTCTCCCTGCACACAGGAAATCGCAGTATTCCGTGCTTTTGCAGAGGTTGTGGAAAAGGCTGAAGATCAAACGGTTGTTATTGATACCGCACCGACGGGACATACGCTGCTGCTGCTCGACTCAACCCAAAGCTATAATCATGAGATTGAGCGCTCACAGGGTGATATTCCGGAATCTGCAAAAAAGCTGCTGCCACGGCTTCGCAACACAGGTGAAACTGAAGTAATCATTGTTACGCTTGCGGAAGCTACCCCTGTATATGAAGCAATGCGCCTTGAAGAAGATTTAAAGCGTGCAGGAATTGCGGCAAAATGGTGGGTAATCAATTCGTCATTGTATCATACCGCAACAACGAACAAAATGCTTTCCGCAAAGGCAAGCAACGAGATTGAATGGATCAATAAGGTTGATCAACACGCGAATGGTAAGTTCGCAGTCATTGCATGGAGCGCCGATGAAATAAAAGGCGATAAACTGCTCGACTTGTAGGTCGAATTTACGTCGATTGAGATAAAGGCAAATGAAAAAGGCAACCCAGCCGGAAGGTTGGGTTGCCTTTTTAAATTGACTGCGTAAAAAATCACAGATTAAATAGATATATTATGAAATCACATAAAAAGCTAAACCAAAGAATATTGCAATTGTTACCAATGTATTCATTGAAAGCGTTGTTGAAACGTATTCATTTTCGCCCTCTATATTGGCATAGAGAGGTATGATAAAGGTCGCCGGCAGCGAAAAGAAGAGAAGAATCGCCGTAAACAGTGTTTTGTTGAACGGCATAATATGAAAGATGATCTCACTTGACGCGATCAGCAGTATCAGCACACTGAACAGCCTGAGTCCGATTGTTTTAAACACGGGCTTCATGAGTTCTTTCCGGAACGAAATTTCATATCCAACAATAATCAAGATCATTGCTGAAGTTGGTGCGGTAATGAAAATCAGCGTTTGGTTGAAAATTTCACCCACCGGTGATCTGAGAATAACAGCACCCAACCCGGTGGCACCTACAAAAATTCCAGTGACCGCGCCGATGAATGCGGAATTTTTTACCATGCCCATCAAAAGACCCTTTGCTGTGGGCTTTCCCCCTGTTGTTGCGGTCAGCATCATAACATAGATCGTATAGACAAACAAAGTCTGCCCAAGGTCAACGGTAGCAAGGTAGTAGATGTTTTCCACACCGGCAAGAAGTGTAAACAACGCGTATCCAAGCATCCCCACTTCATACCCGGACAGCAAAAACGGCATTAGCTTCGCGTTATTGCCGACAAGCCTCTTGGTTAAATAGCCAAAGCCTAACCCCAATGCGTTACAGCAGTAGATAATGATAAATATGATAAATCCGTTTAAATTGTATTCTGCTTTATAAAACGCATTGAATAAAACGACCGGAATCAAAATGTTTGTGATGACTGCTTTGATTCCAAGCAACCCCTGCTGATTGATTATTTTTTTCACACGGCAATAGTAGCCCAGAAAAAGCATAATTAATACCGGCAAGACCATTTTGACTACAAGTAAAATATTTTCCATGGATCCTCCCAATCATACTAAAATCGATTGAAAAGGTTGATCAACCTTTTTATAGCGCGAAGCACGTTGGATTCTGCATGAGACATGTTTTGCGCTTATTGGCGCAAAACAAAGCTCGGCGCAGACGGGCGCTCTTCAATTAAAAACATCAACTTTTTAATTGAAGATNNATAATCAAAAATGACTGCGGCGGTTAAGCCACAGCCATTTTTGCTAAGAACAAATGATAATAAACCGCTTATTCTATTCTAAGAAAATTATGAATTAATCTCGTTCAGATAGAACTCATATGCCACTTTGTCGGTTGTCTTTTCATGAACAATCATGCTGACAGCCTTTGCCATAACCGACGGATGTGCACTTTGAAAAATATTTCTACCCATATCCATACCATGTGCGCCTTCCGAAATAGCTCTGTATGCCATGGTAAGAGCCTCATTCTCAGGCAACTTTTTGCCCCCGGCAACCACGATTGGCACAGGGCAGGCAGAAGTAATTTCTTCAAAATCCTCACAATAGTAAGTCTTTACGATTTGAGTCCCAAGTTCCGCGAGAATACGCGTTGCCAATTTAAAGAACCGGCTCGTGCGTTCCATTTCTTTTCCAACAGCAACAACTCCCATAGTAGGGATGCCATAACGGTTACCGGCATCAATCGTTTTGCACAGGTTGTCAATGCTGTCTTTTTCTCCGTCTGCACCAATAAAAGTTTGGATTGCCATACAAGAAGCGTTCATGCGAATCGCATCCTCAATGGAAACCGAAATAACCTCATGGCTCAAATCTTCATCAACCATGGAAGCTCCGCCGCTGCAACGCAGTGCAATACCTTTATTGTAGTATGCCGGAATGCAGGAGCGCAATGCGCCGCGCGTACCCATAAGAACATCGATATTGTCGATAATCGGGGGAATGGAAAGGTCTAATCTTTCAAGGCCGGCGGTTGAACCCATAAAATAGCCGTGATCAAATGCGAGCATTACAGTGTTACCGCTTTTCGGATTGAAAATCTTGGACAGGCGGTTTTTCATACCCCATTCAACATCATCCATTCCTTTTACATAAAAACCATTTTTTGCAAACGGAACATCCGTTTGATAATCTTTTGCGATTTTGAAGCCTTCTTTGTCTGCCATGCTAATATCTCCTTTGTCTGTGGTATCAACTGCGGCCGCTGAATATAATGGCCGCAGTTAAGGTGTGTGTTTTAGAAGTTGTACTTACCTACATTGTCCTTATCAAATATGACGCGTTCCGGAAGAACAACAACGCCGGAATCGTCTGCTGTGTAAGCTTTAGGGTCAAGGACTGTATTAGGTTGAACTTTTACTTTTCCTACATCAGGAATGTCGATATCATCGCCGACCTTGAATGTGTTGCCGGCTGCAAGCCAGTAACCAAGATAAGCACCCATTGCGCCCTGAATTTTGCAATCCCAAAGTCCAAACTTAGGGACAGTGCCGTCCAGGCAGAAGTTTTTCATGGAACTTGGTGTTGCAAATCCGGTGATGATGACCTTACCGCTCATGCCGAGGTTCTTAGCAGCTTGGGCTTGTCCCGGAAGAGCTGTAGAGTCGGGGCAGATAACAGCAGTGATGCCTTTGTTTGCTTTCAGAACAGATTCACCAACGGAAATTGCTTTTTCTGCATCCTGTTCACTGTAGTAAGGTTGTGAAACTTCTTTCCAACCCGGATACTTTGTCTTTACATATGCTCTTGCGGCGACAACCCAAGAATTCTGATCAGCAACTGTTGCTGAAGAATAGTGGAATACAAATGTTGCGTTTTTCTTTTGTGCGTCTGTCATTTGCATGGCAGCCATATCAACGAGCATTTGTCCCAGTTGCTCAGGAGTGCCTTGCGCAACATGCAGGGAACGATACTGGTTGTTTACATCGGAATCCCAGCAAACAACTTTTACGCCTGCTGCTTTTGCAGCCTTTAATGACTCATTCAAGCCATTCGGGTCAACTGCAGAAATAGCAACCGCATCTGCGCCCTGTGTTACCGCACTGTTGATGATTTGAACCTGATTGGCTACGGAAGCCTGTGGGTTGCCATCATATTTACAGCTAAAACCAACTTTTTTTGCCATGTCTTGTGCGCCGACGTTCGCTGATTCAAAGAAAGCGTTGCCGGAAAGCTTTGGAATAAACACAACATTGATATCTTTTGCGTCTTTTTTAACAGTCCCCGCAGCAGATGCAGGGGCCGCAGTACTGCCTGCTGCGGATGCTGTGGATGTTGTGCTACCGCTGCTGCAGCCTGCGAAAGCTGAAAGGATCATCGCTGTTGCCAGTGTTGTTGCCAATAATTTACGCATGATTATTTCCTCCCATTAACCTATTTTTTTATATTTATCTTGCGATAATATAACATATTTATTTGGCTGACCCAGCCATTTTTTGCCTTTGTCCTTTGCTTTTCATGAATTTCGGGAATTTAAGCCCGCCTGCAGCTGATACACTGCGGATTGCAACTGCAACAATCAAAAGAATACCAACGGGGATGTCAAGATATTGAGTTGAAAATCCTACCATTTGCAATCCAAATTTTAAGATTCCAATTACCAAACTGGCAAGAGCCGTCCCAATCACCCCTCCTTTTCCACCCGTAATAATTGTACCGCCAAGTACAACGGCAGTAACAATTGGAAGTGTAAGCTCCGCACCAAAATCAGCACGTGATGAGCCAAGGTAGCTGGTTAGAACAATACCCGCAATCGCGGCACCCATGCCGGAAAGAATGTAGGTACTCATAATCACAAGCTTCGTGTTAATCCCGGCGTATTGGGCAGCATTGGTATTGACGCCCACGAGAAATATCTTTCTCCCATATTTTGTTTTGTGCAGCAACAAATATGCAAAAATTATTAATACAATAAAAATAATAAACGGATTTGGAATACCAAAGCTTTTCCCGTTTGCAAGTTGTACGAATTCAGCCGGAAAACCGCTGATGCCTTGGAATGCGCTTGAGACAGCAGCATTACTGATGACAACTGCCAATCCTGAAAAGAGGAACATTCCACCCAGTGTAACAACCATTGCCTGTACACCAGTGTAAGCAATTAAAAAGCCGCTGAATGCTCCGCAAAGTGCGCCGACCAACAGTACAATTGGGATGGTAGCCCAAATGTTCATTCCGCCTACCTTCCACAACAGGCCCATTACAATAGAGGTCAGACCTACAATGGAACCGGCTTGTATATCCATGCCGCCCGTAATGATAACAAATGTTACAAAAAGTGCTATAATACAAATACTGATATAGTCATTTACACTGCCTAACAAGACGTTGATTTTCAAGAAACGGGGATTGATAAGACCAAATATGAGAATTTGCGCAACTAAAATGCCAACCAATGCAGTTTCCCAACGAAATATTTTTCTGATTTTATCCATTATGCTTCCCTCTCTTCGTTTAGCGTCCTGGCTGATAAGCGCTCTTTTCGTGCCTTTTCAGCAGAGTGACGGCGAAACAGTGAGTCGGCTACAACAATCACAATCAGCAGGATTCCGGTGATTGTGTTATCCCACTCTGACGGAAATTTTAAGAATACCAAAATTCGGCCAATGGATGACATAATGATCGCGCCGAAGAACGCGCCAATCACAGTGCCGACTCCGCCGGATAAACTGATGCCGCCAATGACACAAGCCGCAATTGCCTTCATTTCATACCCACTGCCGGCAGTCGGAGGTACAAACCCGACTTTACTTACAAAAATGATTCCTGCTAACGATGCAAAAATGCCGGATAATACGAAAGCAAAAATCTGCGTTCTTGCGACGGGGATGCCAATTAAATTGGCTCCGTTGATATTGTCGCCAATTGCAGCAAGATAACGGCCTTTTTTAGTCTTCGACATATAGAAGTGAATCCCTAATGTAATGATTATTGTGACCAATAAAAATACATTAACAAATCCGAAGACGCTTGCTTGTGTGTATCTCTTAAAATAGTCCGGCAGGTTTTCCACCCATTTACCCTGCGTGTAAATATAAACTGTACCGCGTAAAATACCCATCGTACCAAGCGTCATAATAATAGACGATACATGAAGTTTTGCTACCCCATATCCATTGAGTAATCCTGCTACCGCTCCGATAGCCAGCGTGCACGGAATGGCTATCCAAAGAGAAACGCCGTCGCGAACACAAGTCGCCATGAAAGCGGCAGAAAGGCCAAGAACGGAACCAATGGAAACATCGATTTCGCCTGTCATCAGCACAAATGCAATTCCGATTGCAAGGAGCATGTACATGACACTTCCGTTGATGCAAAGTTGTAAGTTGTCAAGTGAAAGAAATGCCGGATTGATGATGCCCGCAACGATGAACAGAGCAACCATAAAGAATGCGGATGATAAACCCGGTGTTTTAAAAACTTTGCGTACGATCTGTTTCATATGACTTTCCCCTCCTCATAAACTCCAAAAGAGGCGGCCATAAGATTATCAATGCTAATATCACTTTTAGAGAATGTGTGATTGATGCAGCCCTGGAACATGGTAACCGCCCTGTCACTCAGTTGAACAACCTCTTCAATGTCGGATGAAATCAAAAGAACTGCAACGCCTTTTTCTTTGAGTTGATTAATAATTTTATAAACATCACCACGGGCACCCGCATCAATACCCCTTGTCGGTTCATCCAGAATCACAATTTTCGGTTCAGTGGCAAGCGTTTTTGCAATTACAACTTTTTGCTGATTGCCTCCTGAAAGAGAACCAACTAATTGGTCCTGCCCTGTGACTTTAATTCTGAAATCATCGATATACTCTTTACTGGTTGCTTTTTCCAACTTTCTGTTCAGGAAAACGCCCTTCATTTTTGGAAGTACTGCGGATGTAATGTTTGCCGCCACGTCACTGATTGGAAAAATCGCATTCAAGTGCCTGTCTTCCGGTACATAGTTCAAACCCATGGCAATAATCGTTTCGGTTTTTTTGCCGGTAATATCTTTCCCATTTAGATACGCGCTGCCATGTTTAATTTGATCCATACCAAAAATGGTAGTCGCAAATTCAGTNNGCAACACCAAGAATTTCACCCGGGTAAACCTCTAAATTGAGATTGCTAAATCCATAACCGGTATAATTTTTCAATTCCAAGACCGGCTTAGTATTTGCATAATCAATCGCTTCTTCTTCATCGTAAGTAATGTTTGACTTATCCTCTGTGTTTGGGGGAAGAAGTCCCCTAATCAGCATTTCCTTTGTAAACTCTGCCACCTTGCCGCCAACTGCAACCGTACCGTCACGAAGGATAAAGACCTGCGTGGCAATTTCAAAAACTTCGGTCAAGCGATGCGTAATATAAAAAATGCTAATTCCACTTTCGCGCAAATCCTTAATAATTTTGAATAGTGATTTGGTTTCATTGAAAGTAAGCGCGGATGTCGGCTCATCCAAAATGAGTATTCGGGAATTACGCAGCAAACCCCTTAATATTTCGACCAATTCCTGTTCTGCGATCGAAAGGCTGTCCGCTTTTCGCTCAAGTTTCAAGTTCCAGCCTAACTTCGTTATCAAACTTACTAACCGCTGANNCGCTGATGAAGTTCCGTTTTCTTTTCATCAAAACCCATAATGATATTTTCTTCAACTGTCATATTGGGAAAAAGCATCGGCTCCTGCGGAACCAAGTAAATTCCCTGCGCCAATGCAGCGGTAGGTTTGTTCAGGTTAACCTTTTCACCAAGAATAAAAATTTCGCCGGCATCCGGCTGATGCACGCCCATTAATATTTTCATCAATGTGCTCTTACCGGCTCCGTTTCCGCCAATCAAAGCAACAACATCGCCGGCATATGCATCAAGATTAATGCCTTTCAGAACAGCATTCTGTCCAAACGATTTATAGATGTTACGAATTGAAATCATTGGAGCATTCGCACCCTGATTATCACCAGTAGGCATTTCTCTTCCTCCCTCAATACGGTACGCTACAAAAGTAACGATAGTGAATTTTTGTCTATGCACAAATAATATGATAACTTTAGTCAAATGTCAACCATTATTTAAAAAATTTTATAATTTTCACAGTTATAATAGCATTTTATTAGTTGTTTTATTGTATTAATTAAAAATACGAACTATTAACAATGTTAATATGCGATAGGATCATAATAATTATTTGATTTTTTTCGTCGATTAATAATTGACAGTCAATAAAAATGCTGATATACTCTAAATAATAGAAGAACATATGATTTAATACGAAACATTTGTTATAAATAAAATTAATAAAAGCAGTGAAAACTGATTCCATTTCACTCTTTTACAATAGGAGATGTCACTATGAATTATGAAGAAAACCTAATGGTAAAAATAGCCTGGTACTATTATATGGAAAACATGACACAGCAAAAGATTTCAGACAAACTCAGTATATCCAGAATCCGGGTAATTAAACTACTTGAAAAGGCTCGTCAGAGTGGAATTGTCCAGTTCAAAATAAGAGCCGACGGCACACGCCATATTGCAGTTGAAAATGACTTGATTTCAAAATACGGCTTAAACGATGTGCTGGTAGTACCCTCTGAAACCGAAAATACAAACGAAACAATTGCCAAGGCTGCCGCGATGTATGTCAGTGATCGTGTTACTCCAAACTGTTTTATTAATATTGGATACGGAGACACCGTTTCGCGTACCTTAAATAATTTGGTATCATCTACCGAAGTCAACATTAATTTGGTATCACTGACCGGCGGCGTAAGTTTTTATCTTACCAACACAAGTTCCAATATTCATAATGCAAATCTTTTTCTATTGCCTTCGCCTCTCATCACTTCATCCGAAGAAATGGCGGAAGCGATGAAACAAGAAAATTCACTGAAAGAGATTTACGATATGACGCAGCTCGCCGCCATGACCATAGTCGGAATCGGCGGGATTAATGATACCGCGACCGTGATCAGCTCGGGAATTCTGAGTAAGAATGACTTCCTGCTGCTGGGTCTTCAAGGTGCGGTCGGCGATTTGCTGAGCCAATTCATTGACAAAGACGGCAATAAAGTTGACAACGACCTTCACAATCGTCTGATCAGTACTCCATTGGATTCACTGCGTGATTTTCAAAATGTCATTGGCGTTGCAGCCGGAGACGAAAAAATTTCCGCCATCAATGCAGTGCTGAAAGGCGGCTATCTTAATATTCTCATTACAGATGAGAACACAGCAAACAAACTTCTGGAAATCGAGGATTAATTCAATATCATTGCACAAAATAATATTGATAAGGGGTTGAAAAAATGGGAAGGTATTTGATGGCAGTTGATGCCGGAACCGGCAGCGTAAGAGCGGTCATCTTTGATTTGGAGGGGAATCAGATCGGTGTTTCACAACATGAGTGGGAGCATCATGAAGATCCGCGGTTTCCCGGTTCCATGGATTTCGACTGGATTCACAATTGGGAGCTTGCATCTCAATGCATCCGCGGTGTTCTTAAAGAAACCAAAATAGAGCCGGCGGATATTTCAGCGATTTCAACAACCAGTATGCGTGAAGGCATTGTCCTTTATGACAGCAGCAATAAAGAAATTTGGGCTTGTGCAAATGTGGATGCCCGCTCAAATGATGAAGTCAGCCAACTAATTCGCAGTTCTGCTGNNCGGACAAACATATGCTCTTGACGCTCTGCCGCGCATTTTATGGGTAAAGAATAAATTGCCCCAGGTTTATGAAAAGGTTGCGTGTGTAACCATGTTCAATGACTGGCTCATTTATAAGCTAACCGGAATATTATCATCCGAGCCAAGCAACGGTTGTACCACCGGAATCTTTGACTTAAAAAAGCGCGATTGGGATGTCCAAATTTCCGAAGACTGCGGATTGAAAAATAATATCTTTCCACCTGTGTATGAAAGCGGTACCGTTGTTGCCGGCGTCAGTGCCGACTGCGCTGACAAAACAGGACTTTGTGCAGGTACTCCTGTGGTCGCAGGCGGCGGAGATGCGCAGCTTGGATGCATCGGCGTTTCGGTTACTTCAAAAAATCAAGCCGCTATATTTGGTGGAAGCTTTTGGCAGTATGAATTTAACACCGATGAAGTAAAAATGGATAGTCAGTGCCGCGTCAGGGTTAATTGCCACGCCATTCCAAATATTTGGCAGTACGAAGCACTTGCTTTTTATCCCGGCTTAGTCATGCGCTGGTATCGGGACGGCTTCTGCCAACTTGAAGAGATGGAGGCGACGAAAACAGGCACCGACCCCTATTATTTAATGGATAAAAAAGCGGCCGAAATTCCGGCAGGCTGCTACGGAATGATGTGCACCTTTTCTGATGTAATGAATTATATTGAATGGAAGCATGCCTCTCCAACCTTTACCAATTTTGCATTAGATGCGAACAAATATAATCGATATACGTTTTATCGATCTATCATGGAAAATTCCTGCATGGTAACAAAGGGCAACATGGAGATGGTACAGGAAGTAACCGGAAACATGCCGGATCATATCGTTTTTGCCTCCGGTGCGTCAAAGAGTCCCCTATGGTGTCAAATATTAGCGGACGTTTTGGGTTTACCTGTACGTGTGCCGAAAATCAAAGAAGCAACCGCTTTGGGCGCAGCTATTCTGGCGGGTGTGGGCGTTGGAATATATTCCGATGCGGGTACTGCTGCGAAGAAACTTGTAAAATGGGATAAAGAATATCTTCCCAACAAGGAAAGCACCGATGTTTATGACGAAATGTACGGCAAATGGCGTGAAGTATATGCAGCGCAGCTTGCCTTATGTGATAAGAAAATAACGAAAAATATGTGGATTGCTCCTGGACTATAACGTCCCAATGTAGTTCACAAAAAACAACGGAGGANNGTTTATTACAGATTCAGCCGATTTGAAATATCGTTTCGGGGACAGCGGTCCAAAATATATTATGAAAGGCCCCCGCATGAATTTTGGAATTGTCCGCTTAGTGAGCGGAGAGGATTTTCGTGGTCACTATCACAATGTAATGGAAGAAAATTTCTTCGTGTTGGAAGGTAAGATTGATTTTACCGTGGATGGGAAATCCTATACGCTTAGCGAAGGTCAGTATATTCACATTGAGCCGGGCGAAGTTCACTATTTAAAGAATAATACTGGAACTCCGGTCAAAGCAGCCTTTGCCCTTGCACCGTTCATGGAAAATGACAAAGTAGAAGTTTGAGGTTAGTTATGAAAATGATAAAAGCGATACCGATTACGGAAACAAACTTTTCACCCTATGGTTTTGTCGCCGACATCGCTAATCCCGGTGAAGCTTACAGTTTAGGAGAGATCCCGTGTGTGTTTCACAGGGATATGGTTGTGATGCCGCAAAAGGACTGTACCCCGACCTCCTTTGGCTCCTTGAAAGTTGACAAACGGCCGATGNNTATGCCGTTGGATGATGATATGGTGATCTATGCCGGACCTGCTTCATCAGATTCTGTTGAGCTGGACAAACTGGAGGCATTTCTCGTACCAAAAGGATGCTTGGTTGTTCTTCGCGGGGGCAGCTGGCATGGCGCACCATTTCCTGTTCATGTAAACGGAACCGTCTTGATTTGCTTACCTGAACGTACTTATTTCAATGATACGAAAAAGTATATTTTAAAAAATGAGGATCATATTTCTATTGAACTGTAAATTGTATATTAAGTCAATAAAAGGCTGTTTCAAAACGAT
>DDHX01000009.1 GCA_002338255.1 Ruminococcaceae bacterium UBA1865 | reverse complement strand
GACCCCGTTCCAATAGAAACGAACTCCCTAACGATGTCCAAAAATCCGGATAACCCCTTTTGCTTTATTATGCCCTTAATTTTTGATATTGTACCATTCTCTTTCTGCTTTTCATCTTTTTCTTCTTCTTTTTTATCCTCTTCTTCCTTTTGCTCCGGTTTTTCAGGTTGAGGAAGTATTTTATAATGGATAAAAAGATAGGTTACTTTTGCGGTCAGTTCATCTTCAAAACCCGCGCACACTGTAACAGGAAAAAGCAGAAGAATAAAAAAGAACAGTATGATACATAGAATAATAATCAGAGCAGTCATAAAGCCTCCTATTCCACCTGTGCAACGAAAGCCTCTGTTTCATCATTTTCTTCATCAATGGGCTGCTGCTTTTGTGGAAGCGGTGGAAGTTCGCTGAGCGATNNCAGTCCTTTTGAAGTTAAGCTGCCTAATACAAATGAGCAGTCAACACCGCGTATCTGCTCAATAAATGATTTTGTAACCGGTTGGTTGTATGCCACAATGGCAAGAACCTCCATACCGGCCTGTGAGAGCGGCGTATTGCGACGCATATCAAGAATTTGGCGAACATATCCGGAATATTCCGGACTGGAACACATCTGATAATTCTCCTCCAGTTTTACAATACGGACTCCTGCGTCCTCCATATTAAATTCATCCATCAAATTTTTAAGGATTTTAGAAGCCGTGGACTTGTCCAATTCCAAAACATCGGCAATCCGATCAATTGAAACCGGGTCTCCGCTTGAAAACAGGATTGCTTCGATTGCACCCTTTAACTTTTTGATTTCCAATTTTTCACACCGCCGTTAATTAGTTTTATCGTTGCACTTTGACTGCTTCCCTCAATTCTAACCCGTTTGCCCTTCACCAATTCAAGAACCGCTAAAAAGGTTGCGACCAAATCGGATTTTTCTTGTCCCTGCTCAAATAATACATCATACTTCATCTCGTTCGTTTTCCAAAGCCGGCGAAGTACATAAATAATCCGTGAAGCGACAGATACAATTTTATTGGTAACAATATTGGAAAAAGCTTCGGCAGACGGCGGAATAAAACGCTTGCCGCGCCCCACTGCATTTTGATAGGCAATTAAAAGCTCCGACGGCATATGGTTGCGGCGATAAGTTTGGTCAAGTTCAATTTCAGCCGGTTCACGGACAAAAGTATTAAAATTAAAGCTTTCAGCCATTAACTGTGAAATGCGCTTGCACTCCTGATACTCCAATAGTTGACCCGTCAATTCACGCTGCAACTCGTCCGCTTCTTCATGTTTTGGAAGCAGATAAACAGTTTTGATATAAACCAACCGTGCAGCCATCTCCAAAAACTCACTGGAGACATCCATATCCAGCTCTTTCATTACGTTGATCTGCTCCGTATACTGGTTCAAAAGTTCGGAGATCTGAATTTCGCAGATATTTAATTTGTTTTTTGCAATTAAATAAAGCAAAAGGTCAAGCGGCCCCTCAAAAGCAGGCAGATGATAGGATAGTTTTTCCATAATCCCTCACTTTATAACAAACCAAACAGCTTAAATGGAAGTGTGGCCAACCACAAAACACCATTTGCAAAAAGCTGTTGCAAAAAGCCAAGCGGAGCACTTAGCACTCCACTAAATAGAACCACAAATGCGACCATAATAATGATATTTTGATATTTGTAGTAGTTGTAGAGCGTTTTATTTGATAAAAATGCACCTAAAATCTTAGAACCGTCAAGCGGCGGCAATGGAATTAAATTAAATACGGCAAGCGCAACATTTATCGTGATGTACGCAATGAAAAAATCCTGAACAAAAGTTGGCATTGAGAATTTTGATGCCACCATAATTCCAACATAAATCAACGCACCGACAAACGAAGCAAGCAAATTAGAAACCGGTCCTGCCAATGCGGTAATCGCCATATCACGTTTCGGGTTTTTAAAATATCTTGTATCAACCGGTACTGGTTTCGCCCATCCAAAACCGAAAAGCAGGAGGAAAAGCGCACCGAACGGATCAAGGCTTGCAATTGGATTTAAAGTAATTCGTNNCACTATACTTCGCAGTATTATCGCCAAGCTTATAAGCAACCCAACCATGGGCACATTCATGAAGAGGAAGAATACAAAATATAATAAACAGTGTAGCCAATATTTGCGAAAACGCGGAAACCATGTCTAAGGGCTGCCCGCTAAAAATATTACGAATCATATCAAACAGCATATACTATTCTCCTTTTATCGTATTATTATAATACTTTAGGTACTAAAAAACAAGTAAAGCACCCATTTCCTGAAAAAAATGCTGATTTTCGGTTCTAAATTAAAAATATAATGAAAAAGGCTTGCATTTTTATGGCTAATCTGATAAAATACCAATGTTGTGATTCTATTTTAAACCCCTTTGAAGGAGGTGCAGACACATGGCAAAATGTGAAGTTTGTGGCAAGGATATTGCTTTCGGTATAAGGGTTTCTCACTCACATAGACGTTCAAATAGAACCTGGAAGCCTAATATTAGACGCGTTAAAGCAGTTGTTAACGGTACTCCTAAGCGTATTTACGCCTGCACCCGTTGCTTGCGTTCCGGCAAGGTTACACGAGCCGTTTAATGCAAAACAAAGCATTCCATTTGAGGAGCCCGGGTGGCTCCTTTTTTCTGCCCTAAATCAACTATCAAAAAGGCAAGCTGTGAAATGAACAGCTTGCCTTTTTGATATTCTACGATTTATGATTAATCTTTAATTTTTGTTCAGTACCGTTTTTGATTCTCTCAATGTTGGATTTATGCTTAATAATCAAGATAAATGCCATCAGCAAGGCAATGGCTGTTGTTATAAGTACATATGAAAATGAAACCGACCCAATGGTTGATTTGCCACCGCGATAATCCACAAAATAAGAAATCAGGAACGTTGCCACTGGAAACGCTGCTGCACCGCAGATTGAGGAAAGGGATACAATTTTTGTAAATATAAAAACAATAATAAATATTCCAATTACAATAATGAAAACGCGCCAGTCAATCAGCGCGATCATCGCGGCGCTTGTTAAAACACCTTTGCCGCCTTTAAATCCAAAATAAATCGGATAAATATGTCCAATTACACAGGCAACACCGGCAATATAAGCGCCATATTGCGCTATCATAATCGGAACGCCCGTTAAACCGCAAACATACTGAAAAACCATTCTGCCAAGTATTACCGAAATCGCGCCTTTTGCAAAATCAAAAATAAAGGTAAAAACAGCCGCTTTTGCCCCCACGGAACGCAATACATTTGTAGCTCCTGCGTTACCGCTGCCCATTGTACGGATATCGGTATTATGATCGAATGCCTTTGTAAAAATAATCGAAAAACTAAGGCTTCCCAGAAGATATGAAATAAGAGCCACCAAAATTGAGGATAGTCCAAAATCAATAAAATATCTGAACATCAATACAACCCCCTATTATTTATCTCCGCGCTCACGCACGATAAACCTTATCGGAGTACCTTCGAGCCCAAAGGTTTCACGAATCCTATTTTCGAGATACCTCTGGTATGAAAAGTGAAACAATTTTGCGGAATTAACAAAACACACAAAAGTTGGAGGCTTAACGGTAGCCTGCGTCATGTAGAATATTTTCAACCTCCTTCCCTTGTCGGTCGGCGGCTGAACCCTTGCCGTGGCCTGTGATAAAACATCGTTGAGCATGCCGGTTGAAATACGCATGGAATTTGAGTTTGCAACGTGCTTAATCAATTCAAAAAGTCGATCCAGCCTTTGCCCTGTTTTCGCTGAAATAAAGATCATCGGCGCATACGACATGAAGGAAAAATCTTCTTCAAGGCTCTTTCTGTAATCAGTCATGGTGTGATCATCTTTTTCTATCACATCCCATTTATTGACCACGATAACGCAGCCTTTTCCGGCTTCATGCGCTAAACCGGCTACTTTTGAATCCTGATCGGTAAAGCCCATCGTAGCATCTATCATAATAACACAGACATCTGCCCTCTCGATAGCCATTTGTGCACGGATGACGCTGTATCTTTCGATGGTATCGTCAACCTTGCTTTTTCTGCGCAATCCAGCTGTGTCAATTAATGTAAAGCGTCCGAACTTATTTTCAATTGTCGTGTCAATTGCGTCGCGCGTTGTTCCGGCAACATCAGAAACAATACATCTTTCCTCTCCGGAAATTTTATTGACAAGAGATGACTTTCCAACATTCGGCTTACCGATAATGGCAACCTTAATCAATTCAGTATCAGATTCATCGCTTTCCTGCGCGGGCAGATACTCAATAATTTTGTCAAGCAAGTCGCCGGTGCCATGTCCATGCACTGACGAAACTGGTATCGGGTCACCAAGACCCAAATTATAAAATTCAAAAAACTCAGCCGGCGGGCTGCCGACCATGTCGCACTTATTCACGCATAAAATGATGGGTCTGCCGCTTTTAAGAAGCATCGCCGCAATGTCGGAATCCGTCGCCACAACGCCGGTGTGGATATCGGTAATCAGGAGAATAACATCCGCCGCGTCAATTGCAAGCTGTGCCTGCATTCTCATTTGTGACAAAATAGGGTCGCTTGTGCTTGGCTCTATGCCCCCTGTGTCAACGATGGAAAATTTACGGCCGCTCCATTCACAGTCACCGTAAATCCGGTCCCTGGTCACGCCTGGCGTATCATCCACAATAGAAAGACGCTGACCGATTAGTTTATTGAAAAGAGTTGATTTACCGACATTTGGTCTGCCGACAATTGCAACTACCGGTTTAGACAATATGATCACTCCCTAATACTATATTTAAAAGCTCGTATCCGTCATTCGGGGATACAACAATCTGAATATTTAAAGCCTTGCTCAAATCTTCAAGCGAAACATCGTCGAGAAAAATATCTCCCTCACGGCGGAGCATAACATTCGGGACAATTAATTCATCACCTAAGTCCAATCCGCTAAGCTGTTTTATAATATCTTTGCCGGTAATTAAACCCGTTACATTGATAGTATCACCAAAAAAATCATTTACAATTGGAATCAGATTACAAGTTAGATTATTGCATTTTATTCTTAATTCGTCAAGTAAAGCATCCATAAATTTATAGACACTTGTGCCGGTAATCATCGTTACGTGGCGTTTTCCCTTGGGCACATTAAAATCGTTTAACGCCGCTTCAAATTCTTGCTTCAAATTAGCCATTAATCCCACACCGTTTTCCAGTTGATCGAAATTCCCATAGAATTCAGCTGGTGGAATAGAACGCTGCGCCTTTAAATAAAATTCGTCCGCAGCATAACAAATTCTCTCACCGCATTCAGCCATGAACCGGTCGCCGAACTCCTCAATGATTTGCACCGTTTGTTCAGCCGATTGCTTGTCGTAGGCCTCGAGCGGAAAAAGTCCTTGCCTGAATTTCGTGAGTCCAACCGGAACCAGTGCAATGCTCTGTACTGCCGGATAAAGCTTACCGAGATCGGTTAAACTGCGTTTGAGCTCGTCCCGATCGTTAATGTTCCTGCAAAGTACAAGCTGACAATTTATTTTAATACCGGCCGCGGCAAGCTGATACAAAATATCAAGTGATTTGCCGGCAAATTTGTTTCCCATCATTTTTACACGCAGTTCGGGGTTTGTAGTCTGAACGGAGATGTTAATCGGACTAATGTGCATTTTGATAATACGGTCTACATCATGTTGATTCATATTGGTCAGCGTAATATAGTTGCCAAACAGAAATGATAAACGTGAGTCATCATCCTTAAAATACAGACTGCTTCGCATCCCTTTCGGCAATTGGTCAATAAAACAAAAAATGCATTTGTTTCGGCATGAAATCTGTTTGTCCATCAAATACGTTTCAAATTCAAGTCCAATCGATTCATATTCTCCCTTTTTGATGTTAATAGCCCGCGTGTTTTGATTCATATCGATCAATACAATGGATAAGCTCTTACTCGTTTCATAAAAACGGTAATCAAGAACATCGTTAATTTGATTGCCATTAATGGTAACAAGAGTTTCTTTCGGAAGAATTTTTGCCTTTGCGGCAGGGCTATCCTTATCAACCGATAAAATTTTAACTGGCATGGCAACTCCTCACAATTAATTAATAAAAAAATAAGAGAAGGATTCCTCCTTCTCTACATTTCTGGAAAATTAAATAAAAACTTACGCTTCTATTTTAATAACTTCCCTGCCGTTGTAGTAACCACAACTGCCGCAAACTCTATGTGGAGTCTTGAACTCACCACATTTAGGGCATTTCACCAGAGCAGGAGCGCTAATCTTCCATACATTAGAACGTCTTTTATTCTGTCTCGCACTTGATGTTTTTCTTTTTGGTACCGCCATCGTCAGCACCTCCTTATAAAACTATGACTAATCTATCAGTTTTTTAAGAGCCTCCAAGCGAGGATCAATCTGATGCAAATCACAATTACATGTTCCATCATTCAGATTTTTGCCACAAACAGGACACAAACCTTTGCAATCTTCACTGCATAAATACTTTGTCGGAAGTTCAAGCAGAATATCCGCCCTCGTAAGCTCGTCTAAGTCCAATTTATAATTCGTCACCTGAATAAAATTACCGTCGTCTTCATTTTCTAAAGACAGAACCAGAACATGTGAAAATGTGTAATTGTAGCATTTGTTGATTTGCCTTGTGCAACGGTCGCATGGAATAGAAAAATCAAACGAAACCTCAGTGTCAAGCTGAGCAAATCCATCATGGTTTTTCACAGTGCCTTTAACCGACACAGGTGATACAAACGGGTTGAATCCGTTGATATCTGTGGATGATAAATCCATTTTGTAATCAAACGAATAGCTTTCGCCCACGTTCGAAAATACTTTTTTTAAATCAAGGAGCATCATTACACCTCAGCGCTACATTAGCTAATTATATAGGTTTGTACATACTTTGTCAATAGAAAATTACGATATATAGAATAATATTATCGCAAAGATGCTGTCGGAAGCAGTCAGCCCCCGACAGCAAATTCAAAACAAATGGATTCCCTTAGATTTGCACGGACACAGCGCTAATTTCTTTTGGCAGTTCGTTTGGATCAACAGAAACCAAAAGCGTAATCTTTGTGTCAGCTAATGCAGAAAGAGCATTCATCTTTTCAGTGAAGCAGTGAAGAACTTTCATGTCCTGACCAATGATCTTTAATGTGGAATCGATAAAAATATCTGTAACGTCGTAGTTACCGGCACAAATGCCGCTGATAAAACCGGAAAGTGCATCCGCGCCTTGAATTTCATAAGCGTCGGAGTCTATTAATCTTGCCTGATGAGAAATGTCATAAGTCAATTTTAAACCTTTTTCAATCACAACAACATTCCCATTTGAATTTTCAATTGCTTCATTTGCACGCTCAATTAATTTCTTTGTTTTTCCTGAACCTTTTTTGCCAACAATAAGAGTAATCATGAAAAACTCCCCCTATATTTATATTATTTCCGCTTAAGCGGATATATCTCCTGAATGTTCTACTTTTTTAATCTTGCTTCAAGGGTCTCTTTTTCGGATTCGTAACCCGGTTTTCCCAAAAGAGCAAACATATTCTTCTTGTAACTTTCCACGCCCGGTTGGTCAAATGGATTTACTCCCATCATATAACCGGAAATTGCACAGGCTTTTTCAAAGAAATAAATAATATAACCAAGCGTATCCTCAGAAAAATCCGGAGCGTGAAGTACAATGTTGGGAACTCCGCCGTCTGTATGCGCTAAGACAGTGCCTTCAAACGCTTTTTCATTTATGTAGGCCATGCTCTTACCTTGCAGGAAGTTTAAGCCATCTACATTTTCAGGATCATTGCCGATAAACAAATCTTTCTTTGCTTTATCAAATAAAACAACAGTCTCAAACAGGGAACGCCTGCCGTCCTGAATGTACTGGCCCATTGAATGCAAATCGGTTGAGAAAACAACGGATGCAGGGAAAAGGCCTTTATTGTTCTTGCCTTCACTCTCACCGAAAAGCTGTTTCCACCATTCGCACATCATGGTATAGCAAGGTTCATAGCTGACAAGAATTTCAATTTCTTTGCCCTTGCGATACAAAATATTACGGATAGCTGCGTATTTGTAGCAATCATTGGATTCTATGTCCGGATTGCTAAGCTCCGTCTGAGCTCTTGCAGCACCTGTCATCAATGCGTCAATGTCTGCGCCGCTTACGGCAATCGGTAAAAGTCCGACAGCTGTTAAAACAGAATATCTGCCTCCAACATCATCCGGAACAACAAAAGTTTCGTAACCTTCTTTTGTTGCGAGCTGCTTTAAAGTACCGCGGGCCTTATCGGTTGTACAATAAATCCTCTTTTTTGCTTCTTCCTTGCCATATTTTTTTTCAAGGAAAGCGCGAAATACTCTGAAAGCAATTGCAGGCTCCGTTGTGGTGCCGGATTTTGAAATCATATTGATTGAAACGTCCCTGCCCTCACAGATTTCAAGTAATTCGCTTAAAGTGGAAGAACTGATGCTGTTACCGGTAAAGTAGATATCAGGTGTATTTTTCTTTATCGAGTTGTAATTTTGAGAATTCAAAAATTCGATTGCCGCGCGCGCGCCAAGGTAAGAACCACCGATTCCGATGACGATAAAAACATCAGTATCGGATTTGATTTTTTCGGCTGAAGCTTTAATGCGTGCAAATTCTTTTTTGTCATAATCAGTGGGAAGATTAACCCANNTAACCCATCCGATATAATCGCTGCCTGCGCCGCTTCCGGTGTGGAGCAAATCGTGAGCAAGTTTTACCTGCGGCGCTATTGCGGCGTATTCATTTTGTCCGATGAAACTTAAAAGATGCTGTGCATCAAGTTTAATAGACATATCATTTCCCCCTCAATGTTACTATTGGTACAAGTATATTTTACAGTATGTTAGTAACATTTGCAAGGCGGAGCACTATATTTTATAAATTTTTCATATTTGTCCTTTAAATCATCTTCAAAAGATATCTTGCAATCAGCCTGAACGCAGACTGAAATGTAATTTGTGCCACAGCGGATTTTGCACAAATATTGTACTCTTTCACGACTTCGTCTCCGAGCGTATACGTTATTTTCCCTAAAATCTGACCTTTTTCCACCGGCGCGGCAATATTGTCATTTATCTTGATGTTATATTTGATATCATTTGCCTTTCCTTTTGGAACAAGTATACTGCCGTCTGATTCAACAGCTGTTTCAACCTTGGCGGACATCCCGTTTTCCACGGGAACTGGCTGAAGTGCTTCCTGTGGCATAGCAGGTGTCGTCACAGACCAGTTTGCAAAACCAAAGTCAAGCAGAGTGGAAGCCGCTGAAAAGCGATCTTTTGTATCGGCTGAACCTAAAACAACTGCAATGAGTTTTACATTATCACGCTCTGCAGTTGCTGTAATACAGCTGCCCGCCTTGCCCGTTGTTCCAGTTTTTAGACCCGTTATTCCCTTATATGTTTTTAAAAGCTTGTTTGTATTCACAAGCTGCGTTTTACCATCGCGTAAATGGTCAATCCAAGTACCTGTATAATCGAATATTTTTTTATGTTTTATAAGTTCACGTGACATTACCGCAACGTCATAAGCCGAAGTAACATGGCCGTCTTCATCGAGGCCATTGCAATTTTTAAAGGTAGTATCTTTCATTCCCAAAGCTTGTGCCTTTTTGTTCATTTGCTGCAAAAATTCATCCTCACTGCCGGAAACATATTCAGCAAGGGCCACTGCTGCATCGTTTGCACTGGCAATGACCGTAGCTTTCAGCATATCATCCACCGACATGGTTTCTCCGGGCTTGAGCCATATATCTGAGCCACCCATGGAAGCAG
>DDHX01000040.1 GCA_002338255.1 Ruminococcaceae bacterium UBA1865 | reverse complement strand
TTTTATGATTATACCAGATAAATCATTCCGAAGAGTTCGCGGAAGTCGAAGCAATAAGGACGAAACAGCCGTCATGACACATTTCAAACACAGTCCCCGCTTCTCCCTTGCCTTTTCCGGCCATTCATAAAAGTTTTCCTTGGTGATTTTCCGTAATTGATCCATAAGTGTTAAGAATTCGATTCTCTTCTTCTCCAAAACCGCCTTGAAACCTAGATGTAATGCGGGTTTCAAGGCGGTTACTTTATCATAGAAACCGATTTGACCGTGGCAATCAATAGAAAATGCGGACGCCATTTGACCTTCATTTCATTTCGAGTGCCTGCAATTTTTATGCCTTTTTGAAGTTTAGTATATCTGCACCGGCATTGATTAGCAGAGAAGCGTTTAAGTGCAGGAAGTTTTGGAAAAGGGTAAATATAACATTCTGCCTAAAAGTAGCCGTAACAGAAAAGACCCACGAAGAATTACTTCTTCGTGGGTCTTTTGGTACCGGTGGTCGGACTCGAACCGACACGATATCGCTACCAATGGATTTTGAGTCCATCACGTCTGCCAATTCCATCACACCGGCATAAACAACAAGGATTATTATATAATAAAATGAGGAAAAAATCAACATAAACTTTTATAAAGTTTATAATGAATAAGAGCGGAGCATAAACCGGTGAAACGGTCGTGCTTCGCTCATTTTAAATCGCGTTATATCTCTGGATTAAACATTGTGATGCAATGCCTTGGGCAAACGTCGACACATTCACCGCAGCTGATGCATTTGGATGGGTCGACGGAAGCGAGTGAATTGACGACATGCACAGCGTCATACTGACAGGTCTTTTCACACTTCATACAGCCGATACATCCGATTTTGCAAACCTTGTTCGTCAGAGCGCCCTTATCGCAGTTGCTGCAGCGAACAACAGCCTGCTGATTTGCAGTAACAAACGAAATGAGATGCTTCGGACAGGCTTTCACACACATGGAGCAGCCTTTGCAGCGCGCAGGGTCAATTCTGGCCACACCGTTGCAAATACTGATCGCGTCATACTGGCAGGCTCTCATGCAGTCGCCAATGCCCATACAGCCGTATTGGCAGCTTGCAATGCCGCCGGCAACAATTGCTGCACCCGCACAGGTTTCAATTCCCTGATATTCTACCTTGTCGCTGGTGTTGTCGTAGCTGCCCAAACAGTGAACCAGCGCTATCTTTTTTGCAACGTCAGATGCGTCGCAACCGAGGTATTCAGAAGTTGTTTTTGCAACTGCTTCACCGCCAACGGTACAAAGCCCCGGTTTTGCTTCACCACTGGACATTGCTTTCGCGTAGCCGTCACAGCCGGAAAATCCGCAGGCACCGCAGTTGGCACCAGGAAGCAACCCGCGCAGTGCTTCTGCTTTTTCATCCTTGGGAACAGCCATCACAATGGAGGCAATAGCGAGGATAAGGCCGGCCAAAAGTCCAATGCCGGCAACAATCAGGACAGGAGTCAATATTTCATTCATATTTCCGCCCCTAACCCAACAGTCCGTCAACAAGGCCTTGGAAGCCGAGAAACGAAACAGCTGTCAGCGAGGCGGCAACCAATGTAATCGGCAGCCCTTGAAGAGACTTTGGAATGTCATTGTGCTCAATTCTTTCACGAATGCCCGCGAAAAGAACCATGGCAACGAGGAAGCCGACGCCGGATCCAAATGCGTTTACAACAGATTGCAAAAAGCCAAAGGAAGGATCGGCCTGGCCCTTTTGTATTACCAACACGGCCACACCGAGTACAGCGCAGTTGGTTGTAATTAATGGAAGGTATATTCCAAGTGCGTTATACAGTGAAGGGATATACTTTTTAAGGACGATTTCAATAAACTGTACAAGTGCGGCAATAATCAAAATAAACACAATTGTCTGTAGATATTCTAAGTTCCACGGCTTTAAAATATAGTTGTAAATCGGCCATGTAACCGCGGTGGAAATAACCATGACAACTGTTACCGCAATACTCATACCGGTGGCAGTGTCTAACTTTTTGGAAACGCCGAGAAAAGGACAAATGCCAAGAAATTTATTGAGAATAAAATTCTCAGTCAAAATCGAGGCTAAAAAAATGGCGATTAACCCTTTCATCATTTCTTAGCACGCTCCTTTTCTTTTTCTGCTATTTGAGAACAACTTCCGCAAAGCGAGCAGTTTGCACAGCCAAGCTCAGCAGCGGGAGCACCTTTATCGGTTGCTAGTTTGTTTGCCAAAGCAATCAGCATGCCAAACACAAAGAAACCTCCGGGGGGAAGCAGGAAAATAATGATCGGATCCATGAACCCGGCGGTAATCGNNATACTGCCCGCGCCCAAAAGCTCACGAATGATGCCCATGACGAGTAAAGTAGCGGTGAAGCCCGCGCCCATCCCAAGAGCATCCAAGATGGATGGAAGAACTTTGTTTTTATTTGCAAACATTTCGGCACGGCCGAGAATGATGCAGTTTACGACAATCAAAGGAAGAAAGATGCCCAATGCGTCTTTCAATGCGGGAGAATATGCGCTGATCAGCATTTGAACAATGGTCACAAATCCGGCAATCAGCGTAATGTAACAAGGAATACGAACCTTGTCCGGAATCACATTGCGAAGCAATGAGATAACAGTATTGGAACCAACAAGTACGAAAGTTGTGGCAAGGCCCATGCCGATTGCGTTGTTGGCAGATGTGCTCAGCGCAAGGGTTGCGCAGGTGCCGAGTACAAGGCGAAGGACCGGATTTTCTTTAATAATTCCTTTACTGAATTCTTGCCATGGAGTTTTTGCCATCTCACTCACCCCTCTTTATTTTTTGATACTGAACAACCGCTTGGTTTACGCAGTCCGTAAAAGCCTTACTTGTGATAGTCGCGCCGGTCATTGCTTCAATCTGCCCTTTGCCGGCAGGACTTGATTTGACGACTTCAAACCCTTTTTCAGGAGCGGCCTGCTTGTACTGATCACGAAAACTTTCCTTCTGCGCATTCAGTCCGAGGCCCGGCGTATCGTTCGTAGAAAGAATGACGACTCCGGCGACTTTACCGTCTTTGTCAATACCGGTCATCACACTTAAATCACCGCCGTAGCTTTTTGATTTTGTGGTGAATACATAGCCCAGAATGTCGTTTCCCTTTTTACCCACGACGTAGGACTTATCCTTTGAATCTCCAAAGCTTGTTGCACCGGGCAGAACAAGCGCGCGGGATGAAGCTTCGGCTTGCTGATTCATTGCTTCGATTTTATTTCGCGTCATCAAATTGGTTACGGAAAGAAGAAGTGCAACAATCAAGCAGATTACAAATAACGTTATGGCTGGTTTTAAAATTTCTTTTGGGTTTATCTTCATTTTCTAACACGCTCCTTCCCAAATGCAATCGGGCGAGTCAGACGTTCAATATGAGGAACTAAAATATTCATTAATATAATTGAAAAGGATACGCCCTCCGGCAAAGCGCCGAAAATACGGATCAGCATTGTAATGATACCCGCTCCAATTGCAAAAACGATTTTGCCTTTTAAGTTAATTGGGGAAGTGGCATAATCTGTTGCCATAAAAATCGCCCCGAGCAACAAACCACCTGCGAACAGGTCAAACAGAACACTGCGCCCTGCAATCAGGGAGATGACTGCTACCGTACCGATGTAGCACAGCGGAATCACAGGGCTGATGACCCTGCGAACGACCAGATACACGCCGCCAAGTATCAGCGCGACTGCACAGGTTTCTCCAAGGCTGCCTGCACGCACGCCAACAAACATATTTAATAAGGTAGGCATTGTTCCGTTCGCGCCTTCTTTTAAAATGCCGAGCGGTGACGCAGTGGTTATTGCGTCAGTATTATGAAGATAATAGAATGGAGTATTCCATGTGCTCATCTGCGACGGGAACGAGGACATCAAAACGATACGCGCTGTGAGTGCGGGATTGACAAAGTTCTGGCCAATACCGCCGAACATCTGCTTGACCACAACAATGGCAACAACACCGCCAAATATTATAATCAATGGATTGACTCCCACAGGAACGTTAAATGCAATTAAAATACCTGTCACCACAGCACTCAAGTCGCCAATGGTGTTTTCACGCTTCATTACCTTGCGGCAAACATACTCGCTTAAAACACAGGAGGCAATGGAAAGAGCAATGAGGAGCAAGGCTTTTGGGCCAAAGACAATCACAGAAGCGATTGCCGCAGGCGTCAGTGCAATAATCACATCAAACATGATTTTGCGTGTTGTTACACCGCTTCTGATGTGCGGTGATGAGGATACAATTAACTTATCTGCCATTATTTTTTACCTCCCGCTTTTACCAATCCCTTGCCGAGCCTGATTGCCTGAACAAGAGGCCTGCCTGCCGGGCAGTTAAAGGAGCAGGTTCCGCATTCCATACAGTCCATCACGTCGAAATCCTCAAGGCTTTCAAGATTCTTGGCATTGGAGAATTGCTCAAGTTTAGAGGGAATAAGGTTCATTGGGCAGCCTTCGACGCAGCGGCCGCAGCGGATGCACGAACTCGGCTCGTTCAGGTGCGCCTCCTGCTCGTCAAATGCGATAATTCCATTGTTTTGCTTCAGAATCGGCAGGCTGTCATTTGCAATTGCGAGTCCCATCATCGGGCCGCCCATCAGAATCTTTTTCGGTTCTGATTTATAACCGCCGGTGAAAGCAATAACATCGGCAATCTTCGTGCCGATCGGTACGATTACATTTTGCGGATTCTTGATTGCAGAACCGTCAATGGTTACTCGTTTTGTGATAAGCGGCATGCCTGTTTTTAGAAATTTTGCTATGAATGCGACTGAAGTTACGTTCATGACAAGGCAACCTACATCGGCCGGAAGCTTTCCCATCGGGATGTTGCGGTCTGTGCAGGATTTCACAAGAACTTTTTCAGCGCCCTGAGGGTAGCGTGCGTGCAAAGGAAGGATGCGCACACGGTCATCGGGGTCATTTTCTTTACTGTCCGCTATCTTTCTAAGAACCTCAATTACATCGGGTTTATTGTCTTCAACGGCAATGATGACTCGCTCAAGTTTTAACAGGTCGAGCACAGCATAAATTCCGGAAAGGACAGCCCATGAATTTTCGATAGCCTCACGGTTATCCGCAGTTATGTAAGGTTCACATTCTGCTGCGTTAACAATCATTGTATCAATTTTTTTGTCCTTTGGAACAGACAACTTAACGTATGTGGGGAAGCCCGCACCGCCCAGTCCGACCAACCCGGATTCTCTCACCGCTTTTGTAAAGTCATCGGGCGTGTTGATAACCGGTGGTTTCACTTCCGGGGAAATCTTCATTTCACCATCAGAGTCAATCACGATCGCATCAGTATACTGTCCGCCGGGCAGCATTACCTTTTTAATTGCGCTGACTTTTCCGGAAATGCTCGCGTGGATAGGAGCGCTGATAAAAGCGCTGCTGTCCGCAATTTTTTGACCCACAAGAACTGTGTCGCCAACTTTCACGAGCGGGGTACAGGGAGCGCCGACATGCTGCTGCATGGGCAGAACCACCTGCGCCGGAGGCGGCAATATGGCGGATTCAATCTGTGCAGTACTTTTTACGTGGGGAACATCTGTGCCGCCATGCGTTTTAAATGGCTTAATTGGGAAAATCAATTCCATGTTTTATCCTCCAATACATACTTAAATTCATTGCGAATTTGGTCAGTCATTGCGCGATGACACGCAAAAATAATATGGTCAATCAATATTTAGCCGGAGCCGAAAATAATTGACCACGGTAAACTTCAAGGTAGTTGAAGATATCGCTTACATTCAGGAATCCTACATTGCTATCAACTCGAATCCGGTTTAAAAACCTTTTAAGATCAGTTTTAGGTCTGATTTATTCATCGGCATAAGTATACCTTTTTTCATTGATTTTAAAATTATTTTTTAGATTTTCAGTTATATAGACTTTATTGGCATTGTCAATGAAAATTCCGTTTGCGCCGTATGCCTTAAGCAGAGCCATTCCTTTTTCTCTTCCCAAAACGAAACAGGCGGTGGAGAGAGCATCGCTCAATGCGCCGTTATCGCATACAACGGTCACCGAAATCAAACCGTTGTTTTCAGGATACCCGGTCGAGGGATTTAACAAATGATGATACAGAACTCCATTTTTGGTGAAATTTTTCTCATACGGACCCGAGGTGGAAACAAAGCCAGAGGTTAAATCGATGGAACCCATGGACGCACTCTTTTCCTCTGAACTGACCGGGTCGCGCACGGCGATGTGCCAGGCCGACCGGTCAGCCTTTGTGCCGAACACCCCCACACTGCCACCGACCGCTACTATGCCGCAGTCTGCACCTGCCTGTTTGTAAGCCGCCACAGCTTCATCACAGGCCGCACCCTTTCCAATTCCCCCCAGATCAACTGCCATGTAGTGCAGCTTTAAAGACGCGGAGGAATCCGTCGCGTTTACGCGAAGGTTATGGTAATCAACATATTTTATGTATTTGTTTATTTCTTCCTTGGCCGGTAAATGTTGATTTTTCCCGCCGAAATCCCACAAAGAGGAAACCGGAAGAATTGTGGGGTCGAACGCTCCATTTGATTTTTGGGCTACTTCAAGACTTTTTTGCAGCAGAGCAATGGTTTTCGCGTCAAGCTTTGTCCAATCACTGCCGGCTGCCTCGTTCAATTTTGAAATATCCGAGCCATCGATTCTCCACGATATTAAATCTTCCAGATCACCGATTTTCTTGGCAGCCGCTTTGGCCGCAGCTTCGCCGTTCTTACCGTAAACAGTTTGTTGTACATAAGTCCCCATTGCGAAATTGGTACATTCATAGCTTTGGGCCTTTTGCCCATATTTTATCCAAATAAACAGCAGCAAAGCAATGATCACCGCCAGCAGTGCACTGAGCAGTACAATTGTTTTTTTGTTTTTACCCATCTCAGTCCTCCAGTACACAAAAGCATATTCAATAATTATAGCAGTGATTTATTGAAAAGTCCAGTTGACGGATGCGCACATTCTTGGATGGTTTACATTGATATAATAAAATCATCTGCCGGTTTTCAGTGGCAGATGATCTTTAGCGGCCGTCCGCTTTTTACATTTCATTACAATATTGCTGATACGCTATATTGTTAATCTATCTACGGATTTACATATGGATTTTCTTTCTCTTCCAATGTCGGGGTTAAAGTATTATAGCATTCTTCGCAGGATTCCAACTGCAGACTTTCCGCATTGTTAAATATAACGTATCTGTTTCTGCCGGCACGCTTTGCCTGATAAAGCGCGATATCCGCTTTTTTGTATAAATCAGAATAAGTCTTACCGTCTTCCGGATACAATGCGACCCCCACACTGCCGGAAATCGCGCATTGGTCGGCTCCGCTGCCGAATGTCTGGCGGAGGCAGCAATTAATTGCTGCGGCTTTTTCGGTAATAAGCGATGTATCACCTATATTTTTTAAAAGCACCATAAATTCATCACCGCCAATACGGCCGACAACATCCGATGTACGGAACAATTTTTTCAGTTTATCGCCGATATCTGCAAGAACTGTGTCACCAAATAAATGCCCGAGACTGTCGTTGACGTTTTTAAAGTAATCCACATCAATCATGTAAAGCGCGCAGAGACAGTCGCATTTCAGTGCTTCCTCGATAAAACTTTTCGTGGTTGATTTGTTGAGCAGACCGGTCAGCGCGTCGCGCTCCGCTTTTTCCATTAGCGTCTGAGTTGCCTCCTTCTGGAACGTAACGTCACGGATTGTGCCGATTGCTCTAACCGGACGGTTGTCTTGATCGAAGATGGTAGTTATATTGATGTCGTACCAAAGGTAAGAACTCTTTGTGTTTTTAAGCCGATATTCTCCCTCGGCACTGTGCGCACCGGCGCGTACATTTGCAAACATTGATTCAAAAGAATTAACATCACCGGAAAAGAGAGTACGGCTGATATTTTTTAGAAAGTCTTGAAAGCTGCCCCCAGATAAATTTTGGTCATTTTTGCCCATGGATACAACATCGTTTAAAATGTTATATTCAAAAATAGTACTGTCCGATTGATCCATAACAATTTGATAACGTTCATTACTGATTTCAAGTTCTTGAATAGTTTCCTTCAGGCAGGTAATGTCAACCAGTACACTGTAAAATTCGGGCTCCATACCGAGTTCAATGATCAGTTGGCCCTTATCATAAATCCAAACGAGAGAGCCGTCCTTTTTGAGCAGCCGATACTGAATATCAATGACCTCACCGGACTGCAGCTGTTTATCAATATTGAACCGGACTTCCTCCCGGTCAAGCTTATAAATCATGTTGATGTATTTATCTTCAAAAAGTTCATTAACTTCGTCCCTTGTGTACCCGGTCAGGTGTAAAAAGCCATCGCTGCAGTAAATCATCGTAAAATTGCTGTCATATTTGCAGCGTTTTACGCAGCCTGGAATATTCGCGGTTAAAGTTTTCAGCTCTTGACTGCTCTTCTTAATATCGTTGTTTTTGCGTCGAAGCAACAGAATTGCATAAACTCCAAGTAATGCAAAAGCAGAAACTGTTCCCGCTGCTAAAAAGCCGGAACCATTAAAGATATCTCTGAACCGTGATAGTGTTACCGTATCGGGGATGATGGTCACAAGATACCAATCGCTTACATTGAGGGGCATATAATACAGATAGCCTTGGGAATTGCCCGTCTGATAATCCATCATGCCGCTGACAGACAGGCCTATATTTTTACGCATCCGATCAATTTTGTTTGCATTTGCGTGGTTCGTACCGCCTAAAACAGAAAAAATAGTTTGATCGGCGTTTTGTAAGTTGGAGCCTTTGGAATTGAACACAATGCTGCCGTCGCGCTTTATAAGATAGTAATTTCCATTACTGGGCACGGAAACACCAATATTGTTCATCTGGTCAATCGCGGTGACGCCGCGCAAAACACCAATGATGGTTTTATTTTGATAAACGGGAACCGAAAAAGTAAGTTGATTATTAGAGTACAGGGGTAAATCCGGTTCATTGGATATCGTGTTCCTCCCACTCAGAGAAGCTTCAAAAAAGTCATAGTCGGCAATGTTGCTGCGGACGCCGGTGTCCGAAATGCCGTCGCCATGAGTGTCCGCAACAGAAATGTGGGAAAACTGCCCGCTTTTTGTGGCGGCTCGCATGGCGGCAGTGACGGTTTTATCACTTAAACTGCTATTGCTACTGATAAAGTCGGCAAGTCCGGTCAGTGCAACAAATTTTTCGCTAAATTTAGTTGAAATGACGGTGGAGTTTTGCATTGAATTTTCCACGATTTCCGTATCCATGACCGACCTTAAATCTGCATTTAATTGTTTGATATAGGCAGTCAGTGACACAGCTAAAATCAAAAGAGCCGCAGAAAGTACGAAAGCAGTTTTCGACCTCGATTTTATCATCATATTGCCACATCCTTCCCATTCGGTTTAAGGATAAAATATTCTTTTATATATATAAAATATACACTATTTATTTTTTTACTGCAATCTTTTTGATTCACAAAAATAATCATTTAAAAATTATTTTTAATATAATTAATAATTTTGCGAAAGGTTACCCGCTTGTACAAGGTAGCAGCAAAAGAAAAAACGGGTCAGGGTTCAATATTGATGCAGATGATAATTTTTATGACAATTAAAGCTGGGTTATGCTGAGAAGTTGAAGGCAACCTGCGCCGATAAAATTAGAAGAACTGCAATTTTATCAGTCAGACTCTTGCTTTTGCAAGTGACACATAAGAATCATGCAATATGCTGTAAAATTATTATGACAAAAGAATTGTAATCTGTCGATCTTTTATCATATTTATTGACAGCAACTAATCAACGCTTTTTCACAGTAAATTCATATTGAAATAATATAATTTTGTATTAAACTACAAAATTGCATCAAAATACTTCATACGTTCTTACAGTATGATATACTTAAAATATTAATATTTTGGAGGTACAGTATGTCGGTTGAAAAGGTAAGAGAATACTTAAAATTATATGATATGGAAGACCGCCTTCATGACTTCCCTGTTTCGAGCGCAACAGTGGAGCTGGCAGCACAGGCGCTGCAGGTTGAAGCCGCGCGTATTGCAAAATCTCTTTCTTTTGAGTATGGTGAGGGCTGTGTAATCATTGTTGCTACGGGTGACGCGAAAGTCGACAATGCAAAGTTTAAGGCCGAATTTCAGACGAAGGCCAAAATGCTTGCTCCTGACCAAGTCGAACCGCTGACAGGGTACCAAATCGGCGGCGTATGTCCGTTCGGAAACCCGGCTTCAGCCAGAGTTTACTGTGATGTGTCACTAAAACGGTTTTCTGAAGTCTTTCCGGCGGGTGGCAGTGCAAACTCCTGTGTGCGGTTAAGCTGTGAGGAGCTTTTTGACCTTTCTAAGAGTATAAAATGGATTGATGTTTGTAAAAATTGGCAGTAAATTTGACAGAGGGATAGGGTTTGATAGCATGAGGATGCGTAATAAGCCATGGGCGGCACCGGAGTTGGACGAATGTGCGTTTTTTGTTCGGGATGCTGCGCAGCATATGGGAAAATGGCATGATTTTTTTAAGCGGCGGCAGCCAATTTATCTTGAACTTGGTTGTGGCAAGGGACTTTTTATTGCGGGGCTTGCACCAAAGAATCCGCAGATTAACTATATGGGGATTGATTTGAAGGATGCAGTGCTCGCACCGGCAAAAAGGAATATTGAACAGGCGTTTCAGTCGGAAGGCAGGGAGCTTGATAACGTGGTACTGTTGGCGCAGGATATTGAACGAATTCTTAACGTGATGGATGCATCGGATATCGTTGAAAGAATATACATTAATTTTTGCAATCCATGGCCGAAAGATAAGCACAACAAACGCCGGCTGACCCATCCGCGCCAGCTTGAACATTATAAGCAGTTTTTGGCAAGGGACGGCGAAATCTATTTTAAAACGGATGATGACCTGCTTTTTGCGGATACACTTGATTATCTAAGTGAAAGCGGGTTTGAGGTCATTTCTAAAACATATGATTTACATGGGGAAAATTGCCCTGATAACGTAATGACTGAGCACGAAAAAATGTTCCTTCAAAAAGGGATAAAAATCAAGGCACTGGTAGCGAGGCTAAGAAAATAATGAAGGATTTCATAATAATTATGCAAAACTCATTGACAAACAGTATGAGATTTATTATAATTCCTATAAGTTTAGTAATGTTAATTAATGGGGGGGTGCCGGTATGAGCGAGGCTATTATTGAAATCAAATCGCTGAGCAAAACTTTTCAAACAAAGGGCACCGAGGTTCATGCGTTGAACGATATCAATTTATCGATCCAAAAAGGCGATATTTTTGGTATCATTGGCATGAGCGGAGCGGGCAAGAGCACGCTTGTACGATGTATTAATATGCTCGAAAAGCCAACAGACGGCACCGTCCTGTTTGATGGCAGCGATTTACGTTCGCTTACAGATAAAGAATTGCGTGAAGCAAGACGTTCCATGGGAATGATTTTTCAGCAGTTTAATCTTTTGATGCAGCGCACTGCGGAGGGCAATATTTGTTTTCCAATGGAGCTTGCCGGCACGGATAAAGCGGAAGCCAAAAAGCGGGCAAAAGAGCTTTTGGAGCTGGTCGGTCTTTCAGATAAGGCAAAGGCGTATCCTTCCCAGCTTTCCGGGGGTCAAAAGCAGAGAATTGCAATCGCACGCGCGCTGTCAACCAATCCAAAGGTACTTCTCTGCGACGAGGCGACCAGCGCACTCGACCCGACCACAACCGCGTCGATTTTATCTTTGCTGAAAGACATCAATCAACGTCTTGGCATTACAATTGTGATTATTACTCATGAAATGAATGTAATAGAACGAATCTGCAACCGCGTGGCCATTATTGACGAAAGTAAAATCGCCGAGGCCGGCACTGTGCAGGATATCTTTTCAAAGCCGAAAACGGCTGCGGCGCAAAAACTTGTTTACCCCGGCGGCAAACGCGCTGAAAAGCTCAGCAGCAAACGATGTATGCGTATTGTTTTTGACGGCAACTCTTCGTTCGAACCTGTGGTTGCAAACATGGTGCTTGAATGTAAAGCTCCTGTCAACATTATGTATGCAGATACAAAGAATATAGATGGCAAGGCATTTGGCCAAATGGTGGTTCAATTGCCGGAGGATGAAACTCTCGCGCAGAAAATGTTTACTTATGTTCGCGCAAGGGGATTATCCGCAGAGGAGGTGAGTGGTTATGTGGGATGAATCAACGCTCTTGATGTTATTGTGGGGAATTGTTGAATCCCTGTATATGGTACTCGTTTCCACGCTTTGTGCCTATGTTATCGGACTGCCGCTCGGTGTTCTGCTTGTCACCAGTGCAAAGGACGGGATCCGCCCATGCGCTCCGCTGTTTAAAGTACTGGATGTTATCGTCAATTTAACCCGCTCCATTCCGTTTATTATTCTGCTGGTAGCCATTATTCCGTTTACACGGTTTGTTGTCGGAACCACCCTTGGTTCAACGGCGACCATCGTTCCTCTCACATTATCGGCAGCGCCGTTTATTGCGAGGCTCGTTGAGTCATCCATTAAAGAGGTGGATGTCGGAGTAATCGAAGCAGCTCAATCTATGGGAGCCTCCTATATGCAGATTGTATGGAAGGTAATGCTCCCCGAGTCGCGACCGTCTTTAATTGTCGGCAGCGCCATTGCGACCACCACTATTTTGGGCTATTCAGCTATGGCTGGCTTTGTCGGCGGCGGCGGCCTTGGCACGATTGCAATTAATTACGGATACAATCGTTATGAAAATGATATCATGTTTNNCATTGTCCAAGTGCTGCAGGGGATTGGAATGAAGGCCGCGGGCTTGAGCGACAGAAGAAAATGAGCAATCGCTTTTTATACCGAGTTTGGACTTTACAACATCAAATTATTTAATAATTTTGGGTCCTATTATATCATATTTAACAGGAGGGTTATCATGAAAAAAGTTATTGCATTATTATTAGCTGGCGCACTTTCCCTGGCTGCGCTGGGCGGCTGCGCAAATAAAGCTGTCACAACGTCCACTGCGGCTTCAACAGAAGCATCAGCCGCACAGAGCTCTACCGTTGCGCTCAAGAAAATAGTCATCGGCGCTTCCCCAACGCCACACGCGATTANNCTTCAAGTAAAAGAATTTACGGACTACATCATTCCCAATACAGCGCTTGAAAATAAGGAGCTTGATGCCAACTATTTCCAGCATCAGCCTTATCTTGACCAATTTAACAAGGAAAAGGGCACAAACATTGTTTCCGCCGGTTCCATTCATTATGAGCCGTTTGGTATTTACGCGGGCAAAACAAAAGCGCTTGCCGATTTAAAGGACGGTGCCACTATCGCGGTTCCGAACGATACTTCAAACGAAGCAAGAGCCTTGCTCCTTTTACAAGCACAGGGTTTAATTAAGATTAAGGATAACGCGGGCATCACCGCAACACAAAAAGATATCACCGAAAACAAGAAGAACATTAAATTTACAGAAATTGATCCTGCTCAGCTTGTTCGTTCCCTACAGGATGTTGACTTAGCCGTCATTAACGGAAACTACGCTTTGCAGGGCAATTTGAAAGTTTCAGACGCACTTGCGGCTGAAGCTGCAGATTCTCTTGCAGCAACGACTTACGCAAATATCATTGCGGTTCGCAAAGGCGATGAAAATCGCGAAGATATCAAAGCGCTGGTCGAAGTGCTTAAAAGCACAGAAATCAAGGACTTCATCACAAAAACCTTTAACGGGGCCGTTGTTCCTGTAAAATAAACATTCATAACCCATATAAATAAAAAACGTCTGTGTAATTATTTACGCAGGCGTTTTTGTATTGAATTCAAATTGGTATTTTGTTACAATATACGCATCTTTTTATTAGGAAGTAAAATTATGAAATGCTATGAAATTGCAAATGATACACTTACGGAAACAGAAAAAGGGTTTGAACATGCTGTCATCTGCGTTTGTTCACCCGATGAACTGCGCAGTCAGAATTTAAAACTCGCACCGCACACGATTGATGAATGCAGCTGCCCGGGTCCAGCCAAGTTAGAGGCTTACGATGGCTATGACTTTATTTTACTGAATATTATTCATGATAAAATTCAATGTCAAACGCAGCGCATGGGACTTTATATCATGCCGCATAAGATTATTTTTGTGTGTGACCATTCAAATGAGATGCTGCAGGAAGTTTTGAAAGTTTTTTTGGAAATCCAAACGTCAAACTTGACAGCCGCACGGGTTCTCTATGCATTTTTTAACAACCTGACCAATCATGACTCTGAAGAGCTTGAAGCACTGGAAGAAGAGATATCAGATATTGAAGAGCGTGTTCTGAATGGAGAAACTGAAGATTACATCAAAGATATTGTGGCAATGCGAAAAAGGCTGATGTTTTACAAGAAATATTATGAACAGCTTCTCGATGTTGCTGAAAGTATCGAGGAAAATTCCAATGGAATTATGTCATCCGGTGCGCTGCGCTACTTTAAGATGTTTACAGCGCGTGTGGATCGCTTGAATCGAAATATTATTAATCTGCGTGACTACATTACACAGGTGCGTGAAGCCTACCAGTCCCAGGTGGACATCGGATTAAATGCCATCATGAAGCTTTTTACCGTGATAACCGCAATTTTTCTCCCATTAACGCTGCTTGCGGGGTGGTACGGGATGAATTTTAAGAATATGCCTGAACTCCAGTGGCAATACGGCTATCCTTATGTAATCGGAATTTCCATCGCAATTGTAGTAGTTTGTATTGTTTATTTCAAAAAGAAAAAAATGCTATAGAATAATTTTCGTTAATGAGTAATAAATCACAAAATATTTATGATTCGAAAGAGCTTTTTGTTTGAACAAATGAAAAGTATTTCATGCAAGATATCTTCTGAATAAAGAAGGAATATGTGACCGGCATGTGACCACCACAGAATATAATATTAGTAAAATAACATTATTATATTGGAGTGATTTTATATGTCCTATACGGTCTACAAGCCTTCTAACACATTTAGAAAGTCTTTTTATAAAATTCTTTCTTTGGTGATGGCAGTTGCCATCCTATTTATTCCATTTTCCTTGGCATTGAATGCCAATGCAGCGGCAAATGAACCTCAGTATACGGACTTGGGTGCAGCCAAAGGTTATAATCTGGTCACTTTTGGTGACTTTAATAACGGTTCAACAGATATTGAAGGAAAGTCAGCAATTGGCGGGGCAATTAACTGTCCTTCCGGGTTTACGTTCGGTAATTCACAAAAAATGAATTCTTCTGAGTATGCACTGGTTTGGGGAGGAACAAGATCAGAAGATTTTGTTGCCGGGAACAATCATTCTGACTGCAAAGCTTTAATTAAATCTGGATTGACCATTGGGAATACTTTTGGTTCTGGTATTGATTATTGGACTGATACCCAGGATTTAAAGTCGAAAACCGGTATCAATTTTTCAGATTTAGAATCAGAATTAATTCAAAAATCTGAAGCGGCGGCAGCTATTGCAATGACTGGAACGGTAACACCAAATGGCGGAGAAATTATATTCAAAGGGGATTTAACCGACTATAACATATTTACGGTCGATGCATCGATTCTTAATAATGCAAATGGAGTGGTTTTTGATACACCAAGCAAATCGACTGACATTGTCAATGTAATTGGTACGGATGTAAAAATGCCTGTTTATGTAAATGATAGTACTGGAAATATTACAAATTCGTATAAATTGTCTCATTTACTTTGGAATCTCAGCAATGCGGTGACTGTTCAAAATAAAAGCTCAATGAAGGGCACCTTATTGGCACCTAAAGCTGATTTTACTGTTAGTGCAACTGGAAATTTTGAAGGTTCTATTATTGTTAAATCTTTTCAATCTCCCCAGAATATAACTTTAGAAGGTCACAACTATCCATTTAGCGGTAAGATTCCCGTGAAGGATTTTTCTAATTCAAGTTCCGTGAGTTCCATCAGTTCGGAAGCATCGAGCACGGTCAACTCGGAAACTTCAAGTATCGTCAGTTCCAATAATTCCAGCTCGTCAAACTCAAGCAATGGCGGCGGTACAACAAGTAACCCATCCGGTGGAGGTACACCGAACAGCACAACTCCATCCGGTATTGAAACAATTGGGGAAGAAAGCACACCGCTTGCAGATCCGTCATCGGCAATACCGGCAACACCGGCCATAACATCATCGACATCACAAGCAATGGTTATTGATGAAAATCAAGTTCCTCTTGCCGCACCTAAGACCGGTGAATCCACAGATGCTGCAGTTATTCTTTCTTGCATCGCTATTTTTGCCTTGGGTACATTCTTAGTGTTTAGGTCGAAGAGAAAAACAAATAAAGAACATTAATACTATGAAATAACGAAAGCAGACTGCATATGAATTGAAACCTCATGTGTAGTCTGCTTTTTGTAGTTTCCAAAATTTAAACAGAAGGGTATTCCCTATGAAAATGTGTATATCTAAGCAATTTGACTAAATTATTATAAAATTTTAAAAAAATATTGACAAATGATATTGAACATTCTATAATAAATTTACATTCAGAAAGCGGTTTCAAAAAATACAACCTGTGGAACTAACATAAAAGATTTTTGATAAAGTGCGGTGATAAGGTGGCTCGAATTAGTGAAGTGGCAAAAATGGCGGGGGTTTCGCCTGCAACCGTATCACGGGTAATGAACGGTACAGCAAGAGTGAATAAAGAAAAAACGAAACGTGTTTTGGATGCCATTAAGGAAACCGGTTTCAAACCAAATGAAATTGCGCGTTCTCTTTACAAAAAATCTTCAAGAATAATCGGCTACATAGTGCCAAATCTTTTGAACCTGTTTTTAATTGAAATAGGCCGCGCGATTGAAGATGAGGCGTTTCAAAATGGGTATAAGGTGATTTTTTGCAATTCCGACGAAAAGCCGGAGAAAGAAGCGGCTTACATCAATATGCTTACCGCTATGAATGCGGATGGAATTGTTATTTCTACCATTGGAAATGATCCGGACGAGGAAATGCGCAACTGCGCGCTGCCGATTGTGGTTCTGGATAAATGCGGGAATGCATCATTTACAGCTTCCGTTCAAGCGGATAACTATACGGGGGGACGTTTGGCGGCGGAGCATCTGATTGCCTGCGGCTGCCAGCATATCGTCCAGATGCATGGATCGCAGGAGTTTTCCAATGCCAGACGTCGTTTTCATGGCTATTCAGATGTATGTAAAGAGCATAATATTGAGCCGCAATATATTGAGAGCAGCTATGATTACAGCAGTGGAATTGTTCGTTCAAGGGAACTTTTGGAGCGCTTTCCAAAAGTGGACGGGATTTTAGCGGTAAGCGATATGGTTGCACTTTCTCTTTACAGGGTACTCCATGAAACGGGAAGACGTGTACCTGACGATATCATGATTGTCGGGTATGATAATTTGGAACTAAGCTCGTTGATGACACCGTCGCTTACCACGGTTGCACAGCCAATGGAAGAAATTGGGCGAATGTCGGCAAAGATAATTATAGACATGGTGGAGAACAATAAACTTGAGCAAAGCGAAATTATTTTGCCTGTTTCTCTTAAAATAAGAGAGACGACTGTACTATAGTGTTGAAAGCAGCATACCTGAATTTTTGATTTCAGTTTGCTGACATCTTTCAGCGAGAATGTCAGCGTGCTTATAACTGCTTATTTTCGCTGAAGAAATGAAGGGAATAAAATGAAGAGAGTTTTCTTAATTGTGCTTGACAGTTTCGGTATCGGTGAAGAACCTGATGCCGCTGAATATGGCGACGAAGGCAGCAATACGATAGCTGCAGCCGCAGGAAGCAAGTACTTCGATATGCCTAACATGCACAAGCTTGGGCTATTTAACATTGATGGCGTGACCTGCCGGCCAAAGCAAGAACATCCCACGGGTGCTTTTGCCCGTATGCGGGAAATTTCCAAGGGCAAGGATACAACAATCGGTCATTGGGAAATTGCCGGTATTAATTCGACCAAACCGCTGCCTACCTACCCAAACGGCTTCCCGGATGACGTGATATATGAATTTGAGCAAAAAACGGGTCGCAAAGTGATTTGCAACAAACCTTACTCCGGTACCGACGTTATTATGGACTATGGCAAGGAACATGCGGAAACCGGCGCATTGATTGTTTACACTTCGGCAGACAGCGTTTTTCAAATTGCAGCGAATGAAGCAATTGTTCCAATTGATGAACTGTACCGCTATTGCCAAATTGCGAGGGATTTGCTTGTCGGAAAGCACGGCGTAGGCAGGGTCATTGCAAGGCCGTTTGTCGGCACCTATCCGGACTTTACCCGCACGACGAACCGCCACGATTTTTCGCTTTTGCCACCAAAGATTACAATGTTAGACCAGCTTTCCGAAAACAAATACGATGTGATTGCCGTTGGCAAAATTAATGATATTTTTGCGGGCAAGGGCGTCGGAAAATTCATGAGAACCAAAGGAAATGCAGAGGGAATTGACCGTACCATTGAGCTGACAAAGCAGGATTTCAACGGCCTTTGCTTTATTAATCTTGTTGACTTCGATATGCTTTATGGTCACCGCAATGACGTGGACGGCTATGCTAAGGCGCTAACCTATTTTGATCAGAAAGTGCCTGAAATTATAAATGGACTTCGTGATGATGATCTATTGATGATTACGGCTGATCATGGCTGCGACCCGAGCACGCCTTCTACCGACCACTCGCGCGAGTACATTCCGTGGGTAATTTACGGCAAGAATGTAAAAGCTGGGGCAAATTTGGGCACACGCCCGACCTTTGCCGATATTGCAGCGACTATTCTTGATTATTTTGATGTAGCACCAATGACGACAGGAACATCCCTTTTAAAGGAGATTATTGGATAAAATTCAGGAGGAATCTTATGTCTAACATACCTACACCTCATAATGGGGCAAAAGCAGGGGAAATCGCTAAAACCGTATTAATGCCGGGTGATCCGCTCCGTGCAAAGTTTATTGCCGAAACCTATTTGACAGACGTTACATGTTTCAATACCGTACGCAATATGCTCGGCTATACCGGTACTTATAACGGAAAACAAGTGTCTGTTATGGGCGGCGGTATGGGAATCCCGTCGGTCGGCATTTACAGTTATGAGCTTTACAATTTTTATGATGTGGAAAATATTATCCGTATTGGTTCAGCCGGCGGTATAGCCGACAATGTTCATGTGCGTGACGTTGTTATTGGGATGGGTGCTTGTACCAATTCCAACTACGCTTTACAGTATAACCTACCTGGCACCTTTGCACCGATTGCAAGCTACGATTTATTAAATCGGGCGGTAAGAACTGCCGAAAAATTAAAAATTCATACCGTTATTGGCAATGTACTTTCTTCCGATACTTTTTATGACGATAACGAAAACGCGTTGTCCCAATGGAAGAGAATGGGCGTTTTAGCGGTTGAAATGGAAGCTGCCGCACTTTATATGAATGCCGCAAGAGCCGGTAAAAATGCACTGTGCCTGCTGACAATTTCTGACTGCCCTTTTATTGGCGAAGCACTTTCAGCAGAAGAGCGCCAGACAGGCTTCACTCAAATGATGGAAATTGCACTGTCACTTGCTTAACAAGTACTTGAAATGTATTGGAAAATAAAGTAAACTAAAATTTGAAAACAAGAAAAATGGGAATAATATCACAATACTGTGATATTAAATATATCCAAAAAATTAGGAGGAAAAATTCATGAAGAAGATTGTAGCACTTTTGCTTGCAGTTATGATGGCAGCATCTGTAACCGCATGCGGATCAACATCCGGCACAACCTCCAGTGCGGCTGCAAGTGCAGCGGCAAGTTCAGCGGCAGCCGAGAGCAAGGCTGAAGTCGCATCGGCAAAGACAGACTTTAAGATTGCGATGGTTACAGATACCGGCGGTGTGAACGACCAGTCCTTCAATCAGTCCGCGTGGGAAGGTCTTCAGAAGCTGTCAGCAGATACCGGAGTCGCAGTCAAGTACACCGAGTCCAAGCAGGAATCCGACTATGCTACAAACCTTGATAAGGCTGCAGACGACAGTAACAACCTCATCTGGGGTATCGGCTTCGCTATGGCTGACGCAATCACAAACTCCGCAAAGCAAAATCCGGACATCAGCTACGCTATCATCGATAATTCTTACGGAGACAAAACACCTTCAAACGTAACCGGTGTTATGTTCCGCGCGCAGGAGCCTTCTTTCTTAGTAGGCTACATTGCAGCAAAGACAACAAAGACCGGTAAGGTTGGTTTTGTCGGCGGCATGACCGGCAACATCATCGATCAGTTCGAATACGGCTATAAGGCTGGCGTTGCTTACGCTGCCAAAGAGCTTGGCAAAAAAATCACAGTTGACGCTCAGTATGCTGAAAGCTTCAGCGATGCATCCAAAGGCAAGGCAATCGCCACCAAGATGTTCTCCAACGGCTGCGACGTAGTATTCCACGCAGCAGGCGGTGTCGGCATGGGCGTAATTGAAGCAGCTAAAGAAGCAAACAAGTTTGCAATCGGTGTTGACCGTGACCAGGCTTATCTTGCTCCTAAAAATGTTTTAACCTCCGCTTTAAAACTTGTCAATCAGGCAGTTGAGCTCGTTTCCAAAGAAGCTATGGACGGCAAAGAAATCGGCGGCAAAACCTACACTTACGGTCTTAGCGAAAACGCTGTCGGTATTCCTGAAGAGCACAAACTGATGGGCGATGCAACCTACAATGCAGCAGTTGCTCTTGAAAGCAAAATTAAGGACAAGACAATTACCCCTCCAGCAAATAAAGCTGAGTTTGCAAAATACGAAGCAAGCCTTAAGTAATTAACCAAGTATAATATTTTATAATCTCTTTTGCACAACGGGGCGCATATTCATATGGCGTCCCGTTGTGTGTAAGGGGATTCATTAAGCCAAGGGGGTCTATTGGTATGGAAGTCAACAAGGAATATGCAGTGCAAATGCACGGTATTACCAAGATGTTCGGTTCCTTTTGTGCTCTTGATAACGTAAATCTTGACGTTAAAAAGGGTTCAATTCATGCCATTTTGGGCGAAAACGGCGCCGGAAAAAGTACACTGATGAATGTGCTCTACGGTCTTTATCAGGCCGAAGCGGGCGAAATTTTTTTGAATGGTGAAAAGGTTAATATTAAAAACCCCAATATTGCGATTGAACATGGTATCGGCATGGTTCACCAGCACTTTATGCTGGTTGATAATTTTACAGTAACACAGAATATTATTCTTGGTAACGAGGTTACCAATCAATTTGGCGTAATAGATATGAAAAAAGCACGCGAAGGAATTCTCGGAATTGTAAAGAAGTATGGACTTGAGGTCGACCCGGATGCAAAAATCGAGGATATATCCGTTGGAATGCAACAGCGTGTTGAGATATTGAAAGCACTGTACCGGGGCGTGGATCTGCTTATTTTGGATGAACCAACTGCCGTTTTGACTCCGCAGGAGATAGACGACTTAATTCAGATTATGAACAATTTGGTTGCAGACGGAAAAACAATTATCATTATCACACATAAGCTCAAAGAGATTAAGGCTTCGTCAGGAATTTGCACCATCATCCGCCGCGGTAAGTATGTTGATACCGTTAACGTCGCTGATGTTGATGAGGAAGAACTTGCCACAAAAATGGTTGGCCATTGTGTCAAGCTGATTGTAGACAAGACACCGGCTACCCCCGGTGATGTTATATTCGAAATTGAAAACCTGACGGTAAAGGACGAGCGCAGACTTAACGCAGTAAAAAATTTGTCGCTTAAGGTTCGCAGGGGCGAAATTGTGGGTATTGCCGGCATCGACGGCAATGGACAAAAAGAGCTTGTCGAAGCCATTACCAATCTGACAAAATCAGAGAGCGGCACCATCAAAATCAATGGAAAAGAAATTCAAAATACAACGACGCGTAATGTAATAGACAATAAAATTTCGACAATTCATGAGGATCGGCAAAAACGTGGACTGATTCTTCCCTTCACAGTGGCTGAAAATGTCGTTATCGAAAAGTACCGTGTAAAGCCTTACAACAAAGGCGGTATGTTAAATAGCAGCGAAATTCTCGCCTATACCCAGGGCTTGATCAAGGACTATGATATCCGGCCGGACAACTGTGAAAATCAGCCTGTGCGCGGCCTTTCGGGCGGCAATCAGCAAAAGGTTATCATCGCAAGAGAAATTGCGAACGAACCGGATCTCTTGATTGCGGTTCAGCCTACCCGTGGCCTCGATGTTGGCGCAATAGAATATGTACACAAAACACTGATTCGTGAGCGTGACAAAGGAAGAGCCGTTCTTCTGATTTCACTGGAACTTGATGAAGTTATGAATGTTGCCGACACCATCGATGTTATTTACGCGGGAGCGATCGTAGACAGTTTTAAACAAGGCGAAGTAGATGAAAAAACGATTGGATGTTTGATGGCGGGAGGTAGGAAGAATGAAAACATTAGTCAAAGTTCTTAAAAAGCCAATTACCTCAACTTTAATAGCAATCCTTTTTGGGTTTTTAGTTTCGGCTATTATACTTGCATTTGCCGGCTACAATCCATTCGAGGCTTTTGGGGCGCTCTTTAATGGAATATTTGCAAGACCAAAGTATATTTCCAATGTAATTATCAAGGCGACGCCGATTATTCTAACAGGCTTGAGCGTTGCATTTGCTTTTAAAACCGGTTTGTTCAATATCGGCGCTGAAGGCCAATACATAGCCGGAACGATTGCGGCTGTATGCGTAGGTGCAAAGCTCAATTTGGCTCCGATCATTCAAGTCCCTATCGTTGTATTGTCCGGCGTTCTCGCCGGTGCAATTTTCGGCATTATTATCGGCTATTTAAAAGCGAAGTTCGGCATTCATGAAGTAATTACCAGCATTATGCTGAACTGGATTGCACTTTATCTGTCTAATTTTGTTCTGAACACAACAGCATACCATCTTCCGGATTCAACCAGTTCCTATCCGGTCAATGAGTCCAGCTATACCATGCTCCTGCCGAAATGGAAAACTTCAGATGCAGGTATGGCCGCGTTAAAACCGACCAAGTGGCTATATGAAGTAATGCTGAAAACAGATATCAACTTTGGCATTTTGATTGCTATTATTCTGGCCATAGTAGTATGGGTTCTGTTGTATCGTTCCACCAAAGGCTATGAGTTGCGTTCCGTCGGTTTTAACCGTGACGCTGCTGAGTTTGCGGGAATCAATGTTAACCGCAATATTACGCAGGCAATGCTCATTGCTGGTGCATTGGCAGGACTTGCCGGCGCGTTGGCAATTACAGGTACTTCACCGCATAAACTTTCGACAATGGCCGCATTTGAAAACAACGGGTTCAACGGCTTGTCTGTTGCTCTGATTGCGGGATCTTCTCCCATTGGCTGTATTTTTGCGGGTTTACTTTTTGGTGGTCTGCTTTACGGCGGGCAAAGTGTACAGCAGGATGTTGGTGCTCCTACTGAGATTATCAATATTATGATTGGTATCATTNNTGTTTTTTGTGGCGCTGACAAAAGTTGTGCCTTCACTGGCCGACAAGCTTGAAAAGAGAGGTGCTCACCGTGTTAAATGAGATTTTATTGCTGATCGGGATTACACTGATGTACTCCACACCGTTGGTTTTTGGCGCGCTCGGCGGCGTTATTTCGGAGCGTTCCGGCGTAATTAACATCGGTATTGAGGGCATGATGACAGTGGGTGCCTTTACGGCTGCTGCGGTGAGCTATTTCACCGGAAATCCATGGCTTGGTTTGCTTGCTGCGGGCGCGGCAGGCGGTTTGATTTCGCTCCTGCATGCCATTGCTTCCGTTACCTTTAAGGCGGATCAGACCATCTCCGGTATTGCGATTAATTTAATTGGGCCAGGTTTTGCACTGTTTTTTTGCCGGATGCTGTTTGATAAAGCAACGATGACGCTTCCGGGGAAAACATTGCCTAAACTTTTTGATGAAAAAATATTTGGGGACAGCGCAATGAAAAACCTCAACGTTGATATTACTGTTGTTCTTGGACTGATTGCAGCGACCGCTATGTGGTTTTTCCTGTATAAAACGAAGTGGGGACTTCATGTGCGCGCGGTCGGCGAACATCCTGCCGCAGCCGATACTCTCGGCATTAATGTCAGCCGCACCCGCTACCTTTGTGTAATTGTTTCCGGTATTTTAGCCGGTTTCGGCGGTGCTTCAATGACTCTGGCTATTATTTCTCAGTTTACACCGACTGCTATCAGCGGCCAGGGCTTTATCGCAATGGCGGCTGTCATATTCGGAAAGTGGACTCCATTCGGTGCATACGGCGCATGTATGCTCTTTGGTTTCGCACAAGCACTGACGGTTGTTTTGGGCGGCGGCAATTTTGCCGTACCTTCACAAATTCTCGCAATGCTGCCGTATGTTTTAACAATTGTAGTGCTCATCCTGTTTGTCGGTCGTTCAGTCGCGCCAAAGGCTGACGGCGAGCCGTATGAAAAGGGTGTCAGATAAGGTTGTGTAATGTACACGGCCTCGCTTGACAGTCAACTATTTTTAAAATAGAGGAGTAAATACAATTGATGGATAACAAAGAAATATTAAGCAAGGTTGACCATACTCTGTTGACGCAAACCGCCACATGGGCGGAGATTAAACAAATTTGCGACGATGCTGTACAGTATCACACGGCATCTGTTTGCATCCCAGCTTCCTATGTGAAACGTGCTAAAGATTATGTCGGAGACAAAATGGCTGTTTGTACTGTCATTGGTTTCCCGAACGGGTACTCTACAACTGCAGTTAAGATCTTTGAGGCGAAGGACGCAATTAAAAACGGCGCTGACGAAATCGACATGGTCATTAATATCGGTTATATAAAAGATGGCCTTTATGAATTGCAGCTGGATGAAATCAAACAGGTCAAAGCGGCCTGCGGCACTCATGTCTTAAAGGTTATTATTGAAACATGCCTCTTAACGGATGAGGAGAAGATAAAGATGTGCGGAGTGGTAACAGACTCCGGTGCGGACTTCATCAAAACCTCGACCGGATTTTCAACCGCGGGCGCGACCTTTGATGATGTCGCACTTTTTGCAAAGCATATCGGGTCAAACGTAAGAATCAAAGCGGCTGGTGGAATTCAAACACTCGATGATGCCGAGCGGTTTATTTCTCTTGGCGCTTCCCGTTTGGGGACGAGCAGAATTATCAAAATCATAAAAAATGAGGAAGCTCGCGGGTATTGATGGTTTACGCTTTAAACAATAAAAACCATGAATTGGGGAGCGGCAGTTGTCGTTCCTCAATTCTATCTAAAGAAACAGGTGTTATGATGGAAAATNNAAGAATTAGTAGATGCGGCAATTGCCGCCCGTAAAATGGCCTATACCCCTTATTCGGAGTTTAAAGTCGGAGCGGCTCTGCTGACCAAAGGCGGAAAGATTTACCGGGGATGCAACATAGAAAACGCGACCTATACACCCACAAACTGTGCGGAGCGAACTGCCTTTTTCAAGGCAATCAGCGAAGGAGAACACGAATTCCAATGCATTGCCATTGTCGGTGGAAAAGGGGAGGATATTTCAACGGAAATATGCCCGCCCTGCGGAGTTTGCCGCCAAGTCATGATGGAGTTCTGTGACCCTGATAGTTTCAAAATTATTCTCGGTAAAAATATGGGTGAATGGGAAGTATACACACTGCGTGAACTGCTTCCGTTCGGCTTCGGCCCCGCTAACTTAAACGCATAATTCCCAATTGTGTATTGTCTTGCACCAAGCGGGAGTGGCTCTAAATTAAATTCTTTATTGCTGCCGGATTTCCGCGTAAGACCGGCGAGTGAATTGATTAATTTTTGCGCGGAGGAATGAAGGAATATGCATGAGAATGTATGATATTATTACCAAAAAACGTGATGGCGGTGAGCTGACGAATGAAGAAATTCAGTTCTTTATTGGCGGCTACGTTAAGGGAGAAATTCCGGATTATCAGGTTTCCGCACTTTTAATGGCAATTTATTTCAAAGGCATGACGGATCAGGAAACGGCCAACTTAACAATGTGTATGGCGAATTCCGGAGAAACTGTTGATTTATCCTCCATAGATGGAATTAAGGTCGATAAACACAGCACCGGCGGGGTAGGCGATAAGACAACGCTGATTATTTCACCAATTGTCGCGGCGCTCGGGGTTCGCGTTGCAAAGATGAGCGGACGCGGTCTTGGTCATACGGGCGGTACAGTTGATAAGATGGAATCTATTCCGGGAATGCAGACTTCGATTGACCGGGAAAAATTCTTTGATATCGTCCGTAAAGTCGGTGTCAGCGTAATCGGTCAGTCCGGTAACCTTGTGCCCGCGGACAAAAAGCTTTATGCTCTGCGTGACGTAACCGCTACGATCGAAAGTATTCCACTGATCGCTTCGAGTATTATGAGTAAAAAAATTGCTGCCGGTTCCGACTGCATCCTGTTGGATGTAAAGACCGGAAGCGGTGCATTCATGAAAACCGTTGATGATTCTATTCGATTGGCGCAAGCGATGGTGGCAATCGGTGAGCACGTCGGGCGCAAAACAATTGCATTGATCACCGATATGGATCGCCCGCTCGGTAATGCGATTGGTAATTCACTCGAAATTATGGAGGTTTGCCAAACGCTCAAGGGACACGGTCCCGCTGATTTAACCGAGATTTGCATTGATTTGGCAGCCAATATGCTTTTCTTAGCAAATAAGGGAAGTATAGAAGACTGCAAAAAGACAGCGCAGCAGGAAATCGAAAATGGGGAAGCCTTTACAAAGCTGAAAGAAATGGTTGCGGCACAGGGCGGCGATACGAGCTTCCTTGATGATAATGCAAGGTTCGAGCAGGCAAAGGTCAAACATGAGGTTTTGGCGCAAAGTGAGGGCTATCTTTACTCGATGAACACGGAGCAATGCGGAATCGCTTCCGTAGAGCTTGGCGCTGGCAGAGAGAAAAAAGAAGATTCCATTGATTTCAGCGCCGGAATTATACTTCGTAAAAAAATTGGTGATTACGTTAAAACGGGCGATGTGATTGCAGAGTTCTATTCTTCTTCCATTGACAAATGTCTTGAAGCGGAAAAACTCTTTGAAAGCGCGGTAACCATTCGTTCCACAGCGCCAAAAAAAGTTCCGATTATTCATGCAAGGGTTACGAAAGACAGAGTAGAAAAATATTAATAACAAAACGGACAGGAGAAACCTCCTGTCCGTTTTGTTAATTCGTTATTACTTTTCTTTTACCATAAACTTTTTCCAATAATATTCAAGCAGATTAAACGGAAACATATGTCCCCGAAACAGCAGCAGCATGGCAATTGCGGCTTGAACAGCTCCAATTACAAAGAACAAAATGTGTAAAAAGACAATGGAGCGAATCATAATGCATTGCACGATAATCCAAATTACCAACGCCCATCCGAACACGCTGCTGACATAAGGGAAATACCATGGATTGCGCTGTACAAACACAGCAGCGACCACATTTCCGACTCCGATTACACCAAACAGCAGGATTCCGGGAATCAAAAAATCGGAAAACGGCGAATTTTTCAGCGTATCAGTCGGAACGCCAAGCGGATTTTGCGGATTCGATATTGCGGCAAAACCGCCGGCCATACCACCGATTCCAACAAGTAAATGCAAAACAAATAAAATGCGATGAAGAGCTTTCATTTTATTCGCCCCCTAAAGTTATTCTGTAAATCAATGTTTTAAGGCCTATTCAGCGAGCCCTTCAAACTGCATGTTGTAGTAATTTGCGTAGATCCCATCCTGTGCGAGCAAACTTTGATGGTTGCCGCGTTCCACAATACCCTCATCACCGATAACGATAATTTCATCTGCATTGCGGATGGTACTAAGGCGGTGCGCAATCACAATCGTGGTTCTGTTCTTGGAAAGTCGCTCAAGTGAATTTTGAATATGCCGTTCACTTTCATTGTCAAGAGCACTTGTTGCTTCATCCAAAATCAAAATTTTTGGGTTTTTCAGGAAAACACGGGCAATTGCAAGGCGCTGCT